>NZ_JBVJIU010000001.1:0-38559 GCF_055586105.1 Actinoplanes sp. NPDC051537
ACCCAAGTCGGAGAAAAACACACCAACAACACCCCCCCTCCCCCCCCCCTCCCCCCCCCCCCCCCCCTCACCCCCCCCCCCCCCCCCCCCCCGCCCCCCCCCCCCACCCCCGGCCCCGCGGCCGGCGCGGGCCGGCGTTCGTCGGTGAGCACCGCCGGTCAGCCCTGCTTGGCCGCGGTGGTGATGGCCTGGACGACCTGCTGCGGTGACGACTTGCCGGCCAGCAGCTCGGCCACGCTGTCGTTGACCTGCTGGCCGACGGCGGGGGCATAGGCCTGGTCGAGGTAGAGCTGGAAGCCCGACGAATTGACCATCGTGTCGCCCACCAGCTTGAGGTTGGGATCGGTGACGGCGTCCTGGGCGGCCTTGACGACCGGCAGCACGCCCGCGGTCTTCGCCTCGATGCGGGCGTTCTCCGGCTGGGCGATGAACTTCAGGAACTCGATCGCCTCGGGCGGCGCGTTCTTGCCGACCGCAAAGCCACCGCCGCCCCCGAACGCGTCGGTGATCTTTCCCTTGCCGCCGTCGACCGCCGGGAACGGGAAGAAGCCGAGCTTGCTGCCGAGTCCCTTCTTGCCGGCCGAGTTGTCCCGCTCGACGACCGGCGCCCATTGACCCATGAGCTCCATGGCGGCCTTGCCGTTGCCCATGGTCGCGGCCTGACCGTCCGCCGTGGAGTAGCCGGCGGCCAGGTATCCGGTCTGGAACGGTTGCAGAGCCACGAGCTCGGCCAGGCGGTCGCCGGCCGCGACGAAGTCGGGCGTGTTGAAGTTCTTGTCGACGCCGGCCTGCCGCAGCGCGTCCAGACCGGCGACCCGCATGGCCAGGTAGGCCCAGTAGTAGTGGCCCGGCCACTTCTCCTTGCCGGCCAGCGCGATCGGCGTGACCTTCGCGGCCTTCAGCTTGCGGACCGCCTCGAGGTAGTCCGCCCAGGTGGCCGGCGCGGCGCTCACCCCGGCCCGCTGGAACAGCTCCTTGTTGTACCAGAAGCCGACCATCCCGGTGTCGACCGCGGACGCGTACGTTTTCCCGCCGGTCGTGTACGCGTCGAGCGCGGTCGGGATCAGCGTGTCCTTCCAGGCGCCGACATCCCCGGTGAGGTCCTTGACCATCCCGGCGTCGGCCTGCTGGAAGAGCACCCCGCCACCCCAGGTGTGGAAGATGTCCGGTGGGTCGCCGGCCTGGACGACGGTGGTCAGCTTGGTCTTGAACGCCTCGTTCTCCAGCGGCGTGATCTCGAACTTCACGCCGGGGTGCGAGGCCTCGAACTGGCGAGCCATCTGCGCCCACGCCGACAACATCGGGTCGGTGTTGGCGATGTGCCACCACCGGATCTTCTTGGTCGATCCTGCTTTGCCGCCGTCGTCGTCCCCGCAGCCGGCGAGGACCGCCCCGGCCGCCGCCGCGGCGGTCAGTTCGAGAAATGATCTGCGGCCGAGACGCACCTGACCCGTCACCGTAAATCCCCTTTCGATACCACTTCATGCGCACGTAGAAATGACGGCCAACATCGTGTGGCCGCGGAAGTTTCGGAGATTCATCGATACCTTTTGGCACCGTAAGCAGGAGGTTACGAGCTTGTACCGAACCGGTCAATACCGAGCGCGATCCAATCGAGCGTAACTTTCGATCGAAACATTGCTGTTCAACTATTTACTGAAAACTCGTTATGAGGACGCCCCCGCGAAAGTCACGCCGCGCTCGGCCCGGTCGTCGTGTATTGCCGGTAGTCAATGCCGCCCGAACGGCGCCACACTCTCGAGGCGGCGCCAGCGCACGGTCGGGCGCCAACCCGCCGGGACCGCCGCCGCCATGACCCGCGGGCCCGCTTTCTCTCGGTGCACGAGATTGGAATTCGACCAACGGATTGAAACGTATCCGGCCAGGTCACTCGCAGCCATCGTCTTGAATGTGGGGTGCGACGCTCCTAGCATGTGGCACAGATTGTGAGCGTTCACTTTTACTTTGCACAGTCAGGACATCGCATTGGCTCAGCCGTTTCCCGGTCACGAGGAGGCACTCGTCGTCGCCGCGCGGAGCGGCGACCGGGCCGCGCTGAACGAGCTGTTCGGCCGGCACCTGCCGATGGTCTACAACCTCGTCCGGCGGGCGCTGCCCGGTGACCCGGCCGCCGACGACGTGGTGCAGGACGTGCTGGTCCGCGCCCTCCGGCAGATTTCCGAACTGCGCTCGGCGGCCAGCTTCCGGCCCTGGCTGGCCGCGATCGCCGTACGCCAGATCGGAAGTCACCTGGCGCGCGTGGACCTCGCGGCCCGCCGCTGCGCCCCGCTGGACACGGCGTTCGGCCGGCCGGATCCCGGCGCCGACGTGGAGGGGCCGGCGCTGCTGCGCGTCGAGCTCTCCGCCCAGCGGCAGCAGGTCGGGCACGCGCTGCGGTGGATGGGCGCCGACGAGCGGACGGTGTTCTCGCTGTGGTGGCTGGAGATGGTCGGCGAGCTCTCCCGGGCCGACGTCGCGGCCGCGCTGGGGACGAGCGTCGCCCACGCCGCGGTACGGATGCAGCGGATGCGCGAGCAACTGGAGGCGAGCCGGCAGATCGTCGCCGCGCTCGAGGCCATGCCCGGCTGCGACCTGCTCGGCGACATCGCGGCCGAGTGGGACGGAACGCCGAACCCGTACTGGCGAAAGCGTCTCGGACGGCACGTCCCGGCCTGCCCGGTGTGCGCCCGCGCCGCCGGGCGCCTGCTGCCCACCGACCGGTTGCTCGCCGGGCTGCTCCTGCTGCCCGTTCCGGCGGCGATCGGGGCCGCGGTGGCGGTCAAGGCCCTCTCCGGCGCCGCGGCCGCCGGCTCGGGGGTCAAGGCCGCGTCGGGCGTCGCGATGTGGCTGGGCCGCGCGTTCCAGGTGGCCGCGACGCACCCGGTCGTCACGACGGTCACCGCCGGAGTCCTGGCCGTCGGTGTCACGCTGCCCACGACCGGGTGGGTAACGGCCGTGTCGCCTCCGCACGGCCTGACCGGAACGAGTGCGCCCGCGGCCGCGACGCTGACGATCGGGCGGGTCTCGCTGGAATCGGCCGGGGCCACCGGGCGGTACGTCGCCGTGGACGGTGACGCCGGCGTGCTGACCCCGGTGGGCCCGGCGAGCGGCGCGGCGGCCCGGGAGCGGGCCTCCGTGCGGGTGGTCGCGGGACTGGCCGACCCGTCGTGCTTCTCGTTCCGCCGCCCGGACGGCACCTTCTTCCGGCACTCGTCGTTCCGGCTGCGGCTGAGCCCGGACGACGGGACCGTCCTGTTCCGGAACGACGCGACGTTCTGCGCCCGGGCCGGTTCCATCGGCGGCTCGGTGTCGCTCGAGTCGTTCAACTACCGCGGCTTCTTCCTGCGCCACATCGGCGATCAGATGTGGGTCGACCAGTCCGACGGAAGCACGGTATTCCGGTCGGACAGTTCTTTCTTCGTTCGCCCGCCGCTGGGCTGACCTGCACACATTCCACACCTCGGGCCGGCGCGCGCGAAACGTCGCGGCCGGTGATGAAAAAACGTGACGAGCGCGCCGCCGAAATGGTCGACCTTGAGCGGCCCGGAAGCGCATTGCGACAATGGCGGCGCGGGCGCGCGCTTTCCCATTCCCGCGGCTCGCCGGCCGACCGGCGCCGGGGCTCCTGGTTGGTGGACCGGGAGCCCCGGCGCCAACTCCGGCTCGTCTCCGTCGTCAGACCTTGGTCATGGTCCAGAGGTGATCGTGCGTTCCCGTGTCGCCCCAGAAGAGCGCGGGCGCGCCCTGGCCGGTGGATTGGTTCTGGATACCGAGGACCACGCCGGCCGCCTGGTTGACGCGGTCGAGATGGTGCCGCGGCGAGTCCCAGGCCGAACAGGCCGGCCGCGGCGCGTGCGACCGCGGAGCGGACGGGGTGCCGCCGGACAGTCCGGCAGCACCCCTCATCCCCCTGCGGCGCCGTGCCTCACCGAGGCACGGGGCAGGCCCTCTCCGCCGCCGGCTAGGCCGCGGCGCAGGTCGCCGACGGGACGCTGTTGGTTCCGTTCCAGGTGCCGAGGAACCCGAACGTGGTGGACGCCCCTGCGGCGAGACTGCCGTTCCAGGTCTCGTTCGCGACGATCGGCGCGCTGCCGGTGGCGGTGTTGCGGCCGCCCCACATCTGGGTGATCGTCTGACCGTTGGCGAACGTCCAGCTCACCCGCCACCCGGTCAGGGCGGCGGCGCCGGCCGTCACCGTCACTTCGGCCTGGAATCCGCCCTGCCACTGCCCGGTGATCCGGTACGCGGCCGAGCAGACCCCAGGCTGGACGGTGGGCGACGAGCTCGGCGAGCTCGTAGGTGACGTAGGTGACGTCGGTGTCGTCGGCGAGGACGACGTGGTGCTGGTCAGCTGCGAGAAGAACTTCCAGACCTCGCCACCCACCCAGGTCCGCGCGCCGCTGGTCGAGGTGGTCCCGTCCACCGGCTCCGGGGTGTGGTCGCCGTCGAACGCCGCCCACGCCACCGGGTATCCGGCACGGCAGCCCGCGTACGCCGTCACGATGTGGGTGAGGCTGCCCTGGGCCGGTTCCGGCGGGTTCTGCGCCGTGCACCCGTTGTTCCGGACGAAGGTGTCCCGGATCGACCGGCCGAGCGAGATGTTGAGCACGCTGTCGTGGATGCCGTGGATCCCGAGGTAGGCGACCGGCTGGGTGCCGGGGCTGCAGCCGCTGAGGTTGGCGCCGGAGAGCACCGCGACCGCGCGGAAGACCGCCGGTCGTGCACACGCCACGGCGTAGCTCATCGATCCGCCGTAGCTCCAGCCGAGCGCGAACAGCTGGGACGTGTCGACGCAGAGGTCACCCTCGATCAACGAGGTCAGGTTGTCGACGAGGGTGAGGTCCCGGTTGCCGGTGTTGGCCCAGCCGTTGTCGATGCCCTGCGGCGCGACCAGGATGGCCGAGTTGTTCGACTGCTGCTGGAGTCCGTAGTAACCGCCGCTGACCACGTTGCTCGCGGTTCCGTTCAACCAGTGAAAGGCGAAGATCAGCTTGTACGGGTGGTTGCGGTCGTAGTTGTCCGGGACCCGGAGAATGTAGGAGCGGCTCTGGCCGCCGCTGGAGATCGTGCGGGTGCCGCTGGTCAGGGTGGGCGCCTTGCCGCAGCCGGCGGTGACGGCCGCGTCGGCGGGCGCCGCTGTCGCGACGGCCAGGGCCACGGCGCCGGCCAGCACGGCCGCCGCCACTCCCCCGGCGAGTTTACGGATGGACATCACGGTTCCTCGAATCAGGAGACGGCGAACTGGTTGACGGTCACGGAACCGCCGAGCGCGGCGGTGGCGTAGTTGAAGACGCCGAACCGGTAGCCCATGAAGAACTGCCAGTCGTTGGTGAGCGTGAAAGCGGGACCGAGCGGCGTGAAGGTGCTGCCGTCGGTGCTGTACGAGAACGTGGCTGTCCGGCCGGAGCCGGGCTGGATGTTCGCCGACGCCCGCAGCCAGATCCTGCCGCCGGAGACCGTCGCGCCGGCCTGCTCGGCGCCGGTGCCGGTGGTCGTCCAGCCGCTGGTCGACATGGTCAGTCCGCTGGTCATCGACACCCGGGTCGCACCGTTGTCCTTGCGAATGCCGATCCAGGCCGACTGGTCGCGCAGCATCGCCAGGCCGGCCCGGTCGCCGTTGGCCATGCCGCCGTAGTCCAGCTGGATCGTCGCGGTCGAGGACGGCCCCTGGATGCGCCGGGTCAGGGTGTTGCGAGCGTTGTACAGATCGCCGGTGACCGTGGCCGTGGACAGCCGCAGTCCGTTGCCGACGCTGAACTTGCCGGTGTCGGGGTTGTGGTTCCACTCCCACTGCGGTCCGAGCGTGGCCGCGGTGAAGCTGTCCGACCCGGTCATCGGGGCCAGCGGGTGCCAGGGCAGGTTGGGCCGCGGATAGGTGGCGCCCCACCGGCCGTTGACGGTCTGCAGGACGGGCCAGCCGTCGCTGCTCCAGGTGATCGGGGCCAGGGTCGGCATCCGGCCGCCGGGGTAGGCGTCGGTGAACGCCATGTACCACCAGTCGCCGTTCTGGGTCTGCACGAGCCCGCCCTGATGCGGGACGCCGCCGCCGGACAGGGGGCCGGGCAGGTTCAGCAGGACCTGCCGTTGCTCGTACGGCCCCCACGGGCTGGTCGAGCGCAGCACGTACTGGCCGTTGGCCGGCCGGGTGAGCCAGATGTAGTAGTAGTTGCCGCGCTTGTACATGCGCGAGCCTTCGAGGGTGCCGATGCTCGAGGGGGTGGTGTAGACGGTCTGCGAGCGCACCTCGGAGGTCAGGTCCGCCGACAGTTGCGCGACGCTGATCGTGCTGTTGCCGTACGCGACGTACGGGGTGTCGTTGTCGAACAGCAGCCCGGCGTCGTAGTAGCACTTGTTGATCCGGGCCTTCTTCGACCAGCCGCTGCCGATCGCCGTGGACGTGTAGACGTAGGTGCGGTTGAACTCGGTGCACCCGAGCCAGTAGTACGTGCCGTTGCCGGGCCGGTAGCTGAAGGCCGAGGCCCAGATGCCCTTCACGTACGCGCGGCCGCCGTTGAGGTCGTACGCGTTGGAGTCGAAGTCCAGCCGTGGCACCGAATGCCCGGCGTACTCCCAGTTGACCAGGTCGTAGGAGCGCAGGATGGGCGCGCCGGGCGAGTAGTGCATGGTCGACGCCGAGTAGTAGTACACGTCCCCGACCCGGATGATGTCGCCGTCGGCGAAGTCCTGCCACACGACCGGGTTGGCGAAGGTGCTCGGCGTGCTGGAGGGCGGGGCGGACGTCGCCGGGGTGGTGGTCGGCGCTGTGGTGGTCGGCGCGGTGGTGGTCGGCGCGGTGGTGGTCGGCGCGGTGGATCCGGTGCAGGCGACGCCGTTGAGGCTGAAACCGGCCGGCGCCGGGTTGGCGGAGGTCCACGATCCGTTGAAGCCGAAGCTCGCGGTTCCGCCGGTGGGGACGGCGCCGTTGTATCCGGTGCTGCTGACGGTCACCTGCGCTCCCGACTGGGTCACGGTGCCGTTCCACAGCTGGGTCACCGTCTGGCCCGCGGCATAGGACCAGGACAGCTGCCAGCCGGTGAGCGGATCACCGAGGTTGGTGATGGTCACGCCGGCGCCGAAGCCGCCCTGCCACTGGTTGGTCACGGTGTAGGTGACCTGGCACCCGGCGGCGGCCTCGGCGGTGGTCGCGACCGTGGTGAGGCCGGCCGCGACCGCGACCGCGAGGGCGGCCGACAACCAGAACTGTCTTCTCATGGGTCTGCTCCCCGCTCGGTGCGCTAGCCGGCCGCGCACGAGGCGGTGCCCGGTCCGGCGCCGGTGCCCTGGAAGCCGAACTCGGTGTAGCCGCCGGCCGGGATCTGGGCGTTGTAGCTCACGTTGCGGAAGCTGACCGTGCCGGTCGTGCCGCTGGCGGTGGCGTTCCAGGTGCTGGTGACCGCGCTGCCCGCGGGCAGGGTCAGGCTGACCGTCCAGCCGTTGACCGCGGCCGGCCCGGCGGTCACCCGGATGGTGGCGACGAAGCCGCCGTTCCAGGAGTTCAGCGAGACGCCGGAGGCGCAGGCCCCGGACGGCGGGTTACTCGTCGGGGTGGTGGTGACCGGCGTCGTCGGGTTGGTCGGGCCGCCGGCGTTGAGGGCGTTCAGCACCGACGCGTACGCCGCCTTCTTGTTGCCCGAGGAATCGAACAGCAGCGGGTTCTCGCCGGTGCGCCAGGAGTCGCTGTCCCGGATCCCCCACACCGTGATGCCGCCGCAGCGGGAAACCGCCATGCAGGCCTTGGTCACCGTGGCGTAGATGTTCGCCTGGTTGCCGCCCTGGGCGACGTCGAGCTCGGTGATCTGCACCTCGACCCCGAGGTCGGCGAACCGCTGCAGGTTGGCCTGGTAGTCGCCGGGCACGCCGGTGCCCAGGTGCGACTGGAAGCCGACGCAGTCGATCGGCACGCCGCGGGCCTTGAAATCGCGCACCATGTTGTACACGCCGGTGCTCTTCGCGTTCACGCCGTCGGTGTTGTAGTCGTTGTAGCAGAGCTTGGCGCCCGGGTCGGCGGCGCGGGCGGCCCGGAACGCGGCCTCGATCCAGTCGTTGCCGGTGCGCTGCAGGTTGGAGTCGCGGCGGCCGCCGCTGCCGCCGTCGGCGAACGCCTCGTTGACCACGTCCCAGGCGTAGATCTTGCCCTTGTAGTGGGTGGCGACCTGGGTGACGTGGTTGATCGCGGCGTTGCGCAGCGCGCTGCCCGACAGCGACTGCGCCCAGGAGGGCTGTTGCGCGTGCCAGAGCAGGGCGTGCCCACGGATCTTGGCGCCCATCGAGATCCCCTGGTTGAGGATCCGGTCGCCGTTAGTGAACGTGAACCGGCCCTGGGACGGTTCGGTGGCGTCCCACTTCATCTCGTTCTCCGGCGTCACGGCGTTGAACTCGCGGTTGAGGATGCCGGTGTAGGTGGAGTCGCCGAGCTTGCCGGCCGCGATCGCCGCGCCGAAGTAGCGACCGCTCTGCGCGGCCGACGCGCCGAGCGTGGTTGCCGCGTCCGCGGTGCCGATCACGGCGATGCTCGCGGCGACGACGACGCCCGCCGCGGCGGTGGCGAGCAACGCGAGACGACCGTGCCTGGGGATGGACATGGGGAAGGAACCTTCCGGACGGGGGAATGCCGGGGACAAAGGGGTAGTGAACGTTAACAGCGCGATGTTCGGAACGGTACGGGAGCGCTCCCATAGATTCAAGTAAATGCCATGCCGACAGGGGCGACCGCATTTCATAACAACAATTCAGCGAGAACTTGCTGATCTTCAGATCCCGTAACTTTCGGTCAAAGCCCGTGCCCTGGTTCCGCCAAGATCGGCCGTCCGATGTCAGGCGATGTCGGCGTAAAACGCACGCAACTCGGGCACATCGTCACGCATTTCGACTGCGATGACGCTGGAAGTTCCGGAAGTTTTCCGGAACCCATTGTTTCCGGAGTGTTGCCGTGCCAGCATGGCGTGCAATTGAAGTACATCGCTATCAGGTCCCGGTGGCGCGATACACCGACTCCCCCTCGCACGCACGGCCGCGATCCGCCCCGGCGTGCGGTGCTCGGCCGCCGATACGCAGAACCGAGAATGGAGACCATTGTGGCAACCGGTTTCCCCGTCCATTCCGACGACTCCCCGAGGCGTCGGTCATTACGAGTCCGATCGATGATCTTCAGTGCCGCTGCCGTCGTCGCGGCCGCCGGCGTCGTGATGGTGATCCCGGCCGCGAACGCCGCGGCGAGCACCCTGGGCGCGGCGGCCGCGCAGTCGGGCCGGTACTTCGGCACCGCGATCGCCGCGAGCCGGTTGAGCAACTCGACGTACAGCACGATCGCCGGACGCGAGTTCAACATGGTGACCGCCGAGAACGAGATGAAGCCGGACGCGACCGAGCCCAACCGGGGCCAGTTCAACTTCAGCTCCGGCGACCAGATCTACAACTGGGCCACCCAGCGCGGCATGAAGGTTCGCGGCCACACCCTCGCCTGGCACTCCCAGCAGCCGGGCTGGATGCAGAGCCTCAGCGGCAGCAGCCTGCGCCAGGCGATGATCGATCACATCAACGGCGTGATGGGTCACTACAAGGGCAAGCTCGCCGCCTGGGACGTCGTCAACGAGGCGTTCAACGAGGACGGCAGCCGCCGGCAGTCCAACCTGCAGAACACCGGCAACGACTGGATCGAGGTGGCGTTCCGCACCGCCCGCAGCGCCGACCCGTCGGTCAAGCTCTGCTACAACGACTACAACATCGAGAACTGGTCGTACGCGAAGACGCAGGGCGTCTACCGCATGATCCAGGACTTCAAGTCGCGCGGCGTGCCGATCGACTGCGTGGGCCTGCAGACCCACTTCACCGGCGGCAGCTCGCTGCCCGGCAACTTCCAGACCACCCTGTCGAGCTTCGCCGCCCTGGGCGTGGACGTGGCCCTGACCGAGGTCGACGTCACCAACGCGTCGACCTCGCAGTACGCCGGGCTGACCCAGGCCTGCATGAACGTGTCCCGCTGCATCGGCATCACGGTGTGGGGCGTACGGGACAGTGACTCCTGGCGCTCCGGCGAGAGCCCGCTTCTGTTCGACGGCAACGGCAACAAGAAGGCCGCGTACACGTCGGTCCTCAACGCGCTCAACTCGGGCGGCCCCGGCCCGACGACCTCGCCGACCTCGCCGACCGTCTCCCCCACCACATCGAACCCGCCGAGCGGCTCGGGCCGCATCGTCGGCGCCCAGTCGGGACGATGCATCGACGTGCCGAACGCGTCCCAGAACAACGGCACCCGCGTCCAGCTCTACGACTGCAACGGCCAGACCAACCAGGCCTGGACCCTCACCTCGAGCAAGCAGCTGATGGTGTACGGCAGCCGGTGCCTGGACGCCGCCGGCTCGGGCAACGGCTCGGCGGTGCAGATCTACAGCTGCAACGGGCAGTCCAACCAGCAGTGGAACGTGAACTCCAACGGCACCATCACCGGCGTGCAGTCCGGGCGCTGCCTCGACGTCTGGGGCACCGGCAACGGCCAGCAGGTCCAGATCTACGACTGCAGCGGCCAGGCCAACCAGAAGTTCAGCCTGAGCTGATCGCGCGAGTCCACCGCGGTGTGGCGGCGACCGGCCGCCACACCGCGTCTTTCGGCCCGGCCCGGATGCCACCCGGTCGGTAAGGTACCAGCCATGACGGCTCCATCCGACGCGTTCAAGCTCCCTCCTCGCCGGCGAGCCGAGCGGCTGAGCGTCGCGGTGGTGGCCGAGCTGGTCGAGCTGATCGTCACCGGGCAGCTGGCCGAGGGTGCGCTGCTGCCGCCCGAGGGCCCGCTCAGCGAGCACTTCGGGGTGAGCCGCACGGTGATCCGCGAGTCGGCCAAGCGGCTCGAGGAGAAGGGCCTGCTGATCGTCAGTCAGGGCCGGGGAACGCAGGTGGCGCGGTCCGGGTCGTGGAACATGCTGGACCCGACCGTGCTCTCCGCGCTCATCGACAACGACGAGTCACTGGGCGTGCTGGACGAGCTGACCGTCGTGCGGGGGAACCTGGAGGCCGCCATGGCGGGCACGGTGGCCGCCGGCCGCACGCCCGAGGAGCTGACCCGCGTCGAGCAGGCACTGCAGGTGATGCGGCAGATGCAGCACGAGAGCGACTCCTTCAACGAGGCGGACGTGGTCTTCCACCTGACGGTGATGGAGCTTTCCCGGAACCGCTTGGCCGAGAACATCACCAAGCGGCTGTACCGCCGGGCGCTGGAGAGCACGAGATACCACGGAATGCAGTACGAGGGCGCGTTCAGCTCGACCCTCGACCAGCACGCCGCGGTCGTCGACGCGATCGCCCGCCAGGACGTCGCCGCGGCGGAGCGGGCGATGCGCGACCACATCATCGGTTCCTGGCAGCGACGCCGGTTCGACCCCGCCGGCGGCGAGAAGCAGGCCTAGTTCCGGGCCGGCCTCACGACCGGTCCCGGGGCGAGTCGGGAACCAGGCGCAGCCCGGCGCGGCCGGGCCGGACGTGCGGCCCGGCGGCCGGTGCGGACGCGTCGCCGGTCCGGCCGGCGACGATCTGGTCCTCGTCGACCCGGATCCCGATTCCCGGTTCGTCGCCCAGAACGATCCCTCCGTCGCAGTACTCCTGGTCCACCCGGACGCCGATCGGCGCGGTGAGGCCCTGGACCTCGAAGGCCAGATGGTTCGGTACGGCCGCGGCCGCGTGCGCCACCGGGTTGGTGTGGTAGGCCACCGGGCTGACCGGCAGGTCACGGCCGTGCGCCACCGCGGCCACCCGGAGGAAGTGGGTGATGCCCCAGACGTTGCCCACCTGCACGATGTCGACCGCGTCGGCGTCCAGCAACGGCCGGTACTGCTCGAGGCCGGTGAGGTTCTCGCCGGTGGCGACGGCGGCGCGGACGCCGCGGCGCACCGAGGCGAGCCCGGCGGCGTCCCATCGGCGCACCGGTTCCTCGATCCAGGCGAGATCGACCTTGCGCTCCAGCGCGGTCACGTACCGGACGGCCTGCGAACGGTTCCAGGATTCGTTGGCGTCGAACATGACGGCGGGATGTGCCGAGTTGCGGCCGAGCAGATCACGCAGGGTCTCCAGGCGGCGGAGGTCGTCGGTCAGGTCCCGGCCGCCCTTGAGCTTGCCGCTGCTGAAACCGCGATCGGCGAACTCCGAGTAGAGGCGGACCAGCCCCGCGTCGTCGAGCGCGATGTCGAGGCCGGAGGCGTAGCCCGGCACGAACCGGTCGAGGGCGCCGAGCGTACGCCATAACGGCTCGCCGGCCGCCTTGGCCTTGAGGTCCCACAGCGCGGTGTCGATCGCGCCGATCGCGCCGAACGTCGCGCCCCCGTGCCCGGCTTTGAAGGCCCAGGCGAGCATCCGGTCGTAGAGCGCCGAGACCCCCCGCGGATCCTGCCCCAGCACGGCGCCGAAGACCCGATCGACGTCGGCGTGCGGTCCGATGCCCACGCCGTCGATTCCGGCGTCGGTCTCCAGGATCAGCACATGGACGTCGGTGCGCGGCCCGGGCATCACGCCGTTGGCGTCGCCGATCAGCCGGCCCCAGTCGTGCCCGGTCCTGAGGCTGCGGTATCCGGTGACCTTCACAGTTGCTCCTTCTCGGCCGGAATTCGACTCACTCCTTCGTGCCGCCCGCGGTCATGCCGGCGACCAGGAAACGCTGGGCGAAGAGGAAGACGACCAGCACCGGCAGCACCGAGATCACCGTCGCCAGCGCGAGGGTCGGCAGCTGCACCGATTGCGTGCCGGCCGAGCTGGGATTGAACGCCGGCGTCGACGCGAGCAGGGACGTGAGCCCGACCTGGATCGGATAACCGTCGCTGGACGGCAGCATCACGAACGGCAGGAAGAAGTTGTTCCAGCTCTGCACGAAGCTGAAGAAGGCGACAAGGGCGACGATCGGCGCGGCCAGCGGCAATGCCACCCGGGTGAACACCTGGAGCTCCGAGCATCCGTCGATGCGCGCCGCGGACAGCAGGTCCCGCGGGATGCTCGTGGAGAAATAGATGTAGGTGAGGTAGACGCCGAACGGGAAGAACGACATCGGCAGGATCACCGAGAGCGGACTGCCGATCAGCCCGACGGAGTTCAGCTCCAGGAAGATGGGCAGGACGAGCGCCGTGTTCGGGATCAGCATGACGATCAACGTGAGGATCAGCAGCAGCCGGCGGAACCGGAACCGCGTCAGGGCGAGGGCGTAGCCGGCCGGGACGCCGGCGATCAGGGCGATCACGAGCGCGCCCAGCGCGTACTGCGCCGAGTTGCCCACCCAGGTCGTGACCGCGCCGTCCTGGAACGCGAAGAGCTGGTGCCAGTTGGTTCTCAGGTCGCCGGCCGCGCCCGGGGCGAACGGGTTGCGCACGATGAGGTCACGAGCGGACTTCGTCGTCGCCAGAAGCAGCCAGACGATCGGGATCACGAAGAACAGCACGAAGATCGCCAAGACGACCCCAGCGATCGTACGGCCGCTCCAGCCGCCGAGACCGGGCTGCCGGCCGGTTGTCGCTGTCGTCATTGTTCAGTCCGTCTCGAACAGGCCGCCGCGCAGCACGAACACCGCCGAGAGCGCGAGGGCGATGACCAGCAGCAGCAACGAGATCGCCGCCGCGCCGTTGAAGTCGTTCTGCTGGAACGCGTACTGGTAGGCCAACTGGTTGAGTGAGTAGTCGTTGGGCACCACCGCGTTGCTGGCCTGAGACAGCAGTTGCGGCTCCACGAACAGCTGGGTGCCCGCGGCCAGCGACATGATCCCCATGTACGAGATCCACTTACGCAGCATCGGCAGCTGGATATGCCAGGCGATCGGGATCGGGCCGGCCCCGTCGATGCGGGCGGCCTCGACAACCTCGGCGCTGATGTTGTTGAGCGCGCCGTACATGATCACGATCCAGCCACCGGCGCCGGTCCAGAACGCGATGATCGCGAAGATGATCGGCAGGTGACCGGGGACGATGACCTGGACGAAACCGGAGAGGCCCAACAACCGCAGCAGGCCGCCGACCGGGCTGGCCGTCGGGTCCAGCAGGAACAGCCAGAGCAGCACGCTCGACGCGCCGGCCAGCGCGCCGGGCAGATAGAAGATCAGCCGCAGGCTGCTGCCGAGCCAGCGTATCCGGATGGCGTGCACCGCGACCGCGAGGACCGTCACGAGCACGACCAGCGCGATCAGCCAGATCACCAGGAAGTACGCGACGTGCCCGACGGCGGGCAGGAAGCGGAAGTCCCGGACCACCTTGCTGAAGTTCGCGAGCCCGGCGAACCCCCCGTTGCCGTCGGTGAAGGCGAGGTACAGCGCGTACAGGGCGGGCAGGATCCCGAAGGCCACGGTCAGCGCCGCGTAGAGGGCGACGAAGCCGTAGCTCATCGCACTTCGGCCGCCGCCCATCGGCCGGCCGCCCGGCCGCCGGCGTGGGAGCGCCGCCGGCCGGGCCATCTGTTCCACCGCAGTCATGTGACCGTGTAACCGTTGACCTGGGCCTGGTTCTTGATCGCCGTTTCCCACTCGGGAAGCAGAGCGACCAGGCTCTTGCCGTCGGCGATGGCCGGCGTCATGGTCTTGGCCCAGATCGCCTCCTGGCTGAAGATCCCGGAGCCCCAGCCGTCCCAGATCTCCGTGCCGGCTTTGACGATCGGCTGCAGGTCGGTCGCGTAGTAGCCGCTCGACTCCTGCTTCTTGACCCACTTGCCGGCCGCGGCCGCGAAGGCCGGGTAACCAGGGGCCAGGTTCACCTGGTAGGCGTCGGCGGTGGTGACGAACGCGGCGAACTTCGCCGCCGCCTTCAGGTTCTTCGCATGGCTGCTGATGAACCAGGTTCCGCCACCGACGTTACCGGTCACCGCGGTGTCTCCCGTCCAGGCCGGTGGATCGGCGACGCCGAGCTGCCCCTTGGGGACGTTCAGCGACTGCGGGTTGTTGAAGATGGCCCCGGCGTACCAGGCCGGTCCGGGCATCACCAGGACCTTGCCCGAGTACTTCTTCACGAACTCGGGCGTGAAGACGCTGACGTTGGGAGTGGTGCCGTTCTTGATGAGGGTGTCGAGCATGGACGCGGCCCGCTTGCACTGGGTCGTGCCGGTGTCGACGGTGACGGACGCGGGCCCGGTCACGCCGTTCGCCTGGCACTTGCTGGCCCAGAAGAAGACCTCCGGGGTCCACGCGTCACCGACGGTCCCGACGATGTAGCCGGGGTGCTCCCGTGCCACCTTCTCGCCGAGCGCCTGGTAATCCTCCCAGGTCGCCGGCACCGCGTAGCCGAACTTCGTCAGCAGGCTCTTGTTGTACCAGAGCACCGCCTGGGCGAGATCGTTGCGCAGGCAGTAGACCTTGCCCGCCACCGTGCACGGGTCGAGCGAGCCCGGCGTGAACCCGTCGAGCGTGGTTTTGGGGACCAGCCCGCCGCCGAGCACCGCGGCGAACGCCTGCTTGCCGCCGGACTTCTGGCTCGCCCACGCCGCGTCGTTGTTCTGGGTCGAGAACACGACGTCCGGCCAGCCGCTGCCGGCCCGGTCGAACAACTGCATCTTGGTACGGAACGAGTTGGACCCGTTCGCGGAGCCGTCATAGGTGACCACCTTGATCGGCACGTCCGGGTTGGCCTTCTTGAAGGCGTCCGCCGCGCCCGAGCGGTCGGCGTCCACCCACACCGTGATCTCGGCCTTGTCGTCCTGAGCGACCTGCGGAAAGCCGTATGAGCCGGCCGAGCCGCCGCCACCGTCGCCGCCGCCTCCGCAGGCGGTCAGCGCGAGGGCGATGGCCAGAACCCCGGCGCCGCCGAGGACGCGTGATCGTGCGATTCCACCCATATTGAGGTCCTTTGTTGGAGAGACCGTGGTAACGGGGAGTTCATCGTCACGAAAATATAAGAGCATACGTATTATGTTTGCAAGGCTGGATAACAGGGAGCCGGGAATCCCCCTGCTGGATCCCCGGCCCCCTGAGCTCGGCGCCGCCGGACGGCGGCCGTCACCGACCCGTCAGGATCTGATCCACTGCTGGTTGCTGCCCCCGTTGCAGGTCCACAGCTCGACCGCCGCGCCGTTGGTGGTTGCCGCGCCGGTCACGTCCAGGCACAGGCCGGAGGCGACGCCGGTGATGGTGCCGTCGGCGTTGACCCGCCACTGCTGGTTGGTCGCACCCGTGCAGGACCAGATCCGGATCCGGGCGCCGTTGGCGGCGCTCGGCGCGTCGAGGCACTTGCCCCCGCTGTAGACCGTGAGCTGGTTGCCGGAGGTCAGCGTCCAGCGCTGGTTGGTGCCGCTGTTGCAGTCCCAGATCTGCACGGTCGCCCCGTCGGCCTGGCTCTGCCCGTTGACGTCCAGGCACCGGTTGGAGCCCGCCCCGCGGATCTCCCCGGTGGGACCGGACCCGCCTCCGAGCGGGGTGATCGACAGGTTGTCGAACTGCGCCGTCACGCCCTGTCCGGTGGCGTAGCCGATCTGGCCGGCCACCCAGGTCGAGTCGGACACGCTGCCGACGGTGGCGCCGTCGATGGCGGCGGTCAGGCTACTGCCGTTGAGCGTGAGCGACAGCTTGTGCCAGCGGCCGGTGCCCAGGGCCGCCACGCTGCCGCTGAGGAGGGTCCGCTGGTTGCCGCTGGTGTTGTTGCTGCGGATGGACCACGAGCCGTTGTCGGCCACCCGCAGGTAGTAGGCGTTGAGGTTCTGCGGGCCTTCATGGTTGTAGTTGGTGGCCCGGCCGATGAGCTGGGCGTAGCCCGACTTCTCCAGCAGGACGTCGGAGGAGACCGTGTAGTTGCGCCAGCTGAGATCGCCCAGCAGGCTGAACGGCTCGGCGTGACCCGACGTCCAGAAGATCGGCGTCTGCTCCGACATCTGGCGTACGCATTGACCGGCACGACCGGCGGCGCAGGCCACCACCTCGAACGAGCCCTGGTGGTCCATCAGGTACTTCGCTTCCCGGCCGGTCTGGTAGCCGTCGAAGCTGTCGGCGTACGGCAGGGCCAGGTTGCCCTGCGCCGGGCTGGTGGCGGTGCCCTTGCCCTGACCGCTGGTGGTGGTGATGCTGTAGACGTAGCCGGGCTGGACCGTCAGCGAGAACGACCCGTTCGCCGGGGTGATGTCGCTGCGCCGGACGAAGTGGTCGGCGCTGTTGCCCGACCGGACGTTGGTCGACCACACGTGGACGGTGCCGGTCGACAACCCACCGGTGACGCTGAACGTGAGGTCCTGCGCCGAGGCGGCGTCCATCGTCTCGACGATCGTGCTGTAGTCGCTGTTGTTCGGCGACTTGAGCGAGACGTAACTGCCGTTGCTCTTGCTCCCGCCGAGGTAGCCGGTGGCACCGTCGAGATAGCGCCAGCCCGGCGCGGTGAACTGCGTCGTCTGCGCCATCACCCAGGTGCTCTTGCCGATCGAGTAGTAGCCCGACCAGGGTTGCGGCGCCATCGCGACTCCGGTGGTTCCCCACGGGATGTTGGGGGTGATCGCGGCGATGACCGGCCAGTTGAGGTACGCGGTCATCTTCCCGTCGATGTAGTCGCGGTTGATCCCGCGGGCCAGGGCCGTCGCGCCGGCGTTGTAGTCGTCGGATCCGTTCTCGCTGGCCCACAACGCTTTGCCGGAGTTGACGGCGTTGGCCGAGCTCGGGCAGTCGGTCTGCGCGCTGCGGTAGCCGCATACGTAGTGGCTGCCGACCACCGACACGGCGGCGGCGAAGGCGGGGTCGCGCTGCGCGTCGTCCGCGGTTCCCCAGCCGAACTCGTCGGAGGCCACGATCTTCACGTTCGGGTACCCGCGCGAGTTGAGCGCCGAGCGCAGGTTCTTGTACCAGGTCACATCGCGGCCGCGCTCGTTCCAGCCGCCGAGATAGTCGATCGTCAGGCCGTGCGAGGTGGCACAGCCGAGCCACGCGATGAGGTAGTCGATCGCGTCGCTGGACCAGAAGTTGCCGTTGCCGATCCAGCCGGGCGCTCCCCACGACAGCCCGACGAGCTTGATGTTCGGGTTGCGCGCCTTCGCCTGGCCCATCAGCCACCACTCGTACCCGCGGTCGCAGTTCACCGCCCCCCGGGTGTGTTCGTGGCTCGGCTCCGCGCCGGAGGTCGAGTTGGTGTCCCCGCCGATCTCCACCTTCATCATCTGCATCGCCGCGCCGTAGCCCGGCTTGAACAGGTAGTCGAGGATGTCGCTGCGCTGCGGCTCGGGGTAGTCGAACAGCAGGCGGCTGTTCCCGCCGCCGCCACTGATGGCCCCGACGCCGTCGAAGGTCCGTCCGCCCGACGACCCGTTGACGGTGATCGCCGTCGCGGCCTGAGCCGGCGCCGGGAACGCGACCAGCAGACCGGCCAGCATCGTCAGCAGTGTGGCCGCCGCCGGCCACCTTCGTCTTCTCATGAGATGCCCTTCCACTGTTGGTTGGCGCCGCCGTGGCAGGTCCACAGGTCGACCTTGGTGCCGTTCGCGGTCGCGTTGCCGATGACGTCCAGGCACAGCCCGGACTGCACGCCGGTGATGGTGCCGTTGGCGTTGAGGTTCCACTGCTGGTTCGCCTGGCTCGAGCAGTCCCAGGCGATCACCGCGGTGCCGCTGGTGGTGCCCTGCCCGGAGGCGTCGAGGCACTTGTTCCCGTACACCCGCAGTTGTTTGCCGGTGGTGTAGGTCCATTGCTGGCTCGTCCCGGTACCGCAGTCCCACAGCTGCGACTGGACACCGTTGGCGCCGGTGCCGGCGTCGAGGCAGCGACCGGATTGAACGCCGGTGATCCGCAGGCTCTGGCTGCTGCCGCTCTGCGGCCCGGCCGCCGCCATCACCGCCTGCGCGCCCGACGGCCAGTTGCCGTTGGTCACGGTCACGTTCCCCGACACGACGTTGCCGCGGTCGCCGTTGGTGACGTTCGAGCTGCCGTTGGTCGACCAGTTGCCGGTGACGGTGAAGTTGCCCATGTTCTCGGCGCCCCAGTAGTTGGCGGTCGCCCAGGTGCCGGTGGCCGAGAAGACGTTGGTGCGGGCGGTGTAGTAGCGGGAGCCCTCGTCGAAGTAGAGCCCGAACCAGCCGTTGGTCCGCAGGCAGTAGTTGTCGCTGATGAGCCCGCCCGGGTTGGCCGACAGGGTGTAGATGCACCCGCCGTCGGTCATCTGCTGCATGACGTCGTGCACGTAGTTGCCGACGAGCTGGTTACCGGACGCCGTGGTGGCCGTCGAGTAGCGGGGCTGGTAGTTGTACAGCCCCCGGTTGGCATAGGTGTTGCTGCCCCCGGCGTCGTTGGAACCCCACCCGTAGCCGAGGGACATGCCGGTGTACGGCAGGTTGTAGACCTCGTTGTGCGCCACCGAGGCGTTGGTGACGTAGGTGGTCAGCACCGACACGATGCCCCGATGCTCGAGTCCCAGGTCGTGCAGCCGGTTGTTGCTGATCGTGATGTCCCGGTTGACCATGCGGGCGTCGCCCGGGTGGTGCGCGTCGGCCCGCACCCCGCCGACGACGATGCCGCCGGCCACGTCCCGGGCGATCTCCGATCGGGTCACCGTGATGCTGCTGGCGCCCAGCCCGACGCCGCTGCCGTGGGCGTTGGCGTCGTTGCCGATACCGATCGCGGTCTGCCCCAGATTGACGAACTGGGAGTCGGTGAAGGTGATGTTGTTGGCCGCCGAGACCTGCACGGCAGCCGGGGACTGCTGCCAGTTGGGCCGGGTGGCCTCGAACTGGGTGCAGCCCTCGTTGCAGGACGTGAAGCTGGGCCAGTTCCAGGTGCCGTAGATGTAGGCGCCGGTCTGCTGATCGGCGTAACCCTGGTTGCTGCTGGGACCGAGCCAGCTCGTACCGGTGAAGGTGATCCCGCTGAAGGTGATGTGGTGCGCGGGCGCGGCGTAGCTGCCGCCGACCTCGACCAGGGACGACAGCGTCGGCAGCTCCACCGCGGCGGTGCTCATGCTCTGCCCGGCGAGCGGGATGTAGGACAGCGCGCCGGTTCCGGGATCGAGGTACCACTCCCCCGGCGTGTCCAGGAACTCGTAGGCGTTGCTCAGGTAGAGCGGGCCGGCCCGGTGCGGCTGGGCGAACGTGTCGTACCCGAAGTTGTTGTTGCTCCAGCCGGGCTGCTGCATCGTGATCTGGTTGCCGCTGATCCGCTGCACCGACGCGTACCGATCGGTGAAGGAGCCGACGCCCTCCACCTGAACGCGGCTCTGGTTGGCCAGGTTGTTCAGGTAGCTCAGGGCGCCGTTGGTGAAGCGCAGACCGGTGCTGTCGGCGGTGAAGTCGGCCCGGTTGACCTGGGTCCGGGCCCGCGTGGCCACGGCGCCGTTGACGTAGAGCTGCCGGCTGTCGATCCCGGCACCCACGTTGGCCCGCCAGATGTTGCGGCCCGAGTCGACGAGCGACCACCCGGTGACCGCCCGCGCGCCGCTGATCACCGGATGGGCCGACGGAGCGGCCTGCCACACCACGCGGTAGCCGTTGGCGCCGGAGTCGGCGGCGGTCAGCCGCAGCGGCGACGACTGCCGGTACACGCCGTCGGCCAGCTGGACGACGATGTCGCCGGACATCGAGGCGGTCAACGACCGCGCGGCCGTCTGGGCCGCGGCCAGCGAGCACGGTTGGGCGGCGGTGCAACTGGTGCCGCTTCCGGACGGAGCGGCATAGAGGGTGGTGCCGGCGGCGAGGGCCGGCCCGGAGCAGGCCGCCACGGCGACGACCGCGGCCACGGTGGTCAGCGCGGCCGTCGCGGCCACGGTCAGCATCGGTCGGGGCACGGAGTCTCCTTTCGGGGTCGGAGGCGGACCGGCCGTCAGACCGCGGCGATCGTCCATTGCAGATTGGTGCTCGAGTCGGGCGCCCACAGTTTCACCGGCGCGCCGACGGTGCTGATGCCGCCGCTGTCGAGGGCCGTGCCCGTGCCCCGGTTGATGATCTGGTAGCGGCCGCCACCCATGTCGTTGAGCCGCCACTGCTGGTTGTTTCCGCCGTTCCAGGAGGTCTCGATGGCCAGGGCGCCGTTGGCGGTGTTGCCGCCGCTGTCGGCGACCAGTCCGTTGGTCCGGTTGACCAGGCGGTACCAGCCGCTTCCCAGCGCGACCAGCTGCCACTGGAGATTCGTGCTGCCGTCGTAGTTCCACTGCTTGAGCTGCGAGCCGGAGGCGACGTTGCCGCCGCCGTCCAGGACCAGGCCCGTGGTGACGTTGGTGATTCGCGTCCAGCCGGTGGGCAGGCCGGAGCTGCCGGAGCCGAGCGTGGGGATGGTTCCCGAGAAGGTCAGCTTCAGCACGTACGCCGGGGCGCTGTACGGGGCGGTGGAGGGCAGCGTGATGTGCAGGCCGCCGCCGTCCTGGGTGCGGGTGGGAAGGTCGATGTAGGTGCCGGCGGTGCTGCCGAGCAACTGCACCGAGGTCAGGGTGCCGAGGTTGATCCGGTTGGCGCTCAGCGTGGTCAGGTGCGCGATCCCGCCGGGCCAGCCGAGCAGGGTGGCGTACAGGATGCGGCTGTTCTTGCTCTGGGTGAAGCGGACGTCCTGCGCGGTTCCGGTGCGCGGCGTCTGGAACGTTCCACCGCCCATCTGGGTGGGACCCTCGCCGAACGCGGTCCAGGCCCGGGTGGCGTAGATCGATTCCCCGAAGCGCCGGAGATAGTCGCCGATGCCGCGCAGGATCGTCTGCTGCCCGGACGGGATGGTGCCGTCGGCCATCGGCGCGATGTTGAGGACCATGTTGCCGTTCTTGCTCACCCGGTCGATGAGCGCGTGCAGCAGCGCGTTGGTCGAGTAGTAGCCGATGCCGGTCGTGTAGCACCAGCTGGAGCTGCTGATGCTGTCGTCGGTCAGCCAGTACGGCGTCTGGATGCCGGCCGGGCCGCCGCGCTCGAAGTCGAAGACCTCGCCGCGGTTGTCGAACCCGTCCTTGTAGGTCGCGACGACTTCCCGGTCCCAGGCGACCGCCCGGTTGTAGTAGTAGGCCAGGAAGTCCAGCCGCCGGGACTCGGGCAGCTGCGTGAGGTTGAAGTCCTGCCAGATGATGTCGGGCTGGTAGCCGTCGATTACCTCGCGCAGCTTGTCGTACCAGAGCTGCTGCTCGGCCGAGGCGCCCAGCTGGCCGTAGAGCTTGCGCAGGCCGGCGTCGGACTGGCTGGGCACCCATTGGTAATAACCGGTGAAGTTGTACGCGTGGTGCATCGCGACCATGAGCTTGAGGCCCTTGCCGCGAATGGCGTCGGCGTGCAGCCGCAGCAGGTCCAGCTTCGGTCCCCGGGCCACCGAGTTCCACTCGTTGACGCTGCTGTTCCACATCGAGAAGCCGTCGTGGTGCTCGGCGACCGGTCCGGCGAACTTCGCACCGGCGTCGGCGAACAGCTGAGCCCAGGCGCCCGGGTCGAACGCGCCCCCGGCCGAGACCAGCTTGGGGGCGAACTGGACCCAGTTGCCGGCCTTGTCGCGCGCGCCGTTGATGAAGTTGTGGTACGGCCACACGGACGGATCCCCGTACACCGCCTTGTGGTGGTTGTTCTCGTTCGAGCCGTTGTTGTACATGTTCCGCGGGTACCACTCGTTGACGTACGCGGGAACGCTGAACGCTCCCCAGTGGTAGTAGATCCCGAACTTGGCGTCCTGGAACCATTCCGGCGCCGGCGGGTGCTGGTCGACCGACGACCAGGAGGCGGAGTAGCTGGTCGGTCCGGGGATGGCGGCGAATGCGGGAGTCGCGCGCAACAGGCCGGTGGCTCCGGCCGCGGCGAGCAGGGACCGGCGGGTGAAGCGGGGCATACGATCACTCCTTCAGCGATAGCCGGCGGCGATGATGTTGGCGTGGACGGCGTTCTCGGTGGCGTCGGACGGGTAGCCGGCCACCATGGCGCCCTCGTAGAAGGTCCCGGCGCTCAGGTTCGCGCCGCCGTCGGGCTTGCAGCAGTCACCGCCGCTGCCGAGGACGATCGCGCCCTGCTTCTTCATCGGGTTGTACCCGGAGGGAAGAGCGCCGTCCCAGAGCGTCGTCAGGCTGCCGGACTGCGCGTCGCCGCCCTTGATCGCGAACCGCGAGGTCCCGTTGTTCTTCAGCGTCGCGGTCACGAACTTGCTGGTGAAGGCCCGCTGGTTCGGGTTCCACGAGGTGCTGCCGCCGGGGAACAGACCCCACTCGAGGTCGGCCTGCACCCACGGGCCGCTTCCCGAGCAGCCGCCGAACCAGCACTGCTTGCCGAAGTTGAGGGCGTCCATCGCGCCGGCCGCGTCGGCCTTGCGGGTGGTCTCGCTGTTGCCGTAGTCGAAGCAGCAGCCGCTGTTGACGTGGGTGCCGCTGGTGACCATGTACATGCCCTCCGGCGCGCTGCCGGTGGGCACGCCGGTCAGGTGCCCGTCGCGCCAGTAGCTGTTGCCGGGGTTGATGTACAGGGAGTAGGCCTTGGCGCCGCCGATGCTCAGCGACTCGGTGGTCGCGACGGCCGGCTTGCTCTGCGAAGAGCCGGGCACCACCGACGACCCCTGGTACCACAGGTCGTTGCCGTGGCCGGACTGGTCGTACACCACGGTGATCACGCAGGTCGTACCGGCGCAGAAGGAATCCTGGCCGGCGCCGTCGGCCGCGCCGATGTTCCTGGTGGTGTTGTCGGACGCGCGCCGCACCTGGTAGAGGCTGCCGCGGTAGGAGCTGTAGAGCGCCCGCACCGTGCTGTGCGCGGCCACGCACGGGGTGCCGCCGGCCGCGTACAGGTCGCAGGGCCCGCCGGTCGCGGTCGACGTGCCCTGGCTCCACCGCTGGTTGGCCTGGCCGTTGCAGGACCAGATGATGATCTTTGTGCCGTTCGCGGTGGCCGCCCCGTTCGCATCGAGACAGAGGCCGGACTGGACGCCGGTGATGGTGCCGTCGGCGTTCACGTTCCACTGCTGGTTGGTCTGGCCGTTGCAGTCCCAGATGACGACGGCGGTGCCGTTGGTGGTGCCCCGGCCGGACGCGTCGAGGCACTTGGTGCCGTACACGGTGAGTTGTTTGGTGGTGGTGTAGGTCCAGGACTGGTTGGCGGCGCCGGAGCAGTCGTAGAGCTGCGTCTGCGCGCCGTTGGTGGTGCTGGAGTTGGGGACGTCGAGGCACCGCCCCGAGGCCGCGCCGACGATGCGGGCCGGGGTGCCCACGACGGCGGCCGAGGCGGCTTGCTGAGTGACGGTGACGGCGGTGACGGCGAGGATGAGGCTCACCGCGGTGCGAACGATAAGGCGCACGATTCCTCCTGAACGGGGGGCGGGGATGGTTGCTATTGGAGGGAGACGTCGTCGAGGTAGTAGCCGTCGGTGCCGGCGTCGGTCTCGACGTAGAACGTGGCGTTCGACAAGGTCCCGCTCCAGGACACGGCGGTGGTGCCGGACAGTTGCGTCCAGCCGCCCGCGTTGACCGTGGTCGAGGGGGTCAGCGACACGTAACTGGTCGAGCCGCCCGCGGTGATCGCCAGCGTGGCGCGTGCCGCCGGCGTGCCGCTCTGGGTCCGGACCCAGGCGCTCGCGGTGTAGGTCTTGCCGTTGGTCAGGCGGGACGTCACGTCCTGCGCGATGCCGTTCCACGACGCGGTGCGGCCGGTGATCGCCAAGGACCCGCTTCCGCCGTGCGCCACGCTCGTGGTCGGCGTCAGCGTTCCGGCGCCGAACACTCGCCAGCCGGTGGTGCCGTTCTCCGCGTTGCCGTTGGTGATCGCGTCGGTGGTGGCGGCCGACCCGCCGAACTGCCACCAGTTCACGTTGAACAGCGAGCCGCTGCCGCCGGTGAACCGCAGGTACAGGTCCTGCGTGCCGGTGGCGCCACTCACCGGGCAGGTGACGGTCGTCCAGGTCTGCCAGCCGCCGGTGCCCGGGACCGTGCAGGTGCCGGCGATCGTGCCGGTGGGGCTGCCCAGCCGGAGCTCGATCTTGCCACCGGACGCGGCCGAGGCGACCCGCGCGGAGAACGAGGTCGCGCCGCCGCCGAAGGCGACGCCCTTCACCTTGATGTAGTCGCCGTTGTCGATGTAGCCGACGTTCATGCCGCCCTCGCTCGCCGGCTCCGTCTCGACCCCGCTCTCCCAGGCGATGGTCTCGGCCTCCTGACGCACGTACGGGTTGAGCGTGCCGACCTGGGGTGCGCCGGCGCTGGTCATGGTGATCGTCGGGATGGTGCCGTCGGCGTTGTAGCTGAACTTCTCCACCGCCACCGACCGGGTGTAGCCACCGCCGCCGGGCAGCGCGCCGTTGTGGTAGAAGAAGTACGACCCGCCGTTGAAGTCGATGACTCCGGGGTGATTGGTGAAGCTGCCGCCCTGGGTCGGCATGACCGTCCCGCGGTAGGTCCACGGTCCGGTCGGCCCGGTCGCGGTCGAGTAGGCGATGAACTCCGAGCAGCACTTCGCCGCGAAGACGATGTAGTACAGGCCGTTGCGCTTGTACACCCACGGCCCCTCTTCGAACAGGGTCGGGCGGTTGGCGTCACCGGTGCGGGTGCCGAAGCCGGCGGTGGTCAGCGCGATCTTGGTGGGGCTTCCCGAGTACGAGGTCATGTCGGCGTTCAGCCGGACGTACCAGAGATCGGGGTTGCCCCAGTAGAGGTACGCCTGACCGTCGTCGTCGACGAACACGGTCGGGTCGATCTGGCCGTTGCTGACCAGGGGACGCCCGATCGCGTCGGTGAACGGGCCGGTGGGGCTGTTCGAGACGGCCACGCCGATGCCCATCTGCCCGGTCGCCCGCACGGTCATCGGGACGTACCAGTAGAACTTGCCGTTGCGGTAGACGGTCTGCCCGGCCCAGGCGTTGGCGCTGGCCCAGGTGAAGCTGGCCAGGTTCAGCGGCGAGCCGTGGTCGGTCCAGTTGACCATGTCGGCGGACGACCAGACCCGCCACTCCTTCATAGTGAAGTAGGTCGAGTTGTCCTCGTCGTGCCCGGTGTAGAGGTAGACGCGGCCGTTGTAGACCAGCGGGGCGGGGTCGGCGGTGTAGATGGTCTGGACGATCGGGTTGTCGGCGTGCGCGGCCGGCGCGAGCAGGGCGGCGAGGCACAGCATCGCGACTGTCAGGAGGCTGCCGACGAGTTTCGAGCGCATGGGAGCTCCTCGGGTTCAGACGCGGGACCACCGCTGGTTGGCGGCGGCGGTGCAGGTCCAGAGCAGGACGACGGTGCCGTTGGCGGTCAGGTTGTGGTCGACGTCGAGGCAGAGCCCGGACTGGGTGCCGCGGACGGTGCCGTCGCTGGTGAGCGTCCACTGCTGGTTGGCGCCGCCGTTGCAGTCCCAGAGCTGGGCCTTGGCGCCGGCGGTGGCGTTGACCGGCGCGTCGAGGCACTTGCCGAGCGCCTGCAGCGTCGAACCGGAGCTGGTCCAGCGCTGGTTGGCGCCGCCGTTGCAGTCCCAGATGACCGGCTGGGTGCCGTTGGCGGTGCTGCCGTTCGGCACGTCCAGGCAGCGGCCGGACGCGGCGCTGACCAGGGTGGTGGCACCGGAGGGAGTGCCGGTGCCGCCGCCGCTGACCCGGTACACCACGGTGCCGTGGCCGGGCACGGAGGCGCTGATCGATCCGCTGCTGGTGCTGGTCGCGCCCGTCCAGGCGTCGCGCAGCGTGAAGGAGCTGCCGGTCTTGCCGATCGCGGCGGCCGTGGTCGACACGGTCGTGGTGCCGCTCCCCTGATTGAACAGGGCGACGGCGACGTCGCCGTTGGACAGGGGCTTGGCCAGGACCCGGCGGGTGCCGTCGTTCGAGATCTGGGTGCCCTGCCGCCCCAGGGAGTCCTGGTTGATGGCGATGAGGTTCTGGTTCTTCAGGATCGTCTGCGTGGCGGTGTTCATGCTGCGGATGTCGTTGCCGGCGATCAGCGGGCTGGCCAGGACGCTCCACAGGGCGAAGTGGCTGCGCATCTCGGTGTCGGTCATGCCGCCCCGGCCGACCTCCATCATGTCCGGGTCGTTGAAGGCGCCGGGCCGGGCGTATCCGGCCAGCGGGACGGTGACGTTGACGATGTTCTGTACGCCCATCGGGTAGCCGTTGGTCTGGCCGGTGTCCCAGGCGTTGGTGATGTCCTCGGTGGTGCGCCAGATGTTGGCCACGTCGCCCCAGTTGCGTTGCGGCCCGGTCTTGGCGTGGAAGCTGTTGGGGTTGATGCTGTAGAGGATCGGGCGGCCGGTGGCGGCCAGCGCGTCGCGCATCCTGGCGAACGTGGCGACCTGCTCGTCGATGGTGCCGCTGGGCGAGCACCAGTCGTACTTCAGGTAGTCGACGCCCCAGGCCGCGAACTGCCGCGCGTCCTGCGCCTCGTGTCCCTGGCTGCCGGTCGCGCCGGGGTACGCGTTGGAGTACTGGGCGCAGGTCTCGGCGACCGGGACCTCGTACAGGCCGAATTTCAGGCCCTTGCCGTGCAGGTAGTCACCGAGGGACTTCATGCCGCTCGGGAAGCGCGTGGGGTCGCCCTGCAGGTTCCCGGCCGAGTCCCGGTTGGGGTTGAACCAGCAGTCGTCCACCACGACGTACTGGTAGCCGAGGTCCCGCATGCCGCTGCTGACGAGGGCGTCGGCCATCTGCCGGATCAGCGTCTCGTTGATGTTGCAGCCGAAGGTGTTCCAGCTGTTCCAGCCCATCGGCGGCGTGCGGCCCACGCCGTTCTCCAGGGCCTGGGCGGCGGGGGCGTGCAGGACGCCGGCGAGCAGCAGCAGTCCCGCGACGAGCGCGGTCCTCAGACGTCTCATCGGTTACCGCCTCGTCCATCGCTGGTTCGCAGCGGCGGTGCAGGTCCACAGGACGACCTGCGTGCCGTTGGCGGTGGCGTTGCCGCTCACGTCCAGGCAGAGCCCGGACTGGACGTTGCTGATCGTGCCGTTGGCGTTGAGGTTCCATCGCTGGTTGGCGCCGCCGTGGCAGTCCCACAGCTGCGCCTTGGCGCCGGCGGTGGCGTTGGTGGGTGAGTCCAGGCATTTGCCGACGGCCTGCAGGGTCTGGCCGCTGAGGGTCCAGCGCTGGTTGGCGGCGCCGCTGCAGTCCCAGATGATCGGCTGGGTGCCGTTGGCGGTGTTGCCGCCGGGCACGTCGAGGCAGCGGCCGGAGGCCGCGCTGACCAGTGCCCCGTCGCTGCCGGTGCCGCCGGGGTCGCCGATCGACCCGGGGACGGTGCGCAGCGCGGCGTACCAGGTGGCGGCCATCTTGTCGTAGCCGGTGGCGGTGGGGTGGATGCCGTCGATGAGATCGGCGGAGGTCAGCGCCGCGTGCATGTCGACGAGGTGGACCCGCTTGCCGGCGTTGACCTTGGACTGCACGATCCCGGGAACGGCGGCGTTGAAGGTGCGCGCGGCGGACTCCTGGCTCGCCGAGCTCAACGGGATGATCGTGGCCACGAACACGTCGGCCGCGGGCGCCGCCGCCGTGATGTGGTCGATGAGGGTGGACAGCCGGCCCGGCGCGCCGCCGAGGTTGTAGTTCTGCAGGACGTCGTTGGTGCCGATGTGCAGCAGCACGGTCCGGGGGCCGGCGCCGGCCAGCCATCCGTTGATGTTCGCGTCGATCTGGTCGATCCGCCAGCCGGGGTGGCCTTCGTGGTCGTGGTCGCCGAGCGCGGCCGGCCCGTTGAACTGCGTGCCGACCAGATCGACCCGGTAGCCGGCGGCCGCCATCCGTTGCCACAGGCCGATGCGGTAGCCGCCGGGAACCTGCGTGCCCTCGGTGATCGAGTCGCCCAGCGGCATGACCCGCACGCCGCCGTTCGACTCCGCGGCCGCGCTGCCGGCCGGGAGGGCGATGCCGGCCACCGCCAGCACGGCGCCGAGCGCCGTGGCCAGCAGCCTTCGTCTTGTGCGCATGCGAGTGTCCCCTTTCGGATCGTGTTAGCGATAACAGCGCCAAGCGCGTCCAGGTCCACACCGGGGGAGGCAGCGGGAATTGGGATGCGAGCGTTAACAGCTTGATGCGTGAGATTGCCAGAATGTTTCTGCGTCTTCAAGAGGCATTCGCCGGCGCTGCCGCGGACAGATATCGCGATCATCCGTGGTAGCAACGGGTTTTGGCTGGTCGATGCCGGTGCCGGGCCGGCCGTGGCGACCGCCGAAAGGCTGGCCGGAACGGTTCGCGACTTCCACCCGCCACGCACATAACCAGTTTTCAGTGACCATTTGGAGAGATTCGATTCTTGACGGCAAGGTTGTGAAGGTTAACATCGACAAAACACAATCACCTGACACTTCGCGATCCACCGCGCGTCAGCAACATTCAGGAGGACCTCGTGAATCCATCCCCGCCCCGACGCCGCCGATGGCTGACGGCGGCAGCCGCAGCGCTGACCACGCTGGCCGGCGGCGTCCTCACGTTCGTCTACGCTCCCCCGGCGTCGGCCGCCACCATCGACACGAGCGCCTGGTACGTGCTGGTCAACCGCAACAGCGGAAAGGCGCTCGACGTCTACAACCTGGCCACCAACGACGGGGCGCGGATCACACAGTGGTCCCGTAACGACCAGAACCAGCAGCAGTGGCAGTTCGTCGACTCCGGCGGCGGCTACTACCGGCTCAAGTCACGGCTGTCCGGCAAGGTCCTCGACGTCTACAACTGGTCCACCGCCGACGGCGGTTCGATCGTCCAGTGGACCGACAACAACGCCGCCAACCAGCAGTTCAGCGTTCAGGACATCGACGGCTACATCCAGCTGGTCAACCGCAACAGCGGCAAGGCCGTCGAGGTGCAGGGCGCCTCCACCGCCGACGGCGGCAACATCGTCCAGTACGCCGACTGGAACGGCGCCAACCAGCAATGGGCGCTCGCGCGAGTCGGTGGCTCCACCCCCACGACGACACCGACCGGCGGCGGCACGTGTTCCCTTCCGTCGTCCTACCGGTGGACCTCCACCGGGGCGCTGACGAACCCCCGGTCGGGCTGGGCCTCGCTCAAGGACTTCACCGCCGTCCCCTACAACGGCGGACATCTGGTGTACGCGACGACGCACGACAACGGGTCGACGTGGGGCTCGATGAACTTCGGCGTCTTCACCAACTGGTCCGACATGGCCTCGGCCAGCCAGAACGGCATGTCCGCCGGCACCGTGGCGCCCACGCTCTTCTACTTCGCGCCCAAGAACATCTGGGTGCTCACCTACCAGTGGGGCCCGACCGCCTTCTCGTACAAGACCTCCAGCGACCCCACGAACGCCAACGGCTGGTCGGCGGCGCAGCCGCTGTTCTCGGGCAGCATCTCCGGATCGGGCACCGGCCCGATCGACCAGACCGTCATCGGCGACGGCACCAACATGTACCTCTTCTTCGCCGGTGACAACGGCAAGATCTACCGAGCGAGCATGCCGATCGGCAACTTCCCCGGCAACTTCGGCACCTCCTACACCACCGTCATGAGCGACAGCACGAACAACCTCTTCGAGGCGCCGCAGGTCTACAAGGTCGCCGGCCAGAACCAGTACCTCATGATCGTCGAGGCCATCGGAAGCCAGGGCCGGTACTTCCGCTCGTTCACCGCCACCAGCCTCAGCGGCTCCTGGACCCCGCAGGCCGCCAGCGAGAGCAACCCCTTCGCCGGTAAGGCCAACAGCGGCGCCACCTGGACCAACGACATCAGCCACGGCGACCTGGTCCGCTCCACCGCCGACCAGACCATGACCGTCGACCCGTGCAACCTCCAACTGCTCTACCAGGGCCGAGCCACCAACTCCGGCGGCGACTACGGCCTGCTGCCCTACCGGCCCGCCGTCCTGACCCGGCAACGGTGACCGGGCACCGACCCGCTTGATGCCCGTGGCCGCCCCGTCCCGCCCGGACGGGGCGGCCGATGGTTACTTGTGGTCGATGACGAAGTTGAAGCCGGCCGCGCGGTGGAATCCTCCGGCCGGGCATGCGCCCTTGTCGCGGTAACCGTCGAAGTACAGGTCCGAGCACTTTTCGCAGAATCGCCAGTTGTTCTGCCCGGGCGACGGCGCGTCGTGGGGAAGGACGAAATCGAACCCGATCGGCGTGTGCCCGGCGGCCGGGCACATGCCCTTCGTGGGGTAGCCGTCGAAGAACAGCACCTGGCAGTTGCGGCAATGGCGCCAGTCGGGCTGGCCGAGTGCGGGATCGTCGAAGGGCAGCTCGAAGACGAATCCGGCCGACTCGTGGGCCCCGCCGGCGGGGCATGCCCCTTTGGTGGCGGCGCCGTCGTAGAACATCGTCTGGCATTTGTCGCAGTAGCGCCAGTCCGTCTGCCCGGCGCCCAACGAGTCGTGCGGCAGCGTGAAGTCGTAGCCGGCCGGTGTGTGCGGCCCTCCGGCGGCACACCGCTCTTTCGACGGGAAGCCGTCGAAGAACATCGCCTGGCATCGGGAGCAGTAGCGCCATTCGCTCTGGCCGGGGCCACCGTTGTACGGGATGCAGTAGTTCGGCCCGGTGGGCACGTGCCCGCCCGCCGGACACGTCCCCGACGTGGGGAAACCGTCGAAGAACAACGCCATGCACTTCCCGCAGTAACGCCACTGCGCCTGACCCGGGAGAACGGCGTCGTGCTGCAGGACGAAATTGCTGCCCGCGGCCGCGTGGTACGTCCCCGCCGGACACACGCCCTTGCTGGGGTAGCCGTCGTAGAACATCGCCCGGCATTTCCGGCAGTAGCGCCAGTTCGCCTGGCCGGGCGGAGGTGGCCAGGTCTCGCTCGCTATCCGCACGATGGTCGCGTCGAGGGCCGGGTCGTGCGAGACGACCGTGACGTTGAGACCACCCTGGTCGAGGTACAACGTCGCGCCGGGCTCCACCGGAAGAAGGCCGATCCGCAGCGAACTCGTCTGCCGTCCCGACCCGGTCGACGCGTGCAGAACCAGGTATCCGGGCGCGCCGGTGTCGGTGACGGGAACGCCCCGGTCATAGCCTCGCCGGCTGCGGTACTCGATGGTGAGTCGTTCCCCGCCCGGCTGCGGCAGGAGTCCGTCCGCCCAGGCCACGACCGGAGTGCCGTGCACCCCGGGCAGCGGCGCCCCTTGCAACGCGGCAAGCTCCTCGACGGTGACGGCGGGGCGATTGCGCAGGACGAGGCCGATGTCTCGCCCGACGCCCGGCTGCGACAGATCGAGCCAGCCGCACGCCAGCAGCGCCGGCGCCGTCATTCCCGGCCCGGTGCCGGAATGCGACGGGAGGTCGTGCGGCAGCGAGAAGTTGAAGCCGGCCGGGCTGTGTCCCGGTCCCGCCGGACACGAGCCCTTCGTGGGGAACCCGTCGAAGAACATCACGCCGCATTGCACGCAGTATCGCCAGTCCGCCTGCCCCGGCCCGGTGATGTCGTGCGGCAGGACGAAATGGAAGCCGATCGCCTCGTGGCCACCACCGGCCGGGCAGCTCCCCTTGCCCGGGAAGCCGTCGAAGAACATCGCGAAGCACCGGGAGCAGTACCGCCAGTCCGGCTGGCCGGGCTCCTGCGTGTCATGAGGCAGCACGAACGTGAAACCGGCGGCGCGGTGTTGACCTCCGGCCTGACACACGCCCTTTGCCGGCAGGCCGTCGTAGAACATCGCGAAGCAGTTCGCGCAGAAGCGCCACTCCGCCTGGCCGGCCTCGAGCGCGAAATCGAGCTGGTCGTCGCGATAGCTGAACTTTGCGCCCTCGGCGCCCATCACGCAGAAGTCGTCGCCGTACTCCTGGGGCCCACCGGGCGCGGCCAGGTTCGCGTGGTTGGCGTTGTACTGGTGCCCGATCTCGTGCGCGACCACCGCCGGATCGAAATCCTGCGCCCCGATGTGCGTGACCTTGCGGTCTCGCGGACGTGTGGCGCCGAGGTAGGCATCTGCCTTGTCGATGACCAGCACGAAGTGATCGAAGACGGAGAGATCGACGTCCAGCCCGTCCTGCACGAGGGGGATCACCTTCCCGGCGACCTCGAACCGGTCGGCGTTCCACTGCTGGCTGGTCATCGGCAGCCGGTACCAGTCGAAGACGCGGAACTCCATCGCGTCCCGCCCGCCGGATTGCTGCGCGTAGTACGCCGCGACGCTGGTTGCGGCGCGAAAGAGCCAGTGCTGGGTCAGCGTCGTGACGCGAGGCGCGTCCGAGCAGCTCACGGGGAGGTAGGCAAGCTTCATAGATCGACCTAACTTGGCGCTTTACGCCGGTTTCCGGCTGGTTTGCGCTTCGTCCTGACCGGGGAAGGGCCGGCCGTCAGCGACTCGGCGTGGTCCGGCACGAGCGTCTGCATCTCGCGCGGGGTTCGCTGGTAACCGACCGACGGCGGCCGGGGTGGCAGTGACAGCGGCACGCGCTGCACCTCGTGGTAGGGAATCGTGGAGATCAGGTGGGCGATCATGTTGATCCGCGCCCGCCGTTTGTCCTCACTCTCCACGACGTACCAGGGCGCCTCCGGGATGTCGGTGTGCAGGAACATCTCGTCCTTGGCCCGGGAGTAGTCCTCCCAGCGGCTGATCGACTCGAGGTCCATCGGAGAGAGCTTCCAGCGGCGCATCGGGTCCTGGAGCCGGGATTGGAAACGCTTCTCCTGCTCGTGGTCGCTGACCGAGAACCAGTACTTGCGCAGCAGAATCCCGTCCTCGGTCAGGAGCCGTTCGAAGATCGGGCACTGGTGCAGGAAGCGCATGTATTCCGCCTTGCTGCAGAAGCCCATCACCCGTTCGACGCCGGCCCGGTTGTACCAGCTCCGGTCGAACAACACGATCTCGCCGGCGGCCGGGAAATGCTCGACGTAGCGCTGGAAGTACCACTGCCCGCGCTCGCGCTCGGTGGGCGCGGGCAACGCGGCGATGCGGGCGAGGCGCGGATTGAGGTACTCGGTGACCCGCTTGATCGTGCTTCCCTTACCGGCGGCGTCGCGCCCCTCGAAGACGACGGCGACCCGGGCGCCCGTGGTCTTCACCCATTCCTGCATCTTGACGAGCTCACCCTGCAGCCGGAACAGCTCGGCCTCGTAGAGGGTCTTGGGTAGTCGCTCGATTTGCTTCTGTTTGGTCACCGCAGCCCACCTTCTCCGAGCCGGCCGTACCTCGGACTGTAGTTGCGCTTGGGGTCCTTCGGCCCTCCCGACGGCCTCGGTTGCCGGTCTAGCGTCGCATCAAGAGCTGGTGGGGAGCCGAGATGAGCGCCCTGAGGAAGCCGTCGGCCTTGACTGTGACGTGACGTCACACTGGAGACTGCCCGAGTGCGTATCAAAGAGCTGGCGGATCTGACCGGCACGACGGTCCGCACGATCCGCTACTACCATCACATCGGGCTCCTGACCGTCCCCGAGCGGCACGACGGCCGCCGCGACTACGACTTCGCGCACGTCGCCCGGCTGGTGCGGATCCGCTGGCTGGCGCAGGCCGGCATCGCGCTGGCCACCATCGCGGTGATGCTCGGCGACCAGACGCCGTCGGCCGGTGCCTCCCTCGACCTTCGCCGCGAGTCGGTCCTGGCCGATCTGCGAGCCGGCGTCGAGTCCGTCGAGCAACAGGTGCACGAGCTGCAGGGCCAGCGCGAACGCCTGCAGCGCTTGATCACCGGCGTCGAACGTGACGGCCACCTGTCGCCGATGCCCGCTTCGATCGTGCTGTTCTACGACCGGATGCAGGATCGGACGACCGACGAGAGAACCCGGCGAGTCATCCGCGAGGAACGCGACTTCATGGAGCTGGCGTTCTACCGCGGTGACATGCCGGTGGAGTCCGCGGTCTTCTACGAGAGGCTCACCGAGGCCGGGCTGGTCGACAGCGCCGCCCTCTTCGGCCGGATAGCCGAGCGGGAAGAGCACGCCCACCTGCTCGACGAGCAGGAGATGAACCGGATCGCGACCGCGGTCGTCGACCGCATCCACCGCCAGCTGGGCGCCGGCGCCGACGAGGCGCTGCGGTCGATCGACATCGACCATGCGCGGCGAGCCGCCGATCTCTACGTCCGGCTGGCGCAGCCGCACCAGCGGCGCCTGGCCCGGACCATCGGCGACGCCCTGCTGACCGCCATCGAGAAGGGCCGGGCCGGTGACAGCTGAACAGCCGGTCGTCGACGTCACCGGCCTGGTCAAACGGTTCGGCACGTTCACCGCGGTGGACGGGCTCGACCTGCGGGTGCGGCATGGCAGCGTGCACGGCTTTCTCGGACCCAACGGGGCCGGCAAGTCGACCACGATCCGGGTGCTGCTCGGGCTCTACCGGGCCACCGCCGGGCGGGTCACGGTGCTCGGCCTCGACCCGGGCCGGCACGGCGACCAGGTCACCCGGCGTCTGTCGTACGTGCCCGGCGAGGTCACGCTGTGGCCCAACCTCACCGGGCAGCAGGTTCTCGACGCGCTGGCGGGATTGCGCGGCAGCCGCGACGAGGCGGCGGAACGACGGCTGGCCGAGGCGTTCGCGCTGGACACCCGCCGCCGGGTCCGCACGTACTCCAAGGGCAACCGGCAGAAGGTCGTGCTCGTCGCGGCGTTCGCGGCCCGCACCGACCTGCTCGTCCTGGACGAGCCCACCTCGGGCCTCGACCCCCTGATGGAGGAGGTGTTCCAGCACTGCGTCCGGGAAGCGGTGGACGCCGGCCGCACCGTCCTACTGTCCAGTCACATCCTCGCCGAGGTCGAGGTCCTCTGCGACACGGTGACGATCATCAAGGACGGCCGACTCGTCGAGTCCGGCCGCCTGGCCGACATGCGGCACCTCGCCGCGTCCACCGTCACCGCCCGGCCGCCCGCCGGCATGCTCGCCCCCGTCGCCGATCGGCTGCGGCGGCTCGGCCTCCACGCCGAACCGAGCGACGGCCTGCTGCGCCTGAGCGTGCCGCGCAGCCTCGTGGCCGAGACGCTCGGTGTGCTCGCCGAGGCCGGCGCGGACGACATGACCTGCACACCGGCGAACCTCGAGGATCTCTTCCTGCGTCACTACGAGGTGGCCGCCCGATGACGCTGACCCGGCTGCTGCTGCGCCGCCACCGGCTCACCCTGGGCTCCTGGCTGCTGTTGTTGATCGGCTTGTCGGCCGGCACGGTGACCGCCTATCAGGACACCTACGCCGGCGAGCAGCAGCGCCGAGCCGCCGTCGCGCTCGCGCAGTCCAACGCGGCCTCCACCATGATGTACGGCCGGCTGCCCGGCCCCGGCACACCGGCGCAGATGTACGCATGGGAGATCGGCGCGTTCGTCACCATCCTCGCCGCGGTCATGGCGGTGCTCGTCGCCGTGTCCCTGACGCGGGCCACCGAGGACGACGGCACGCTCGAACTGCTGCGCGGCTGCGGGCTCGCACCGGGACAGCCGCTCCGGAGTGCGCTGAGCGTGCTGGGCGGATGCGCCGGCGTCCTCGCGGCCGGCGGCACGATCGCCGCCGGCGTGCACGCCGGCGCCGTCGACGGCGTCACCTGGGCCGGAGCGGCGGCCTTCGGGACCGTCGCCGGGCTGACGTTTCTCCTGTTCGCCGCCGTGACGGTGCTGCTCGCGCAGATCGCGCCCACCGCCGGGCGGGCTCGTTCGCTGGGCTTCGCCGTCATCGGCGTGTCCTTCGCGGTACGGGCGCTGGCCGATACCCAGCGGGCCGGCTGGCTCAACTGGTGGAGCCCGCTGGGTCTGCGCGCGACCATCGAACCGTTCACCGCCGATCGATGGGCGGCCGCGATCGTGCCGCTGACCGTCACCGTCCTGGCCGCGATCGGGGCCGTGGCGTTGTCGGACCGGCGCGAGTTCGGCGCCGGCCTGCTGCGTCGGCACGAGGCTCGGGCCGCGCGCCTGCGGGTTCGATCCACCGCCGCCCTGGCCGCCCGGCTCGGTCGAACATCCCTGCTCACGTGGACGGCGGCGGTCGCGGCGATCGGCGCGCTCTTCACCGCGATGGGCGCCGGCGTCGTCGACCAGCAGCGCACCGGCGATGTCGGCGGGTTCCTCGGCGCGCAGCTGGGCGGCGTCGATCCGGCCGCCGGCTACCTCTCGTACTGCGGGACGGTCGCCGGCATCATCGTCTGCGTCTACGCGGTGCTCTCCGTCGCCGAGAGCCGGCACGCGGAACGGTCCGGCGTGATCGACCTGATGCTGGCCGGCGGCGTGCGACGCTGGTCGCCGCTGGCCGCCCAGGCCGCTGTCACCGCCGCGGGCTGCGCGGTCGTCCTGGCCGTCACGGGGGCGCTCGACGCCCTGATCGCACCGGCCGTCCTCACCGGCGACGACATCGCCGCTCGCGCGTTCGTCTATACCTTCGGCCAGTGGCCGGCGACCGCGGTCATGGCCGGCTGCGCCGCGCTCCTCGCCGGGCTCGCCCCGCGCTGGACCGCGCTGGCGTGGCTGCCGCTGACGGCGAGCGCCGCCCTGGCGCTGCTCGGCGACCTGCTCGAGGTGCCGCACCGCGTCCAGCAACTCGGCGTGTTCGCGCACGTTCCGGACGCGGCCTCCGCCGATCCCTCGCCCGCGGCGCTCGTGGCCCTCGCCGGCATCGGCGCCGCGATGTACGTCGTGGGACTGGTCGGCATGTCGCGGCGGGACCTGATCGCCGGCTGACGATCGGCATCGGGCTCGGGTCTTTCGGCCCTGAACGGCGCCGTCACGGCCTGCGACCGTGGAGACACCCAACGACCCCAGAGGTGGTCCCCATGACCAAGCCGGTGACTGACGTGACCCTCGCCGAGGCGCGCGACGCCCTGGAGCTGGCCGCCCGGGCTTCACTGCGGGCGCCTTCGGTGTTCAACACCCAACCCTGGCGCTGGCGGATCACCGGCGACGTGCTGGAGCTGACGTCCGACCCGGAACGCCGCCTCACCGTGACCGACGCCGAGGGCCGCCTCCTGCTGCTCAGCTGCGGCGGCGCCTTGCACCACGCGCGGGTCACGCTGGCGGCCGGGGGCCTGCGCGCCGAGGTGCGGCGGCTGCCCGAGGAACGGCGCCCCGACCTGCTCGCCACGGTGCGTATCGTCGGCCGCACCGTGCCGGACCCCGTCGCTCAGACCATCGCCGCGGCCATCAGCCGCCGCCGCACCGACCGCCGCGCCTTCGGCGAGCGCCCGGTGGCCGAACCGACGATCACGCGGCTGCGCCGGCTCGTCGAGGCCGAAGGCGCCTATCTGCACACAGTGCCAGACGACCGGGTTCCCGAACTCGCGATCTCCGTCGATCAGGCCGCCGACGCCAACTACTTCGACCCGGCGCACCGCTCCGAGCTCACCCGCTGGACCCACCGGCCGGCCTGGACCGGCGACGGCGTTCCGCCGGCCACCGCGGTCGAACCGAGCCTGCGCCGGGTGCCGGTACGGAACTTCCTCCCCGACGGCTCGCCGGGAATGCTGGCCGGCGCGGACCACGACGAGGGCGCCGCGTACGTCATCATCTTCGGAACCACCGACCGGCCGGTCGACCTTCTCCGCGGCGGCGAAGCCATGTCCGCCCTGCTCCTGCAGGCCACGGCCGAGGGGCTGGCCTGCGCGCCGATCAGCGAGGCGGTCGAAGCCGCCTGGCCACGCCGCCTGCTGACCCGGCTGCTGGCCGGGGTGGGCGAGCCGTACCTGATCGTGCGGCTCGGCTACGTCGAGTCGGCCGATCCGGTCCCCCCGTCGCCGCGGCGCACGCCGACCGACGTCATCCGGATCGAGGAATGACGGCGAGGAGCACCCCGGCGCGGGGGGGGGGGGGGGGGGGAGGGAGGGGGGGGGAGGGGGGGGGGGGGGGGGGGGGGGGGAGAAAGGGGGGGGGGGGGGGGGGGGGGGTGGTCGATGGTGGCTGGTGGGTGTTGG
>NZ_JBVJIU010000001.1:38569-314047 GCF_055586105.1 Actinoplanes sp. NPDC051537
CACCCCAACCCCACAGGAACAAGGGCAGAACAAAACCACCACCCGCTTCGCTTCCCCCCCCCCCCCCCCCCCCCCCCCCCCCCCGCGCCGGCCGGCTTACGGGAACGCGACCAGGTAGACGTTGTTGGTGGTCGAGTTCGCCGGGCCGCCGGTGTTGTTGATGATGTGCGAGATGGTGCCGACCCCGCCCAGGGAGACGACCGCCATGTCGTGGAACTTCACTCCGGAGACGGCGGGCACCTCGAACGCGCGGAGCGAGCTGACCGCCGGGTTGACGTTGAAGAAGCAGTAGCTGCCGAGACCCCAGGCCTCGAACGTGGTGACCCCGGACGCCACCTTGATCGCCGGGTAGCCGTTCTGCGAGCCGTTCATCCAGGCGGCCTGGTTCGGCGGGTCGTACGGCATCTCGTTCTGGAAGAACACGATCTTGCCGTTGGCGCCGTTCCAGACGACCTCGTTCTTCTGGTAGTGCTCGACGAACAGGCCCGTCGCGAGCACGTTGTCGCCGTTGACGGTGAGGCCGTTGTCCGCGGTGTTCACCGTCCAGCCGATCCCGGCGCCGTGGTCGGCGCGCCAGGCCCAGGTGTGGTCGATGATCGTGTTGTTGGCGTTGACGACCAGGCTGTTGGTGGCCTTGCCCGCCACCATGCCGCCGATCCGGAAGAACACGTCCTGCACCGTGGTCGGGTTGGCCGCGTGCGCCACGCCGGACTTGGCCAGGCCCACCTTCAGCAGTGTGTCGCTGTTGGTGGTGCCGGCGTCGAAGAGCAGACCCTTCAGCCGTACGCCGTCGACGTCCGCCACGTCCATCGCGTTGATGCCGTTGTCCGGGATGATGGTCGGGTAGCCGATGCCGAGCACGACCGTGTTGGCCTTGGTGACGTGCAGGGTCTGGTTGACGTGGTAGATGCCGGGCGTGAAGAACAGGTTGCACCCGTTGGCCAGCGCCGTGTTGATGTTCGCCGCCGAGTCACCCTGCTTCACGACGTAGAAGTTGATCATCGGCAGCGACGATCCGGGGGTGCTGCCGCCGGCCCAGCTCGGCCCGGAGGCGTTGGTGCGCAGCGAGGGCAGGAACACCCGGTACTTGCCGGCCGAGTCGAGGTAGAGGTAGGGCACGTCCCGCGACACCGGCGTGGTCGCCAGGGTCGTGTAGCGCGGGCCGGCCGCCGGGTTGGTGTTGAAGTTGGTCGCGGGCGCCCCGTTGGTGCCGGAGAACACCATGTTCCAGTTCGAGCCGCTCCAGCTGCCGAGCGTGCTGTCCCGGGTGTACCACTGCTGCTGCGAGGCGGACTCGACGTTCCCGTCCACCTTCGAGTCGGCGATGTAACCGCCACTGGCCCAGCCGTAGCTGGCCGGGAAGAGGTTCAAACCACCGATCACATGCATGCGACGGTACGGCGCGGCCTGCGCGACGGCCCAGCGATTGCTCCCGCCGAGCGTGTTGACCGACATGTTCTCGGCCGAGCGCCAGAAGTTCTGCGTCGCGTTGCCGGCGTCGCTGGCGTTGAACGCGTCGACGGTGACCGCGCCGTTGATGCGCACGTCATCGGGATTCTGGCCGACGCCGAGGATCGAGGTGTTGAAGCCGATGTTCGCGCCGACGGCGTAGGGGGTGGTGCTCGGCTTGAACACCAGCGCGTCGCGGCGGGTGCCGAACTGCGCCGAGTTCGTGTCCTTCTGCGCGTTGAAGACGCTGTCCAGCGAGGACTGGATGGCGGCGTCCGACATCGAGTGGTCGTAGATGTGCACGTTCGGGCCGAAGTCCGGGGTGTCGGAGTACGTCGGGCAGGTTCCCGGGTTCGTCGTCCCCGTCGTGACCGTGAAGGTCTGGGCGCCGGTGCCGTTGCAGTCCCAGATCTGCAGGCGCGTGCCGTTGGCGGTGGCGCCGCCCGGCGCGTCCATGCAGCGACCGGACTGCGGGTTCTTGAGGGTGCCGTTGGTCTGCTGAACCCACGCCTGCGCGCCGGTGCCGTTGCACTCCCAGAGCTGCAGCGGGCTGCCGTTGGCGGTGCCCCCGCTCGTCACGTCCAGGCAGCGGCCGATGGTGGTCAGGGCGGTGCCGCTCCAGCTCCAGTGCTGGTCCGCGCTGTTCGTCTGGCAGTCCCAGAGCAGGATGGGGGTGCCGTTGACGCCGGTGTCGTCGCCGCTGACGTCGACGCATTTGCCGGCCGGACCGGCGATGGTGTTACCGACGATGGCGGCCGAGGCGAGCTGAGTGGTGCCGAAGACGCCGAGGGCGGCGACCACGGCGAGCACCAGCGCCGCGATCAACCCGCGGCGCCTTGGGGGGACAGCATTCACGCGCTTCCCTACTTTCTTGTACCTGCACGGCCAAACGGAGAGAGCGCTCTCAGGCGGATTCTTATGACGGCTTTGTTAACTGTCAATGAAGAAGGTGCGAAGGGGCATATGAACCGACGTCTATTGCCTGAGAGTCCTCGGTGTCCGTGAACCGACTACGCCGATGACCGGCCGGCGACCCGGCCCGGCGACCGCGCCGCCCACACTCGTTACCAGCCGGCCGATCGCCGGCGGTGCCGAGTGGAGGCCGGATGGCGGTGGAGTTCCGCTTGCTGGGCGAGGTGGAGGCGGTCGCCGACGGCGGCCGGGTCGACCTGGGCCACATCCGGCAGCGATGTGTGCTGGCGGTGCTGCTGGTCGACGCCAATCGCCCGGTGCCGGCCGACCGGATCCTCGACCGGGTGTGGGGCGAGGACCCGCCGGAGTGCGCCCGCGGCGTGGTGCGTACGTACGTGTCGCGGTTGCGTCGGGTTCTGCGGGCCGCGGCGCCCGAGGTCGCGATCGCGCGCCGGCCGGACGGCTACGTCCTGACCGTCGACCCGGACGCCGTCGACGTGCACCGCTTCGGCTCGCTGCTCGATCGGGCACGCGCCACCGAGGACGACAACCGGGCGGTGGAGCTGTTCGACCAGGCGCTCGCCCTGTGGCGCGGCGAGCCCTTCGGCGTGGTGGACACGCCCTGGCTGAACGGCGTCCGCGGCGGGATGGCGGCCCAGCGGCAGGCCGCGATCCTCGACCGGCACGACGCGGCGCTGCGGGCCGGGCAGCACGGCCGGCTGCTGCCGGATCTGCTGGCCCTGGCCGGCGCCCACCCGCTCGACGAGCGGATCGCCGCCCAGCTGATGCTCGCTCAGTACCGGTGCGGCCGCCAGGCCGACGCGCTCGCCACCTATCAAGGCATGCGCCGGACGCTGACCGACACCCTCGGCGCCGACCCGGGCCCGGCGCTGCAACGCGTCCACCGGCGGGTGCTGACCGCCGACCCCGGCCTGGAGGTCACGACCCGGGGCTCCGCGGGCCGGCCCCGGCCACGCCAGCTGCCGGCGGCGCCCGCGCGGTTCACCGGCCGGCGCGCCGACCTGACCGAGCTCGGCTCGGCCCTGGACGCCCCGCCCGCCACGGCGGTGATCGGTGGCGCCGGCGGTGTCGGCAAGACCTGGCTGGCGCTGCGCTGGGCGCACGACAACGCTTCCCGGTTCCCCGACGGGCAGCTGTACGTCAACCTCCGCGGTTTCGATCCCGCGGACGAGCCGGTGTCCCCCGCCGCCGCGGTGGGCCGGTTCCTGGAAGCCCTCGGCGTGGAGGCGGCGGCCATGCCGGCCGATCTCGACGGCCGGGTCGGGCTGTATCGGAGCCTGATCGCGGACAAGCGCATGCTGATCGTCATCGACAACGCCCGGGAGGCCGGCCAGGTCGTTCCGCTGCTGCCCGGCGCCGCGCCCTGCGCCGTCCTGGTCACCAGCCGGTGCCGCCTGCTCAGCCTGGTCAGCGCGTACGGCGCCCGGCCGTTGACGGTGGACGTCCTGACCGGGCGGGAAGCCCGGCGGCTGCTGGCCGACCGGGTCGGCGCCGAGCGGGTGGCCGCCGAGCCGGCCGCGGCTGCCGCCCTCCTGCGCTGGTGCGGCGGCCTGCCCCTGGCGTTGAGCATCGTGGCCGCGCGGGCCGCTTCGCATCACGAGCTGCCGCTGGCCGTCCTGGCCGGCGAGCTGGACGAGGCGGCCACCCGGCTGGACGCGCTGGACGGTGGCGAGCTGGCAGTCAACGTCCGGGCCGTCCTCTCGGCGTCCTGCCGGGCCTTGACTCCGGACGCCGCCCGGCTCTTCGGCCTGATGGGCCTGTGCCCGGGGCCCGATCTCACCCTGCCCGCGGCGGCGAGCCTGGCCGCCCTGCCCGCGAGCCGGGCCGGCGCCCTCCTGCGGGAGCTGGTCACCGGCCACCTGGTGCAGACGCCGGCCCCGGGCCGCCACCGGATGCACGACCTGGTCCGGCTGTTCGCCGCCGAGCAGGTCGGCGGCGAGCGGGTGGCGGCGATCGGCCGGATCATCGACCACTACGTGCACACCGCCGTGGGCGCCGACCGGCTGCTCGCCCCCGACCGTGACCAGATCGCGCTCGGCGCACCGGGCCCGGGCGTCGTCCCGGAACAGTTCTCCGATCACGGCGCGGCGCTGTCGTGGTTCGCCGCCGAGCATGCCGGGCTGGGGGCCGCGCTGCGCTGCGCCGCCGACGCCGGTCTCGACGCCCGGGCCGGCCACCTGGCGTGGGGACTGACCACCTTCCTCGACCGGTCGGGGCACTGGCAGGACCGGCTGGCCGTACACGCCATCGCCCTCGATGCGGCTCGGCGGCTGGCCGACACGTGGGCCCAGGGACACGCCCACCGCGAGATGGCCCTTTGTCATGTCTGGCTGGGCCGGTCCGACGAGGCCCGCACCCATCTCCAGCGCGCGCTGGAATTGTTCAACGCGCTCGGATGCGTGCGCGGGCAGGCGGACACGCAGCGAGGCCTCGCGCGGGTCCACGCCCAGCAGGGCCGGTACCGCGAGGCGCTCCCCCACGACCGCGACGCCCTCGCCCTGTACGAGGCCGCCGGGCATCGGCCGGGCCAGGCCATCGCCCTCAACGCGATCGGCTGGCACCACGCCCATCTCGGCGACCCGCACCAGGCCGTGGGGTACTGCGGCCGGTCGCTCGCGCTGCACCAGGAGCTCGGAAACCGGCACGGCATGGCGAACGCCTGGGACAGCCTCGGGTACGCCCATCACCGGATCGGTCGGCACGCCGAGGCGCGCGGTTTCTACCGGCGGGCGGCCGAGATGTTCGCCGATCTCGGTGACCGATACCGCCAGGGCGCCGCGTACGCCGGGCTCGGCGACACCTGCCACGCGGCCGGCGACAGCGGCGCCGCCCGCCGGGCCTGGCAGGCCGCGCTGACGATCTTCCAGGAGCTGGAGCATCCCCGCGCCGGCCAGGTCCGGGCGAGGCTGCGCGGGGAAGGGCAGCCTCGCCCGATAGCGGCCTGACGCCGGGGTGCGGTCAGCTGACGGTGTAGTTCACCGTGTAGTAGGCGTGCTTGAGGGCGTCGAACACCAGCGTGTTGCCGGTGACCGGATGGGAGTTGACGACCCGGGTGCCGAGGTTGTCGTCGGCGCTGTTCGCGTCCTTCTCGACGAGCTGGACGTTGACGGTGCCGGTGAAGGTGCGGGTGATCCCGCCGAGGTTCACGGTCTCGTCCTTGTGCACGCCGAACGGGCCGGCGACCTTGAGGCCGTTGATGCGTACCTCGATCTCGTCCTCGGAGATGGAGTCCTGCAGTTTCTCGCAGTGCATGGAGTTGAGCTTGATGGTCGACACTTCGGTTTCCTCCTGATCGGAATCGATGACCCTCAGACTCCGCGGGCGGCGTTGCACGCCCGTTGAGGAAACGTTGAACGGCGATCAGGCGGTTGCGCGCAGCGGCGCGTCCCGCTTCTGCTCGTACATCCGCATGTCGGCGGCGTGCATCAGCGCCTCGGGGTCGGCGGGATCACCGGCGACCACGCCGACGCTCCCCCGGATCCGCAGCGTCCGGCCGGCGATGTCGGCCGGCGCCTCCAGCCGGGCCAGGAAGCGGTCCGCCACCGTCTGCGCCGCCGGCTCGCTGCCGTCCGCCACGAGGACGGCGAACTCGTCGCCGCCGAACCGGGCCACCAGGTCCTCCGGCCCGGCCGCCGCCCGCAGGCACGCGGCCACGTGAACCAGGACCTGGTCGCCGGCGCTGTGGCCGTACGTGTCATTGATGCCCTTGAAACCGTCCAGATCGACCAGCAGAACCGCGGCGAAGTCCGTACCCACCCGGCGCAGGCGCTCGCCGAAGAGCCGGCGGTTGGCCAGACCGGTGAGCGCGTCGTGGGTCGCCTGGTGACGCAGCCGGTGGTGCAGTTCGCGGGCCTCGGTGATGTCCCGGGCGTTGGCGACGATGCCGTTGAAGTCGCTGTCGTCGATGAGGTTGGTGGCGGTGACCTCGAGCCAGCGCCACGCGCCGTCGGCGTGGCGGTACCGGGCCTCGTAGGTGACCACCGTGCCCGGCTCGGCCAGCAGCCGCCGCAGGTGCGGGCGCACCGCGTCCCGATCGTCGAGATGCAGGAAACCGGCCGCCGGGCGGGCGAGCACGGCGGCCGGCTCGAGGCCGAGGATCGGATGAAGGGCGGGGCTGACGTACGTGAAACAGCCGTCCCGGCCGATGACCGAGGTCACGTCGGAGGAGTGGCGCAGCAGCGACTCGAGCCGCCGCTCCCGCCGGGTGATCTCCGACAGGCTGTCGTCCAGCCGATCGAGCAGGTCCCCGTTCTCGCGCAGGGCGAGCACCTGGCGCACGATGACGAGCCCCACGCTGACCAGCAGGCCGGCCAGCGCCCCCCACGAGGTCGTGTTGAGGCCGCCGTGCAGGACGCCGATGAAGACGCCGAAGGTGACCACGGTCGCCGCGTACGGCAGGGTGCTGAAGCGGCGGCGGCCGGCCCGCGGCCGGCCGGTGACGTGGCGGCGATAGTGCAGTTCCTGCAGGCGCGGCCCGAGGGTGAACAGCAGGGCCGGCGCCAGCGACAGCACCAGGTGCAGCGGCAGCCGGGCGGTCGCGCCGTCGGTGGGAATGACGATGTTGGCGACGCCCTGGACGCCCGCGGCGACGGTCATCGGCAGCGCGGCCCGGGCGACCATCGGGCTGCTGCCGCCCAGTCCCAGCTTGACCGCGGTGAACACGCCGACCAGCAGCACGCCGGAACCGACGACCGCGGTGAAGAAGGCGTCCGGCCCGGCGCCGGCCATCGAGGGGCGGGTGACCAGGCACCACGCGACCACCCCGGCGGCGGTCATGATGGTCGCGGCGTCGAGGAGGAAGCGCACCCGGGCCCGCCCGGTGCCGATGCCGCTGGGATAGGCCAGCGTCACGCAGACCACGATCGCCGCGCCGCCGATGGCGGAGACGGTCTGCACGGTCCCGGGGGTCACGGCCTCGACGCCGGGATCTCGCAGCGTCAGCAGCAGCTGGTATCCGTCGCCGGCCGCGAAGATCAGGCCGGCGAGCGCGGCGGCCCGCCAGAATCGTCGCGGCGCGGGCGGCGTGACCGGCATCCGGACGACCCGGCGCGCCAGCACGACCAGCGCCACGTCGGCCATCGGCAGGACGGCCCAGCAGACCACCACGGCGATCCGCGGCGTTCCGGCGCCGAGCGCGAGCCAGCCCAGCACCACCACGGTGGCCGCCAGCAGGCACGCCAGGACGGGGTCGGGCATGGCGCGGCGCATACCGGTAGCCATCGGCAGCGGGCGCGGCCGCCTGAGCACTTTCGTCGCGGCGGTCGCACACCGGACTGGACGGCCCGACCGGGCCGGGCGCGGACCTACGCTGACGGAAAGGGGGCACGTGATGGAACAGCCGGACTGGAAGGGGCCGCTCGGCGCCGCCTTCGAGCACGCCCTGGCCTACCTGCAGGGCCTGCCCGAGCGGCCGGTGCCGCCCCGCGCCTCGCTGGCGGAGCTGCGGGCCACGCTGGGTGGGCCGGTGCCGGCCGGCCCGCTGGCCGCGGACCGGGTGGTGGCCGAGCTCGCCGCGGCGGCCGAGCCCGGGGTGATCGCCTCGTCCGGCGGGCGCTACTTCGGCTTCGTCGTCGGCGGCGGCACGCCGGCCGCGCTCGCCGCGGACTGGCTCACCTCGGTCTGGGACCAGAACGCCGGCCTGTACGTTCTCGGCCCGGCCGCCGCCGTGGTCGAGGAGACCGCCGCGGCCTGGCTGGTGGAGCTGCTCGGCCTGCCGGCGGGCACCTCCGCCGGGTTCGTGACGGGCGGCCAGATGGCGAACTTCACCGGGCTCGCCATCGGGGTCCGGGAGGTGCTGCGCCGTACGGGATGGGATGTCGACGCCGCGGGGCTCTGGGGCGCGCCACGCGTACGGGTGATCGCCGGCGAAGGACGGCACGGCACCATCGACCGGGCCCTGCGCTTCCTCGGCATGGGCACCGGGTCGATCGTCACCGTCCCGGCCGACGACCAGGGCCGGATGACCGTGCCGGCGCTGGCCGAGGGAGACGGGCCGACGATCGTCTGCGTCCAGGCCGGAAACGTCAACAGCGGCGCCATCGACCCGATCGGGGAGATCTGCGACGTCGCGCATCGAGCCGGCGCCTGGGTTCACGTCGACGGCGCGTTCGGGCTGTGGGCGGCGGCCGCCCCGCGCCTGCGGCCGTTGCTGGCCGGGGTCGAGCGGGCCGACTCGTGGGCGATGGACGCGCACAAGTGGCTCAACGTGCCGTACGACTCCGGGCTCGTGTTCTGCGCGCATCCGGCGGCGCACCGGGCCGCGATGGGCGCGCGGGCCAGCTACCTCGTCCACGCCACCGGCGACGAGCGCGACGCCCTGGACTACAACCCGGAACACTCCCGCCGGGCGCGCGGCTTCGCCGTGTACGCGGCGATCCGGGCCCTGGGCCGCACCGGCATCGCCGAGCTGGTGGAGGGCTCGTGCGCGCTGGCGCGCCGCTTCGCCGACCGGCTGTCCGCGGTGCCCGGGGCCGAGGTTCTCAACGAGGTCGTGCTCAACCAGGTGCTCGTGCGCTTCCGCGAGCCCGGCGGCGGCGCGGACCACGACGCGCACACGCAGCGGGTGCTGCACCGGCTGCAGAGCGACGGCACGTCCTGGATGAGCGGCACCACCTGGAACGGGAGGGCCGCCGTACGCATCTCGGTGTCGAACTGGTCGACCGACGCCGACGATGTCGACCGGACGGTGGCCGCGATCCTGCGAGCCACGACCGGGTCGTCGCCCGGCGGCCTCACCGCTCGGTGAGGCCGCCCTCGGCGGCGATCCGGTCGACCGCCTGCTTGGCCTCGAGCAGCGTCGCCCCGGTCTGCTTGCGGTAGGCGCGGACGGCCTCGACCGTCCGCCCGTTAGCCACGTGCCGGCGCACCTCCGCCTCTTCCGGCGCGGCGATGCCGAGGTGGTCCATCACCAGGTCGAGCTTGCGCTGCACGGCCGCCAGCTGGACCGCCGAGTTACGCCGCTCCTGGAACCAGGCGCCGGCCGCGGCCGCGACCGACCCGATCGTGGCGATGACGAGAAGAACGGCTTCCCACGAATCCATCGACCGATCTAATCATCCGTAGGCAACTCGGGCACCGCCAGCGCGATGACCAGCGACGAGATCCACTCCGGGTCGCGCAGCCGGTCGCCGTACAGCTCCCGCAGCCGGGTCATCCGGTAGCGCACGGTCTGCGGATGGATGAACAGCTCCGCCGCCACCTCCTCGCGCCGGCCCTGGTGCCGCAGCCAGCTGCGCAGCGTCTCGACCAGCTTGGCCGCCGCCAGGTCGCGCGCCGCCGACAACGGCTCCAGCACCTTGGCCCGCAGGTCGGCGAGCGCCTGCGGGTCGGCGGTCAGCACCAGCGCGGCCAGGTGGTCCTCGGTGTCGACGACGTCGCGGGCCGACGCCGTCCCCGGCATCTGCACGGTGCGCACGGCCCGGTCGAAGGACGCCTCGACCCGCAACCACGGCCGCGCCGGGCCGACCACCGCGCGCTGGCCGCGCAGCAGGCCGAGCAGGGCGGCCCGCGAGCCGCCGTCGGCGTCCGGGATCAGCAGCACGGCGAGGTCGGGCAGCGCCGGGCCGGCCTCGCTCAGCCGCAGCGTGCGGGGGTCGAGCAGGTCGATCACCGTGCGAGCGGCGTGCTCGGGCAGCAGGACGGCGGTCAGCGTCCGCGGCGGCGACCAGTCGGCGCGGCCGGCGGCGGCGACGACCGTGTGCTCGGCCTCGCCCGCGAGCAGGGCCTGCGCGAGCTGTTCCAGGTGGCGCAGGCGGGCCCGGCCGGTGGAGGCGAGCTCGTCGGCGTGCCCGGTGACGCTGGCCGCCGACAGCTCGTCGATGTAGGCGAAGACCAGCTCGGCGAAGTGCGCGATGGTCGCGGCCGGCTGCCCGGCGGCGACGCTGGTCGCGGCCAGCTCGTGCCAGGAGACGCGGGCGCCCACCCGGTACGCCCCGAGCAGCGCGTCGAGGGTGCGGCCGCTGCGCGCCTCGCCGCGGCCCAGCGCGTACGCCGCCTCGAGCGCCGGCGCGAGCGGGGACTGCAGCTCGGGCCCCTCGGCCCGGGACACCAGCCCGAGGAACGTGCCGAGCGCCGCCCGTACGGCCCGCTCGATCTTGGCACCCAGGTCGCCGGCGAACGCCTCGGCGTACCCCGGCACCTCGGTCGTGATCGCATTGATGGTCTGCGTCGCGACGTGCGGGAGCCGCTCCTGCAGCGGCGCGACGACCTGCGGCGGGAGCCGGAAGCTCCGGATGTCATGAAGAGGCTCGGTCATTACGATCGCTCGCGGTTTAGACGGCGCGCCCTGTTCCCTACGAACAAAGGACGCGGTTTGATTCACTTCGGTAGACAAGGATTATATCCCGGAGACGCAGCAAGCTTGTCTTGTGGCTGTTATACGCTCCGTGCGGACCGGTGCCTGGCGGGTGGTCGAGCTGATTACCACGCCCGTGGTGCCCGCCGACTACCTCGACGTGATCGCGCCCCTGCGCAACGCGCGGGTGCTGCGCGCCAAGATTGACGCGGTACGCCCGGAGACGGCGAACAGCGTCACCCTGGTGCTGCGGCCGGGGCGCGGCTGGGTGCGGCACGAGCCCGGGCAGTACGTGCGCTTGGGCGTGGACGTCGAGGGCGTGCGCCTGTGGCGCTCCTACTCGATCACCAGCCCGCCCGCCCGGCGCGACGGCCGGATCACCGTCACGGTCAACGCCGTCCCGGGCGGCGTGGTCAGCACTCACCTGGTCGAAAAGGCCCGCCGCGGCATGATCGTGCATCTCGACCCGCCCACCGGGGAGTTCCTGCTCGACGCGCCCCGGCCGGCGAAGGCGCTGTTCGTCACCGCCGGCAGCGGCATCACCCCGGTCATGGGCATGCTGCGCAGCGCGCTGCACGAGCTGTCCGACGTCGTCGTCGTGCACTCGGCGGGCACCCGCGAGGCCGTGGTCTTCGGCGCCGAGCTGCGCGCCCTGGCCGCCGAGGGCCGGATCCGCCTGATCGAGCGGCACACCCGGGCCGACGGGCGGCTCAAGCCCGCCGACCTGACCGACCTGGTGCCCGACTTGTTCGAGCGCCGGACCTGGGCGTGCGGGCCGAACGAGATGCTCGACGACCTGGAGACGCACTGGGCCGACGCCGAGGCCGCCCACCTGCTGCGCACCGAGCGCTTCCGCCCGACGCTGATCAGCGGGGACGGGGGCGGCGCGGTGACCTTCGCCCGCTCCGGCACCGTGGTCGAGACCGACGGCTCGGAGCCGCTGCTCGACTCCGGCGAGGCGGCCGGCGTGCTGATGCCGTCCGGCTGCCGGATGGGCATCTGCTTCAGCTGCGTCCTGCCGCTGCGCGAGGGCGCCGTCCGCGACCTGCGCGACGGCCGGCTCACCGTCGCCGAGCCGGGCGACAGCATCCCCGTACAGACCTGCATCTCGGCCGCCGCCGGCCCGTGCACCCTCGAGATCTGAGAAGGACCCCGCCGTGACGACGATCCAGCGCAAGAAGTCCAACCCCATCGCCCACCTCACGCCCGAGGACATCGAGCAGATCGGCATCGAGCTCGACGCCATCCGCGACGAGGTGATGGCGAGCCGGGGCGAGAAGGACGCCGCCTACATCCGCCGGGTGATCGCCTGGCAGCGCGGGCTCGAGCTGAGCAGCCGCGGGGTGCTGCTGTTCTCGCTGTTCCCGCCGGCGTGGCTGGTCGGCACCGCGGGCCTGTCGATCGCCAAGATCCTCGAGAACATGGAGATCGGCCACAACATCCTGCACGGCCAATGGGACTGGATGCGCGACCCGAAGATCCACTCGACGAAGTGGGAGTGGGACCACGCGACCCCGGCCGAGCAGTGGAAGCACTCGCACAACGAGCTGCACCACACGTACACGAACGTGCTCGGCCGCGACAACGACCTCGGCTACGGCATCATGCGCGTCGACGAGGAGCAGCGCTGGCATCCCATGCACCTGGGCCAGCCGCTGTGGAACTTCATCAACGCCTGCTTCTTCGAGTACGGGATCGCCGCGTACGACCTGGAGCTGGGCGCGAACCTCGCGACCAAGGAGAGCCGCCGCGACCCGAAGTTCCGCGCCGCGCTCAAGCAGGTCCGCCGCAAGATCGGCAAGCAGATGCTCAAGGACTACGTCGTGCACCCGGCGCTGTCCGGCCCGTCGTTCCTGCACACCGTCGCGGCCAACGCCACCGCCAACGTGATCCGCAACCTGTGGAGCCACTCGGTCATCATGTGCGGCCACTTCCCGAACGGCGTCGAGACCTTCGAGAAGACGTCCATCGAGGGCGAGACCCGCGGCGAGTGGTACCTGCGCCAGATGCTCGGCTCGGCCAACATCAGCGGCAGCAAGGCCATGCACCTGATGACCGGCAACCTGTCCCACCAGATCGAGCACCACCTGTTCCCGGACATGCCGAGCAACCGCTACAAGCAGATCGCCCCCAAGATCCAGGACCTGTTCCGGCGGTACGGCCTGAGCTACACCAGTGGCCCGCTGCCCAAGCAGGTGGCGTCCGCCTGGTTCAAGGTCTTCCGCCTGTCGCTGCCCAACCGCGGCGCGGCCGCCGAGCGCGTCCCCGTGGTCAAGAAGGCCCCCGCCCCCGCGACCCGCTGGCGCCGCGCCCCGGTTCCGGCCCCGGCGACGGCCGTCGCCGAGGTCTGACCCGCACCCGCCGCGCTTGGCTCATTGCCACCGTTCGGCGGCGGGCGCGCTGCCGGTGACGGGCCGGCGGGTGGCCACGGCGGCCAGGCCCAGCACGGTCGCCGCCACCCCGGCCAGGAAGAGAATCAGCACGTACGGGTCGACGATCTCGGTCCGGCTCTCGCTGATGTGCTGGCCGGGCAGGGCGGCCGGCGTGATGTCCGGGATGAGGCTGTCCGGACCCCAGTGCGCGAGCAGCACGACGCTGCCGAAGATCAACGCCATCGTGGCCGCCGGGGCGATGAGCCCGGCCAGCAGGCACTGCTGCGTGGTGCTGGATTCGCCGGAGTTGGCCAGCACGGCGATCACCGTGGCCACCGCGGTCCCGGCCAGCGCCCAGCCGACCGTGGCCGGGATCGGCGGGGCCACCAGCACCACGACCAGCCAGCCCGCGGTCGCGGCCAGCGCGCTGCCGACGCCGGTGATCAGCACCCGGGCCGTCGCCGCCGACCGCCTCGCGGCCACCGAGGCCAGCCCGACGAGGAAGCCGGCGCCGATCGTGGACAGCCCCAGGATCGCGGAGCCCGCATCGGCCGCCTCCAGGGTCGCCGGGTGGGTGTGGGCCATCGCGACCGCCGCGATCGCGACCGCGACCAGGTAGCCGAAGCTCCGCAGCAGCCAGGCGGCGACGCTGTCGTCGGTGGGGCCGAGCATGCCGGCCTTCCGCGCCGCCCAGCACACCACGGCGAGCACCGACAGGACCAGGTAGAGAAGCCACGCCAGCGGCGGGTCGCCGACCGTCGCGGCCCACGCGAACAACGTCCCCACGACGCCCAGCACCGCGAACACATGAATCGCGCCCCGCAGCAGGTGGAACTGGGCGGTGGCGGCACGCAGGCAACTCCAGGCGAAGCTGCGCCGGTCGGCCCGGTCCTCGATCGCCGCCAGCTCCGCCTGCATCGCCCGGCCCCAGTCCCGGCGCCGCGCGGGCATGACGCGCACGACGGCGCCCAGCAACCGGGCGGGCCGATCCTGATCGACGGTGGTCATCACGCCTCCCGCAGCCGCGGGCGGACGGTCGCGCGGCCCGGCGACGGCTCGGCCGCCACCTCCGCGGCCCACCGCACGCCCGGCTCGGTCAACCGGTACAGGTGCCGGGGCGGCCGCCCCGGCGACGGGTCGTCCTCCCAGCTCGCCTCGAGCAGGCCGCGATCGCGCAGCCGAATCAGGATCGGATACAGCGAGCCGGCTTTCAGGCCGACCTGCCGCCCGAGCTCATAGCCGTACCGCCAGGCGCCCGGCTCATCGGCCAGCGCGTTGACAACCAGGAGGGTCTGCGCCGACGGGCGCCTCGCTCGAACCACGCGGTAAATCTATATAGATAGAGAAGGAGCCCGGCATCATCCGTTCGGCCCGTGCTGCCGAGCGCCGCGAACCGAGGAGACGACGTCCAGGACCGCCCGGGTGGTGGCCGCCGCGCCTCGTTGCTCGCCGACCAGATCCGCGTGGGTGGCGCCGGCGACGACGCGGTGCACGCTGGTGGCCGACAAAGTGGCCAGACGGTCCTGCGCGGCCCGCCAGGCATCGTCATGTCCGCGGCCGGCCGTCAGCACGACCAGCGGCTTGCCGGCGAGGTCGGTCAGGGCGGCCGCCTCCCGCGCCGATGCCGCTCCCGCCGCGTACTCGTCGATCGTGCTCCTGATGCTGTCCGCGGTCGCCATCTTGGCGATCACCTCGTCGTGCGAGCGCGGCGGCAGCCCGCCGGCTGCCAGCATGGCGAACACCCGGCCCAGGCCCACCCGGGCCGTGCTCGACGCCAGCGCCGAGAAGCGACCCGGCGCCCGGTCCCCGGACGACGCCGTTCCCGTCGCCGGCGCGGTGGAGTCGATCAGCGCCAGGCCGGCGACCTCGCCGGGATAGCGGGCCGCGAACGTGAGCACGTACAGCCCGCCGAAGGAATGGCCGGCCAGCACGTACGGTCCGGGAACCCCGCCCCGACGCAGCAGCGTGTGCAGGTCGGTCGCGATCCGCAGAGCGTCCTGAGTTCCGTCGGCCGGCTCGCTCCAGCCGCGCCCGGCCCGGTCGTAGACGCAGACCCGCGTCTCTCGGGCGACCGCCGGAGTGATCAGGCCGAGATTCGACGACATCCCGCCGGCGCCCGGTTCCAGCACCACCGTGGGGCTGCCGGAGCCGGTGCAGCTCAGATGCAGGTCGTGTCCCCCGACGTCGATCAACCGGCCGGGCGCCGGGTGGGCCCGGGAGTCGGCCGGCTCCCGCACCGCCTCGTAGCCGCCGCCGAGGGACGCGAGCGCCAGCACCGCGATCACCGGGTAGAGCAGCCATCGTGCGCCGCGGGCGGGCAACTGCCGATGGATCCGTACGGCCGTCCAGAAGGCCGCCGCCAGCATCACCGGCGGCCACACCCAGTCGAGCACCGCCTGCGCCGAGGGGCCGAAGGCCACCAGGAGAAGGCCGCCCAGCCCCATGAGCAGCGCCGGCGCCGCCGCCCACCGCTGGGGCCGGTCGGTGAACCGCACCGACAGCACGGCCAGCATCGACCAGCCCGCCGCGAACCCGCACAGGACCGCGCCGAGGAGCCGGCTCTCCTGCGCCGGGATGATCGGCGCGGCGACCAGCAGGAGAGCAACGATCAATCCGGTGGCGATCGAGCCGGTCACGATCCCGCCGATGTGCCCGCGTCCCGCGGGGGGTGCCTGATCAGTGGTCTGAGTGGCACGTCGCATGATGACTACCTCCGCATGAGTCGGCGAATGTGACCCTGAGGTTGGCTTTCGGCGCTGTCGCACCGCTGTCCGCGCGCTGTCGTGCGGGCTTTCCGCGTCCGTTGCGGCTCACCTCCGCGCTGGCCAGAATCAGGGAGCGAGGCCACCGGGGCCTCCGAGGCGAGGAGGTGTGGCGTGGAGTTCCGGCTCCTCGGCGCCTTCGAGCTGGTTCATGACGGCGCGACCCGGACGCCTCCGGCCGGCGGGGATCTGACCGTGCTGGCCGTGCTCATCCTCAACGCCGGGCGGGTCGTGCCGGCCGATGCCCTGATCGACACCTTGTGGGGTGACCGGCTGCCCGCCAACCCGGCCAACGCCCTGCAGTTGCGCGTGTCGAAGTTGCGGCGGGCGTTGCAGGCGGCCGGTGCGCCCGATGCCGTGGTCGTGACGCGGCGGCCGGGATACGTGGCCGAGGTGGATCTGGACCAGGTCGACGCGCATCGCTTCGTCCGGCTCGTCGCCGACGCTCGTCGCGCGGCCGGTCACGACGCGCCCGCCGCGCGCGCCCTCTACGACCGGGCGCTCGCGTTGTGGCGGGGACCGGCGCTGCCCGAGTTCGCCGCCGAGGCCTGGGCCGCGCCCGAGGTGACCCGGCTGACCGAGCTTCGGATGGCAGCCGTCGAGGAACGCGTGGACGCCATCCTCGCCGCCGGGGGCCACGCGGAACTGATCAGCGACCTGGAGGCGCTGGTCGCCGCGCAGCCGCTGCGGGAACGCCGGCACGGCCAGCTGGTCCGGGCGCTCTACCGCTCCGGCCGCCAGGGGGATGCCCTGGCCGCGTACCGGCGGGCGCGGCAGGTCCTCGACGACGAGCTCGGCGTGGAGCCCTCGCCGGAGCTGCGCGAACTGGAAGGGGCGATCCTGCGGCACGACCCGGGTCTGGCCGCCCCCGCACGGCCGGCGCCCACCGGCGGCGGCACGGCGCTGCCGGCGCGGCTCAGCTCGTTCGTCGGCCGCACCGCCGAGCTGGGTCACCTGCGCGAGCTGATGGGCGAGCACCGCCTGGTCACGCTCACCGGCCCCGGCGGTGTCGGCAAGACGAGCCTGGCCGTCGAGGCGGCCCGGGCCACGGACGACGTCGGGCTCGTGCGCCTCGCGGGCGTCGCCGACGAGTCACGGGTAGCCGCGGTCGTGGCGGAGGCCATGGGCCTACGGGTCGGCCCGGGACCCGCACCGGCCGACCAACTCGTCGCGCACCTGCGCCACCGATCGGCGCTGATCGTCCTGGACAACTGCGAGCATCTGATCGACGCCTGCGCCACGCTCGCCCAGCGGCTGCTCGAGGAATGCGATCGGTTGCGGCTGCTGGCGACCAGCCGCGAGCCGCTCGCCATTCCGGGCGAGGTCCAGTACGCCGTCGCGCCGCTCGGCCTCCCGCCCGGCCACACCGACCCGGCGCGGCTGACCGATTACGACGCGGTCCGCCTGTTCGCGGACCGGGCTGCCGCCGCCCGGCGGTCCTTCCGGGTCGACCGCGACACCGCCCCGCACGTGCTGCGCATCTGCCGCCAGGTCGACGGCATCCCGCTCGCCGTCGAGCTGGCCGCCGCGCGGATCAAGACGCTGCCGGTCGCCGAGCTGGCGGAGCGTCTGGAGGACCGCTTCGGCGTGCTGACGGCCGGTCCGCGTACGGCCGACCGCCGGCAGCAGACGCTGCGGGCCACCGTCGACTGGAGCCACCAGCTGCTCAGCGGGCCGGAGAGGGTGCTGTTCCGCCGCCTCGCGGTGTTCCGGGGCGGCTGGACGCTGACCGCCGCCGAGGACGTGTGCGCCGGCGGCGGCATCGCGCGCACCGAGATCTACGGGATCATGGCCCGGCTCGCCGACCGCTCGCTCGTGGTCGCCGATCACGACCAGGACTCCCGCTTCCACATGCTCGAGACCCTGCGCCAGTACGCGGCGGAGAGGCTCGACGAGGCGGGCGAAGCGGTGGCCATGCGGGTCGCCCATGCCCGGCACTACGCGGACGCGCTGGAACGGGCCGAGCCGGCGCTGCGGGGGCCCGAGCAGGGCCGCCGGCTCCGGTGGCTGGGCTCGGAACGCGACAACGTCGACGCCGCGACGGCGTGGTGCGGCGAGCACGCGGCCGGCGATCCCGATCTCGCGCTGCGGCTGGTCGCCGCCCTCGGCTGGTTCTGGTACTTCGCCAGCCGGCCGGACGGCGGACCGCGCATCGCCGCGATGGTGCGGGCGGCGGCCGGCGGCTCGGACGGCCCCCGCGCCCGGGCGCTGCTGGCCCAGTCCGTGGCCGGGCGGCCGGGGTCGTGCATCGTGCACCCGTACCCGGACGGCGCCGAGGCGGCGCACGCCGGCATGGTGTTGTTCCGGCAGCTGGACGACGCCCCTCGGGCCGCGTACGCGCAGACCCTGCTGGCGGTCGAGAGCGTCGCCGGCTCGGACGTGACCGGCGCGCTGGCGCTGCTCGACGAGGCGTACGCCCGCTTCGCGACCGACGGCGACCGGTGGGGCCAGGCGCTGGCGCTGTTCGTCCGGATGGAGCTGCACTTCGCCGCCGGCTCCGGGACCGAGGCGACCGGCTGCGCCGAGCGGGCGCTGAGCCTGTTCCGCGCCCTCGACGACCACTGGGGCATCTCGGCGATCCAGTATCACCTCGGGCTGGCGCTGCACCGCATGGGCGACTGGCCGCAGGCCCGGACCGTCTATCTCGGAGCGCTCGCGGAGGGGCGCCGCGCCGGCCCGGCCAACACCGTGCAGTACGCGCTGGCGAACCTCGGCCACGTCGAGCTGGCCCTCGGCGATGTGGAGGGAGCCGAACGGCACTTCGCGGAGGCGCACGTGGCGGCCGTGCGGCTGGGGGCGGACGGCAACCCGGTCGCGGCGCTGGGCGAGGGGTTGCTCGCCCGGCAACGCGGCGAATACGACGCCGCTCGCCGCCACTACGAGACCGCGCAACGCCTGGCCGGCGCCCAGCCCGACTGGACCGCCGCGGCCTGGTCGGGCCTCGGCTTCGTCGCCGAGCACGACGGCGACCTCGACGCCGCCGAGGCGTGGCATCGGCGGGCACAACACCTGGCCGATGAGGCCGGCGTGCCGCGGGCCGTGGCCACGGCGATGGAGGGGCTGGCCTGCGTGGCGGCCGCCCGGGGGGACGCCGTCCGCGCCGCGGGCCTGCTCGGCGCCGCCGGGGAGCGGCGCCGAGCAGGCCAGTCGCCGCCGACACCGGCGGAGTGGAACGACATCGACCGTGCGGCAGCCGGCCTCAGCCGGCCTCGGGGACGTCGACCGTGAAGACGGTCGTACGCAGCACGCCGCCGGCGTCGCGGAACTGCCCCCACAGGCGGTAGAGGCCGGGCCGGGGCAGGTCGGCGTGGACCGTCAGCTCCGGGCCGAACCGTGCGGTGGGCAGCGCGAACACCGGCCGGCCGCGGTCGTCCTCGGCCTCGGCGTGCTCGTGCGCGAAGCCCGAGCCGTCGAGCGGCATCACCACGATGTGCCCGGCCGCCGCGAGGTACGGCCGCAGACCGGTGACCGGTTCTCCGGTGCTCGCCCCGGCGAACCGGTAGGTGAAGGTGTTGGCGCCCAGCTTGACGTCGCCGTCCAGGGTCACCCGCATGTCGCCGACGATCTGCGAGCGCGGCGACGGCGCCGGTTCCGGGCCGGACCGCGGGGTGCGCCCGTCGACCACGACCTCGCTGCCGGCGAGCAGGTCGCTCATCTGCCCGCGGCGCCGGAACTCGGCGTGGATCAGGTACCGGCCGGAGGTCGGGAAGGTCAGCCCGACGCGGAAGACGCCGGGCGTGCCGGTCGGCTCCGGGTGCAGGTGCAGGAACGTGCCGAGGTCGTCGCGTACCACGATGAAGTGCATCCACGCCTCGTGGCTGCGCCCGACGTTCTCGATCGGCCGGCCGGTGGCGGCGTCGGTGACCCGGATCTGGGCGGTCGTGGGAAGGCCCGGCATCGCGCCGGCCGGGACGTCGACGGCCACCCGGATGCCGGCGTCGGCGACATCCCGCGGCTCGGACTCGGTCGTCATCATCACGCTCATCGCCGGCCGCATCGGCATGCCGGTGTCCTGCGTCCAGGCGAGCACGCCGTTCATGCCCTGGCGGGCCGTGTCGGTGCGGCTCAGCGCGGTCAGCCCGGCGCCGACCGCAAGGGCGAGGACGGCGACCCCGGCGAGGTACGCGTAGTCGGCCGGCCGGACCCGGGCGGTGCCGTCGAAGCGGCGCAGCCGGGCCGCGTTGGTGATGACGCTGACCGAGCTCATCGCCATCGCGGCGGCGGCCAGCGACGGGTCGAGCAACGTCCCGGTGAACGGCCAGAGCAGGCCGGCCGCGATCGGCACGAGCAGCACGTTGTAGCCGAACGCCCAGGCCAGGCCCTGCTTGATGGTGATCACCGTGCGGCGGGACAGGGCGATCGCCGAGACGATGCCGCGCAGGTCGCCGCCGACCAGGGTGATGTCGCTGGCGGCGATGGCCACGTCGGTGCCGGTGCCGATCGCGACGCCGAGGTCGGCCTGGGCGAGCGCCGGGGCGTCGTTGATGCCGTCGCCGGCCATCGCCACCACCGCGCCCTCGCGTTGCAGGGCGATGATGTGCGCGGCCTTGTCCTGCGGCCGGACGTCGGCGATGACGTGGTCGATGCCGACCTCGCGGGCGACCGCCTCGGCGGTGAGCCGGTTGTCGCCGGTGAGCATCCACACCTCGAGACCGAGCGCGCGCAGCTGGGCGATCGCCTCGCGGGACTCGGGCTTCACGGTGTCGGCGACGGCGATCAGGCCGGCCAGGGTGCCGTCGACCGCAACATACATCGGGGTGGCGCCGTCGGTCGCCATCCGGTCGGCCTCGTCTGTGCGGGCGGCGGTGTCGACGCCGCGGCCGGTCATCAGCGCGGCATTGCCGATCAGGACGGTCCGGTCGCCGACGGTCGCCTCGATGCCGTGGCCGGGCAACGCGCGGAACGACCGGGCCGGGCGGACAGAAAGGCGACGATCCTGGGCGTACGCGACGATGGCCGCACCCAGCGGGTGCTCGGAACCGACCTCGGCGGCGGCCGCCAGCTCGAGCAGGTCGTCCTCGGTCAGGCCGCCGACCGGCCGGACCCGGGTGACCGCCGGCCGCCCCCGGGTGATCGTGCCGGTCTTGTCCAGCACGACCGTGGTGAGCCGGCGCGCCTGCTCGAGGGCCTCGCCGCCGGAAAGCAGGATGCCGAGCTCCGCGGCCTTGCCGGTGCCCACCATGACAGCGGTCGGGGTGGCCAGGCCGAGCGCGCACGGGCAGGCGACGATGAGGACCGCGATCGCGGTGCCGAGGCCGAGGGTGAGGCCCTTGCCGTCCGGGCCGAACAGGGCCCAGCCGGCGAAGGTGAGGATCGCGGTGGCGATCACCGCGGGGACGAACCAGGCCGAGACCCGGTCGACCAGCCGCTGCATCGGCGCCTTCGCGCCCTGGGCCTGCTCGACCAGCCGCACGATCTGGGCCAGCGCGGTGTCGGCGCCGACCGCCGTGGCCCGCATCAGCAGCGAGCCGGTGCCGTTCAGCGCGGAGCCGATCAGATGGTCGCCGGGCCCCTTCTCGACCGGCAGGCTCTCGCCGGTCACCACGCTCTCGTCCACCGCCGAGGCGCCGTCGGTGACGACACCGTCGACCGGCACCTTCTCCCCCGGCCGCACGCGCACCAGGTCGCCGACCGCGACCTCGGCGATCGGCACGGTCACCTCGGTGTCGCCGCGGACCACCCGGGCGGTCGGCGGTTGCAGGTCCATCAACGCCCGGATCGCGGCGCCGGCGCGGCGCATGGCGCGCGCCTCCATCCATCGGCCCATCAGCACCAGCGCGATGACCACGACGGAGATCTCGAAGTAGACGTGCAGGGGCAGGCCGGCCTTCTCGGCGGCGGCCGGCCATAGCGTCACGAAGGCGCTGTAGGCGTACGCCACCGTGGTGCCGAGCGCGACGAGGGTGTTCATGGTGACCGCGCGGTGCCGGGCGGCGGCCCAGGCGGCGGCGTAGAGCGGCGCGCCGGCCCAGAACTGCACCATCGTGGCGACGACCAGCAGCAGCGGCATCAGCCAGTCCATCGTGTCGATGGGCAACGGCAGGTACATCAGCACCATCATGGCCAGGCCGACCGGCAGGGTGATCTGCCAGCGGCGGCGCAGCGCGACCAGCTCGGGCGCCTGCTCCGGTTGCTCCGGCTCGTCCCCGGGCTCGGCCGGCGCGACCGGCTTGACCGGCGCCGGGGCCTTCGCGGCGTAACCGGCGGCCTGTACGGCCGAGGCCATCGTGTCCGGGCCGACCCGGGCCGGGTCGTAGGTGACGGTGGCCACCTCGGTGGCCAGGTTGACCGCGGCCGCCTCGACGCCGTCGAGGCGGATCAGCGCCTTCTCCACCCGCCCCACACAGGAGGCGCAGGTCATGCCGCCGATGTCGAGCCGGCCGGAGACGGCCGTCGGTGTCGTCATGTCGGGCTCCCTCATCGGGCCCGCACCGGGTGGCGGGCCGTTGCCGACGAGGTTGTCCCGGCGCGCTGTCCACCGGCTGTCCGCGGCCGACAGCGGGCGGACAGCGCGGCCGCGCACGGTGAGGCCGGTTCCGCACCGACGACTTGCGAGGAGCATCATGAACGAGCAGCTGTTCTCCGTCCCCGGCATCACCTGCGGCCACTGCGCCTCCGCCATCCGGGAGGCCGTCGGCGCGGTCGACGGCGTCCGCTTCGTCGACGTCGACATCGCCGGCAAGACCGTGCGGATCGGCGGCGACGGTGACGACACGGCCGTCCGGGCGGCCATCGCCGACGCCGGCTACGAGATCGCCTGAGGGGCCGTCGTGGACACCCAGGTCTTGATCATCGGCGGTGGGCAGGCCGGCCTCGCGATGGGATACCACCTGCGCCGGGCCGGCGTCGACTTCGCCATCCTGGACGCCCATTCCCGGGTCGGTGACGCGTGGCGGCGCCGGTGGGACTCGCTCACGCTGTTCACCCCGCGCCGCTACGGGCTGCCCGGCCGCTCGATGCCCGGCGACCCGGACGGCCACCCCGGCAAGGACGAGGTCGCCGATTACCTCGCCGAGTACGCCACGCATTTCGCGCTGCCGGTGCACACCGGCAGCCCGGTGACGGCGCTGCAAGCCGGTCCGGGCGGCGGGTTCGTCGCCGGCGACTGGCGGGCCGAACAGGTCGTCGTGGCCTCCGGCGCCTTCCACACTCCGTTCGTCCCGTCGTTCGCCGCGAGCATCGACCCCGCGGTGACGCAGGTGCACAGCAGCGAGTACCGGAACCCGGCCCAGGTGCCCGACGGGGAGGTCGTGGTGGCCGGCGCCGGCAACACCGGCGTGCAGATCGCCGGTGAGCTCGCCGCGGCCGGGCGCCGGGTGACCCTCGCCTACGACGAGCTCGGCCCGGCGCTCCCGCAGCGGCTGCTCGGCCGGGACATCTTCTGGTGGTTCTCCCGCCTGGGCACGATGGGCCTTTCCGGCGACAGCCGGCTCGGCGCCCGGATCCGCGCGCAGAACCCGATCATCGGCACCGACGTGCGCCGGCTGCTGCGCTCGGTGCGCCGCACCGGACGGCTCACCGGCCCGGACGGGCTGCGGCCGGCCCGCGCGATCGTGTGGGCGACCGGGTTCCGGCCCGGCTATCCCTGGTTGCACCTGCCGGTGTTCGACCCGGGCGGGGCGCCGGTCCACCGCGGCGGCGTGACCACCCATCCCGGGCTGTACTTCCTCGGACTGCCGTGGCAGCGCACCCGCGGCTCCGCGGTGCTCGGCTGGGTGGGCCACGACGCCGCGGCTCTCACCGGGCCGATCCTCGCGGCCGCGCGCGGGCGTACGGCCGCCGTGCCGGCCTGACCAACTACGATGGCGGGTCATGTCCCAGGTGCTGATCCGGGTGCTCGGGCCGGTCGAGATCCAGTCGCCCGGACACCCCGCGGTCTCCCCCGCCCCGGCCGTGCGCGCGCTGCTCGCCCGGCTGGCGACGACGCCCGGCCGGGTGGTGTCCGCGGACGCGCTGATCGACGCGCTGTGGGGCGAGGACTTGCCGGCCGACGCGGCCAACGCCCTGCAGATCCGGGTGTCGAAGCTGCGACGGGTCCTGGCCCGCGCCGGGCTCGACGCCGGCACGCTGGTCACCCGCGCCCCCGGCTACCTGCTCGCCGTCCCGGCCGACACGGTCGACGTGTACCGGTTCGACCGGTTGGTCGCCGCGGGCGAGCACGACGAGGCCCTCGACCTGTGGCGCGGCCCGGCGCTCGCCGACGCCGGCGACTCCGAGTGGGCCCGCGGCGAGCGCGGCCGCCTCGAGGAGAAGCGGCTGGCCGCGGCGGAGGACCGGCTCGAGCGGCTGGTCGGGAGCGGCGGCCACGCCGAGGCGGTGACCGGGCTCGAGGGGCTGATCGCCGAGCAGCCGCTGCGGGAGCGCCCGTACCGGCTGCTCATGCTCGCGCTCTACCGCGCGGGCCGGCAGGCCGACGCGCTCGCCGTGCAGCAGCGGCTGCGCGAGCGGCTCGCCGACGAGCTCGGCATCGACCCGTCCCCCGACGTGCGGGCGCTGACCGAGGCCATCCTGCGTCAGCAGGTTCCGGCCGCCGCCCCCGTCCCCGCAGCAACCGAATCGCCGGTGCCGCCCCGGCTGACCTCGTTCGTGGGCCGGGACGCCGATGTGCGCACCACGCTCGACCAGCTGCGGACGGCGCGCGTCGTCACGCTCACCGGACCCGGCGGCGTCGGCAAGACCACGCTCGCGCTGGAGACGGCCCGGCACGCCGAGGCGGTCCACATCGTCCGGCTCGCCGGGCTGGCGCCTCACTCCGACGTGGCCGCGGCCGTCGCCACTCAGCTCGGGTTGCACACCCCGGCCGTCGGCGAGCAGGCCGTCGAGGCGGTCGTCGAGCACCTGCGGCACCGGCCGGTCCTGCTCGTCGTGGACAACTGCGAGCACGTCGTCGACTCCGCGGCCACCGTGGTCGACCGGATCGTGCACGGCACCACCGGCGTCCGGGTCCTGGCCACCAGCCGCGAGGCGCTCGCGGTCGCCGGCGAGACTCAGATCGCCGTGGGCCCGCTCGACCTGCCCGCCGAAACCGCGGCCACCGACGCGATCGTCGCCGCGCCCGCCGTACGCCTGTTCCTGGATCGTGCCCGCAGCGTGCGTCCGGGCCTGCGGCTCGACGACGACGCGTGCCGGGCGGTCGCCGAGATCTGCCGCCGGCTCGACGGCATGCCGCTGGCCATCGAGCTGGCCGCGGCCCGGGCCAAGGCGCTGCCTCCGGCCGAGATCGCCGACCGGCTGCGCGACCGGTTCGGGCTGCTCACCGCCGGCCCGCGCGGCAGCGAGGCGCGGCATCGCACGCTGCGCGCCACCATCGACTGGAGCCACGACCTGCTGGCCGCGGACGAGCGGCGGCTCCTGCGGCGGCTGGCCGTCTTCCACGGCGGCTGGACGCTGGAGGCCGCCGAGGAGGTCTGCGGCTTCGCCGGCGCCGCGTCCGCCGACATCCCCGACCTGTTGTTCCGGCTCGTCGACCGGTCGCTGGTCATCGCCGACCCGGCCACCGGACGGTTCCGCCTGCTGGTGACCATCCGCGAGTACGCGTCGGGCAAGTTGCGCGACGCGGGCGAGGAGAGCGAGGTCGCCCGGCGGCATCTCGCCCACTACGCCGGCCTGGCCGAGCGGCACGGCCCGCCGGCCCGCTTCACCGGCCCCGCCTGGGACCGCATCGCCGAGGAGCAGGACAACATGCGGGCCGCCCTGGAGTTCGGCCTGCGCTCCCCCGACGGCCTGCGCCTGACCCTGGCGATGGTCATGTTCTGGAACTTCGGACGGCGCTTCGAGGGCGTCCGCGCGATCGACGCCCTGCTGGCCGGCGGCGGCCTGACCGACGATTCCCGGGCGCGGCTCCTTCAGGCGCACGGCTTCCTGCACGTCTACTACCCGACCGCCGAGTCCCGCGCCGCGTCCCGGGAGAGCCTGGCCCGGTTCGAGACCCTCGGCGACGAGCACAACGCGGCCATCTCCCGCCTGATGATCGCGTTCGAGGGACAGTACGGCGGAGACGCGCCGACGAGTCTCGCCCTGGTGCACCGCGCCCGGGACGTGCTGGCCGACGTGGATCGCGGTTGGTGGCGGGCGATGACGTACCACGTCGAGGCCCTGATCGAGCTGCGCACCAGCGACTTCGAGGCCTCGGCCCGGCACTTCCGGCACAGCCTCGAGGTGTTCCGGGCCGCCGAGGACCGGCTGATGAGCAGCGCGATCGAGGCGCACCTCGGCATCGCGCTGCGGGAGAGCGGCCGGCTCGACGAGGCGGTCGCCGTGCTGGAGCGGGCCGTCGACCAGTGCCGCCGCACCGCTTCACTGCACGGTCTCGCCTTCGCGCTGGTCCAGCTCGCCCACACCCGGCTCGACGCGGGCCGCCCCGACCGGGTGCCGGCCGAACTGGCCGAGGCCGACGAGGTGGCCCGCCGGATGCGCAACCCCCGCAACCCGGCGTGGGCGGCCTGGGGCCGGGCCCGGCTGGCACTGGCCGCCGGCGATGCCGCGGCGGCGGCCGACGACTGTCGCCGTGCCACGGAGCTGCTCGCGGACCGCGAGTTCCCCTGGGCGCGGGCTCGGCTGTGGGCGACCTACGCCGAAGCGGCCCGGGCCGCGGGCCGCCTCGACGAGGCGGAACGGGCCCGGGACGCGATCACCAGCTGAGCCCGGCCCGGTCGCGGGCGGCCCGGACCGATGCGGGCTCCACGTCGCCGGTCACGACCAGCCGGCCGGGCTCCACCCGTACGGACACGACACCGGGAATGTCGCTGACGTGCCGGCTCAGCCGGCGCACGCACCGGCGGCACATGCCACCGGGCACCGCGAGGGTCACCTCAGTCATGCCGCGAGCATGCCGAGGGCCGCTGTCCAGGCGCTGTCCGGCTCGGAGCTCCGTGCCCTTCGTCAGTGGTGGAGCGCCAGCGTCGTGCGGATCGCGCTCAGCAGCTGATCGCGGGTGAAGGGCTTGCTGATGATCGTGACATCGCTGTCGATCAGGCCCTGTTCGTTCATGAGTGGCTCGGCATATCCCGACATGAACAGGACCGGCGTCTCCGGTCGGCTGACGGCCAGCGAGGCGGCCAGTTCGCGTCCGTTCATCACCGGCATCACGACGTCGGTCAGCGCGGCGTGGATAGCACCCTGGTGTCGCTCCGCGAGGAGCGCGGCGGCGTGTCCGTCGGCCGCCTCGAGCACCTCGAAACCTGCACGCGTCAGCATCCGGACGATGACCTCCCGCAATCCGGGTTCGTCCTCGGCCAGCAGGATGGTCTTTCCGCCCGGGGCGGACGTCGGTGGCGCGGGTGGCAATACCGACGACACGCGGGCCGCGGGGAGGTGGATGTGGACGCTGGTCCCGCGGCCCAGCTCGGATTCGATGGTGAGCCGGCCTCCGGTCTGCCGCACGATGCCGTAGGAGGTGGCCAGCCCGAGCCCCGGCCCGGCGCCCCGATTCTTGGTGGTGAAGAACGGTTCCATGGACTGTTCGAGAACCGCCGGGGCCATCCCGATGCCGTTGTCGGTTATCCGGATGTGTGCCAGCTTCTCCGCACCGTCGAACGCGTCGACGTTCTCGGTGCGGATGTCGATCCGGCCACCGCCGGGCATCGCCTCGACGGCGTTGGTGATGAGGTCGGCCAGCACCTGACCGAGCTGCTCGGCGTCGCCCTTCACCGGGTGCAGGTCGGTACTCAGGTCGGTGCCGACCGCGATGGCCACGCCCTCGGGGATCACCGCCGAGCCGACGGCCCGGACGACCAGCGCGTTGAGGTCGACGACCGACGGCTTGACCACTTCCTTGCCGCCGAACGTGAGCAGTTGGTGGGTGAGCCCGGCCGCGCGCCGGCCCGCCTCCCGGATACGGTCGACGTCCCGGTGCAGTTCGGCCGCCCGATCGATGGTGAGCAGGCTCCCGACGGTTTCGTCGACCGCGTCGTCGAGGAAGTCGCCGAACGACAGGATGATGTTCAGCAGGTTGTTGAAGTCGTGGGCGACGCCGCCGGCGAGCCGCGCCAGACTGTCGAAGCGTGCGGTCGCCTGCCGCCGCGCCTCGCTCGCACGGTCGAGATCGTCGAGCCTGCGGCGTTCTGCGGCCTCGACCATGGCGGTGATGTCGTCGATCGTGATCACCGAGCCGGTCGCGGCGCCGTCACCGTCGACGATCGCCCGGGCGAGGAGGGTGAGGTGGCGCAGCCGGCCGTCCGCGTGCGGGAGGCGGACGCCGTGGCGGACGTCTCCGGTGGCCGGATGCCGGCCAGGTGCCGGCATCAGGTCGTGCAGCTCGATTCCCAAGCAGGTCAGCCACCCGTCGCCGCACAGATCCTGGCGCGCGCGGCCGGTGATCTGGGTCGCTCCGGGGTTGACGTACGTGGCCAGCCCTTCTCGGTCGACGATGATGATTCCCACAGGCGACGCTTCAGCCATCGCCGCGAACCTTGCCTCGCTCTCGTCGAGCGCACCGGTCCGCTCGAGGAGCTTGGCATTGAGGATGCCCACGTGACAGGAGGTCTCGGCCGGCTGAGAGGGATGCGCCAGCAGGGGAACGTCGCGCAGTGCCTCGGCAATCGCGCCAAGCAGTTCGCTCGGGGTGGAGGACTTCTCGACGATGCGGCTGACGCCGATCGAGGCGGCGAGGGGCCGTACCTCCTCCTGGCGATAATTCGCGGTGTAGAAGAGCAGCGGTATGTCGGCCGTCTCCGGATTGCGGCGAAGTTCCTGGGCGAATTGATATCCGTCCAGGCCCGGCATGAGCATGTCGCTCAAGACGACGTCCGGGTGTCGTGACCTCGCTAACCGCAGGGCCTCTCGGCCTCCGGATGCCTCCAGAACCTCGTAACCGCCCTCGTGCAGAACCTCGCGGGCGACCTCGCGATTGGTGGCTCGATCGTCCACGACCAGCACGGTGGTCATCAAGGAACCTCGATGGGGTGAAGGGCAGGCGCGGCCGGGCCGCCCCGGTCCGGATCCGCCGGTAGCGAGACGGTGAACGTGCTGCCGATGCCGGGCCTGCTCCGGACGGTGATCGCCGCGCCGATGAGTTGCGCGCGCCGGCGAGCCAGGTACAAGCCGAGGCCCGCACCATCGCCCGCCGATTCCCCGCGCGCGAACGGATCGAAGATGAGGTCCAGCTCCTCGGCGAGGATGCCGTTGCCGTTGTCGGTCACCACGACCGCGGCCCCGCCCTCCTCCGATCGGGCGGCGATGTGGACCTCGTCGGCGGCTCCGGCAGTCAATGCGTTCCCGACCAGCTCGGCAACGATCGAAATCAGCAGGCCGGGGTCGGTGCGAAGGACGATCCTCTCGGCGCCGGGTTCGACAGTCACCTGCTGTTCCCCGCCCGCCGCCGTCGCATACGCCGGAACGGCCTGGTGGAGAATGTGGGCTGCGTCGACGACGACCTTGCTGCATCGCGTTCGGCCGGACTCGATGCGGGACAGCTCGACGACTTGATCGACGGTCGCGGTGCAGGCCCGCGCCCCCTCCGCGATCATCTTCAGCCGGAGGATCTCGTCGGCGGAGCCGGTGTGGCCGAGGCGCCGCGACACGATCCCCGCCAAGCCGGCTATTCCGGCCAGAGCACCCCGCAGCTCGTGGCCCACTCGTCCGCAATGGTCGGGCGGGAACCAAGCCGCCGTCGGGGCCGCGGCCGTGATCGGCGAGGGAGGCCCGCATATCACGGTCAGCGCCGCCGGCAGCCCGTCGTCGGCGCGCTCCGGCACGGCCGAGGCCGTGACCACGAAAGGCGGCCGGCGGCCGCGGACGCATGGGAGAAGTCCGGTCCAGGCGGCGGGGCCTCCGGGCACGGCTGCCAGGCCGGCGAGCACATCACGGATGCCGTCGGTGCTACCCAGCGGTGCACCGAAGATGTCGCCGGCGCGGATCGGCGAGGCGTCGGCGGCGAGCGAGAAGAGCAGGCGTGCGCCCTCGTTGTACGTGGTGACGACGCCGGTGATGTCGACGGTCAGAATCGCATGGCCGGCAATCGGACAGCTGAGCCACGGGTCGTGGGGCGGCATGGCGTGCCCCACGGCGGCCACCGGAGACCAGACCACGGCTGCTCCTTTTTGCGGCGTATTTTGTCCGAATGCGTCTTTTTCATGTTAAACCTGCGGACGACCGGAAAAGCGAGATAGTTAGGATATGCCAGGCATTGCGGTAAAATCATCTGCTTATTTGCCCCGGCGCGTTGCATCCGGCGCGGCTGGTCTGGGCGCTGTTCTCGGCCTGACCGTGCTGGCCGGATATGCCGTTCACGCCCCCGCACTCAGCGGTCAGGTTCTCGGCTGGGCTCCCGTACCGGCGCTGACAGCCCTCCTCCTGGTGCTGAGCGCGGCCTCGCTCCTGATGCTGGTGCCGCCCGGGGCCAGGTACCTCCACCGCACCGGCAGATCGGTGGGCGCGTTCGTTGCCGCCCTCGCGTCGACCGTCGTGCTGGAGTACGCCACGGGACACATCATCATCGACTTCTTGATCTTCTCCGGCCCGACCCGGGACTGGGCGCGTCAGACCGTTCCCGGCCGGCCATCGCTGCACATGGCGATCGGCCTGCTTCTGGTCGGCCTTTCCGTCGCCCTGCGCGATTCGCGTGCGGGCCGGCCCGCCGTCATCGAACGGTGGCTCGTGACGGCGGCAGCTTTGGCCGGGGCCCTGGCCATCTTCGGAAACCTCTACGGAGCAAGCTATATACGCGTGGGAACCGCCCGCTTTCCCGGCACTTCGCCGGTGGCCGCACTCGCCTTCGGTGCGCTCTGCGTCGGTGTCGTACTGTGCCGGCCGGAGCGGCCACCGGGGCACGTCTTCGCCGGCCGTGGTCCGGGTGGACGGGCCATGCGCCAGCTGGCGCCGCAGGTCACCGCGATCCTGGTGGCTGCGGTCCTGCTCACGGCCACCGGACGGACCCGCCTTCCCATCGACGGGGGCGTCGCCGTAACCGCCGCGACGGTCATGGTGGTCGTCTCGCTCTACCTGCTTTTCGTCCGGGCCGGAGCGGCGATGGACACTGCCGCCCGGAAGCTTCGGGAGGAGCGGGACTATGTGCGGGCCGTCCTCCACTCGCTGCGGGAGGGAGTGATCACCGTAGCGGCGGACGGAGAGGTCCTCCAGGTGACGCCGCGCTGGTCAGAGATCACCGGCTACGCGGAGATCGACGTGATCGGCCTGCGGCCTCCGTATCCGTGGTGGCCGGCCGGCGCGGCCGCCGCACGGACGGCCGTCATGAGGCAACATCTGGCCGGTCCGGAACCGGGTGAGCTCGACGCCGAGATCGTCCGAGCCGACGGGACGACCGTTGATGTTCTGCTGACCACCAACACGATCAGAAGCCCACACGGCGTCAGGATTGTCGTGACCTACCGCGACCTCACGGAACGCAAGGCAGCGGATGCCGAGCGGCAGCGCATCGCGGATCAGGTCGACCGCTTCTTCGAGATGTCCGGCGACCTGTTGTGCATCATCGGCCGCGATGGCTACTTCAAACGCCTCAACCGCGCCTGGGAGGAGACGCTCGGTTATCGGGCGGACGAGCTGATGAGCCGTCCATGTCTGGACTTCCTGCATCCTGACGACGCCGCCCTGGTGCGTGCGGACACCGCTTCGATGACACCATCGTGGAGCAAGGTGATGACCTTCGAGAACCGCTACCGCTGCAAGGACGGCTCATATCGCTTGCTGTCCTGGAGCGCGACCGTCACCGAGGACGACACCCTCGTCTACGGCGTAGGGCGCGACATGACCGCGCAGCGCGAAGCCGAACGAAACGAGGCGTTCCTCGCCGCCATCGTGAAAGGCACCAGCGACGCGGTCATCGGCAAGAACCTCGACGGGACCATCGTGACCTGGAACCATGCGGCCGAGCGCATGTACGGATACAGCGCCGAGGAAGCGGTCGGCCGGCACATCCGCATGCTGCTGCCGGCCGACCAGAGCGGCACCGTCGACGCCATGCTCCAGTCCATCAGCAGGGGGCAGTCGGTGGCATTGCACGACAGCGTCCGGCTCCGTGCCGACGGATCCCGGGTACACGCGGGCCTCACCATCTCCCCGATCTACGGACGCGATGGTTCGATCATGGGAGCCGCGTCCATCGCCCGCGACGTCACCGCCCAGGTCGCCGCGGAGCAGCGGTTCCGGCGCCTCGTCCAGACCGCTCCGGATGCAATGATCATCGTCGACGACCGAGGCACGATCACCCTGGCGAACGAGCAGACCGGAAGGCTGTTCGGCTATCCGTGCGACGAGTTGATCGGCATCTCCGTCGAGCGGCTGGTGCCCCCCGATGCGCGGGAGCGGCACATGCACCACCGAGAGTCGTACATCTCCGCGCCGCACAACCTCCTCATGGGCTCGGGCATGGAGTTGTCCGGGCTGCGGCGTGACGGCACGACGTTCCCGATCGAGATCAGCCTGGCCCCGCTGACGACCGACGAGGGCATCATGATCTCCGGAGCGATCCGGGACATCAGCCAGCGCCGGGAGGTCGAACAAACCCTGGCCGACGCCCGCGATGCCGCGCTCGCGGCATCCAAGCTCAAGTCGCAGTTCGTCGCGATGGTCAGTCACGAGATCCGGACGCCGATGAACGGCGTGATCGGGCTGACCGGACTGTTGCTGGGCACCGCGCTCGACCCGGACCAGCGCCGATACGCCGAGGCCATCCGCACCTCCGGACGGTCCCTGCTCACGATCATCAACGACATCCTCGACTTCTCCAAGATCGAGGCTGGAAAGATCAACATTGTGGTCGGCGACTTCGCGCTCCCCGAGCTGCTGGACGCCGTCACCGAGGTGGCGGCGGAGGCGGGGCACGGCAAGGACATCGAGGTCGTCTGCTACTACCCGCCCAACCTTTCGGTCGCGCTGCGCGGCGACGCCGGCCGACTCCGGCAGACGCTGCTGAACCTGATGGGCAACGCGGTGAAGTTCACCGAGCACGGTCAGGTAATTCTGCGCGCCGATCCGGCGCCGCCGGCGGCCGATGGCACGCCTCGGATCGCCTTCTCCGTCTCCGACACCGGCGTCGGCATCGCCGCGGCCGATCTCCCTCGCCTGTTCGAACCGTTCATCCAGATCGACGCCGCGAGCAGCCGTGAATTCGGCGGCACCGGGCTCGGTCTCACCATCAGCCGGCAATTCGTCGACTTGATGGGTGGCGAGCTCACCGTGCAGAGCAATCTCGGCGAGGGCAGCACCTTCGCCTTCACCCTGCCGCTACCGTTGCAGCCCGATCAACCCGGCACCCACGCGAGCCGGCGGCTGGCCGGGCGTCGCTTGCTGGTCGCCGACGCGCAGCCCGTCCGGCGCGCTTTCGTCGCCGGGCATTGCCGGGCCTGGGGACTGGCCGTCACCGAGGTCGCCGGGGCCGAGCAAGCGCTCGCGGTTCTCGGTGGATCCGCATTCGATCTCGCCCTGTTCGACAACCAGGTGCTGGCCGCGAGTACCGCACTGGTCGACGCCCTCGGCGAGAACGGCTGTCGCGTCGCGGCGCTCGTGCCCTCCACCCACCACGGGGAAGCCCCGGTCATCTCAGCCCGCGCCACCCAGCTGCTGTGCAAGCCAGTGGGAATCGGCCCGCTTCACGACTGCCTGTGCCGGCTGTCGGACGCCCCGGCCGAATCGGCCGGCGCGCCGGCCGACGACCGAGCTGCCGGCACAGCCGGCGGCGACCGCATACGGGTGCTGCTCGCCGAGGACAACCAGATCAATCAGATGGTGGCTCAAGACCTCCTGGATCTCCTCGGATTCGACTGCGACCTCGCGCAGAACGGGATCGAGGCGCTCGGGCTGGCCGCCGAAGGCCGCTACCGGGCCATCCTGATGGACTGCCAGATGCCGAAGATGGACGGCTACACCGCTACCGCGAAGCTGCGTGAGCGGGAAGGCGCCGGCGAACACGTGCCCGTCATCGCGATGACCGCGGGCGCGCTCGCCGAGGACCGGGAACACTGCATGGCCGCGGGGATGGACGACTACCTGGCCAAGCCGATCGACCCCGAGGCACTGCGGGCCGCACTGGACCGCTGGACAAATAGCTCGAGGGCCGCGGCCGGCTGACCACACCCCGGAATTTCATTACTTATCCAATCAAAGCGTGCAAGTGCGGTGAAGACTGACTCAAGGGTCTTCCGCGTCGATGGGGAGTGTCGATGGTCCGCACCGATGGTCGCCCGCTGCTACTGAAGCCGATGTCGGCGGTTTGCGATCGGCTGCGGACGAGCATGCGCCTTCTTGTTCTGGTCGTGGTTCTGGTGATCCCGGGAGCGCTGGCCACCGCGATGTATTCGGTGGTGCGCAGCGACCAGATCAGCTTCAGCGTGGCCGAGCGGGACGGCGCGGACGCGGCCCGGCCACTGCTGCTGGCGCTCGCCGACACGGTCGCCGGCGGTTCGCCGGACCTGGCCGCCGTCCGCCGGGTCGCCGCGGACTACCAGGATCTCGGCTTGGGAACGCCGGCGTCGGCTCTGCCGGAACTCGGCGACGGCAGCCCCGCGAGGCGACTTGCCCTTGCCGGGGCCCTGGCCGCGATGATCACCAAGGCCGGCAACACGTCGAACCTGATCCTTGATCCAGACCTGGACTCGTTCTACGTCATGGACGCACAGGTCGTCCAGTTGCCGAGGGCTCTGGTCGCGGCCATGAGCGCAGCGAACCCTGCTCCCGGCGACAGTGCGCAGGCCCGCCTGGCCGCGCGGGCCGTGACAGCGGGGAACCTCGCGTCCGCCGCCGACGCCATGGGGAGCGATGTCGAGACCGCCACCGGCAGCACCGAACTGGCCCACCTGAAGGTCCGCCTCGCCCCGGTGGGGGACCTCCAGGCCGATGCGGCTTCGCTGGCCAAGACGATCACCGCCACCCTCTCCTCGTCCGGCAACGCCGATCCGGCGGCACTCGGCACGGCGGCCCGTGCCGCGGTCGCGCCGCTGTCCCAAGCGCTCGTCGACCTGCTCGACTCCCGGATCCGCACGTTCACCCGGGAACGCGACCTGGTGCTGGGCGCGGCGGTCGGGGGGTTCGCGCTCGCGGGTTGGTTCGCCATCGCCGCCGTTCGCGGCACCACCCAGGACGTGCGGCGCACGGTCACCGCGGTCACCGCGATCGCCGAAGGAGACCTGGGAGTTCTGCCGCTGCCGGGCGGACGCGACGAACTGGGAGACATCGGTCGCGCCCTCGTGGTCGCCCGGGACCGCCTCAAGCAACAGGATGACGAGCTCCGCGCCGCCCAGGCCGCGCGCGACCAGCAGGTGCGTGCGAGCTTCCTGCATCAACGACAGGTCGAGGTGCAGTTCCGTAAACGCACGCAGACCGTGATCGACGAGTCGACCGCAGTGATCGCGGACGAGTTGCGGGGCGTCACCGATCACGTCAGCCACGTTCGCGACGCCGCCGGAGTCATCGACGCCAGCATCACGATCAGCGACGAGGCGACCGCCGCCGTGATCAAGCAAGCTCGCCAGGCCGAACAGGTGATCAACTCATTGGAGCAGAGTCTGCGCCGGGTCGCGTCGACCGCCGAACTGGTCACCGGAATCGCCGGGCAGACCCGGTTGCTGGCGCTGAACGCCACCATCGAGGCGGCCCGGGCCGGAGACCTGGGCCAGGGCTTCACGGTGGTCGCCGACGAGGTCAAGGAACTGGCGAACACCACCGCGCGTTCGACGGAACAGATCACCGCCACGATCACCGACCTGGAACGCGATACCGCCGAGATGGCCCGAACGATCACCACGATGATCGAGGGAATCGGCAGCGTCGGCCAGGCCGCCGATTCGTTACGTGCCGTCGCGACGGACCAGGACACGCTGGTCGGCGAGCTGTCCGGGCAGATGCAGGCCACGCTCAACCGGGTCGAGCAGATGTCCAACCTGGCCGCCCAGCTCGAACGGCGTCAGCACGACCGGATCGCGGCCGCCGGTCAAGCGCGGTTGTCGATCCGAGGGGGGCCGGCCGTCCCGGTCACCACCATCAACATCAGCCCCGGCGGGTTGCGCTGCCAGGCGCCGGCCGAGCTGGGTCTGACCGAAGGCGACACGGTTTCGGTCGAGCTGAACCACGACGACAACCAGCTGACCGTTCACGCGGTCGTCGCCAACACGGTCGCCGCCACACAGGGCGAAGAGAGCGAGATCGGCCTGCAGTTCATGGTGACGGACGACGCTCTCAACGTGCGCTTGTCCGCCCTCGTCGACGACATCTTGGGAAACATCTGAGCGTTGAGCACGGGCGGCGCCCGACACAATTGTCGGGCATCATTTTCCGGCACCCGCACCCTGTGTCCGGCCTCGAACCTGCCCCGCGGATTAACTCTTGCCACATCTGACCCAAGCGTCAGAAACACATTACAGGTGGCAATATTTTGAGGAGTTAACAATGTTGCGGGTAGGGGTTTTCCTGCAGAATGCAGCTCACATCGAAGGCCGTGCCGAGGGAGCGCTGATTTCGTCGGTCGCCACTCATTGCGTAATGATCGGATCTGATTGTCCGTCGTTCGGTGCGGGCGGTCACGCGAAGAACCCACGATCGTGATGGATCCGCACGCTCGTGGCGAGTGGTTCCTCCTGGGGCCGGTGCTCAAGGGTCGAACGAAACAGGGTTTCGACGATCGGTTCCTCACGGTCTACATCAGCGGTGACATCGACGTCGGAAACGTCGAGGTCTTGACGCAATGGTTCGTTGATGCGGTCGAGACGGCGTCGGCGGCGCGGATCCTGATCGACCTTTCGGACATTGATTTTTGCGACGTGGCGGGCGTGCGCGCCCTTCTCTCCATGCGTGCACGGGCAATTGTCTGTGGTTTTGAATGCCACGTCATCAACCCATGCCCGCGCACCGCCTGGCTGATCGGCGCCGTGGATGCGAGAAATCTCCTCGAGTGAGGATCATGACGGTTTCCCGAGAACAGCGATGGCGACCTCGAGAGAACAATCAACGGCTCAACTCGGGACTTTGGTCCTGTCCGCGGGCCGAACGCTACGGTGACCCGCCGCGCTTCCGAAGGGTGGGGGCATGTTCCCGTGCAGATGGAGGCTCTGATGCTGGCTCTCGTCCTCGACGATTCTCGTGCCATGAGAATGATCCTCAGCCGTATTCTCGCCTCGCTCGGCGTCGAGACCGTGGAGGCCGACAACGGCCGCACGGGGCTCGAGGTCTTGCGTGAGATGGCAGTGCTGCCCGATGTCGTCCTCGTTGATTGGAACATGCCGGAAGTCGATGGTCTCGAGTTCGTGTCCGCAGTGCGCTCTCGTCCGGACTGGCACGACATCAGCATGATCATGGTCAGTTCGGAGGGAGAACGCGCACGCATCGTCCGGGCGCTCGCTGCCGGTGCTCACGAGTATGTGATCAAGCCGTTCACCTCGGACGCCATCGCCGACAACTGAGCCTTCTCGGCCTTGTCGGAGCGAGGCTGTGACGTTGTCGACGGCCGGCCTTTTCTCCATACGTTCTGCACACCGGTTCCACGCCGCCACCATCCCGGCGAGCCACCGTGAAGGCAGCAGATGAAGGGGAGAAGTCATGAAGACCATCACCCGCCGCACGGCCACCCTCGTGGCGGCCGGCGCGCTCGGCCTCGGCGGCCTGGCGGTCGCGGCTCCGGCGCCGGCCGGCGCGGGCCCGTTCGGTCCCGGCCCGTCGAGCACGGCCATGGCGAATTCGTCCGGCTACGGCATGGGCACCGGGTACGGCGGCGCCTGCATGGGGGCAAGGCTGGGCGTCACCGCCCCGCAGGGCACGCTCACCGCCGCGCAGAAGGCCACGCTGGCATCGATGGCGCAGGAGGAGAAGCTCGCCCACGACCTGTACGCCGCCTTCGCCGCACGCTACGGTGCGACCGTCTTCGACCATGTCGCCATCGCGGAGACCCAGCACCTGACCGCCGTACGCACGCTGCTGCAGCGCTACGGCGTCACCGACCCGACCGCGAACCAGCCGGCCGGCGCCTTCGCCGATCCGGCCGTGCGAGCCACATACGACAGACTTCTGGCCAGGGGCAGCGCGGACGTGAAAGCCGCCCTCGCCGTCGGGCAGCAGGTGGAACGCGACGACATCGCCGCGCTCCGGGCCGCTCTGCGGGGGCTGACCGCGCCGGACGCCGAGCAGGCCTACACGAGTCTGCTGGCCGCGTCCCAGCGGCACCTGACCGCGTTCACCCACTGGTCCGCTCGCTGACTGCCGCCGACCGGGGCAGCCGGACGGTGACGGTCATGCCTCCTTCGTCGGGCGAGTCCAGGGCGACCGTGCCGCCGTGCGCGGTGACCAGTTCCCGGACGACGGCCAGCCCGATTCCCGAGCCGGTGGTGCCGGCCGTGTCGCGGCCACGCCACAGGCGGTCGAAGGCGTGCGGAAGCTCGTCCGGCGCCATGCCCGGCCCGGTGTCCGCGAGGCGGACCACGGCGTTGCCGTCCTCGGCGTGTGCCGCGACGTGCAGCCGGTCGCCGGGCCGGCAGTAGCGGGCGGCGTTGGCGAGCAGGTTGCCCACCGCCTGATGCAACCGGTCCGGGTCGGCCCGCACCGGCACGCTCCGGCCGAGGTCGGCGCTCAGAATCAGCCCGGCCGCCTCGAGCCGCGGGCGCTGGGCGGCCAGGGCGGCGGCCGTGATCTCCGCCAGATCGGTTTCGACGAGACGCAACGACAGCGCGGCGGACTCGGCCGCCGACAGATCGGCGAGATCCTGCACGATCCGGCCCAGCCGCAGGGACTGGTCGTGCAGGGCCGCCAGCCGCGGCGCGTCGGCCGGCTGCAGACCGTCGCGCAGTTCCTCCAGCCCGGCCTGCAGCCCGGCCAGCGGCGTCCGCAGTTCGTGCGCGATGTCGGCAGCCAGCCGCCGCCGTACGGTGTCGGCCCGAAGAACCTCGTCGGCCATGGTGTCGAAAGCGTGCGCGACCTCACCCAGCTCGCCCGGCGCCCGCAGGCCGGCGCGGGCCGTGCGGTCGCCGGCGGCGAACCGGCGCGCCGCGGCCGCCGTCGCCACCAGCGGCCACGCCAGCCGGCGTGCGACGAACGCGCTCACCAGCAGCGCCGACAGCAAGGCGGCGCCCGCCGCCCCCGCCACCCACGACCAGGCGACCGTACGGCCGGTCGGCGCTCCGGCGGGAAAGACCAGCCGGACACTGCCGACCCGCTGCCCGCCGGCGTCGACGGGCTGCTCCACGACCGGCCCGGACCCGCCCGCGCCGCGCATGCCGCCCATGGCCGCGCCCATGCCGCGTCCCGGCCACACCAGGCCGCCGCTCGTGTCCAGCACCACCAGCCGGGCGTCGGCCGCGGCGGCCAGCGCCGACGACGCCGCCAGATCCGCGCCGCTCCAGCCGCCCGACCGCGTGTAGGCGCCGGCGGCAGCGGTCGCCACCCGGGCCGCGACCCGCTGCCGGTCCTGCTCGGCGGCGATGGCGAGCCCCCGGTCGGTGGCGATCAGCGCGGCGACCGTCAGCACCGCTACCGAGGACAACGCCACCAGCACGAACGCGGCCAGCAGGCGACGGCCCAGCGGACCGGTCAGCGCCGAACGGTCACCGGTCACGGGACCACCCCAGCCGATAACCGACGCCGAGCACGGTCCCGACGATGTACGCGGCATCGGGGCCGAGCTTGCGGCGCAGGTTCTTCACGTGCGAGTCGACCGTGCGCTCGTAGCCGGGGAACTCGTACCCCCGCACCTGGTTGATCAGCTCGTAGCGTGAGTAGACCCGCCCGGGCGTGGCGGCAAGCGCGATCAGCAGGCCCCACTCGGTCGGCGTGAGCTCGAGCCGGACACCGTCGAGGTGCGCCTCGTGGCGGGCCTCGTCAAGGTGGAGCCGCCCGCCGCCGAACGTGACCGCGGCGGTGCCGTCGCCGCTCCCGGCACGACTACGGTGCAGGACCGCCTCGACCCGCAACACCAACTCGGTCGGGGAAAACGGCTTGGTCACGTAATCATCCGCGCCGCCCCGTAGCCCCTCGATCCGGTCGTCGACGCTGGTGCGTGCGGTCAGCACCACCACCGGCACTTCCCGGCCGCGTTCGCGCGCGACCGCCAGCACCTCTCGCCCGTCGACGTCGGGCAACCCGAGGTCGAGGACCACCAGGCCGATCCCGCCGCGGGTCACCATCTCGATCGCCTCGGCCCCGGAACCAGTGCTGCGCACTGGGTGACCGGCCCGCTGCAGATAGCGCCGGACCAGCTCCCGCAACTCACGATCGTCCTCGACGACCAGCACCGCGTCGGACACACTGCCACCCTGCCCCCGACGCACCGGCGCGGACAGGGCCGACCGGCCCGCAGTCGGGACCAATCGCGACGTCCGCCGCTGCTACACCGGGGAGCGGTGGCGCCGGCTTTCCAGTACGGGCATCACGACGCAGTCGTCGGTGCGGGCCAGGTAGCGCAGCGCGTAGCGAAACAGCCGCGGCACGCCCGCCGCTCCGACCTCCGCGGGCACGACACTCGGCGCGCCGAGCTGGACTTGCTCCCGACCGAGCCGGATCCGGCAACCCCCGGCCTTCGTCACGTTCTTGAGCCAGTCCGACCGACGCCCGAAGTTGAGGCCGATGACCACCGTGTTCCCGACCCGGAAGGCGCGCACGGGCGTGTGGTAGATCCGTCCGGAGCGCCGCCCGGCATGCTCCAGGTCGGCGAAGGCGGCGTGACCGGCGAGATGCAACATCGTCCGATTCAGCGGACCGCGCAGGCCTCGACTCAGTGCTCGCGGAAAGGGCATGGCTACCTTCCTCGACGGTTGTTTCGACAATGCGGTCACGTCCTACGACCGCTCCGGGCCGAGCGCCGGCAGCAGACGCCGCGCGGCCACGCCGGTGATCGCCGACGTCACGCCGGCCATCAGCAGACCGCCGGCGGCGCCGATCGCCGCGACGAGCACCACCGGCTGGCCCGGCTGCCACAGCGGCATGGCGAAGCCGAGGAACACGGCGAGACCGGCGATCCAGGCCAGGGCCGTGGTCGCGATCCAGCTCGCCGACCGCGGTCGCAGCGTGCGCAGGACCAGCCACTGAGCCGTCCCGATGGAGGTCAGCAATGCCGTCCCGAGCACCAGTCCGGCCGCGATCAGCACGGCGACCGGCAGACCGGTCCATCGCTCGGCCGCCGCGGACGGGGTCATGCCGATCGCGTACGCCAGGACGGCCCCCGCCGCGGTCGCCGCCACCCAGCGACGCACCACCAGTCGAGGCAGCGCCTGCCGGAGCACGACGGCCTGGGCCAGGCCGAGCAATGTTCCCTCGACGGCGCCGGCGGCCAGGATCGCGACCAGTCCGGCGGCGGCCGGCATCCCGGTGGTGAGCGAGCCGACGATGGCGGGAACCGAGAAGCCGAGGAACTCCCCCGCCGTCACGACCACGAGCCAGCGCCGGAACAGCGCACGGCCACGCAGCCGCGGCTCGGGCAGTCCGGGACTGCTGACCTGACGCGTTGTCATCTCTCCGCCCTCCCGCCGTCCTCAGCACACCGCTTCCGGGCGGGCGGCCGGCAGTACCGGAAGAACCCTCCGTTCCGGGTCCTTCGGCCCTGATCGGGAACCGCCACGGCCTGCCACCGTGGAGACACCCGGCGATCCCGGAGTTGCGCCGGTCCGTCCACGTAGTACTGTTCAGAACATTCTGAACGATCGGAACATCAGTGACGCAGGAACGCCTGTTCGCCGAGGAAGTGGGCACGGTGCTGGCCGGCATGGGTATGCCGGCGGCCTTCGGCAAGCTGATGGGCTGGCTGCTCATCTGCGATCCGCCGCAGCAGACCAGCGCCCAGCTGGCTCAGGCGCTCGGGCTGTCGAAGGGCTCGGTGAGCACGGGCATGCGCGCGCTGGAACAGGTTGGCATGGTCCGGCGGGTGCCCACGCCGGGACGCGGTCACGCGTACGAGATGTTGCCCGACGCTCTGGTACGGACGGTCGATGCGCGCCGTCTCTACCTCACCATTCGCGATGTGATGCAGAAGGGCATCGACGTGCTCGGTGACGAGAACCTGCCGCGTGCTCAGCGGCTGCGCAGCTCCCGCGACTTCTACGCCTTCGTGGCCGAGCGGATCCCGCGATTGATCGAGGAGTTCGTCGACCAGGAAGGGCTGTCCCCGCGAAAGGACGTGTGATGGCGGACGATCCGGCCATCCGGACCGAGGCGCTGGTCAAGCGCTACGGCCGCGGAGGCACCACGGCATTGAAGGGCCTCGACCTGACGGTCGCCCGGGGGGAGGTATTCGGGTTCCTCGGCCCGAACGGGGCGGGCAAGAGCACCACCATCCGGATTCTGCTGGATCTGATCCGGCCCACCGCCGGGAGCGTCCGCGTGCTCGGCGCCGACCCGCGCTCCGCTCCCGGCCTGCGCGCCCACATCGGTTACCTGGCCGGCGATTTCGTCGCCGCCCGCCGGCAGACGGGCCGCGAGTTGCTCACCTATCTCGGTCACTTGCGCGGCGGCGTGCCGGCCGAGCGCATCAACCAGCTCGCCGCCGCCTGGGACCTCGATCTGAGCAAGCGGATCGGCAGTCTCTCCAAGGGAAACCGGCAGAAGCTCGGCGTGATCCAGGCGTTCATGCACCGGCCGTCCCTGCTCATCCTCGACGAGCCGACCAGCGGCTTGGACCCGTTGCTGCAGCAGCAGTTCGTCGCGCTCGTGCAGGAGGCCGCCGCCAACGGTCAGACGGTCTTCATGTCCTCGCACGTGATGAGCGAGGTGCAGCAGACCTGCGACCGGGTCGGCATCATCCGCTCCGGCTCCCTGGTCGCCGTCGAGCACATCGACGAGTTGCGCAAGCGGGCGCTCCGCACGATCGAGGTGCATTTCGCGTCCGACGCCCCCGCCCTTGCGGTGGCCGGTGTCTCGGACGTGTCGGTTGACGGAAAGGTGTTGCGCTGCAAGCTCAGCGGTGACGCCGACGCGCTGGTGAAGGCGCTGGCTCAGCACCACGTGGTGGATCTGATCAGCGAGGAGCCCGAGCTCGAGGAGCTCTTCTTCGCCTATTACCAGCGTCAGGAGGCATGATGCGCGTCTTCGGGAAGGCGGTGCGCGACAACCGGCGCGGCTGGATCGGCTGGACCCTGGCGTTGTCCGCGATCGCGGCCATGTACGCGTCGCTGTACCCCAGCATCAACAATCCGGCGATGGCCGACGCGTTGAACTCGTTCCCGCAGTCGGTCAAGGACGCGCTGCACATGCAGGACTACACCAAACCCGAGAACTACTTCGCGGTCAGCGTGTTCGGCCTGCTGGTGCCCATCCTGGTCGCGGTCTTCGCCATCTCGGCCGGCGTCAAGTCGATCGCCGGGGACGAGGAGGCGGGGACGCTGGATCTGGTGCAGACCCAACCGGTCGGCCGTGTGTCGCTCGGGCTGCAACGATTTCTGGCCATCGTCGTCGCTCTGATCGCGATCGCGGCGGTCATGTGCCTCGTCGTCATCGCCTTGCGTGGTCCCGGGCAGTTCACGGCGCTGTCGCCCGGCCGGTTGTTCGCGATCTGCCTGCAACTGGCGCTGTTCGGGCTCCTGTTCGCCGCGCTCGCCTACGGCGCCGGGGCGTGGACCGGCCGGCGGATCCACGCCATCGCGGTGGGCGCCGCCGTCGCGGTGCTGGGCTATCTCGCCGATACGTTCTTCACCCAGATCGACAGCCTGAAATGGACCGAGAAGCTCTCGCCCTTCGACTGGTACCTCGGCGGCGAACCGCTGAAGCACGGCGTGCAATGGGGCCACGCCGGGCTGTTGCTGGGGTTCGCCGTCCTGTTCGTCGCCGCCGGCACCTGGCGATACAACCGTCGCGACATCGCCGTCTGAGCGGGCCGCAAGGCCCCCGGATGGGGGTCTACTGCGCCTGACGGTCCGGCCACAACAGGTCGTTACGTTGAGGGAGACGCGTCTGATCGAAGGAGGGTGTGCCATGACCACCCGCAGTATTCAGATCTTGAATCCGATCGACGGCGAATGCGTGGATACTTGCCGCGGTCCGTCCTCGTCAGGAGTCTGCCCACGAGCCGGATTCGACGGCGTCGTGCCGTGCGCCGGATTCTTGATCGCGCCGGTCGGGGCAGATCCCGAGTATTGGCCGGTGCCGATTCCCGTGGGCTACCGTCACTGCGACGTGATCTGGAACGAGCGGGCACAGTCCGGGTTGCACCATGCGGAGCGCGCGCGAGATCGTTGGCAGGCCGGGCTGGCTCGGGAGACAGACCGGGTACGAGCATTGGCCGCCGGCAAGGATCCGCGTTACCGCAAGATGTCGGACCGTGATCTGAAGCGGACCGCTCTGTGGCGGTGGAGGCTGACCGGCGAGGCCCAAACCCTGCGCCGGTCGGAAGAGAAGAACGAACGGCAGGCCGACACTTACCTGGCATTTCTCCAGTTCCGGCGCAACGCGGGTTCGGCCGACACTTCCCGATCAAGGTCGACGAGCGGCTGAGCCGGATGGGTTGGTCACCTGAGTTACGGCGGCTATCGCGTTTTGGCCCGGGACAGCAAGAAGTCCGTCACGGCCGGGGCGAAGGCCGGACCCAGCGACGGCACGTGGGTGCCACCGTTGATCGTCCATTCCTGAACCGTGGACCGATCCGCGCATCCCTGCGCATACGTGCGCACCGACGTCTCCGCCGCCGCCAGGTTGTCGACCAGGTCCAGGTTCGGAGCATCGCGGCCGGCGCCGGCGCAATGGTCGTACTTGAGCCATTGGGCGACCGTGGTGGCGGCCGACGGATAGGGGGCGCCGTCGATGGTGCCGCCGCCGAACGCGACGGTCTCGTCGGAGCTGCTGTGGACGGCGAGCACGCTCACCGGCTCGGACGGCCGGCACCGTGCGGCGTCGTTCCAGGTCGCGCCGTTGAGCGAGACGATCGCGGTGATCTGATCGGCGTGATCGCAGGCCATCCGGAAGGCCATGAACCCGCCGTTCGAGTGGCCGATCAGGTAGACCCGGGCGCGGTCGATCCGGTACGAGCGCTGGATCTTCGCGATGAGCCCGCTGAGGTAACCCGAGTCGTCGGGCTTCGGCGACGAGAAGGCGCAACACGCGTCGGTGGCGTTCCAGAAACGGTCGCCCCGATCGTCGGTCGTGCCATCCGCGTACGCATAGACGAAGCCCCGCCGCTCCGATTCGGGAGTCAGCCGCAGGTACGACTCCAGTTCCTTCGCGTCGGACGTGTAGCCGTGCAGGGCGACGACCAGCGGCGCGTCCCGGTCCGGACGGTAGGAGCCCGGTACGTGTACGGTGACCTCGCGGCCACCGATCTCCACCGTGCCGGTGCCGGTCGCCGGCATGGCCGGTGAGGCGCCGGACGACGGACGGCGATCGCGCGCTGGACCACAGGCGAGCGTCATCGTCACCGCCGCCAGGGCGACCAGTGCCCCCGCCGCTCGCCACCCGCTCCGAGCCATCGCCCCTCCCGATCCGGAATGCGATTCACACGATACGGCCGTCAGACGGCCCAGTCCCGCCATCGATATCCGATCAGGCCGATCGCGATCAGCGAGCCGGCGACACCCACCATCACGGTCGATGCGGCCCAGTCCACCCCCGTGAGCGGGACCGGACTCAGATGCGCGAACGGCGACACACTCATGACCCAGCCGGGTGCGCGGACGCTGTCGGCGATCACGAGCAGCAGGAAGCCGCCGGTGGCCGGCGCCGCACCCAGCCACCCGGTCCCGCTCGGCCACCATCCGGCGGCGAACACGGCGGCGCCGAGGCCGAGCAGTACGACCGGCAGCACGTTGCCCGCACCGCGCATCGCCGCGGCCAAGGAGAAGTCACCGCCGGTCGCCGCGACGCCGGCCCAGCAGGTGAGCCCCGCCCCGGCGGTCAGCAGCGTGGCGCCGGCGGCGGTGACCGCGATCTCGGCGCCGAGCAGCCGGGTCCGGCTGACCGGTTGCGCGGCCAGCGGCACGAGCCGCCCGTCGATCTCGGCCGACACGAAGGCGCTCATCCGTACGGCGGTGAAGGCGCCCACGGGAAGAGTGAGGATCGCGAACAAGGTCGCGGCGAATCCGGCGATGCTGTCCAGCCCCGCGAACCCGGCCTCGGCGGCCTTCTCCGCGAAGGCCCGGTTGTCGCCGAGGAACTCGGTCAGCGACACCCCGGTCAGGCCGACCACCAGAAAGTACGCGCCGATCCCCGCCGCCCAGCCGGTCAGCGGACGCACCGAACGACGGAGGGCGAAAGCCTCCACTGAGCCGAGCAGCGCCGGCCGGGGACGGCGCCGAGCCCGCGCGGCGAGCAGCCCGGTGCGGATCTCGCGCCGATCCGCGGCCGCCGATGCGACGACGGCGACCACCGCGAAGCCGGCCAGGAGGACCACGAGCGGAAGGAACCGATCCCGCACGTACGGGCCACTGAGCGCCAGCAGACCGAACGGCGACGCCCACCGCAGCCCGCCCAGCGACGACAGGCCGTCACCGATCATGCGGCCCAGCAGAGAGACGCCGAGCAGTCCCACAGCGGCGCCCGTCGCCGCCGCCCGGGCGGAGAAGATCTGCGCGGCGAGCGCGGCGACCGCGGCGAAGAACAGCCCCACCGCCGCGACTCCCGCGCCGTACAGTGACGCGCCCATGGGAGCCGTTCCCGCGACCAGGAGCACGGCGGCGATCGAGAATCCGGCGAGGACGGCGACGGCCAGCACCGGGGCCATGTGCCGCGCCACGGCCGAGCGCATCGTCACCCGGCCGGCGAGCAGCAGATCCCACCGTCCGGCGTCCTCTTCGCCGCGGGTGATGCGGGTGGACGCCAGAATCGCCCAGACGCTCAGCAGGACCGGATAGACGGTGCCGAGCCGCCACACGGTGAACCCGCCCGCGGTGTCCAGGCCGACCGGCGCGCCGAACAGCGTACGGATGGCGGGGTTGCCGGCCAGCGCCCGCATCCCGGTGACGGCGGCGGGATCGGCCATCACCTGGCCGTAGGTCGCGACGACCACCCCCGTCATGCCGGCGCCCAGGGCCACGACGACGAGCCCGCCGCGGCGGACGTGGCGGACCGCCAGCCGGGTCACCGCTCGCCCGGCTTGCCCCCGGGCCCGGGTGCTCACCGGCCCGTTTCCGTCCCGTAGTAGTCCAGGAACATCTCCTCGAGGCTGGGCTCCCGGATCGACAACGCGGTGATGTCGGCGGAGGCGAGCGCCCGCAATGCCGCGCCGGGCGGCCCGGTCAGGGTGAACCGCAGGCGCCCAGGGCCGTCCGGCGCCACCGAACCGATCCCGGCGACCGCCGAGAGCTCGGGTGCGGTGGCCCGGTAGGAGACGGTCACCTCGGACCGGCGCAGCCTGCGCAGATCCGCGATGGCGGCGACCTCGACGAGCCGGCCGGCCCGCAGGATGCCGACCCGGTCGCAGACGGCCTCCACCTCGGCGAGCTGGTGCGAGCTGAGGAACACCGCCTGCCCTCGGTCCCGGGCCGCACCGACGGCGATCCGGAACTCGCGCTCCATCAGCGGGTCGAGGCCGCTGGTCGGCTCGTCCAGGACCAGCAGCGGGGCCCGGGTGGCGAACGCGGCGACCAGCGCCACCTTCTGCCGGTTGCCGGTCGAATACATCCGGGCCGGTCGGGCGAGATCGAGCTCGAACCGCTCGACGAGCTCGTCGCGATAGCCGAGATCCGTGCCCGGACCGGTTGCCGCCTGCAGGTGAAGGATCTCGGCGCCGGTCAGCCGCGGCCACAGCGCGACGTCGGCCGGAACGTACGCCATGACCGCATGTGTCCGGACCACCTGGCGGCACGGTATGCCGAACACCTCGGCGCGACCCGCCGTGGGACGCGCGTGGCCCAGCAGCAGGCGAATGGTCGTGGACTTGCCGGCGCCGTTCGGGCCCAGGAACCCGAACACCTCGCCGGTCGGCACCGCCAGGTCCAGGCCGTCCACGGCGGTGAGACGGCCATAGCGCTTCGTCAGGCCGACGGTGCGCAGCGCGAGATCAGCCACGGGAAATCCTCTCGATCGGCACGGTTCTTCACCGCCGACCAGACTTCCCGGCACACCTACCTGCGACGGTACTCCGGGGTGTCACCTCCGGAAGGGCCACGCTCCACCCGGGCCGGGAAGCCACGTGTTCGACCCGGCCGTGACGGGAGGCCACGTCACCTGGTCCGGACGAGGTGACGGACGCCGGCGCCGGCGGCTCCGCGGGCCGAGGCGACCGCGGCCACGGCGTGCGGTTACCGCCGGCCGGAAGGGAGGCGTCGACCGTGCTCCTCAGGGCCGCCTCCTCCGATGACCCCGCCGGGGGCGTCCCCACCGCCGTGCGCCGGGGCGGGGCGGTTGCGGCCCAGGCGCTCGTGGGCCGGAACCCAATCCCCGTGGATGACTGCCGCGGCTAGCGACACCTCGCCGGCGAGCACCGTCGCGGCGCAGATCTCGGCCAGCTTGCGGGCCTGGCCCGGGCCGTAGCAGCCGAGCAGTTCCAGACATTCGCGCTGCGTGGGCAGGCCGGTGCCGCCGCCGCAGCTGGCCACGATCAGCGCGGGGAGCGTAACCGACCAGTAGTAGTCGCCCGAGTCCAGCAGCTGTGTGTAGGTGAGGGAGGCATGCGACTCGGCCACGTTCGCCGCGTCCTGCCCGGTCGCGATGAACAGCGCGGCCAGGCCGTTGGCGGCGTGCGCCCCGTTGCTCGCGGCGCCGGCCAGCAACGTGCCGGTCGCGCTCGCCTGCCGCCAGCGGAAGAGCTCGGCGGTGTCGACGCCCATCGCCGACCGTAAGGCAGAACGCTCGAGGACCGCTTCGGCGACCACGCGGCGACCACGTGTGAGCAGCGTGTTGATGTGCGAGTGCTTCTTGTCCGTGTCGATGTTGCCCGACAGCAGGTACGCCGGACGCGCCGGATGGTGGGCGGCGATCCACTCGCAGACGGCGGCGCTCGCCCGGCTCGTCATGTTCTGCCCGGCCGCGTCGCCGGTGGTGAAGTCCAGACGCAGGTAACGCAGCGGCCCGACCTGGAACTGGCCGATGTCGCGCAGCCTTCCGTGCCGCGTCGTGGCGTCGGCCACCCGCTTGATCTCGGAGAACCGCTCGGTGACCCAGACGCCGAAATCACGGGCCTGCGCGGCGGTGGCGAACGAGAAGACCGGCCCGCGCTGCATCGACTCCTCGACCACGGTCGTGGTGACACCGCCACAGGCGCTCAGCAGACGCATCCCGCGGCTGTAGCTCGCCACCAGGGCCCCCTCGGTGGTCGCCAGCGGCACGATGAAGTCACCGCGGGCATGCTCCCCTCGGATGCGCAGCGGACCGGCGACGCCGATCGGAACCTGGGCGACGCCGATGAAGTTCTCGACGTTGCCACGGGCCACGGCCGGGTCGAACGGCGCGCCGGCGACACTGGACAGGTCGCTGCCCGACCGCCGGGTCAGCATGGCGCGTCGCCGCTGGGCCATGACCGCGGTGTAGTCGTCTTCCCGGTCGCGGGGAATGTGGTCGGCGGTGCCACCGGCGGGCGCGTCGGAGTTCACGTTCGGCATGACAATCACCCCGCGCCATCGTGACCCGCCGGGCCCGGCCCGCGAAGGGCCCAAGGACCATAATCAGAGGACCGCCGGTTTCACCGCCGTGCGTATACCTGTCGCCGCTGACGGGGCATAAGCTGGGCACGACCAGAGCAGTACCGTTTGGCGGGGGGCGACATGCCGGCGAATGCACCAAACCCGCAAGATCGGCCGTCCGGCGCGGCGACTCCGCTCACCTTCCCGGATCAGCCACGGCTGGAGCTCGACCAGCTGCTCGGTCAACTGGTCAGCCGCGCTCAGGAGGTGATGGCCACCCAGGGCCGGCTGCGCGGCCTGCTGCGGGCCAACCGGCTGATCGTCGGCGAGCTCGACCTGCCCTCGGTCCTGCAGCACGTGGTCGAGGCGGCCCGCGAACTGGTCGGCGCCCGCTACGCCGCGCTCGGCGTGATCGCGCCCGGCGGCGGCCTCAGCGAGTTCGTGCACGTCGGCATGCCGGCCGACGCGGTGCAGCGCATCGGCCACCTCCCGCAGGGCAAGGGCCTGCTCGGCGCCCTCATCGACGACCCGCGACCGATCCGGCTGCGCCGCATCGCCGACGACACCCGCTCCTCCGGCTTCCCGCCCGAACACCCGCCGATGAACAGCTTCCTGGGCGTGCCGATCGAGATCCGGGGCGCCGTCTTCGGAAACCTCTATATGGCCGAGAGTGACAAGGGAGAGTTCAGCCAGGAGGACGAGGAGCTCACCCGGGCGCTGGCCGCCACGGCGGCGGTCGCGATCGACAACGCCCAGCTGTACCAGTTCGCCCGGGGCCGGGGCGAATGGCTGCAGGCGTCGGCGGCGATCACCGCGCAACTGGTCGCCGCCGATGACGACCACGAGGGCACCTCCCTGCAGCTGATCGCCACCCGCAGCCGCGAGCTGGCCGGGGCCGACCTGGTCATCGTCGTCCTCCCCCAGCCCGACGACGATGTGCTGGGCATCGAGGTCGCCGTCGGCGACGGCGCGGACGGCCTCACCGGTCAGGTACTGCCTCTGGACGGCTCGCTGAGCGGAAGGGTCTACCGCGAGGGCAAACCGCTCCGGCTCAACGAACCGCAGGAGGCCGGCATCGAGCCGGCCGTGACCGGCGGGTTCGACGCGGGCCCGAGCATGATCCTTCCGCTGAAAGGGTCCACTCGCATCCGCGGCGTCCTCGGCGCGTTCCGGCGCCGGGGCGCCGCCGGTTTCGCCGCCGAAGAGCTCGAGATGGCCAGCGGTTTCGCCGCCCAGGCCGCGGTCGCCATCGAACTGGCCCAGGCCCGCGCCGAGCAGCAACGCGTCGCGATGGTCGACGACCGCGAGCGGATCGCCGCCGACCTGCACGACCACGTCATCCAGAAACTGTTCGCCGCCGGCCTCTCCCTGCAGACGGTGGCGGCCCGGATCGGACCGGGCACGGCCCAGGACCGTATCACCACCGTCATCGACGACCTGGACGACACGATCGGCCAGATCCGGACCACCATCTTCGCGTTGCAGCAGACCCGGCATCCCACCAGCAGCACCCGGGCCCGGTTGCTCGACGTGGTCGCCGACGCGCGGAACACGCTCGGCTTCGAGCCCGCGCTGCGGTTCTCGGGGCTGCTCGACACCGTACGCGGCGAGGTCGTGGACGATCTGGAGGCGGTGCTGCGGGAGGCGCTCAGCAATGTCGCCCGGCACGCCCAGGCCCGCTCGACCGAGGTCGCCATCACGGTCGCGGACGGCCGGTTGACCCTGGAGGTCCGCGACGACGGCATCGGCTTCACCGACGGCGGGCGCCGCAGCGGCCTGGGCAACCTCCGGCAGCGCGCCGACCATCATCGCGGAACGCTGACCGTCGAACCGGGCCGGACCGCCGGCACGGTGCTGACCTGGTCCGTGCCGCTCCCCGCATAGGAGTCGTGCCGAAACGCCCCCGCCGGGCGGGACCATCGGCCCTGATCATCTCGCTGACCGTGTTCGACGCTGAAACCAGCAATCGGACAGTGAGGAGAGCACGTCATGCGCGCCGCCGTGGTCACCAGTTTCACCGAGCCCCTCGTGGTCAGGCAAATGCCGATGCCCGAGCCGGGCGACGGACAGATCCGCGTACGCATCGAGGCCAGCGGCCTGTGCCACACCGACATCCACGCCGCCCGCGGCGACTGGCCGGTCAAGCCGGCCCTGCCGCTCGTCCCCGGCCACGAGGGCGTCGGCATCGTCGAGAAGGTCGGCGCGGGAGTCACCGAGCACCGGGTCGGCGACCGGGTCGCCGTCCCCTGGCTCGGGCACGCCTGCGGCACCTGCGACTACTGCGTCACCGGCTGGGAGACGCTGTGCGAGTCGCAACTCAACACCGGCTACGGCATCGACGGCGGACACGCCGAGTATCTCGTCGCCGAGGCCCGCTACGCGGTCCGCGTGCCGGAAGGTATCGACCCGGCCGAGGCGGCGCCGCTGACCTGCGCCGGCGTCACCACGTACAAGGCGGTCAAGGTCGCCGGCGTCACGCCGGGCGACCGGGTCGCGATCTTCGGCATCGGCGGGCTCGGCCACCTCGCCCAGCAGTACGCGCAGATCTTCGGCGGCGAGACGGTGGCGATCGACGTGACCGAGGAGAAGCTCGCCCTGGCCAAGGAGCTGGGCGCGGCCCGGGTGGTCGACGCCACGGCGGTCGACGCCGTCGCCCTGACCGATCAGGTCGGGGGTGTCGACGTCGCGATCGTTCTCGCCGCCGATCGGCGCGTCCTCGAACAGGCGCACGCCTGCCTGCGCCCCGGCGGCCGGCTGGTGCTGGTCTCGATGCCCAAGGACAACACCATGTCGCTGCCGATCTTCCAGACGGTCCTCAAGGGCATCAAGGTCATCGGCTCGATCGTCGGCACCCGCGCCGATCTCGCGGAGGTCTTCCGCCTGCACGCCGCCGGCCGCACCCGGGTGCTGTACGAGACCCGCCCGCTGGAGCAGATCAACGACGCGATCGACGACGTCCTGGCCAGTCGCGTGCCGGCCCGGCTCGTCCTGATCCCCTGACCGCACCGGCGAGGTCCCGGACGGCCCGGCCGTTCCGGGACCTCCGGCCCTGACCTTGCGGGCCGGTCACCGGCAGGCTCGAAGGAGATGAAGGAGGGCCCATGGCCAGCACAGCCCACGAAGCATGGCGCCGGTTTCACGGCACCGGATGGCGCGAGACGATCGACGTCGCCGGGTTCATCCACGACAACCTCGAGCCGTACACCGGCGGGGCCGACTTCCTGACCGGCCCGACGGACCGCACCGAGCGGATCTGGCGCGGGCTCCAGCGCATGTTCGTCGAGGAGCGCCGCCGGGGGATCTACGACGTGGACGCGCACACCCCGTCCACGATCACCTCGCACGCCCCTGGCTACATCGACCGCGACCATGAGCTGATCGTGGGCCTGCAGACCAGCGCGCCGCTGCGGCGGGCGATCATGCCGAACGGCGGCCTGCGCATGGTGCAGGCGGGTCTCGCCGCGTACGGCTACAGCCTCGACTCGACCGTGCGGACGATCTTCTCTCAGTACCGCAAGACGCACAACGACGGCGTCTTCGACGTCTACCCCGCCGGCGTCCGGGCCGCGCGGCGCTCGCACATCGTCACCGGGCTGCCGGACGCCTACGGCCGCGGACGGATCATCGGTGACTACCGGCGGGTCGCCCTCTACGGCGTGGACCGGCTCATCGCCGAGCGGCAGGCGCGCAAGGCCGCGCTCGACGAGAAGCCGTCGGCCGAGGACGTCATCCGCGACCGGGAGGAGCTGGCCGAGCACATCCGCGCGCTCGAGGAACTGCGGTTCATGGCCGACCGCTACGGCTACGACATCTCCGGGCCGGCATCGACCGGCCGGGAGGCTATCCAGTGGCTGTACTTCGCGTATCTGGCCGCGGCCAAGGAGCAGAACGGCGCCGCGATGTCGCTCGGACGGACCTCGTCCTTCATCGACGTCTATCTGCAGCGTGACCTCGCCGAGGGGCGGCTCACGGAGCAGCGGGCGCAGGAGCTCGTCGACGACTTCGTCATCAAGCTGCGGATCATCCGGTTCCTGCGGACGCCCGACTACGACCAGCTGTTCTCCGGGGACCCGACCTGGGTCACCGAGTCGCTCGGCGGCCTCGGCTGCGACGGGCGGCCGCTGGTCACCCGCACCAGCTTCCGCTACCTGCAGACCCTCTACAACCTCGGCCCGGCGCCCGAGCCGAACCTGACCGTCCTGTGGTCGCCGGCGCTGCCCGAGGGGTTCAAGCGGTTCTGCGCCCAGGTCTCGCTGGACACCAGCGCCATCCAGTACGAGAACGACGACCTCATCCGGCCCGCCTACAGCGACGACACCGCGATCGCCTGCTGCGTGTCGGCGATGCGCGTCGGCAAGGACATGCAGTTCTTCGGCGCCCGCGCCAACCTCGCGAAGGCCCTGCTCTACGCGATCAACGGCGGCCGCGACGAGATGACCGGCGAGCAGGTCGCCCCGCCGAGCCCGCCCATCGAGGCCGACGTCCTCGACTACGACGAGGTGATGGCGGCCTTCGACCACACCCTCGACTGGCTTGCCGAGACGTACGTGGACGCGCTGAACTGCATTCACTACATGCACGACAAGTACGCGTACGAACGCCTCGAGATGGCCCTGCACGACTACCCGGTGCACCGCTTCATGGCCACCGGCATCGCCGGTCTCTCGATCGCGGCCGACAGCCTCAGCGCCATCCGGCACGCCCAGGTGAAGGTCCTCCGGGACGCCACCGGCCTGGCCGTCGACTACGTCGTGGACGGGGAGTTCCCGGCGTTCGGCAACAACGACGACCGTGTCGACGCGATCGCCGCCGACCTGGTCGACCGGTTCATGGCCAAGATCCGGCGGCAGCGCGCCTACCGCGACGCGGAGCCCAGCCTGTCGGTGCTGACCATCACGTCGAACGTCGTCTACGGCAAACACACCGGCAGCACCCCCGACGGGCGGCGGGCCGGAGAGCCGTTCGCGCCGGGCGCCAACCCGATGAACGGCCGGGACCGTCACGGCATGGTCGCCGCCGCGCTCTCGGTCGCCAAGCTGCCCTACCGCTCCGCCCGCGACGGCGTGTCCCTGACCATCACGGTCACGCCGGAAGGCCTCGGCCACGCCCGCGACGAGCGCATCGCGAACCTGGCCGGCATCCTCGACGGGTACACCGACGCCGGCGGCTTCCACATGAACGTCAACGTGCTCACCCGGGAGACCCTCGAGGACGCGATGGCCCACCCGGACAAGTACCCGCAGCTGACCATCCGGGTCTCCGGCTATGCGGTCAACTTCGTCCGGCTGACGGTCGAACAGCAGCGCGACGTCATCTCGCGCACCTTCCACGGATCGCTGTGATGACCACGGTGACCGGCTCCCTCCACTCCTTCGACCTCTCGACGGGAGTGGACGGGCCGGGCACCCGGTTCGTGGCGTTCCTCGCCGGCTGCCCGTTGCGGTGCCAGTACTGCCACAGCCCCGACACGTGGTATCGCCGCAGCGGGCAACCGGCCACGGCCGACAGCCTGCTCACCGAGATCCGCCGCTACGAGCGCTTCCTCAAGGTCGCCCACGGCGGGGTCACCATCACCGGCGGCGAGCCGCTGCAACAGCCCGACTTCACCCGTCAGGTGTTGCGCGGCTGCAAGGACATGCGGTTGCACACGGCGCTCGACACCAGTGGCCTCCTCGGCGATCGGGCCGACGACGAACTGCTGGCGGCAACGGACCTGGTGCTGCTCGACATCAAATCCGGCGATCCCCGTACGTACGAGAAAGTCACCCGCACCGGCCGGCTCGAGCCGACCGTGCGTTTCGCGCATCGCCTCGCCGACCGCGGCATTCCCATCTGGGTCCGCTTCGTGCTCGTCCCCGGCCTCACCGACGACCCGGCCAATGTGGACGCGGTCGCCGCCATCGCGGCCGGCGTGCCCACCGTCGAGCGCGTCGAGGTGCTGCCGTTCCACCGCCTGGGCGCCCCGAAGTACGCGGCGCTCGGCCTGCCCTTCCCGCTCGCCCGCACTCCCGCGCCGGGCCCGGCCCTGCTGGAGCGGGTGCACCAGCAGTTCCGGGACCACGGACTCGCGGTGTTCTGACGCCCGAGCGACGCGACCATCGCCCACCCGCGCGTATAGGTGAGCAGAGCTCCCGACCTCAGTCCCTGCGACGCGGAGGCCCGGCCGGACATCCGGCCGGGCCTCGCATTTGGTGATCTGCGGCGGCTACGCCTCCGGCCCGGACGGCGAGGTGCCCGACTCCGGTGACGAGACGCGCGGGCCCTGCTGTGGCCGGCGGCGGATGCGGCGCAACCGCGACCGCAGACGCTCCTGCATCAGGTCGGTCGCCTCCTGCAGCGTCTCGCCCATGGCGTGGACGTGCACGCCGACGCCGTTGATGTCGACGTGGGCGTCGACCCGGTCGCCCGGCGCCGCGGAGTCGAGCGAGAGCGACGACCGAAGGACGGGACCGGGCGCGTGATGCAGCGCCGCCTCCAGCTTGCCGACGGCGTACGCCGTTGCCTCCCGGCCGACCTCGCCGTGCGTGTGCACCTGAGGTCTGGTGACTTGATCAATGCGGGTCATGGCGCCTCCCCTGATCAGGCCCGGGCCACTCGCCCGGCCACCCTCAAATGATCAAGCATGGGGACGCCGGCCAGTAGGGCCTTTCGGCCCGAGCGAAAGCCCGGGCCGAAGGTTCGGCCCGGGCGGGTGTGCTGGGGTGCGGTCAGATGAGCCAGCGGTTCTTCTGGACGAAGGGCAGCCCGGCCCACCATTTGCCGAGTCCCCAGGTGTGTCCGGCGTAGGTGAGGGCCAGGACGACGGCGGTGACGGCGTAGATGAAGTGGTAGTCGGTGATGGGGTTGGAGGAGCCCTTGCTGAGCGGCCATTCGGCGAGCCACATGAGGGTCATCATGGCGATGGTGGCGCCGGCGGCGATGCGTAGGCCGATGCCGAGGATGAGGGCGATGCCGATGCCGAGCAGGCCGAGCATGAAGGCCCAGTTGGTCCAGGTGTCGCCGGCGATGTTGTGGAAGAAGGTTTGCAGGCCGGTGGGTCCGATGTCGACGCTGGCGAGGAAGCCTTTGGTGGGTGATCCGCCGTGGATCCAGGCTTTGGCCGACGGGGTGGCGTAGCCGAAGCCGAAGGTCTTGTCGAGGAATGCCCACAGGAAGACGAATCCGGTGGAGATGCGCAGCACCGCGAGGGCGCGGGCGGCGGAGTGGGTGAGCATGGAGCCGGGCGCCTCGACCTGCTCGAGGTGGGCCGCGGTGCTCCGGCCGGTGACGGTCATTGTTCCTCCTCGTTCGATCTCTCTCTACCCCTGACTCTGCTCCTCGGCCGGGACGCGCACCCGGGCCTGTGTGCCCGACGTTCCCGGGCCGAAGGTCCTATATGAACAACAGCTGCGCGCCCTCGGTCTTCTCGATGAAGTCGGCGGCGCTGATGATGGCCTCGACGCCGTCGTACAGGTCGTCCTCGGCCAGGTGCATCATGTCGGCGGACATCCGGCAGGCCCACAGGTGACCGCCGGAGGCGACGATCAGCTCGAGGAAATCCGGGACGCCGGGCACGCCGACCTCGGCGATCTGCTTGCGCATCTGGTGCGTGGCCATCGCCGTCATCCCCGGCAGACCGCCGAGCCCCTGGGGTAGGTGCGTGGCGGTGTTGCCCAGCGGGGTGAACTTCAGATCGCCCATCCGCGACTTCGTGATCATTTCGAAGCCCCAGAAGGTGAAGAACAGGTGCGTTTCGACGCCCTCGCCGAGCGCTGCGTTGGCGAGCACGAGCCCGGGGTACGCCATGTCGAGGTTGCCCTTGGAACAGATGATGGCGAGCTTGCGGGTGGTGGCCCGCTCGTCGTCGAACATCGGCACGATCGCCGGTTTGACTTCGGCACTCATGGCCCTGCCCTTCCTCTCATACGCATCCGTGCGGCTTGGGCAAGCCGGCGATGTAGGCCAGCTTCTTGGCCGGCTTGACCGGGAACAGCGCGAACAGCTCCTTGGTCGGGACGCCGCCGAGAGCCGACACCCGCCGCAGCGTCGCCGTCTCGCCCTGGGCGGCGAAGTCGGCGCGCAGGAAGTCGATCGCCTGGCGGTGCCGGTCGGTCAGGCGGATGCCGATCGCAGCCGCCAGCTCCTCGCCGAGCGCCGGATCCCACTCGTCGTAGCGGGTCAGGAAGCCTTCGTCGTCGACGTGGATGTCGCGTCCGGCGATGGTTGTCACGGGCATTTCCGTCTCACTCCTCACGGTCCGGGATGTGCTTGCCGGCCATGCTCATCCGCGCCGGCAGAGGGAGGGGCCGGCCGGGCAGCAGAACGTGCCAGTAGAGCCGGCGAAAGGCGAGCTTGCCCCAGTGGTTGACGATCGACGGGCGCAGCAACGGGAACGGGCCGGCGACCGGGAGTGGGTAACTGCCCGGCAGCGGCTCGGTGTCGTAGTTGAAGTCCAGCAGCAGCGCCTGGCCTCCCCCCGTCTCGACGAAGCAGTTGGCGTGGCCGTCGAACAGCTCGGTCATCGGCCGGCCGGCGACGTGCGCCACGAAGTTCTCGGCGAACAGCTCACCGGAGAAGTGCGCGACCGAGCCGGCCTTGGAGGTGGGCAGGTCGTTGGCGTCGCCGACGGCGAAGATGTCCGGGTTTCCCTTTGCCTGCAGGGTCTGCCGGTCCACCGGTACGAGGTTGAGCTCGTCGCCGAGCCCCGATCGGGCGACATAGTCGGCGCCCATGTTCAGCGGCACCGTCACCAGCAGGTCGAACGGGATCTCCCGGTCGTCGTAGGAGACGAGTCTCGTGCCGTCGACTCGCTCGACCAGGAAGTCGGGCTCGACCGTGATCTTCTTGTCGGCGAGCAGCGAGCCGAGCCGGGCGGCGGCGATCGGCTTGGTGAACGCGCCGGGCAACGGGGTCGCGTAGACGATCTCGATCCGGTCGCGCCGCCCGCGGCGCCGGAAGTGGTCGTCGGCCAGGAACGCGAACTCGAGCGGCGCGACCGGGCACTTGATCGGCATGTCGGTGACGTGCACGACCAGGCGGCCGTGGTCGAACTGATCCAGCGCCCGGGCGAGGGCGACGGCTCCGCCGTACGTGTAGAAGTCAAAGATCTTCCTATGCCACCAGCCGCCGTCGAGCATGCCCGGCGTCTGATCCGGACGAGGCGTGACGCCGGTGGCGATGACCAGGTAGTCGTAGGGCAGGACGCGGCCGCCGGACAGCAGCACCCGCTTCGCGGCGGGGTCGACGCGATCGACATCACCGTGGATCAGTTCCACACCGCGGGGCAGGAGTTTGCGGATGGGCTTGGACACCTGCCGCGGCTCGTACCTGCGGAACGGCAGGAAGAGGAAGCCCGGCTGGTAGAAGTGCCGGTCGCCGGCATCGACCACGGTGATACGCCAGTCCGCGCGGGGCAACCGGCGTCGCAGCTTGTTGACGACCAGGGTGCCGGCCGTGCCGGCGCCCAGAACGACCAGATCGCGCATCGCGCTCACCTCACAGCGTTCCGAACCCCAGGCGAGCCCCGTGGACATGGCGGTCGTCGAAGCCGAAGTCCAGCGCGGAGACCACGTCGACGACACCGGCGACCTGACGGGTCAGCCGTTCCGCGAGCTGCGCGGAGGACCAGCGATCGACTCGGCCGGAAAGCGTGACCGAGCCGTTCACGACCGCCACGGTCACGGTCGCGGCTTCTTCGGCCAGGAAGGTGTCGAGGACGTCGCCCTCGATGTCAGCGAGAATCGCCTTGTCGGTGCGCAGGTGCGTGCGCAGCAGATCGCCGCGGGTGACGATCCCGGTCAGCCGGCCGCGATCGTCGACGACCGGAAGCCGCTTGACCTGCTCGCGATCCATCGTGCGGGCGGCGACGGTGATCGACGTCTCGCTGCTGACGACCACGGGTGGCGTGCTCATCAGGTCGACGGCGGCGAGGCCGGCCGACTTGCGGCGGTCGGCGCGGCGGGCCGGGCCGTCGAAGATCCGCGGCTCTCCGTCGCCGGCGAACTCGATCTTGCGCAGGAGGTCGATCTCGGAGACGACGCCGATCACGCGCCGGGCGTCGTCGATCACCGGGAGCGCGCTGATCCGATTCTCGGTCAGCAGATCCACCATATTCCGGTACGACGCGGTTCGATCGACGGACATCACGGTCCGGGTCATCACATCGTTGACGGTCCAGGTCCTCATCGTCGGCCTCCTCGGGGCGCTTCCGGCCGAACGGTATGACGGCACGGATGGCGCCGGCAGGGTCCGGGGACCCTGCCGGACAGGTCGTTCAGCGCGACAGCACCACCTTCAGGGCGCCGGTGCGGGAGGGATCGGCGAAGACGTCGTACGCCTGCATGAAGTCGCCGAGTCCGAACCGGTGGGTGACCATGTGGCCGAGGTCGAGCTGGCCGGCGACCAGCATGTCGAGCAACTTCGGCGTCGAGTACGTGTCGACCAGCCCGGTGGTGATCGTGACGTTGCGGATCCACAGGTCTTCCAGGTGCAGCGTGGCGGGCTTGCCGTGCACGCCCACGTTGGCGACGTGACCGCCGGCCCGCACGAGCGTGGCGCACAGCTCGAACGTCTGCGGCGTGCCGACCGCCTCGATCACGACGTCCGCGCCCAGGCCTCCGGTCAGCCCACGCACCACACCGAGCGGGTCGTCGGTGCCGGCCTGGACGGTGACGTCCGCGCCGAACAGCTTCGCCGCCTGCAACCGGCTCTCGGCCTTGTCGATGACGACGATGTGGGCCGGCGAGTACAGCCGGGCGGTGACGATCGCGGCCAGTCCGATCGGTCCGGCGCCCACGATCGCGACCGTGTCGCCGGGCCGCACCTTGCCGTTGAGCACGCCGACCTCGTACGAGGTGGGCAGGATGTCGGCCAGCAGCACCGCCGACTCGTCGCTCACCCGCTCGGGCAGCTTGTAGGTGGACAGATCGGCGAACGGGATCCGGGCGAGCTCGGACTGCACCCCGTCGACCAGATGCCCGAGGATCCAGCCCCCGCCGCCGAGGCACTGCCCGTACGCGCCCTGCCGGCAGAAGCGGCAGATGCCGCACGCCGAGATGCAGGAGGCGAGCACCCGATCGCCCGGCGCGAGTCCGCCGACGCCGCTGCCGACCTCGACGACGGTGCCGACCGCCTCGTGACCCAGCACCCGGCCGGCCTCCACCTCGGGAACATCGCCGCCGAGGATGTGCAGGTCGGTCCCGCAGATGGTGACGGCGTCGACCTTGATGATCGCGTCCCGCGGATCCCGGATGACCGGGTCGGGAATCTCGGTCCAGGACCGCTGCCCCGGCCCGCCGTAGACAAGTGCCTTCATCGTGGCCTCACTTCCGGTTGACGACTCGCCTCCCACGCTCGCCGGACGCCGCCCGACCCAGTAGGGACGTACGGCCCTACTCGGTGGGACCGGTGCGGGCTTAACAACGAGTAAGGGAGGCAAGGATGTCCAGATACGTGTACGACTTCGTCGAAGGCAACAAAGACCTCAAGGACCTGCTCGGCGGCAAGGGTGCCAATCTCGCCGAGATGACCCGGATGGGCCTGCCCGTCCCGCCCGGCTTCACGATCACGACCGATGCGTGCCAGGAGTATCTGCGGACCGGATCGATGCCCACGGGGCTGCTCGGCGAGGTCGAACACCACCTGCGGCTGATGCAGAACCGGACGGGCAAGACGTTCGGCGACCCGAGTGACCCGCTGCTTCTGTCCGTCCGTTCCGGGGCGAAGTTCTCGATGCCCGGGATGATGGAGACCATTCTCGACATCGGGCTCAACGACACCACCGTCGCCGGTCTCGCCGAGCGTGGCGGTGGCGAACGGTTCGCCTGGGACTCGTACCGGCGGCTGATCGAGATGTTCGGCAAGACCGTGTTCGACGTGCCGGGCGGGGACTTCGATCCGGCCCTGGCGCCGGCCGGTCCGGCACTGGTCGAGGCGTACAAGAAGGTGTTCCAGGCGCACACCGGGCGGGAGTTCCCGCAAGCCGTGCACGAGCAGCTGTTCCTCGCGATCGGCGCGGTCTTCCGGTCCTGGAACGCCGAGCGCGCCGTGCTCTACCGCCGCCAGGAGCGCATCCCGCAGGACCTGGGCACCGCCGTCAACGTGATGGCCATGGTCTTCGGCAACCGCGGGGAGAGCTCCGGTACCGGCGTGGCGTTCACCCGCGACCCGGCGACCGGCCGGCGCGGCAGCTACGGCGACTACCTGCGCAACGCGCAGGGCGAGGACGTCGTGGCCGGCATCCGCAACACCGTCGGCCTGGCCGAGCTCGCCACCATCGACCCCGCCGCCTACACGCAGCTCTTGGCCATCATGGAGCGTCTGGAACAGCGCTACCGCGACCTGTGCGACATCGAGTTCACCGTCGAGGACGGCAAGTTGTGGATGCTGCAGACCCGGGTCGGCAAGCGCACCCCGGCCGCCGCGTTCGTCATCGCCGCCCAACTGGTCGACGAGGGCACCATCACCCTCGACGAGGCATTGCAGCGGGTGACCGGCGAACAGCTCGCGCAACTGATGTTCCCCGGATTCGACGACACGAACGCTCCCCCACCGTTGACCGTCGGGGTGCCCGCCTCGCCCGGCGCCGCGGTCGGCGCGATCGTCTTCGACTCGGCCGCGGCCGCCGCCGCGAACGGCCCGGTCATCCTGGTACGCCGCGAGACCAACCCGGACGACCTGCCCGGCATGATCGCGGCCCAGGGCATCCTCACCTCACGCGGCGGCAAGACCTCGCACGCCGCCGTCGTGGCCCGCGGTATGGGCAAGACCTGCGTCTGCGGTGCCGACGAACTACAGATCAGCGGTGACACGGTGACGATCGGCGGCCGGGTGCTGCACAGCGGCGACGTCATCTCGATCGACGGCACCAACGGCCGCGTCTACGCCGGGGTGGTGCCGGTACGGCCGTCGAAGGTGGTCCGCTACTTCGAGGGCGAGATCACCGCGCACGGCGACCCACTTCTGGCCGCCGTCGAACGCCTGATGATCCACGCGGACCACCGGGCCCGGCTCGAGGTCCACGCCAACGCCGACACCGCGGCCGACGCCGCCCGGGCCCGTCGCTTCGGCGCCGGCGGCATCGGGCTGTGCCGCACTGAGCACATGTTCCTCGGCGAGCGGCGGGTGCTGGTGGAACGGCTCATCCTGGCCGCGACTCCCGGCGAACGGGACGATGCGCTGGCGAGCCTGCTTCCGCTGCAGCGCGCCGACTTCGAGCAGCTGTTCGCGGCGATGGACGGCCTGCCCGTCACGGTCCGGCTGATCGACCCGCCACTGCACGAGTTCCTGCCGCCGCTGGAGGAGCTGACCGCCCGGGTGGCGGCCGCCACGGCGCGCGGCGAGGACCCCGGCCACGACGGGGTGCTGCTGACGGCGGTGCGGCGCATGCACGAGCAGAACCCGATGCTCGGCCTGCGCGGCGTACGTCTCGGCCTGGTAATCCCCGGCCTGTTCACGATGCAGGTCCGGGCGATCGCCGAGGCCGCGGCCGCGCGGGTGGCCGCGGGCGGCGATCCACGGCCGGAGATCATGGTTCCGCTGGTCGGTGCGGTTCAGGAGCTGGAGACGGTACGGGCGGAAGCCGAAGCCGTCCTCGCATCGGTGCCCGGAGCACCGCCGATCCGGATCGGCACCATGATCGAGGTTCCGCGCGCCGCGCTCACGGCCGGCCAGATCGCCGGGGCCGCCGAGTTCTTCTCGTTCGGCACCAACGACCTGACCCAGATGACGTGGGGTTTCTCCCGCGACGACGTCGAGGGCGCGTTCTTCGGCCGCTACCTGGAGCTGGGCATCTTTGCCGCCTCCCCGTTCGAGACCATCGACCCGAGCGGGGTCGGCGAGCTCGTGCGGATCGCCGTCGAACGCGGCCGCGCGGCCCGGCCCGAGCTGACCGTCGGGGTCTGCGGTGAGCACGGTGGCGACCCGGCCTCGGTGCGCTTCTTCCACGGCGCCGGCCTGGACTACGTGTCCTGCTCGCCGTTCCGCGTGCCGATCGCCCGGCTGGAAGCCGGCCGTGCCGCGGTGGCCGGCGCCACCGCTTCCGACACCCGATAGGGGAATTCGAGATGACCGCGGACATCCGCGTCGACCCGGTCATGGACGGCGACCGCCCGATCGGCGCCTGGATCGTCGGCCCGGGCACGGTGACCTACCGCCCGGTCGTTGATGTCACCCGGTTGGCCGGTGTCGCACTGGCCGCCGGGACGGTGGCGATCGCGACGGCAGCCGTCGTCGCGATCGTCCGGCGGCAACCGCCGATCGGCCGGATCACGATGGGGCCCGGCGGGTGGGTGAGCATCAAGCGAGCCGGATGCCCGCCGCTGCGGCCGGCGTCCCCGCGGCCGTGGTGGGCCCGGCTGATCGGGGCGCACCGGCTGGTCGTCGAGGGCAGCGGAGACACATCATGGCAACCGCCGAAGAACCGCGGGCGGGGCCCGTCGCCCGCGATGCGTGGGAGGCGTGGTCACTGACCCGCGCCGATGTCACGACCTACCGGATCGTCAAGGCCGGCGGGGTGTGCCCCGGCGATCGGGTGGCGATCTTCGGGCACGGCCGGCTCGGCCACATCGCCCACCAATGCGCCCGGATCTTCGCCGGCGAGACCATCGTGGTCGACGCGACCACCAGCGACCCGGTTGCCGCGATCAGGTCCCTCGGCGGTGCGGATGTCGCCGTGGTGCTGACCTGCGATCCGGACGTCCTCGGGCAGGGGTGGGCATCGCTGCGTCCGGGCGGTCGGCTGATTCTCGTCATGCTGCCCGGCGACGACGCGATGTCGCTGCCGGTTGTGTTTCAGTTGCCGGGCCGGCCAGCCGAGAACTGATCAGCTGTGCGGATGCTCGGCGAGCAGGCGGGTGGCCAGGACCGCGGCCTGGGTGCGGCGCTCGAGACCGAGCTTGGCCAGCAGGCTCGACACGTAGTTCTTCACCGTCTTCTCGGCCAGGAACATCCGCCCCGCGATCTCCCGGTTGGTCAGCCCCTCCGCGATGAACTCGAGGATGCGGCGCTCCTGATCGGTCAACCCGGCCAGCTCCCGCGGCTGCTCGACGCCGTTGCGGATCCGCTCGAGCACCCGCTGGGTGACCGCCGGGTCGAGCAGCGACTGGCCGTCGGCGACCCGGTGCACGGCATCCACCAGGTCCGTCCCGCGGATCTGCTTGAGCACGTACCCGGAGGCTCCGGCCATGATCGCCGCGAACAGGGCCTCGTCGTCCTCGTACGAGGTCAGGATCAGCCCTTTGATGGTCGAGTCGATGGCCCGCACGTCGCGGCACACATCGATGCCGTTGCCGTCGGGAAGGCGAGCATCCAGGATCATCACGTCCGGCCGGAACGCCGGGATCCGGCGAGCCGCCTCCTGGGCGGAACCGGACTCGCCGACAACCTCGATATCGCCGTCGGCCTGCAGCAGTTCCACGAGGCCGCGCCGAACCACCTCGTGGTCGTCAAGGAGAAATACCCGGATCATTCTTTCTTCCTACCTGCCGATCGCCATCCGCCACAGGGCCGAAGGGCCTACTTCTGGGCGCCCTTCCTAGTGACAACACCTCGTCGAGGGCCGCCCCCACACATTCCACCAGCACATCCGGATCAGGCACGACCGTGCCGTCCATGGTGAGCCCGAGACAACACGTGCCGGCCTGCGACAGCATCGCGGCCATGACCGCGGTCCCGGGCAGCGGCCCGAGCGGATACGCGCGCTCGACCTTCGCGCCGGCCAGATAGGTCTCGTCGGGCGCGCCCGGCAGGCAGGACACCGCAAGGTCGGCTGCGGTGATCCGCCCGGCCGCCGCACCGACCGCGGAGGGAAGCCGATTCAGCAGCGGCACCAGCGCCGCAAACGCGTCCAGTGGCGGCTCCACTCGCAACGTCATGGAGACCCCGCGCAGGGTGGCGATCAACTCGGCGGGGTCGTCGATGTCAGCAGGTGCGCCGAAAGTCGCGCCGGCCCACCTGCTGCCGCCCATCACCTCGTCCGACCGGCGCAGGGTGGCCGGCATCGCCACCGGAATCTCGCCCAGTTCGGCACCGTGCCGCTCGTGGTAGCGCCGCACCCCGCCGAGCAGCGCGGCGAGGTAGGCGTCATTGATCGAGCCGCCGGACGCGCGCGCCGCCGCCTGCAAATCGGCCAGCGGGCATTCCAGCAGACCGAACCGCCAGGACATGCCGGTGCGACCGCGGAACAGCGGCGATCCGGCCACCAGCCGGGGCAGCACGGCGTGCCGCAGCGACACCGCCAGTCTCATCGCGCCGGCCGCGGTCGACCGGGGATGCCGCAGCGCCCGGACTCCGGCCGCCGCCACCTTGCCGGCCGTCAACGGCAGTGTCAGCGCCGACCGGGTCAGGTCCTCGGCGGCGAGCCACCACGCGTCCGGTGGGTCATTCCCGGGCCGGTCCGGCGCTACCGGCTTGCCCGGGATGTGCTCCCGATGCCGGCTCTGCATCAGCGACACCAGCGGCAGTCCGCCCAGTCCGTCGATCACCGAGTGATGCACCTTCAGCAGGTAGGCGGCGGTGCCGTTCGGCAATCCCTCGACCAGGGTGCCCTGCCACAGCGGGCGGGTACGGTCGAACGGCGTCATTGCGGCCGCCTCGGCGAACGCCAGGAGCTGCGCCTGGCTTCCCGGCTCCGGCAAACGCGCCCGGCGCAGGTGGTGGTCGACGTCGAAGCCGGCGTCGGGCACCCACGCGGCCGGTCCGACCGCGGCGGCCGGATCCAGCACGCGATGCCGCAACCGCGGCATCAGTCTCGTCGCCCATTCGTGCGCGGCGCGCAACCGGTCCCAGTCGGGCGCGGTGTCGAGCAGCAGGAGCAGCGCGATGCTCGACGACTGCCGGGGGTGCCGCTCGCTGCGCCACATCAGGGTCTCGAGCTCGGTCATACGGTGGTCGGCGCCCCACTCGGCGGCAAGCGCCCACGCCTGCTCGTCGGTGGCGTGCGCCGGGATCGCGGTCACCATGCCTCCCCGTGCACCTCGTGGCCGGCCGTGACGCGCAGCAGACCGCGGTAGGTCTGCTCGACCGGCTGTTCGTGGTTGAGCACCGCATCGACCTCGCGGGCGATCGGTATCGCGATGCCGCACCCGGCCGCCAATTTCATGACCGAGACCGTCGTTTCGACTCCCTCGGCCACCTGGCTCATCGCGGCCAGGATCTCCTCGAGCGGCCGGCCGCGGCCGAGCTCGACGCCGACATGCCGATTGCGGCTGTGCGAGCTGGTACAGGTCACGATCAGGTCGCCCATGCCGGCCAGGCCGGCCAGGGTCTCGGCGTGCCCACCCATCGCGACCCCGAGCCGCGTCATCTCGTGCAGCGACCGGGTCATCACCATTGCCCGGGTGTTGTCGCCGGCGCCCAGTCCGTCACCGAACCCGACCGCGATCGCGAACACGTTCTTCAGCGCACCGGCGATCTCGACGCCGACCACGTCCTCGCTGGTGTAGACGCGGTAGCGGGAGGAATGGAAGATCTTCTGGAGGGTCTGCGCGGCGCGGTGGTCGGGCATCGCCAATGTCGCCGCCGCGGCATAGCCCTGCACGACCTCGCGGGCGATGTTGGGACCGGACAGCACGCCGGCCGGGTGGCCCGGCAGCACCTCGCCGATCACCTCGGTCATTCGCTTGGCGGAACCCTGCTCGAGTCCCTTCGCGACGCTGATCACCGGGACCAGCGGCCGGGCGTGGTCGGCGGCCACCGACAGCACACCGCGCAGATGCTGCGCCGGCGTCGCGGCGACCAGGACATCGGCGTCCGCGACCGCCTCGGCCAGGTCGTCGGTCGCCCGCAGGGCCGGCGCCAGGTCGAAACCGGCGAGATAACGGGGGTTCTGGTGGGTCACGTTGATCGCCTTGGCGATGTCCGGGTCGCGGGCCCACAGCACGGCCCGGGTTGTGCGGGCCGCGATCGACGCCACGGTCGTGCCCCAGCTTCCACCGCCGAGGACGGCCACCGCGGGCGTTCGCGGCGTCATCGCGCACCCGCACGATCGGGCCAGTTCGCGAGCTTGTCCGCGAACATTGCCCGCACCTCGGCGATGCGTTCGTCCAGATCGTCGACGGTCCATCGGTCGGTCGGGATCGGCTCGAGGACGGCGACCTCGACCGTGCCGGGGTTCACGAACAGCGAGCGACGCCAGGCCAGCTCGCCGGTGTTGCGCAGCACGATCGGCACGATCGGCACCCCGGCCTGCCGGGCGATGTGGAAGGCGCCCTTCTTGAACCGGCCCAGAGTGGGCGTCGGCATGCGCGTGCCCTCGGGCAGGATGAGGATCGAGACGCCGTCGCGCAGCCGCTCGACGACGCCGTCCAGGCTCTCCTTCGCCTTCGTCAGGTCGGACCGGTCGATCCACACCGGGTCGAGCACCGCGCCGATCACCGCCATCCGCGGGTCGTGGCGGGCCTCCTTCTTGGCCACCGCGGTGAAGTCACGGCGCAGCAACGCGCCGAGCACGAGCACGTCGAGGGTGCTCTGATGGTTGGCGATGAAGACGGCCGGGCGCGCCTTCTCCAGGTTCTCCGCGCCGAGGACGTCGACCTTGACCCCGGTCAGGGCCAGCGCCAGGTCGGTCGACAGGCTGATGCCCGTATTGACCCCGAGCCGGTGGTCGCCGGTGAGCCATCCGAAGCCGACGCCCGTGGCCAGTCCCAGATTGACCCCGACCAGCCCGCCGAGCGTGCCCAGGTAGGCGCGCAGCCCGGGCGAGCGGGGCTCTCGCAGAGTGAGCACCGGCCAGCCGAACTCCTCGGCGGCCCGGCGCAGGGTGGGGTGCGGGTTCAACACGTACGGCCGGCCGGTCGAACCGAGGAAGGCGACGTCCTCCGGCCCGTTGGCGTACCCGTAGCTCTGCCGCAGGTCCACGTCGTTGGCGCGGGCGAAGGCCCGCACGGCCTTGGCCTTCGGTTCGCCCCAGAGCATGCCGGTGGTGCTGCGACCGGTGAGGACGCCGCCCACCTCCTCGAGCTCGGTGCAGACGATGTGCGGGATGCCCAGGTCGCGGGCCACCGGCGCGATCTGCATGCGGGTGGCCGAGGAGGCGATGACGACCGTGTGGCCCCTCCGCAGGTGCGCCCGGACCAGCTCCCGTGCCTCGGGCCGCATGGTGCCCGCGATCCTCTGCGCGAACAGCCGCTCGCCGGCCTCGGACACGGCGTCGACGGTGCGGCCGCGCAGAGCGGCGAAGCCGATCTGGCCGACGGCCTGCGGATCGCCGCCCAGCAGCGTGCCGTCCACGGCCGCGGCGATGATGCGCGTCAGCTCCAGCGGACCGACGTCGCCGTGGCGGATCCGGTCGCGATAGATGCTGCCGGCGGTGTAGCCCTGCACAAGCGTGCCGTCGAAGTCGAAGAACGCGCCGACTCGCGGCCCGCCGGGTCCCCTCCGGACCGAGCCGATCACGTCGTCCACCGTGACGGTCATGACTAGGCCCGCCGGTCCAGCCGGGCGATCACGTCCACCCGGCGTACGGTCACCCGCAGCTCGTCGCGGAAATCGAGGCGGCGCTTGGCCGCCTCCGGGCCGGCGGCGAGCAGGCCGCGGTGCTCGGCCAGCCGCAGTGCCGGCCGGAACAGCTCCAGCGACACCGACTCCTCGCTGGCCATGAGCTTCTGCAGGGCCCATTGCCGGCCGAGCCGTAGGCATTCGTCGAGGAAGCGCGTCTCGTCGAACGGCTCGTCGTCCTCCCACTCGGCCAGCCGTTCGGCCACGATGTGGTACGCGTCGAGGAACGGCCTCAGCACCAGGTGCGCCACCAGTAGCCGGCTCTCGCCGAGCCACCGCCGGGCGTCGGCCGGCCCGAACTCGTGCAGCCCCTCGGCCTGGCGGGGATCGGCGATCGCCAGCTCGGCGGCCATTTCGCGGGCGAACTCCGTACGGGATGGGAAGAAGAAGTCGAACTTGAGCAGGTCCCGCAGCGCCAGCGTCTCCCGGTTCGCCGTGGCCAGCCCGTCCTCGCCGCCCTCCATCGCGGCGACCAGGCCCAGCTCGCCGATCGCGCGGTCGACCAGCATGTGCACGGCGGTGTTGCGATAGAACGCGGCCACCAGATGCTGCCCGGGCGCGATCGTCCAGATCCGCTCCGTGCAACCGTCGTAGCTGCCGAGAACACCCGACCGCACCAGGTCGTCGAGCGTGCGATGAATGGTGGCCCGGTCGGTGAGATCGGCCGCGCCCGCCACCGGCAGGTGACGCTGCGCGAGGTAGCGGGCCAGCGGGCCCACGGTGGCCAGAACCTCGTCCAGGGTCAGCGCCCGATCGGCCGCGAGCAGGGCCAGGCAGACGACCGCGGTGGTGGTCACGGGGGTCGCCCGGTTGATGCCATGGCACGTCTCGACCGCGATCCGCTCCACCGCGCGCCGCCCGGCCCGATCGTCGGCCCTCAGTTCGGCGAGCCGTTCACGCAGGGGCAGGGGATCGCCGAACTCCACGTACGCCCGCCCGTAACGCTCGTGCTGCGAGCGGCCGAACGTCCACAGCCAGTGCAGGTTCTCCGGGCGTTTGCCCATGCCACGCGCCTCGGTGGTGACCAGCGGCACCTCGTGCAACTGCTCGTAGACGATCGAGACGGGGACGATCAGCGCCTGGGTGCCCGCCGTGTCGAGCGCGTCGATCATGTAGCGCAGCAGGCCGTGGGCGGGCCGGCGAAGCTTGCCAGTGCGGGTCCGGCCACCCTCGATCGACCAGCACAGATTGCGCCGGTTCTTGATCATCTGGGCGACGTACCAGCGCAGCGCGAACCGGTACACGGGGTTGTCGGTGGTGGAGCGCCGGACGTAGACGAATCCGGACCGGCGCAGCAGGTGGTTGAACGGGAACTTGTCGAGGTTGGCCCCGGCCAGCACGAACGGCGGCGTGAGACCGTTGCGGCCGATGGCGGCGGGCACCGCCACGCCGTCGAGGTACGAGCGGTGCGAGAACGGGAACAGCAGCGACTGCCGGCGGTCCAGCGCCTGCAGCCGGCGCACCTGCTCGGGGTCGATGATCAGCTCGTGGGCGCGGGTCAGCCACTGGCTGAACCGGGCCCAGTCGCTCGTCGCGCGCTTCGTGTGCACGGCGCCCATCTCGCGTAAGTAGCCGGCGGTCTCGGCGCGCACTTCCGGCACGTCGCGGTGCAGCGACCCGGCCAGTTCGGCGAGGTGCGCCGCGAACTGGTCGGCGGCCAGCAGCGCCGCCACCTCCGGGGTGTCGGTCGGCAGAGCGGTCGGCGGCTGGTCGGCGAGACCGGCCCAGCGCAAGGCCCGGCCGGCTCCGGCGCGGTCGAGCGCGCTCCGGATCGAAGGATGATGACTGACGCTCTCGGTCATGGCCGCCTCGCCGGGGTGCGTGATGGATGCGAGTCGCATTTCAGCGTCTCCCGGGCCCGGGGCCGGGGGCAGGGCCGTTCGTCCCGCCGTTCGTCCCACTCGACAGGGGATCCGGGACCTATGCCTCTGACCGGGCAACCCGGGTGACGGGCAGGGTGACGACACCAGGTACCCATCACACCGAACTTCCGAATTCAGAGGTACGACCATGCAACGCCAGATCGCAAGGTCGACCGGTGACCTCTCATCGGCCTATGACCAGTCGCATTTGAGGCACGCCGCCGAGGCGGGTGTCCGAGCGCCGTCATTGCACAACAGCCAGCCCTGGCGGTTCCGGCTGCGAGACGGCGCGGTCGAGATCCGCCTCGATCCGGAGCGGCAGCTCGCGGCCGACCGCACCGGCTGGGCGGCCCGGCTGGCCGGTGGCGCCGCGACCTTCAACGCCCGGCTGGCGCTCGCGGCCGCGGGTCTGCCCCCGGTCGTGGAGCTGCATCCGGATCCGGCCGACGGGGCCCTCGTGGCCAGGCTCACCCCCGGCCGGCCACGACCGGCCACGTACGCCGAGGTGGACCTGCACGGGGCCGTTCCCCGCCGGTACAGCAACCGGGGACCGTTCTGGCCCGATCCGGTGCCGGCCGAGGTGCGTGTCGCTCTGCTCGAGGCCGCCCGCAGCGAATCCGCCTGGCTGGAGCTGCTGGTCGGCACGACCGCGCTCACCGCGTTCAGCGAGATCGCCTACAGCGCCGATCGTGTTCTGCGGCGGGACTTCCGCTACCAGGCCGAGCTGGCCGGGTGGACGCACGCCGACGAGGCGCCCGACGGGGTGCCGGTGCAGGCGGGCGCGCCGCACGCCGAGCCGCAGGACCTGCTGCCGCAGCGGTTGTTCGCCGACCGGCACCGGGTGTTCGGACGCGACTACGAGCCGGAGCCGCTCGTCGGCGTGGTCGGCGTGGCCGGCGATCGGGCCGTCGATCAGATCGCCGCCGGTCAGGCCATGCAGAAGGTGCTGCTCACCGCGACCGCGGCGGGCCTGGACACCTCCATGATCAGCCAGCCGATCGAGGTTCCGGCGGCCCGCGACCAGCTGCGCCGGTCGCTGGGCCGTGCCGGCTTCCCGCAGATCGTCATCCGGTTCGGCTACGGCACCCCAGGGCACCCCACCCCGAGACGCGACGTGGCCGACGTCTTGTCCTGACCCGGCCGGTGCGGGAGAGGGCGGGCCGGTCCGGTCAGGAAGCGCCGCGGTCACCCAGCGACGGCAGGTACTCGGCGCCGGTCAGCGAGATGAACTCCCACAACGCACGCGCGGCCGGGCCGGGCGGCCGATGGCCCGTGCGGACCAGCAGCCAGTGCCGGCGAATGGGCAGACCCTCGAGGTCGAGGACGGTGAGTCGGCCGTCGTGGACCTCGGCGGCGATGGTGTGTGCCGAGATCAGGGCGACGCCGAGGCCGGCCATCACGGCCTGCTTGATGGTCTCGTTGGAGGCCAGTTCCATGCCGATCCGGGGGTCGTGGCCGGCCCCGGCGAACATGGCGTCGAGATGCAGCCGGGTGCCCGAGCCGTGCTCGCGGACCAGCACCGTCTCCTCGGCGATTCGCGCGAACGGGATGCGCCGGGCGCCGGCCAGCGGATGCCGCGGCGGGGCGATCACGACGTACGGGTGGTCGCCGAAGACCTGCTGCTCGACGGCGAGTCCCTGCGGTGGCCGGCCCATGATGGCGAGGTCGACCGCGTAGTCCTCGAGGCGGGCGACGATCTCCTCGCGGTTGCCGAAGGCAAGGTCGATGAAGACCTTCGGGTACGCCAGGCGGAACGCGGCGATCAGGTGCAGGGCGAAGTACTTGGCGGTGCTGACCGCACCGACGCTGACCCGGCCGGCCTCGGCCGAGCGCAGCGACCGCAGGCCGTCCTCGCAGGCCGCCAGCTCGGCGCGGATCCGGGCGTGGCTCTCGGCCAGCAGTCTCCCGGCGTCGGTCGGGTGCTGCCCGTCGGGGCCTCGTTCCAGCAAGGGGAGCCCAGCCGCCCGTTCGAGCCGGCGCAGTTGCTGGGCGACGGCCGGACCGGTCAGGTGCAGCCGGGCGGCCGCTCCGGCCAGCGAGCCGGCGCGGATGGTCTCCGTGAGGAACTCCAGCTGACGAAGGGTCACGTCCTTCATGCCCGAAGCATAGTTTCACTTTGGTCGATGACAGAAAATGATGCCTTGGCTTTGCGTAGGCGCTGGTCACACACTCGGTAATGGCCATCGACCGGGTACCTCTCGCGCCGTCGCTGACCGAAGATCTTCACGCGTACGGCGGATTCAGCCGGCCCGCCCTGGCGGTGACCGACGTCGTCGCCCGGATCGCCGCGGCCGGCGCCACGCTGGCGCGCACGATGACCACCATGATCGCGAACCCCGCCGTGGCCGAGTCGATGGCCCGGGCCCGCTACGTGGCGGCGCTGGCCGGCGCCGACGTCACCGCCGTGGGCATGGCCGGCGAGGCCGCGCCGGTGCCGGTGACCCGCGACGGCAGCGTCGTGGTGACGCTGGTGGCGATGGACGAGCCGGCCAACCTCCGGGTCTGCGCGCCGGTCGGCACCATCTTCTCGGTGCTGCCGGTCACCGACCCGATCGGCGGCGGCCTGCTCCAGCCGGGCCGCCGGCAGCTGGCGGCCGGAATCATCCTGTTCGGCCCGGCCACCGTGCTGGTGCTCACCCTCGGGCACGGCACCGACGTCTACGTGCTCGGCCCGGACGGCTTCGCCGCGGTACGACGCGGGCTCGAGCTGCCGGTCGAGTCGAGCGAGTACGCGGTGAACGCCTCCAACGCCCGGCACTGGCACCGCGGCATCCGGTCCTACGTGGCCGACCTGGTCAGCGGCGGCAGCGGACCCCGGCAGCGGGACTTCAGCATGCACTGGCTCGGATCGCTGGCCGCCGAGGCGTACGGCATCCTCTCCCGCGGGGGCATCTACCTCTACCCGGCCGAGAACCAGCCGCGGCACGGGCGGGGCCGGATGCGCCTGGTCTACGAGGCGAACCCGGTGGCCCTGCTGTGCGAGCAGGCCGCCGGCGCCGCCACCGACGGGCGCACGCCGATCCTCGACCTGGTCCCGGCCGCGCTGCACCAACGGACACCACTGGTCTTCGGCTCCCGCAACAAGGTCGAGCGGGTGGGTCGTTACCTGGCCGGTCCGCCGGCGGGGCCCGAGGACCGGCCGGTGAGCAGGACCTCGTCGAGCGGACGCCGCGGCGTGGCCGAGGCCGGCCGCCCGTAGCCCACCCGCAGGATCACCTGCGCCCAGACCCCGTGGCCGGTGTCGGTCAGCAACTCGCGGATGGCGGGCACCTCGACGGGTTGGCTGATCGGGGTGGTGGCCAGGCCGAGCGAGGTCGCGGTGAGCAGGGCGCGTTGAAGCGCCTGACCGGCCCGTACCCAGTCGTGTGGCGTGTCCCCCCGGGTGGCCAGCACCATGATGGTCGGATACGGCTCGAAGGCCTCGGAAGGCCGGCTGAGCCGGGGCTGCAACAGCCCGAAGTCGCGCAGCGGCAGGGATTCCAGAGCGTCCCAGGGGCCGATGGCCGATGGCGGGATGCCGTCGCGGCGGCCGGTCACCGGCGCCGTCCACCGGGTGAGCTCGGCCCGGTACCCGCCCTTGGCTCGCAGCCTCCGGTCCGCCGACTGCGAGAGGTTGATGATCGCGTTACGAGCCACCGGCCCGGCCACACTGAGCACGGCCCGTTCCCGCCGCGCGGCCCCGACCAGCTTCTCCACGTCGTCGGCGGGCACGACCGACCGCGCGAACGGCCAGCGGTTGGTGTGCCGGCACGGAATCGCGGCCACGAGCGCCTCGGCCGCCGGCGTCGGGGCAGTCCGCCCTCCGGCCGTCACCGTCGCCACGAGGTCGGGCCGGGCCGGATCGGGAAGGATTTCCGTGCGCGGGACGTAACCGGCGCCGTCCAGCGCAAGCCGCAGCGTGAACAGCGCCGCGCCGACACTGATGAACAGCTCCCGGCCGTGCGGGTCGAGCACGTCCAGTCGCCGGCCACGGTCCGCATACAGCTGAACCGTGCGGCCCTGCAACCGGAAAATCCAGGGCTGGCTGTTGTGCAACGACGGGGCGGCGGTGGCCGCGCGCACGCAGTCCGTCAACACGCCACGCAATCGAGAAGAGGCCGTCCCGCTCATGGTCGCCTCCGATCAGCCGGCTGGTAGCACCACGTCCACCACACCCCATCGACGGCGTCCGCCCGTAGGGCCGATGGTCCCGGAACGAGGGTGGGGGTCCCGGGCACGTTCGCGATCCAGCGTGTCGCGAGCCGCCAAGTTGATCGTGGCTCGGGGTGGCGGCATGCTGACCGGGTGGCATCGCAAGGTCAGGCCCGGCGTGGTGAAGCGCGGCTGCCGTCCGCGCTCGTGGTCGTCGCGGCGATCGCGCTCTACGCGCTGCTGCCCGAGCAGCTGATCCTCGGTCCCCGCCTGGTCATTCCGGCGCTGGAGACGGTGCTGCTGGCCGCGCTGATCGTGGTGAACCCGCGCCGGATGACGCGGGACAACCGGTGGGAGCGGCTCGCGGCGCTGGCCCTGGTCGGGCTGATCGCGACGGCGAACGCGGTCGCGCTGGTGCTGCTGCTGCGGCAGCTGATCACCACCGGCGAGTCCCGGGCCGTCGAGCTGCTCATCGCGGCCGGTCAGGTGTGGCTGACCAATGTGATCGTCTACGGCCTGGCGTTCTGGGAGCTCGACCGTGGCGGCCCGGTCGCCCGCACCCACCAGGCCCGCAATCGGCTGCCGGCGGCCGACTTCCGGTTCCCGCAGGACGAGGACCACGACACCATCGACGAGGTACGGGCGGGTTCGAGCAAGGTCAGCGACTGGGTTCCGGCCATCGTCGACTACCTCTACGTGTCGTTGAGCAACTCGTCGGCGTTCAGCCCCACCGACACCATGCCGCTGTCCACCCGCGCCAAGATCCTGATGGGCATCGAGTCGACGTCCGCCCTGGTCATCTCCGTGGTCGTGATCGCGAAGGGGGTCGGCAGCCTGAACGCGTGACCGCGACGGCCCTCCGGCCGGCCGGCGCGCGCACCAGCGAGACGAGCTGCACGATGAGGCCGATCACGCTTCCCGCCATGCCGAGCAGCAGCAGCACACGGACGGTCGTCGTCCAGCCCGCGCTGCCGGCCAGGTCGAACGGGAACACCTGCCACAACCGGGCCATCGCGGCCAGGCCGATCGCGGTGGAGACCAGCCCGCCCACGGCCACCAGCCACCGGGCGTCGTACGCGAGGTAGATCAGATTGGCCGCCACGCCCGCCACGAGCGAAAGATTGATCAGTGGCAGGGCCCTGGTCAGGTCGGCGGTGAGGAACGGCACGGCGTCCCAGCCGGGCCGTCCGTTGATCAGATAGAGGAGCACGGCGTTCACGACTACGGCGATCGCATATCCGGTGCGCCGGGAGACGGGCTTCTTGCTGTCGATGCCGGTGGTCATCACAACCTCCGCGGCGAGCCACGGCTGATGCAGTTATCGTGTCCCGACCGTCCGCGGCCGCACAGGGCCGTTGGTCCCCCGTTCCCCGGAGGTGCACAGCGCATGTCGCGTACGGGTGGCGAAGGAGCCCTGCTCCTGCTGCGGCACGGGCAGAGCGTCAGCAATGCGGCCGACATCTTCACCGGATGGTCGGACCCGCCCTTGAGCGAGCTCGGCGTGGCGCAGGCCCGCGGCGCCGCGGCGGCCCTGCGGGACCTCGGCGTGTCGCCGACGAGCGTGCACACCTCCCTGCTGAGCCGCTCGATCGTCACCGCGGAGATCGTGATGGATGCGCTCGGCCGCGGATGGGCGCCGGTGCACCGCTCCTGGCGGCTCAACGAACGCCACTACGGCGCTCTCACCGGACGGGACAAACGCGAAGTCGCCGCCGAGGTCGGCGCTCCCCTGTTCCGGGCCTGGCGGCGGTCGTTCGCGGTGGCGCCGCCGCCGATGAACGACAGCACGGCCGCGGTTATGTACGCCGACGATCGATATCGTGACCTGCCCGGCGGTGCGCGGCCGCGCACCGAGAGCCTCGCCGACGTCTGGGCGCGGATGCGGCCGTACTGGATGGATGTCCTGTTTCCGCTGGTGCGCACCGGAAGGACGCCGCTGGTCGTGGGCCACGGCAACAGCTTGCGTGCCTTCGTGATGTTCCTGGAGGGGATGGGGGCGGCCGAGGTCGAACGGCTGGACATCCCGACCGCTGTACCGATGCGCTATCGGCTCGGCGACCGGGGTGATCCGGCTCCCGAGCCGGGCGGCCGCTACCTCGATCCGATCGGCGCCCGCGAACGGGTCCGGGTGGGACCGCCGGAACCGGGCCGATGACCGGTCGTCAGCTCAACCCGTACGACAGGGTGGCGTCTCCTTCGATCTCGATCAACCGGTTGTACTTGGCAACCCGCTCGCCCCTCGCCGGCGCCCCGGTCTTGAGCTGACCGCAGCCGGTCGCGCCAGCGAGATCGGCGATGAAGGTGTCCTCGCTCTCCCCGGAGCGGTGCGAGACCATCTGCGCCCAGCCGGCGTCCCGGCACCGGCGCATGGTTTCCAGTGTCTGTGTCACGGTGCCGATCTGGTTGACCTTGATCAGCGCCGCGTTGGCCGCCCGCCGGGTGATCGCCTCCGCGACGATGACCGGGTTCGTGACCAGGAGGTCATCACCGACCAGCTGCAATCGGTGACCGAGGCGCTCGGTGAGCCGGATCCAGCCGTCCCAGTGCGATCGCGACACCATCACGACCTGGCGTGTAGCCGGCGTCGGTGATCGCATCGACCAGCATGCCGAGCACGTCCTCGGGAGCGTCGATCTCGGGCGCGAAGCCGCCCACGTCGCCCAGGCCCGTGGCGAAGCCCTTGTCGGCAAGGCGGCGACGCAGGGAGGCGTAGACCTCCGCTCCCGCGCGGACCGCCGCCGCGAGGCTCGGCGCCCCGAGTGGCGCGATCATGAATTCCTGGAAGTCCAGACGATTCGGCGCGTGAACGCTGCCGTTGATGACGTTGAAATGCGGCTTCCGGTGGAGGCGCCGGACGGCACCCCGGCGCGTACGGTGCGGCCGTCGGGCAGCCTCACGGTCAGGGTCGGGCGACCACGGGAATCGAGCACTTCGATGGCTTTCAGGCCGGCGACAGCGAGTGTCACGGTGGGCTCCTTGAACCCGACGACGGGTGGCTTCCCTCTCGACTCTGCCCGGCGAACCATGCACCGTCAGGACCGGAAGTCTCCTGTCGCAGAACGATCATCGGGGCACCGCGTTCCGATACGCATGAGCTGAGCATCGCCAGTGCGGCAGCCGGGTCCTCGGCATGCAGCAGGGCGTGCGGCGAACGGCGTCGGCACACCGGCGGCATGCCAGCCAGGACCATCGGCCCTGGTTCGGCGGCGACGACGGGCCGAACGTGGACTTGTCACGCGCCGCCAAACCGGGCAACCAGCCCGGCGGGCATCGCGTCGAAGGAGTCCCCCATGAATGCCTGGGTCATCACCCTGATCGTCGCGGCCGTCGTCGCGGTCGTGCTGATTCTCTCGGTCCGCGTGGTGAAGCAGTACGAGCGCGGCGTCGTGTTCCGTCTCGGGCGCATCGTCGGCGCGCGGGATCCCGGCCTGCGCTTCCTCATCCCGATCGCGGACGTCATGCACCGGGTGTCGCTGCGCATCGTCACCATGCCGATCCAGTCGCAGGGCATCATCACCCGCGACAACGTCAGCGTCGATGTCTCCGCGGTCGCGTACTTCCGCGTCATCGACGCGGTCAAATCCGTCATCGCGATCGAGAACGTCAACGCCGCCATCAACCAGATCGCCCAGACGACTTTGCGCAAGGTCGTGGGCCAGCACAGCCTGGACGAGACGCTGTCCGAGACCGACCGGATCAACATCGACATCCGGCAGATCCTCGACACCAGCACCGTCGACTGGGGCGTCGAGGTCACCCTGGTCGAGCTCAAGGACATCCAGCTGCCCGACGCCATGAAGCGCGCGATGGCCCGCCAGGCAGAGGCCGAGCGGGAGAAGCGAGCGAAGATCATCAACGCCGAGGGAGAGTCGCTCGCCGCCTCGGCGCTGGGCGACGCGTCCGACACGATGATGGCCCACCCGCTCGCCCTGCAACTGCGCAACCTGCAGTCGCTGGTCGAGATCGCGGTCGACAAGAACTCGACGGTCGTCTTCCCGGCTCCGCTGATGAGCACGATCGGCGAGCTCGGCCGGTTCCTGGACCAGGAGTCGGCGGCCGCCCAGCGCCGCGTCGAGCCGGCCGCGACCGTACGTCCGATCAACGCGGCCAGCTGATCGGACGATCACCGTGCCGGGCCGCCGCCTGCCGACGGTCGGGGTCGAGGAGGAGTTTCTCCTCCTCGACCCGGCCGGAGGACAGCCCGTGCCGGCTGCGCCCGGCCTCGGCGGTCCGGCGATCGACCCGTGGACCGGCCGGGCCACCAGGGCCTGGAAACCTGGTTGACCGGCTGATGGATCGGATCGGACCGGTACTCGCCCGGCTCGGCGACGATCAGCCCGTACGGCCGGGACTGTTGACGATCGCGGCCCGCGGTACCGGCACCGACCGCCAGCGCAGCGCGTGGCGTCGAGCCAGCTCGCCGGCCGAACGGGTGGCCGAGCTGGCCGGGGCCACCTGCCCGGCGGCGACAGCGGCCCTGACCGCGCGCAACGCCCGCCCGCGCCGTCTGACACTGGCGCGGACGCCTCGGTCCGCGGCCGCCGCGAGATCGGCGACGCGGACGATGGCGCGTGGCCGGACGCAGCGGAGGATGGTGGTCGACATCGTTGTCCGGGCAAGCGGAGGCGCCCCGTGATCCGACATCCGGCCTACCCCGTCGAACCGTGGCAGGTGCGCGAGACGCACCTCGACACCCAGGTGCTCGCCCGGTCCGAATCGGTCTTCGCGCTCTCGAACGGCCACATCGGGCTGCGCGGCAACCTGGACGAGGGCGACCCGCACGCTCTGCCGGGCACCTATCTCAACTCGTTCTACGAACTGCGCCCCCTGCCGTACGCCGAGGGCGGTTACGGCTACCCGGAGTCGGGTCAGACCATCGTCAACATCACCAACGGCAAACTGATCCGGCTCATGGTCGACGACGAGCCCTTCGACGTCCGGGACGGCCGGCTCCGCCGGCACGAACGGGTCCTCGATCTGCGCGACGGCGTCCTGCGCCGCGAGGTCGAATGGGAATCCGCCGCCGGACGTGCGATCCGCGTCCACTCCACCCGCCTGGTGTCCTTCACCCAGCGATCGATCGCCGCCATCGAATACATGGTCGAACCGGTCGACGCCGCGGTACGGGTGATCGTGCAGTCCGACCTGGTGGCGAACGAGCCGTTGCCCGGGCCGCTGCGGGATCCGCGGGTGTCGGCGGTGCTGCGGGCCCCATTGCGGGCCGAGGAGCATCACGCGACCGGCACCGGCGCGTCGCTCGGGCACATCACCCGCGAGAGCGGCCTGCGAGTCGCGGCCGCCATGGACCACCTCCTCGACGGGCCGCCCGGCATGCGGCACACCACCGACTCGCGTCGTAACGCCGCGGCAATCGTGGCCTGCGCGGTGTGCACCACTTCGTGGCGACGCCGGCCGTCCATCAGGTTGATGCCCATCGCCGCCAGGTCGGCGGGGCCGGGCGTCAGAACGGTGACCCGGGCGCCACCCCGCTCCACCTTGCGCCGCTCACGGTCGAGCTGGGCGGTGAAAACCTGTCGCACGGCGCGCTCGGCCCGCACGGAGGGCCGCAGCGCACAGTCGGTCTCCCGGCTCGCCATCGGCGCCAGCACGAAAACCTCGTCGAGCCGCTCGTCATGCAGCAGGTCGAGTGAGGCCGCCGACCGGACGCCGCCGTCGACGTAGCGACGATCGCCGATCCTGGTGGGTTGATGCCAGCCAGGGATCGAACAGGACGCGACCACCGCGTCCGGCAGAGACGCCGCGGGCTCGCCGGGGCGGCCGAAGACGACCCGCCGGCCACACTCGTAGTCGACGCCGACGATCCACGTGCGGCGCTCGGGCCACCGATCGGGGTCGTCCGCCACCAGCGCCTGCACGTACCGCCGGAGCGTGCGGTGCTCGGAGCGTCCCTGCGGGACCAGGGCGCTGGCCAGGACGGTCGGATGAACGCTGTGCGGCGCCAGCGCCGCCGTCGCCAGCAGACGCGCCGACCCGAGCCGCAGCCGCGGTGGCGGCGGAAAACGACCGGAGTCGTGCTCGAACTCGTGGGCGCCCGGCAGATGCTCGCTACCCTCGCCGAGCTGATGCGCGACGAGCTCGGCCGGCGTGAAACCGTGCCGCAGCGCCGCCGCCACGATGCTGCCCGCGCTGGTGCCGATGATGACATCGACCTCGTTCAGCGGACGGCCGATGCGCTCCTCGACGGCGGAAAGGCCGCCGATCGTCCACGCCGCGCCGAGCGTTCCGCCCGCGCCCAGCACCAGTCCCACCCGTTTGCCGTTCGCCATGTCGCACCACCCCCGCAGACCCCTGTGACCTGAGGCACATGGTGCCACGCTCAGCGCGCCGGCGACCACCGCCCGGCCACCGCGGCGACCTCACCGACGATGTCCGGTTGCAGCTCAGCGGGCAGATCATGGCCCATGCCGGGGTAGGTCACCAGCTTCGAGCCGGCGAGCACGCGGGCCGTGGCACGGCCGCCGGACGGTCGCACCAGCGGATCGGCGTCGCCGTGCACGACCAGGGCGGGAACGTGCAACCGGCGCAGCATCGGCCGGCGGTCCATCGCGGACATGATCGCCGCCAGCTGCCGGCGGATGCCGCCCGGGTCGTGCGCCAGGTCGAAGGAGCGGGCCGCGGCCGCGCGGATGGCGGCCTCGTCGTGCGGGTAGGCCGGTGAGCCGATGATGCGGAAGACGCGGACCATCCGCTCGGCCGCCGCTTCGCGATCCCGCACCGGACCGCCCAGCAGCACCGGCAGTACGTGCGGGCCCGGCCGGCCGATCCGTGGCGAGGGGGTCGAGGAGATCGAGGTCAGGCTGCGCACCCGCTCGGGATGCCGGCCCGCGAGCGTCTGCGCGATCATGCCGCCGAGCGACACCCCGATCACGTGCGCACTCCCCCAGTCCAGCGCATCGAGGACCGCCATGGCGTCGGCCGCCATATCGGCCAGGCCGTATCCGTCCCAGCGCCGGGCGAACATCGCGGGAATGGACGGGGTACCCAAGCCGGTCAGGTGGGTGGAGCGGCCGGCGTCCCGATTGTCGAAGCGGGCGACCCGGAAGCCGCGCTCGGTCAGCAGACGACGGAACGACTCGGGCCAGAAGTCCATCGTCAACCCGAGACCCATGATCAGCAGAAGCGGCTCACCCTCCGGCGGACCCGCCACCTCGTACGCGATCTCCAGCTTGCCGTGTCCCGCCATGCTCGTGGTCATGTTTCCAGCCTGACCCCGTCCGGGTCACGCCGGAACGGGCCGGAGGACCCTGGTGAGCGGACCTTCGCCGAGCGACGGTGACAGGAGGTGACCACAGACCTCGGGAGGGCATCGTGGATTATCTGAGCCCGCTGGACGCTTCCTTCCTGGACGTCGAGGATGAGGATCCGCACGCCTCGCTCGCGATCGCGTCGGTCGCCGTGCTCGACGGCCCGGCACCGGACCAGGCGGAGTTCGCCGAGGCGATCCGGGGGCGGCTCGCGCTCGTTCCCCGCTATCGGCAGAAGGTGCGCCGGGTGCCGTTCAATCTCGGCCGGCCGTTGTGGGCCGACGATCCCGCTTTCGACCTCGATTTCCACCTGCGGCGCACGGCGCTCGCCGCGCCCGGTGACGACGCCGCTCTCGAACGACTGATCGGCCGCGTGATGTCCCAGCGCCTGGATCGCGAGCGGCCGTTGTGGGAGGACTGGCTGATCGAGGGACTCGAGGACGGCCGGTGGGCGCTGCTGTCCAAGGTGCACCACTGCATGCTCGACGGGGTCACTGGCAACGAGTTGTACCGGTTGATCTGCGACACCGATCCGGAGTCCCGCCCGCCCGTCCCCGACGAGTGGCGACCCGAGCCGGTCTCCGGTGACCTCGACCTCACGCTCGACGCACTCGGCCGGCTCGCCCGCATCCCGTTCGAGCAGGCCCGCCGCATCGCCGGGGCGATGAACGACCCGGGCCGCGCCGCCGAGCGGCTCGCCGAGATCGCCCGCGGCGCCACCGCGCTGGCCGAGGCGTTCCTGCCCGCCCCGCCCACCTCGCTCGCCGGCACGCTGGGCCGGGCCCGCCGCTACGCCGTGGCCCGGATGCCGCTGGCCGACATCAAGGCTGTCGCCCAGCACCACAAGGTCACCGTCAACGACGTCTACCTCGCCGCCGTCGCCGGCGCGTTCCGGCGAACCCTGCTGGCTCGCGGCGAAAACCCCGAGGCCGGCGCGATCCGCACCCTGGTGCCGGTCAACGTGCGGCAGGAGGAGGCGCGGCACGTCTTCGACAACCGCATCGCTTCGCTGCTGCTCGACCTGCCGGTGGAGCTCGACGATCCGATGGATCGGCTGCGGGCCGTGCACGAGCGCATCGCCGAGCTGCGGGAGCGGCGCGAGGTCGAGGCGGGCGTCGCCCTGGTGGCTCTGGCCGACCAGGAGCCGTACGGCGTCGTCTCGTTCGTCATCCGCACCGCGCTGAGCCTGCCTCAGCGGGGCCTCGCCACGGTCACCACGAACGTGCCCGGACCGCCGGTGCCGCTGTTCATCCTGGGCCGGCCGGTCCGCGAGATCCTGCCCTACGTGCCCATCGGTGAGCGTATGCGGGTCGGCATCGCGGTGATGACGTACGGCGGACAGGCCGCGTTCGGCGTCACCACCGATTTCTCGGCCGTGCCGGAAGCCGCCGCCTTCGCCGCCGCCGTGGTCGACGAGGTGGGCCTGATGCGGCCGCCGACGCGGCACGCCGTGCCCCGGCGGCCACGCGCCCGAGCCCGTACCCGTTCGGAAGGAAACCGACATGTTGAATCTGGCCGTAATTTTGCGTGAGTCGGCCGCTGCCCGCCCCGACGCGCCGGCGCTGATGCACGACGGCGGCATCGTCACCTACGCCGAGCTGGACGCCCGCTCCGACGCCGTCGCGGCGGGCCTGATCGCCCGCGGCGTCCGCCCGGGCACCGCGATCGGCCTGCAGTTACCCAATATTCCGGAGTTCCCGGTCGCCTTCTACGGGATCCTCAAGGCCGGCGCAACGGTCGTGCCGCTCAACGTGATGCTGCGCGCCACCGAGGTGGCGTACCAGCTCGCCGACTCCGGAGCCCGGGCGCTGATCACCTTCGCCGGCGCCGCCGCCGAGGCGGGCAAGGGCGCCGCGGAAGCGGGCGTCGCCGACCTGTACGTCGTGGGAGCCGGCAGCTTCGACGAGATGCTCGCCCCCGTCGCCGAACCCCTGCCGCTCTGCGACCGTTCGCCCGGCGACACCGCCGCCATCGTCTACACCTCCGGCACGACCGGCGTGCCGAAGGGAGCCGAGCTCACCCACTTCCAGCTCTACATGAACGCGGACGTGCCCGGCCGGCTGTTCGATATCCGTCCCGACGACGTGGCGGTCGCGGCCCTGCCCTTCTTCCACGTCTTCGGCATGTCCAGCATCATGAATCTGGCCATCCGGTTCGGCGCGGCGTTGTCGCTGGTGCCCCGCTTCACCGCGGAGAAGGTGCTGGCCGCGATCGAACGCGATCGGGCCACCATCTTCGACGGCGTGCCCACCATGTTCGGCGCCCTGCTGGCGTACGACGGGCCGGCTCGCTATGACACCTCGTCGCTGCGCGTCTGCGTCTCCGGGGGCGACGCCATCCCGGCGCACGTGATGGACGCGTTCGAGGAGCGCTTCAAGGTGCCGATCCTGGAGGGCTACGGGATGACCGAGACGGCCTCCACCATCACGTTCAACCTGAGCCCGGAGGATCGCCGGGCGTACAGCGTGGGCAAGCCGGTATGGGGTGTCGAGGTCGAGGTGTGGGACGAGAACGGGCGCCGTCTGCCGCCCGGCCGCGGCCACATCGGGGAACTGGTCACCCGCGGCTACCACACGATGCGCGGGTATCGCGGGCGCCCGGTCGCCACCGCGGACGCGTTCTGCGGTGGCTGGTTCCACACCGGCGATCTGGGTTACGCCGACACCGACGGCTTCCTGTTCATCGTCGACCGCAAGAAGGAGCTGATCATCCGCGGCGGCTACAACGTCTACCCCCGCGAGGTGGAAGAGGTGCTCTACCGGCATCCGGACATCGCCGAGGCCGCGGTGGTCGGCGTTCCGGACGAGCGGCTCGGCCAGGAGGTCAAGGCCTTCGTCGTGGCCGCGCCCGGGCACTCCCCGACCGCCACTCAGATCATCGACTACTGCCGCGAGCGCGTCGCGGCGTACAAGTACCCCCGGCTCGTCGAGTTCCGCGATGCGCTCCCCCTCACCGCTTCCGGCAAGGTCGCCAAGACCGAGCTCACCTGATCGTCGAGCCGGTGGAAACAGGCCGCCGCCCGCGATTCGCGGGCGGCGGTCGCCGTCGTCGTCAGCTCGTCGCCCGCACGATGTAGACCGGGCAGTCCGCATGATGCAGCAACTGCAGTCCGGCCGATCCCAGCAGAGTTCCGGAGATCACGCCGTGCCCACGGCTGCCGACGATCATCAATCGCGCCCGGTGCGACGCCTCGACCAGCACCGAGGCGATACCGCGGTGCGTGACCGTCACCTCGACCGGCACGTCCGGGTACTTCTCCCGCCACGGGGTCAGCTGAAGCTCGAGGCCGGCCCGCTCCTGCGCGTCCGCCTCCGGCGTCACGGAGTCGGCGTCCGCCTTCTTGTCCATCCACAGGGGGACCGCCGGCAGGAACGACCGCACGATCTCGAGCGGGGCGCCGTCCCGGGCGGCGGTCTCGAACGCGATCTCCAGGACACCGTCGGCGGCCGGCGAGTCGTCCACACCGGCGACGATCGGACCCTCGGTGACGTCGCCGCGGCCGCGGACCACGACCACCGAGCACGGCGCATGGGTGGCGACCCGCTGGCTCACCGAACCCAGCAGCAGCTCCCGAAACCGCCTCGGCCGCGGCTGCCCAGCACCATCAGCTGCCCGTGCTCGGCCTCGGCGATGAGCCGGGCGGCGGGGTGCCCGATCACCGGGTCGCCCTCGATCGACAGCTTCGGCGCCACCACCGTCGCCTCGTAGGCGGCGTTGGAGGTAATGCCCTCGGCCTGTTTCCGCGCGTCGTCCAGATAGACGCCGCTGTCGTCGTACCGGGCCTCGCGCCATTCCCAGTCGAAGACGTGCGTGACCCGCAGCGGCAAGCCACGGCGCTGCGCTTCGCGCGCCGCCCACCTCACCGCCGCCTTGCTGGAGTCGGTGCCGTCGGCGCCGACGATGATGGGTTGGACTCTCATGACCGCTCCTCTCAAGCTCCTCACTTGAGAGTGCGGCGCGACGACCCACGGCGGCAGGGCGCGAGGTCCCATCGGGGCGGGCCGTAGGTCCTTCGCCAGGTGGCGGCCGCTCATCGGATGCCGCCGCCGATGATGTGGGAGGAATACCTGGTCGGTCGTCTGCCACTGCCATGATCCGGCCGGACCGGTTCGTCCGGGACCCTCCGCCCTTGCCGCCGCCCACCGGCGAGCTGTGCTGGTTGGAGACGGCCCAGGGCTGGCCCGCATACGTCCGCACGCTGGGCAGAGGCGGAGCCCGGGCGGCCGGACCGGCCGCCCGGAGCGTCAGGAGTAGACGACCGTGATCGTGCGGGCCGCAGCGTTCCAGATGATCGCGCCGTGCGCGAAGTTGCTGCGCCGGCCGACCGAGACCGTGTACTCGTCGCTGGTCGGCGCGCCCTGGCGACTGCTCATGCCGCCCAGCGCGAGGTAGCGCCCGAGGATGGCGCCGTGCACCTCGTGCGCGCCGGACGCCTTCGCCCAGTACACGTTGCCGTGCTGGAACTGCGAGCCGGCGCCGCCGGTCAGCGGCACCTCGTCGGAGATCGGGTATCCGAGGAACCCGGCCGGACCGCTCACCGCCAGCCACTTGCCGCGGATGGCGCCGCGGACCTCGTGCGCCCCGGTGGCCTGCGACCAGTAGATGGAGCCGCCCTGGAAGTTGTTGTACCGGCCGCCCCCGGCCGCCGCGGTCTCGTCCGTGACCGGGAAAGCCAGCACCGACCGGACGGTGCCCAGCGCGTTGTACTTGGAAAGGATCATGCCCCAGACCGAGTGGGTGCCGGTGGCCGGCGCGTAGTAGATGCGGCCGCCCACGAACCACTGCACGGCCGTGTCCGCAGTGGTGGCGTCCAGTTCGGCGGTCCGGGCCGCGCCGAAGTGTGACCGCTGGCCGCCGGCGGCCAGCCACTTGCCGCGGATCAGCCCGCGCGTCACGGCCTGCCAGGGGCTGACGAAGCCGTACCCCATGCCCTTGAGCTTGTTGATGATCAGCTGAAGGTTGCCGGGGTCGGTGGACGGCGTGGTCACGTGCATCACGATGATCGCCCCGGGGACGGTGTACCGGTCGATGCGGGCGCTCACCGTCGCCCAGTCGGCCGCCTGATACCCGGTGGTGTCGAAGGTCCAGTCCAGGTTGATGTAGTAGCCGCGCAGCGACAGGTCACGGTTGAGGCCAGGGTCCAGATAGCCCGAGCGGTACGGCGCCCGGAACCAGCCGGCCGACGCGATGCCGGCGTTGCGCAACGCCGTCTCCGCCCGATCGAGCTGGGACCATCGCTGGGCCTGGGTCAGCGTCATGAAGTCCGGGTGGCTGTAGCTGTGGTTGAAGATCTTGTGGCCCTGGGCCGCGACGTTCGCGGCCTCGGCCGGGTTCTGCTCGGCGAAGCGGCCGGTCATGCCGAATCCGCCGGTGATGCCGTTGGCGGCGAAGACCCGCAGCACCGTCTCGAGGTTCGCCTTGCTGACGGCGTTCTCGGCCGCCGTCCCGGTCCGCCAGTCCAGGTCAAAGGTCAGGCTCACCACTTTCGCGGTGTCGTAGCCGCGGGTGAAGGTCTGCGCCCGGTACGGGGTCGCGTCGGCGGCCGCCGCCGGCCGGGCCCCCATCAGACCCATCGCGGTGACGGCGAGAACCGCCAGCGCACTCACCGTTCGTCGTGTTCGCGTTCGCATGGAAACCACCTCACGACCAACCGTCCACGGCCGGTGCTCCCCTTGTCAGGGTCATTGGTCATCGGTGGCCCGGGCGATCGCGGCCAGCTCGGCGGTCAGCAATCCGGCGAGCTGATCCAGATCGGGGCAGGAACCGGGATCGGCGATCACGGTGACGGTGAGCGTGTCGACATAGGACAATGCGAGGAACATGACGGTGATGTTGGATTCGCCGCCGGTCACGATCGGGATCATGCCGGTGACCGTCACGCCGCCGAGGCGTACCGGGCCGGCCGGGCCTCGGACGTTGCTGACAAGGGTGTGCAACCGCCGCTGGTGAGTCATGTACCACCGGTAGCCACCCAGCGCCGCCAGCAGCCGGAACATGCCGCCCAGCATGGTGATCGGCGCGGGGCCCGCCGCGGAGGCGCGGCGGCGGCGGACCTCGGCCGCGACCCGGGCGAGGCGCTGCTCGGCCGGGCCGGTGGCCGGGACCGACACCACCAGCGGGCTGACCGCGTTTCCGGCCGCGTCGCCCGCCGTCCGCGGCGTCCCCACCGGAACCGCCATCGTGATCGATCCGACGGTCTCGCCTCGCTCCGCGAGCAGCTTGCTCACCGCGGCGGCCACGGCGACCAGCAGGGCGGCGTTCACGCCGGCGTCCCGGCGGTGCGCGGCGTCGCGCAGGGCCCCGAGAGGGACGCGTACCAGCGCCGCCCGGCGGCGGTCGCCGGTGGGCCGCAGCAGCGAGCAGGGCGGCAGGCGTACGGGATGGAAGCCGCCACCCGCCCGCATCGCCGTGCCCAGCCGCCGCAACCGGTCCGGCGCCGATCTCAGCGCCGCACCCCGGCGCTTCCAGGCATCCGCCGCGAGCAGCGTCGTCGCCGGGCGGCCGGCGACCGGCGACGATTCCGCCGGCTCGGCGTCGTCGACGAGCTGGGCCAGCACGGCGAGGCCGCCAAGGCCGTCGCTGAGCACGTGGTGGGCGATGAGCACGAGCGCCGCTCGCCCGCCTGGCAGGCCGCTGATCACTACCGCGCGCCACAGGGGGCGGTCACGCGGCAGGCGCCGGAGCACTTCTCGCAGGGCCACGTCGAGCAACGCCCGGTCGTCGCCGGGCGCCGGGCACCGCACCGTGCCGAGGTGACGCCGCGGATCGAAGGCCTCGTCGGCCGCCCAGATCGGCGATCCGCAGCCGAGCGGCGCCGGAACCAGCCGCTGCCGCAGCCGCGGCACCCGTGCCGACCGCTCGGCCAGCAGCCGGGCCCAGTCGTCCGCGGCGACCGGCTTGTCGAAGACCAGCACCACCCCGATCTGCTCCGGAACCGGCCCCCGGTCCATCGCGAGGAAAGCCAGGTCGGCGTCGCTCACCCGGTCGACGGGTCGGGGTCCGCGAAGCTGGCGGCGTAGCCGAAGACGACGAACAGCAGGATCGGCAGCACGACCATCGTCGCCAGCGTGCGCCGGTCCCGCCGGAGGTCCCATCGGCGTGCCCGCTCAGTGCTTGCCGCGGACGACGACGACCGGGCAGTGCGCGTGCTGGACGCACAACTGACTCACCGAGCCGAGCAGCGTCCCGGCGAACGTGCCGTGCCCGCGGGAGCCGACGACCAGCAGGGCGGCGTGGGCCGACGCGTCGATCAGCACCTGTGCCGGGTGTCCGGGCAGGGCGGTCTCGAGCACGTCGACGTCCGGCGGGTCGAACCCGAGGGCGTCGCGCACCACCTCGGCGAGCAGGTTGCCGGCGGCGCCGCCGAGGTCATCGTGGCGGATGGAGCCCCACCCGGTGTACGTGGGCACCTCCCACGCGATGACGGCCCGCAGGCGTGCACCGGTCAGCATCGCCTGCTCGAGGGCCCAGCGCAGGGCGGCCCTCGACGGCGGTGACCCGTCCACGCCTACGACGATGTCCGTCTCACGGGTGCCGTCGAATGGCTCAAGGCCGGACATGGCAGCCTCCTCACGACCGTCTCCTCGTCACCGTCCGCTTTCCGGCGTGTCGCGACCAGGGCCGTTGGGCCCGCGTGGGCCGTACTCGTGACCGGCCCTCAGGCGACGCCGAAGGCGATGCCGGGACCGCCGGCACGATCGTCGTAGTCGTAGCTGAGCTTGTCGGCCACGTCGACCACACCGGGGATCTGCCGGGTCATCCGGACGGCGCCGCTGGCGATGGACCACCGCTCGACCTTGCCCTCCAGCGTGACCGCGCCGTCCTCGACCGTCACCGTGACGTCGTCGGCGCGACCTTTGAGCGTCCCGAGCAGCACGCCGGACTCGATGTCGGCCTGGATGTCGTCGTCCGGGCGCAGATGCACCTTGAGCAGGTCGCCGCGCGTCACCAGGCCGACCAGGCGGCCGAGCTCGTCCACGACCGGCAGGCGCTTGACGTTCTCGGCGTCCATCTTGCGCGCCGCCGAGGCGACCGAGGTGCCGGTGAGCGCGGTGACCGCCGGGACGCTCATCAGCTCCGCCGCTGTCCGCGCCCGAGCCTTGCCGCGTTCGCCGCGCCGGCGCCGGCCCTCGAACATCCGGGGCGCGTCGTCACCGGCGTACTCGATCTTTCGAAGCAGGTCGGCCTCGCTCACCACGCCGGTGACGTGCTGAAACTCGTCCACGACCGGTACCGCACTCACCCGGCGCCCGATGAGCGTGTCCACGACCGCGCGGTACGACGCGGCTTGGTCCACGGACACGACCGCCTTTGTCATCACATCGTCCACGGTCCAGCTCTTCATGGGTTGCCTCCTTTACGCCGACGCTAGGACCGCCCGCGGCCGGACGGCAGGGCCGGAAGACCCTTCCTTCCCGTGCGGCGGGGACCTCCGGCCCTGCCGGAGGCCGGGCCGGGCACGCACCGTGGAGTCCGGTGGACGCCCGGCCCCACGCCGGGCGGCGTCGAAGGGAGTTGTCATGGCTAGCCGGCATCTGATCGTCGTGGGCGTGGACGGGTCGGAGGGTGGACGGCGCGCGCTGGACTGGGCGGTCCGTGAGGCGGACGCGCGCGGCAGCGCGATCGAGGCCGTCACCGCCTGGTCGTGGGACGGTGTCGAATTCGGCCCAGTCACCGCGACCAACCCGCGTGAGGCCAAGGAACACGCCGCACGCATGCTCGACGACGAGATCAACGCCCTGGTCGCGCGGCACGGCTCGCATCTGCCGGTGGCGGCCGAGGTAATCGAGGGAAGCCCCGGTGAGACGCTGGCCCGGGCCGGGCGTTCCGCCGACCTGCTGGTACTCGGCAGCCACGGGCACAGCCGGGTCCGGCGCACCGTCCTCGGCTCGGTCAGCGAGGAATGCATCCGCAAGGCGACCTGCCCGGTCGTGGTGATCCCGGTGCCCGCATCGGAGCCCGCCGGCGCCGAGCCGGTGCCGCGGGGCCGGGGCGCCACGAGCTGAGGACCAATGGCCCTGACGACGGCCGCGAATCCGGGCAACGCTCGAACTGAGCCCGCCGGCGTCGCGTACGCGGCGATCGGGAGCAAAGGACGGCCGGAGAGCCGCCAGACCCACCGTCGTCAAGACGGTCACCGGTCGGCGCGGCGGCGCCGGCGGGCTCGTGAACCGAAGGGGCTGCCATGATCACTCGCCCGGGTGCGCCCGTCATCGCCGGCATCGACTACTCGCCGGCCAGCCAGATCATCGCCGAGGCCGCCCAGCGGGAGGCCGCCTTGCGACATCGAAGCCTCCGCGTGCTGCCGACGGGGCCCGAGCTCCTGGCGGCCGCGCGCGATGCGGCCCTCCTCGTCGTCGGCGAGGCGAGAGCGGATGAGCTGGCGGCCCACAGCAGCTGCCCGGTGTTCGTCGTGCGCGGCCGGGAGCACCCGGACGGGCCCGTCGTCGTCGGCGTCGACGGGTCGAGCGGATCCATCGCCGCGCTGGAGTTCGCGGCGGAAGAGGCCGCACTGCGCCAGGCCGAGCTCGTCGCGCTGCACGCCTGGACGGGGAGCGACGGCACCGAGCTGAACGCCGGCCTGCCCATGACGTACGAGTTCTGGTCCGGAGAGGACCAGGAGCGCCGCGTGCTCGCCGAGGCCGTCGCCGGGATCGCCGAACGTCACCCCGACCTGCGGATTCGTCGTCACGCTCGACGGGGGACGGCCCGCCGGCTACTACGTGACTGGTCGTTGACCGCTCAACTGGTCGTCGTCGGCGATCGGGGCCACGCCGGGATCGCCGGGCTGCTGCTCGGCTCGGTCAGCCGCCATCTGCTGCGTCACGCCGGCTGCCCGACAGTGATCGTCCGGCCGGCGCCGGCACGCCTCGAGGCGGCACCGTGAACTCGACCGCGCCGGCGACACCGGCGAGCGTCGGCGCCGTCGTCATGGCGGCGGTCGACGACGACAACTGGGCGCCCGTTCTCGCCTACGCCAGCCACGAGGCGCACCGCCGGGGTGTTCCGTTGCGGATCGTGCACGTCTGGGCGGAGCGGGAGCCAGGGCCTCACGACGAGGCGGCGAAAAGCGATCGGCTCCTCGCCGACATCGTCTACGACGCCTTGCAAAGCGACGAGGCGCCCGCGATCGAGCGGCAGATCCTGCACGACGAAGATCCGGCACGCGCCCTCGCCGCCGTCAGTCGCGACGCCGCGCTGCTGGTAACCGGTGCCGGCTCGCTCGGTGTGACCGTCCGGCGGCTCACCGGACGCACGGCATGCCCGCTCGTGGTCGTCCGCCGATAGCCTTGCCGGGAAGGGACCTTGTGCCCGTTCGCTCCGGCCGTCTCTGCTTCACGCTCCGATGAGGAGTTGACGGAGGCAGCCATGACGATCCAGGACACCCGGCGCCGTCCCGTACGCGGCTGGCTGATGTCCGAACCCGGCCCGGCGGCGCACGCCGGCCACCCGTGGTGGAAAGTGATGTGCCTGACCGGCGTCGACTACTTCTCGACGCTCGGATACCAGCCGGGGATCGCGGCCCTCGCCGCCGGCGCCCTCTCCCCCGTCGCCACCGCCGTCCTGGTCGCCGTGACGCTGTTCGGGGCGCTGCCGGTCTACCGCCGGGTCGCCGCGGCCAGTCCGCACGGTGAAGGTTCCATCGCCATGCTCGACCGCCTTCTGTCGTACTGGCGGGGCAAGCTGTTCGTGCTCATGTTACTCGGATTCGCGGCCACCGATTTCATGATCACCATGACCCTGTCGGCCGCCGACGCGACCGCGCACCTCGACGAGAACCCGTTCTGGCCCGCCGCGCTGCACGGTCATGCCGTGCTCATCACCCTGCTGCTCCTCGCGCTGCTGGGTGCCGTGTTCCTGCGCGGCTTCACCGATGCCATCGAGATCGCCGTAGCCCTGGTCGGCAGCTATCTGGCGCTCAACGCGATCGTGATCGCCGACGGGCTCCGGCGCATCGCCACCCACCCGGTCATCGTCTCCGACTGGAGCGCCGCGCTGACCGCCCGCCACGGCAACCCGGTGCTCATGCTCGGCGTCGCGCTTGTCGTCTTCCCGAAGCTCGCCCTCGGACTGTCCGGGTTCGAAACCGGCGTCGCCGTGATGCCACAGATACGCGGCGGCACCGGCGACACCGAGTCCCATCCGGCCGGCCGGATCCGCGGCGCACGGCGCCTGCTCACCACCGCCGCCGCGACGATGAGCGTGCTGCTGCTGACCAGCAGCCTCGTCACCACCCTGTTGATTCCACCGGCGGCGCTGCGGCCCGGCGGCCAGGCCAACGGCCGCGCCCTGGCCTATCTGGCGCACCAGAATCTCGGTCCTCTCTTCGGCACCGTCTACGACGCCGTCACGATCGCGATCCTCTGGTTCGCCGGGGCCTCCGCTCTCGCCGGGCTGCTCAATCTGATCCCCCGCTATCTGCCCCGCTACGGGATGGCGCCCGGCTGGGCACGTGCGACCCGGCCGCTGACCCTCACCCTGACCGCCGTCGCCTTCCTCATCACCTGGATGTTCCGGGCCGACGTCACTTCGCAGGGCAGCGCGTACGCCACGGGCGTGCTCGTCCTCATCACCTCGGCCGCCATGGCGGTCACCCTCGCCCAGGCCCGCGGGCACCACCGCGCCCGGACCGCGGTGTTCGCCACGATCACCGCGGTCTTCGCGTACACCACCGTGGTCAACGTCGCCGAGCGGCCCGACGGCGTCAAGATCGCCGGATGCTTCACCGCCGCGATCATGGTCGTGTCGGTGGTGTCCCGCGTCCACCGCTCGCTCGACCTGCGCGCCACCCGCATCGACCTCGACCCGGTCGCCGAGCGCTTCGTCCGCGACTGCTCACGGCGTACCCTTCGATTGATCGCCCACGAGCCGCGCACCCACACCGAAGGCGAATACCACGAGGCGCTGAAGCGGACGGCCGCCGACAACGACCTGCCCGCCGATGCCGATGTCGTCTTCATCGAGGTCACCGTCTCCGACCCGTCCGAATTCGAAGCCGACCTCCTGGTACGCGGATCCGTCCGGCACCACCGTTACCGTGTCCTGGCCCTGGAGAGTTCGGCGGTGCCCAACGCGCTGGCCGCCCTGCTGCTCGAGATCCGTGACCACACCGGCCACCGCCCCCACATCTACTTCCATTGGAGCGAGGGCAACCCGGCGTCCAACTATCTGCGATATCTCCTGTTCGGGCACGGAGAGGTAGCGCCGATGACCCGTGAGATCCTCCGCCGGCACGCCTCCGATCCCGCCCGGCGGCCGCACGTGCACGCCGGCTGACCGGGTCTTCGGTCCTGCGCGCGGAGCACCCTTCGGCCCGGGCGCAAGACACGCCGAGCGGGCAGTCTGCATGATGAGGGCAGCAGGAAAGGAGCCCATCATGCTTGCCACCGACCGGCCCGTACGCGTTCCCGCCTGGACCGACCCGTCCGGCTTCGCCGGCGCCGACGTGCTCCGCTGCCCGCCCGGCAGCCTCGATCTCGACCAGCGTGCGCACCTGGCGGAGCTGGCCGAGCGGGTTCGCGTGGCGCATGACCTGATGCTTGCGTTCGGCGAACGGTACGCCGCCTTCCCCACCCAGTTCGCCGGCGCTCAGCAGCGCGAGGTGACCCTGCTGCGCGATCTGAGGAGTCGCTACGCCTTGCCGCACACGGACGCCGATGAGGCCCCGGGCCACTTCGCGGATCGGGCGGCGCAGGCCGGTTACGACCGGCTCCTCGCCCGCGGCCGGATCAGCCGGAAGGAGGCCACCCGCGCCCTCGCCGAGGCCCTCAGCCACGTACTCACGCTGCTCGACCACGACCTGCCGCACATGTCCGCGCCCGACGTGTACGCGGCCTACTGCAGGATCTGTGCCGCCACCATCCGGCAGCTGCAGACCGTGCAGGCCTGGACCCCGCGCTGAGCGGTCACCGCAACGCCGGTCCGAGATATCGCCGCCGATCGTCGACCGCGCTCCTGCCCGTCCTCGACGCCCGTCATCGGTGACGCAAAAGCGCAGTCCGCAAATCCGTGAGCAGCGGCACGTCGTGCCGGTCGTCCATCTGCCGCAGCGCGACCAGACCGGCCCCGGCCGCGCAGAGTCCGGCCAGGATCAGAAGCAGCCGGCCGGACGCCACGGCCAGGCCCGGCCCCGCACCGGCGACCGCGCTCGCGCCCGCAACCGACAGCAACAGCACGACGCGTGCCGACGTCTGCACGAACGCGACGACGCGACCGCGTACCTGATCGGGAACCTCGGCACCCAGGATCGTCACCCCGTGCAGCAGGGCGGCACCGGCGCCGAGGCCCACGATCAGAACGACGGCCAGCGCGCCGCCCAGACGCGGCATCACTGCCAGCGCGACGACCGCCAGCCCGGCGAGCATCACCGCCAGGCAGAAGGCCCGCCGCCGCGACAGACCGGCGAGCAGGGCCGGAGCGGCCGCGACTCCCAGGCCGAATCCGACGAACAGGCCACCGAACAGCAGTCCGAACGTCGAATCGCCGCCGCCGAGGGTGCGCGCGTAGAACTTCGCCGCACCGGCCACGATCCCGGCGCCCGCGAACGCGCCCACCAGTCCGACGGTCAAACCCCGCATCAACCGGGATCCGGCGAGGAAGCGCCAGCCGGTGCGCATCGCGTCGCCGGCGGACTCCCGGGACGGAGCGCCGCCCCGGCCGGAGATCTCCGGGACGCCGAGAGCGACCACCGCGGCAGAGGCGAGGAAGGTCAAGGCGTCGAAGTACAGAGCCACCGCGGGGGCGTCGACGAGTCCGGCGCTCGGCAGACGCCCGGCGGCGGCGAACACGAGAGCGGCCACAACAGGAGCGATCCCGTACGTGGTCGTGATCGTCAGCTGATTGGCGGTCTCCAGCCGGTCTCGCGGAAGCAGGTTGGGGACCGCGGCCTCCTTGGCCGGTGTCCAGATCATCGCCGCGGCCTGTGCCAGAAACGACGCGATTGCCGCCCAGACAACGGCCGCCGCACGCTCCGGCAACACCTCGGCGATGAGCGGGATCGATGCGAACAATGCGAACCGTGCGAGGTCGGCCGCCACCATGGTGTGGCGCCGGTCGAACCGGTCGGCGACGAAGCCGGCGATCGGGCCGAGGATCAACCATGGCAGCAACTGCACCGCGATCACGCCACCGAACGCGGCGCCCTGAGCGGCCGAGGAGCTCAGCTGAGCCGAGGCGAACGACGAGGTGGCCAGTAGCCCCAACCAGTCGCCCACCGACGAGAGGCCGAAGACCAGCCAGAGTCGCCGGAAGGGGCGCAGCCGGACAACATCCACCAGAGCGGACGACGACGGCTGACCGGCGCCGGACACGGCCCGGCCACTCAGTGGACCATTTCGGCCGGCACGGGACCGGCGGGCATCGCCCTCCCGACCGCTTCCCCGTCACCGGGATCGAAGAAATAGGCGTCGCGCAGATCGACGGCAAGCCGCACCGGGCGCCCGATCGCCAGGTCCGCGCGCTGTGCGACTTTGGCCGTCCACAACTGGGCGCCGGCCGTCTCGTCCACGGTGACGGGCATGTCGTCCGCGCCGCCGGCGGCGGTCCGGTCCCCCTCCCCATCGGCGTCGCCGGGCGGGGCCGTGAACAGCAGATGCTTCTCGTCCCCGAGCGATTCCACGCCCAGCGGCACAGCGGTGATCGCGGCCTCCTCGGGCGCCGCGGTCAGCGAGAAGGCGGCCGGGCGCAGGCCGAGGACCACCACGGACCCGGCGTAGGCGGCCAGACCGGGCCGACGGAGCAGCGCGTCGGGCACTTCGAGATCCCGGCCGCCCAGCCGCACCGTCACCCGTCCACCCGCGACATCGAGCCGAACGGTCGCGAAGTTCATGCTCGGCGAGCCCATGAACCCGGCCACGAACCGGTTGGCCGGCGCCCGGTAAAGCTCCTCCGGCGTGCCGACCTGCTGTAGCTTTCCCTTGTCGATCACCGCGATCCGATCGCCGAGCGTCATCGCCTCCACCTGGTCATGTGTGACGTAGACGGTGGTGATCCGGTACCGCTGGTGCAGCCGGGCGAGCTCGGCGCGCATCGAGACCCGCAGCTTCGCGTCGAGGTTCGACAGCGGCTCGTCGAGCAGGAAGACCCGCGGCTGGCGCACCATCGCCCGGCCCATGGCCACGCGTTGCCGCTGCCCGCCGGACAGGGCGGCCGGCTTGCGCTCGAGGAGGGCGGACAAGCCGAGCAGGACCGCGGTCTGGCCCACCTTCTCCCGCGCCTCGCCGCTGTCGACGTGTTGCAGCTTGAGGGCGAAGCCCATGTTCTGGCGCACCGTCATGTGCGGATAGAGGGCATAGTTCTGGAAAACCATGGCGATGTCGCGAGCCTTGGGCGCCCAGTCGGTCACCCGTTCGTCGTCGATGAACACGTCACCGCTGGTCGCGTCCTCCAGCCCGGCGATCATCCGCAGGACCGTCGACTTGCCACATCCGGACGGGCCGACAAGAACGAGGAACTCGCCGTCACCGATGGTCAAGCTCAGGTCGTCGACCGCCGTCGTAGCCCCGGGAAAAGTCTTCGTCAGATGCTCCAGCCGCACGACCGACATGGTGCGCCTCCGTTCTGACCGCCGCCGCGTCCACACGCCGCGGTCACAGGTCAAGTACAGCTCGGGCGGGTCGTCCCGGGCAGTGCCGAACTGCCGTCCCGGGCGGGTCGGTCGGCTCTGCCCCGGGTCGGGTCGCCGCGGGAAGGTGGTGCCGAACCAAACCGCCGGGCAGGGGAGCGATGATGCACCGATCGATCGCCGCGGGAATCGGAGGTGTGGGCAGCTGGCCGGCCCTCGCCTGGGCCATCGATGAGGCCGAGCGCACCGGCAGCCGGCTCGTGCTGCTGCACGTGTGCGTGCCCGGGTCCGCGCTGGACGCCGGGCCGGCAACGCCGGATCCGGCGCAGGTTGAGCTCGTCGACCCGAATCTGGCCCGAGCGCTGACGAGGGCCCGCACACGGCTCGGCACCCGGCGGGCCGCGTTGCGCATCGTCAGCGGAACCCCGGCGACCGCAATGGTGAACGCGTCGACCGGCGTCCGGCTGCTGGCCATCGGCGCGGGGGATGGCGACCGCACCGTACGCCGCGTTCTCCGCAACGCCCATTGCCCGGTCGTCGTGGCGCGGACCGGCACGGCCACCGCCGAGCAGGTAGCCGTCGGTGTCGACAGCAGTGCCGCGGGCCACCTGGCGCTCGCCTTCGCGTTCGCGTATGCCGCGCACCATCGTCTACCGCTGGTCGCCATGCACGTCGCGGAAGAAGGCGAACCCGAGCCGACCGGCCTGCCGGAGCGGGAGACCCAGCCCTGGGAGCTGAAGTATCCCGCGGTGCCGGTCGAGCACCGCACCACGACGGGATCGGTCGCCGATGGTCTGATCCGAGCCGGCCTCCAGGCGCGTCTGCTGGTGGTCGGCGACAAGCGGCGCGGCGTCATCGGGCGGGTCCGTACCGGCGACGTGCCCCTGACCGTGGCCCTGGATGCGCCCTGCCCGGTGGTCGTGGTCCCGGTCGGCCAACGCGAAGGAGAACCGCTGTGAGCACTCGTGCCATCGTCGTCGGGACGGCCGGCGACTCCGGCGACGACGCCGTCGCCTGGGCGGCCGCCGAGGCCGGCCGCCGCCGGCTGCCACTGCGCATCGTGCACGTCCTCGAGTGGGACTCGGGCGCGGCTCGCGAAGCGAACGGCAGCACCTACGTCGAGCGCGTGTGGTCGTCCTCCTCGGCGATGGTCAGCGCGGCGGCGGTTCGGGCCCGCGCGGTCACGCCCGCACTCGACATCCGGACCGACGTTCTCATCGGTCAGCCGGCCGCCCGTCTGCTCGCTCTCTCGCGCGACGCCGAGCTCATGGTGGTCGGCTGCCGGGGCCGAGGCGGGTTTGCCGGGCTCCGGCTCGGCTCGGTCAGTCAGCGGCTCGGCACACACGCCTTCTGCCCGGTGACGGTCGTCCGTGGCCGGGCGCAGCCGGACGGTCCCATCATCGCCGGCGTCGACGACTCGCCCGCCACCGCGCACGTGCTCGAGACGGCTTTCTCGGCCGCGGCGGCACACGACCGCCCGCTGATCGTCATCCGCCGGCTCACCCCGAAGGAAAGCGGGGGACGTGTTCGCCTGGAAGAGCAGCTGACGCCGTGGCGACGCAAGTTTCCCGACATGGCCGTCGAGGCAAGGACCGGTCACCACGGCGCCGCCACCGAACTGGTCGACGCTTCGCGAGAGGCCCGGCTACTGATCGTCGGCAGCCGTGGCCGAGGCGCCATCCGCGGCACTCTGCTGGGATCGACCGGGCTGCATCTCCTGCACCATGCGGAATGCCCGGTCCTCGTGGCCAGGGGGTCATCGTGAGCCGCGGGCGCGCGTCATCGCCTATCCGATCCCGGTCGGCACGGAGAGGAGGACCGTCGTGCCGTGGCCGCTCGTCTCGATGACCAGCTCGTCGCAACTCCGCTGGGCGAGCCACAGCCCGCGGCCGCTGGTGTGTGCGTTCCGGGGCGAACCGTCCGGTGGCCCGCGGGCAGGCCCGGACCGTGATCGGTGATCCGGCAGTGCAGGCGGCCGACCGTGCGCCAGAGTTCGAGACGGCCGCGGCCGCCGCCGTGACGTACAGCGTTGGTGGTGATCTCGTTTACCGCAACGACAAATCGATGGAGCGCCATGTCACGGACGCCGTTCCGGAGCGCGCTTCGTTCGACCTGATGCCGCAGTTCCACCAGGCCCGCCAGTGCGAACTCGCGGCGCAGCAGGCTCACCGGGCCGGTGGTCTCAGACACGACGGCCGCCCGTCATGGCGTAGGCCCGTGCGGGGTCCGGCGGGCGACCAGCACGCAGGTGTCGTCTTCGGGGTTGGCCCGGCGCATCTGGTTGAGGAAGTCCTCCATGGGCTGCGGACTGTCGGAGGCGCTGACCCGGTCGAGCAGCTCGATCACGCCGCTGAGGCCCTCCCGCATGGTGTGTGACCGATTTTCGATGAGCCCATCGGTATACAGGACCAGCAGATCGTCGGGGTCCAGCACCCGGACGGCGGTGGCGTAGGACGCTTGACGAACGGCGCCGAGCAGCGGCCCGGGCGGCCGGTCCAACTCGATGGTGCGCCCGCGGCTGGCCAGCAGCGGGCCGGGGTGTCCGGCCTGCGCCCAGGTCAGGGTGCGGTCCGCCGGTTGATAGCGAACGACGACGCTGGTGGCCGTGGGGGCGGCAGCCCGGGGACCGGTGGTGCAGAGCAGGCGGTTCAGGTGGGCCAGCAGCATGGCCGGCTCCGAGGTCGTGGTCACGACCAGGGCAGCAAAGGCGTGCCGCAGCCTCGCCATGGTCGTGGCGGCGTGCAGGCCGTGCCCGGCGACGTCGCCGACGGCCAGGATGATGGTGCCGTCGGCGCCGACGTCGGCGTGGTACCAGTCGCCGCCGACCCGGCCGGCCCGCTCGGCCGGCAGATACCGCACACCGACGCGCAGCCCGGGCAGCTCGATCGGGGCCACCGGGATCGGGATGACGATCTGCTGAAGCTGGGTGGCCACGCGATGCTCGGCGGCCAGGCTGCGCTGGTGCTCCCGGAGCTGCTCCTGGACCTCGGCGAGCTCGAGCCGGCTGATCTCGCGGGCAGTGACGTCCTGAATGATGCCGTAGATCTTGACCGGCCGGTCGTCGGTGTCGCGGATCGCGTCGATCACGGCACGAAGCCATTTGACCTTGCCGTTGATGCGGGCACGGGTGGTCACGTCGACGGTCTCGCCCCGCCCGAACGCCTCGGCCGCGTGCCGGCGCTGCGGCTCGTCCTCGGGCAGCCCGAGGGCGTCCGACTCGTCCCGTGGCAGGGGTCCGTCGGCCGGGTCACGCTCGTAGATCCGGTAGAGGCCCTCGGACCAGACGGTCGCGTCGGTGACCAGATCCCATTCCCCCCAGCCCAGCACGCCGAGACGCTCGGTCTGCGCGATCCGCTCGGCGAGACGCGTATGGTCGTCCTGGCGGATCCAGGTGTTGAGCAGGCCCTCGCCGACCGGCTGGACATGCACGGTGAGCAGATGCTCGGTCGCGTGCCCGCCGTCGCGGTGCACGTAGGGCACGGGAGCGAGGGTCCGGCCCTGCCCGTCGCCGAGGGCGTCGGACCACGCGCGCCAGACCGGGCCACCGACGATCTCCGGGTAGACCTTGCTCACCCGTTCATCGAGCAACTGCCCACCGCTACGCCCTGAGAGGTCCACCACGGACGGGCTGACGGCGGCGACCCGATAGTCGACGATGTCACCGTGACGATCACGTTCGGGGCTGACCAGAATGTGACGCCCCGGCAGCCCGTCCAGCGTTTGCTGCACGACGGCCGCCCAGCCCGGAGCGCCTACCCCGGCCGGCACGGTCGGCAGTGCGCGCGGCCGCGCCGCCGGCGGAGGCGGCACGCCTCGCCATGCCTCGGCCTCGAACATCTGCAGCCCGGTCGACGGCAGCGGTCTCCGGGTCTCCAGCGTGGCGATCACCGCGGCGGCGACGGTGCCGACGTCGGAGTCGCGCTGGGCCGCGAGCACGCGCAGGTGGGCGTGAGCATCGTCGATGCCGCAGCCGATCCGCCCGGCCAGCAGCCCGGCCGCGCGCTCGCACAACATCTCCGGACTCAGCCGGGCTTCCTCGATCTTGTGGTCAGCTGGGCCAGACGTTGGACGTATCCGTCACTGGGGTCCATAGCGCGTCCGCCGCATCACCAAGACGAGTCGGGCAGACCGAACGGCTCCAGAAGTCCGCTCATGCGCAGCTGGTCGAAGATCTTGTACCGGGGGTTCTCGACCCGGAACGCCGCCGCGATGTCCTCGGCTGCCTGCATGGCGTTGACCAGCACGCCGATGCCGGAGGAATCCAGGAAGCTGACCTCCGCCACGTCGACACGCACCGCCTGGGGGGTGACGTTCCGTGAGCGCCTCGCGGATCACGGCCGAGACCTCTCCGGCGTTGGTGAAATCGAGCTCACCACGCAACACGACCTCGAGTCCGCCGGCGGCATCGGCGCCGATCGACACGGCCTGCATCGGCGGCCTCCTCCGGGCGCACGTTCGAAACCGCACGCTACGCCGCTCACCTGCCGCACAGGAATCCCCCGATAGCTGCGTCCCTGATTCGCATACTCCTTCAGCCGGCCGCCGGGCTGCCGATGGATCGGGCAGCTCGATGACGCCGAGGAGGATCAGGGATTGCGGACCGCGTACTCGCCGGCCGTAGCGTCGGCGTCCGAGCTGACCATCGGCGCGGTGCTGGCCCACCGTCTGGTGACGCCGCGATTCCAGCCGATCGTGGACCTGGCCAGCAGGGCGGTCGTCGGGCTGGAGGCTCTCGCTCGGGGCCCGGCCGGCACCAGCCTGGAATTTCCGGACGCCTTGTTCGGCGCCGCTCGCGACGCCGGCCTGCTCGGCCCGCTGGACCTGCTGTGCGCCGAACGCGCCCTCGAGTACGCCGTGGCGTCGCCGACGCCGCCGCCGTTGCTGTTCGTCAACGTCGAGCCGGCCGTCCTGAACCAGCCGCTGTCGCCCCGCCTGATCGAGCTGGTGGGCGCCGGGCTGCCGTTCCGCGAGGTCCTGGAGTTCACCGAGCGCGCGCTGCCGACCGTACCCGGCAGCCTGCTGCGCATTGCGGGCCAGGCCCATCAGTGGGGAAACGCCGTGGCGCTCGACGATGTCGGCATCGACCCCATGTCGCTGGCGTTCCTGCCGTTGCTCGACCCGGAGGTGATCAAGCTTGATCTCAGCCTGATCCGGAACCCGGCCGCCGGGAACACCGCGACGGTCTGCGCCGCGGTGCGCGCCCAGGTGCGACGGACGGGCGCGATCGTGGTCGCCGAGCGGATCGAGACCGAAGACGACCTGGTGGGTTGCCCGCTCACTCGGCGCCCGGTGGGGCCAGGGCTGGCTCTTCGCCGGCCCGGGCCGGTCGACGCGGATCACCACTACGACTTCGACGCGGCCCGCTGCCTGCCGACGGTCGAGGCGGCCTTCCACCAGCCCGCCGGGACCCCGTTCGAGATCGGCGTCGCGCGGCAGCACCCGCGGGTGGCGACAACCGCCGACATCACCGCCGCCTTGGCCCGGCTGCGGGCGGTGCCGCGTTGTGCATCCGCGGCTCCGGCTCCGTCCAAGAGATGATCATCGAGGACTCACCCGCCGGCGTCGCGGCGATCGCCCGCGCGATGCTCACGGAAAGCCGTCCCTGAGACTCCTGCGGGGGCGGGCCGGGGCCGAACGACCCTGTTGGTCCGGTGCGCGGGAGGCCAGTCTGGCCGGAACGGATCCGGTTAGGCAAGGAGGCGCATGCCATGCGTCAGATCGTTGTCCCCGTCACCGCACGGCCGGGCGCCCTGGTCGCCGTGGCCACCGCACTGGCCGGGCTGGTCGCCGCCCTCACGGCCGTCACCACTCCGCCCCGGTCGGGCCCGTTCTGCGCCGGCGGGTGCCTGCTCTATCCGTACACCGATGCCGCCGCCTTCGTGACCCGCGACTACTGGTGGCTCTACCCGCAATCGGTGTTCGTGCTCCTGGTTGCGGTGCTCCTGGTGTGCGTCCACCACGAGGTCGCGCCCGCCGCCCGCGTGTTCAGCGGCGTCGCCGTCATCCTGACCGCCGCCGCCACCACCGTGCTGCTCGCCGACTACGTCATTCAGCTGGCCGTGTTGCAGCCGAGCCTGCGCCGCGGCGAGACCGGCGGGCTGGCGCTGTTCTCGCAGTACAACCCGCACGGCGTGTTCATCGCCCTGGAGGATCTCGGCTACCTGCTGCTCGGCCTGGCCCTGGTGGCGGCCGCCGGGGCCTTCCCGTCGGCCTCCGGTCTCGAGCGTGGGCTGCGCTGGGTGCTGCTGATCGGCGGCGCGCTCACCGTGCTCGCGCTGCCCCTGCTCGCCCTGCGGTACGGCCTCGACCTGGAGTACCGCTACGAGGTCGCGGCCATCGCGTTCACCTGGCTCACGGTCGTCCCCGGCGCGGTCCTGCTCGCCCGGTGGTTCCGGCGGCCGCTACGGCCGACGGGCCGGTTCTCCGAAGATCAGCCGACGGCCGCGCCGACCAGCCCGCCGATGCCGTAGGTGACCACCATGGCGATGGCGCCGCCGAGCACCAGCCGCAGGATCGCGCGTGCCGGGCGGGCGCCGCCGAGCCGGGCGCTCAGATAGCCGGTGGCGGCGAGCGCGGCGACGACCACGACGAAGGTGACCGGCACCCGGGCGGCGGGTGGCGGCAGCAGGATCGCCACCAGGGGCAGCACCGATCCGGTCGTGAACGCGACGGCGGAGGCGCCGGCCGCCTGCCAGGGATCGGTCAGCTCGTCCGGGTCGAGATGGAGCTCGACATCGGCGTGCGCGGCGAAGGCGTCTCGGTCGGTCAGCTCCCGGGCCACCTGCCGGGCGGTCGCCGCGCTGAGCCCCTTCGCCTCGTACAGCGCGGTGAGCTCCTCGAACTCCTGCTCGGGGAAATCGGCGAGCTCGCCACGCTCCTTCTCCAGCAGGGCCCGCTCGGTGTCGCGCTGACTGCTGACCGACACGTACTCGCCGAGCGCCATCGACACCGCGCCGGCGACCAGGCCGGCCACGCCGGCGGTGAGGATCGGGCCGGCCGACGTGGTCGCCCCGGCCACGCCGACGACCAGGCCGGCGGTCGAGACTATGCCGTCGTTGGCGCCCAGCACCCCGGCCCGCAGCCAGTTCAGCCGGCCGGACACGTTGTCGTCGTGCGGCTCACCGGAATGTGTGCGCACCGCCGCTCCTCCCGGACGATTCTTCGAATTCTCCCATCCTCGCCTCGCAGACTTGCCCGGGTGAACGCATCGAGCACGCTCGCCATCGGCCGGGTTCATCTCGCCCGCTCCGGCGGCACCCGGGTTCCGCCGCCGCGCCGCTGGCCGGCCCGGCTGGCCGCGACGGCCGCCGTGCTGAGCGTCCTGATCGCGGTCGTCCTGTGGCTGACCGGCGGCGGCTACCGGGACGAGCCGATGACCGCCCTCGGCCGGGTCACCGGGCTCGTGGCCTCGGATCTCCTGCTGCTCCAGGTCCTCCTGATGGCCCGCATCCCGTGGGTGGAGCGCGGCTTCGGGCAGGACGCGCTGGCCCGGTGGCACCGGGTCGTCGGCTTCACCTCGTTCTGGCTGATGGTCGCCCACGTCGTGCTGATCACCGCCGGCTACGCCCGGACGGGCGGATCGACCCTGCTGGGCACCGGTTGGACCATGGTCGCCACCTATCCCGGCATGCTGCTGGCCGCGGCCGGCACGCTGCTGCTGACGGCCGTCGTCGTGCTCTCCGTGCGGGCGGCGCGCCGCCGGCAGCGCTACGAGACCTGGCACCTGCTGCACCTGTACGCCTATCTCGGCGTCGGGTTCGCGTTGCCGCATCAGCTGTGGACCGGAGCCGACTTCACCGTGTCGCCGTTCGCCACCGCCTACTGGTGGAGTCTGTACGCGAGCGCGCTGCTGGCCGTGGTCGCGTTCCGGGTGGCGCTGCCGCTGTGGCGCTCGGCCTACCACCGGCCGCGCGTCGACCATGTGGTCGTCGAGAGCCCCGGCGTCGTCTCGGTCTACCTGCGCGGGCGCCGCCTCGACCGGCTCCCGGTCCGGGCCGGGCAGTTCTTCCTGTGGCGCTTCCTCGACGGCCCCGGCTGGTCGCGGGCACACCCGTACACGCTGTCGGCCGGGCCGTCGCCGGATCTGTTGCGCATCACGGTGAAGGACCTGGGCGACGGCAGCCGGCGGGTCCGTTCGCTGCGGCCCGGCACCCGGGTGCTCATCGAGGGCCCGTACGGCGCGCTCACCGCGGCCCGGTCGACCGGCCGGCCGCCGCTGCTGATCGCCGCCGGGGTGGGCATCACCGCGATGCGGGCGCTGCTCGACGATCTGGGCGCGCCCGGCGCCACCCTGCTCTACCGGGTCCGCGACCGGGGCGAGGCCGTGTTCCGGGCGGAGCTCGACTTGCTCGCGCGGCGTCGCCGGGTGCGGGTGGTCTACCTCGAGGGCCCACGATCCCCGGCCGGCTCGTGGCTGCCGGCCGCCCACGACTTTCCCGGCGCGTTGCGCTTGATCGTGCCCGACGTGGCCGGCCGCGAGGCGTACGTCTGCGGTCCGCCGGCCTGGATGGCCACCGTCCGCGCCGAGCTGCGCGCGGCCGGAGTGTCCGCCGATCGCATTCACAGCGAGGAGTTCGCATGGTGACCACCGGGCGGCACGCATGCGCCGCGTGACCCTCTGGATCATTTCGACGATCGCCGCGGTCGTGCTGCTGTTCAGCTACCGCACGAGCCTGGGCGCGGGAGGCGCGGCGACCGGCACGCCCGTGGTCGTCACGACCGATGACGCCCCGCCGCCCTCCGGCGCGCCGGGTAAGTCGCTCACCGTCGCCGGCTCGGTGGTGCGCACGCGCTACGGGCCGATTCAGGTTCAGGTCAAGATCCAGAACAACCGGATCACGGACGTACGCGCGCTGCGGTCCCCGGACGGCAACGACCGCGACCTCGAGATCAACGGGTACGCCCTCCCCCAGTTGCGCGGCGAGGTGCTGTCCGCGCAGAGCGCCCACGTCGACACGGTCGGCGGCGCCACCTACACCAGCGACGGCTACCTGCGCTCGCTCCAGTCCGCGCTCGACGCGGCGCACTTCGCATGAGCCTCGCCGCCTGCGAGAGTGGGACGGTGACCCGCATCCTGGTCGTCGAGGACGACGGAGAGCTCGGAGACCTGCTGGTACGCGCGTTCGCCGGCGCCGGCTACGACGCCGACCTCGCTCGCGACGGCCAGGCCGGGCTGCACCGGGCCCTGACCCGCCATTACGACGCGCTGATCATCGACCGGGGGCTGCCGGCGATCGAAGGTCTCGACCTGCTCGGCCGGCTGCGCCGTAGTGGCGTACCGGCGCCCGCGTTGTTCCTCACCGCATTGGGCACGGTCGCCGACCGGATCGCCGGGCTGGACGGCGGCGCCGAGGACTATCTGGTCAAGCCGTTCGAGCTGGAGGAACTGCTTGCGCGCGTACGCGTGCTGCTACGTCGCGCGGCCGCGCCCACCGACCAGGTCGTCGCCCTCGGGGAGGCGGAGTTCGACCTGATCACGCGCACGGTCACCACCGACGACGGCATGCTCGTCGCGCTCTCCGGCCGGGAGAGCGACCTGCTGCGCCTGCTCGCCGAGAACCCGGCCCGGGTGTACAGCCGCCGCGAGATCGTCGCCGCCGTCTTCCCCGAGTCCGCCACCGAAACCCTGGCCGACACGTACGTGCACTACCTGCGTCGCAAGCTGGGCCCGGGCGTGATCGCGACGGTGCGCGGCGCCGGCTACCGGCTCGGCCGCCTGTGAGCCGGCCCGACCCCGATCGCGACCTGCTGCGACGGGCCCGCCGGACGCTGGCGATCCGCAACACCGTGGCGATCGCCCTGATCCTGCTGTTCGTCGGCGCGGTCGCCCTGCTCGTCGTGCACCGGGAGGAGCGCTCGGCCCTGGCCGCCTCGGTCCGGCAGACCGCGGCCACCGAGGAGGACGTCGTCGACCCGCCGGCCGGCAGCTGGATCTTCCGGCTGGACGCCGCCGGGCGACTCACCGCCACCGACGACGCCCCCGCCGGCTTTCCCGACCGCGCGGCCCTCGATCGCGTCCGCGCGGGTGGTCCGGCCGAGCAGACCCAGCACGGCGACCACCTCGTCGTCACCCGCCGCCGCGGAACGACGACCGTGCAGGTCGTCGGCAGCATGGCGGCCGAGAACGCGGAGACCCGCCGCCTGCTCGCCGCGCTCGGCGCCGCCGAGCTGCTCGGCCTCGCCGCGGCCGCGCTCGCCGGCTGGCTGCTCGCCGGCCGGGCCACCGCGCCGCTCGGCGACGCCCTGGCCCGCCAGCGCCGCTTCGTCGCCGACGCCAGCCACGAGCTGCGCACCCCGATCGCCCAGCTGCACACCCGCGCCCAGCTGCTCGACCGGGATCTGCGGTCCGGCGCCGCCGCCGGGGATCTGGAGCCCGACGTCCGCCGCCTGCTGGCCGGCACCCGCCAGCTCGGCGAGATCGTCGAGGACCTGCTGCTCTCCACCCACCTCGCGGACCGCGCGGAGGCCGGCACCGAGGTCGATCTCGGCGTGGTCGCCGACGGCGTGGTGGGCGCGTTCCAGGAGCGTGCCCACGCCCGCCGCATCGAACTTTCGCTCGGCGGCGACCCCGACCAGCCCTCGATCGTGCACGGGCGGGAGGCGGCCCTGCGCCGCGTGCTCACCGCGCTGGTCGACAACGCCCTCAGCCACACCCCGGACGGCGGTCACATCGGCATCGAGCTGGGCCGCCTCGGCGATCCGGCGCGGGTCGAGGTGGTGGTGCGGGACGACGGCACCGGGTTCGTGCCGGGCGACACCGACCGCCTCTTCGACCGTTTCGCCCGCGGGCACGACGATCACCGCCGCTTCGGCCTCGGCCTCGCGCTCGCCCGCGAGGTGATCACCGGCCACGGCGGCACCATCGAGGCCGCGAACGGCCCGGGCGGGGGCGCCGTCCTCACCATCCGGCTCCCCGTCTCACCGCCCGCGACGTGAGCCGCGGTCAATCGTGGCCGCCGGTCGTGGTGGCGCTGAAGTTGCCGGTCCAGGCCGCCTTCGACCCCGAGTCGCCGATCCGGTAGACGCCGTAGACGCCGGCCGCGGCGACCGCCAGGGCGAGCACCGCGACGACGCCGGTCACCGCGGTGGAGAGCGGGGCGAGCCAGGATCGCCGGCCGGACGTGTCGCGGGCCTCGCGGTCACGCCACCAGATCGCCAGCGCGAGCACGGCGATCGGGATCGCGTAGAAGATCGCGGTGTCGCCCAGCTCGGTGTGCTCGTGCAGCAGGGCGCTCCCCGGCACCCGGCGCTCGAGCCACTCCCCCGCGCTCGTGGTGAGCGGCGTGAGGATCACGACGACCACCGACAGAATCGCGTTGAGCAGGGCCAGGCGGGCCCGGGCCGCCGGCCAGAACGCGGTGAGCACGAGCAGCAGGGCGGCCAGCGGCAGGAGCACGACGATCGCGTGCACGAGCAGGATGTGCGCCGGCAGTCCGTTGACGGAGGTCATGGCGGTCCTTCCAAGGTCGGGATTGCCCCGGAAGGCTATGAGGGCATTTCTTCGAGTTCTCCCATTTCGGGCCGCCCTTGACAGGATCGGCTCCTCTCGGCATAGTCAACCAGATAGTTGATAAAGTGCTAGGTTGATAAACATGCCGATTGACAAGGCCGACGACGAGCAGCTCGACCGGGCGTTCACCGCGCTGGGCGACCCGGTGCGGCGGGCCATGATCGCGCGGCTGTCGCGCGGCGAGGCGACGGTCAACGAGCTCGCCGCGCCGTTCCCGATCACCAAACAGGCCGTGTCCCGGCACATCCAGGTGCTGGAGGCGGCCGGGCTGATCACCCGGAGCCGGGACGGCCAGCGGCGGCCCTGCCGCCTGGACCCGGCGGCGCTCGAGGCGCTGACGAGCTGGATCGACACCCACCGACTGGCGGTCGAGGCGCAGTACCGGCGCCTCGACGACGTCCTCGACACGTTGAAGGACCAACAGAGATGAACCCGACGACGATCACCACCCAGCCCGGCACTCCCTACGTCGATGTCGTACGCGAGTTCGACGCCCCGCCGGAGCTGGTGTTCCGGGCGCACACCAACGCCGAGCTGGTGGCGCTCTGGCTCGTCCCGCGCGGCATGCGGATGGAAGTGGTGGAACTCGACGCGCGGACCGGCGGCGGCTACCGCTACGTGCACCGCGGCCCCGACGGCGAGTTCCGGTTCCGCGGCGTGTTCCACGCGGTCGTGCCGGACCGGCTGATCGTGCAGACCTTCGAGTACGAGGGCCGGCCCGACCAGGTCAGCCTGCAGACGATGCGATTCGAGGGCGTCGGCGGCGGCACCCGGCTGACCATGCGCCAGGTGTTCGGCTCGGTCGAGGAACGCGACGAGATGGTCGCGAGCGGCATGGAGAACGGTGTGCGCGACTCGATGGACCGGCTGTCCGAAGTTCTGTGACGAGGAGAGGCAATCATGCGAGACGTCATCCTGTACATGTCGATGTCGCTGGACGGGTTCGTCGGCAGCGACCGTCAGCATCCGGGGACCGCCATCCCCGAAGGCGACGAGCTGAAGAAGTGGAAGCTCGACCGCATCAGCGGGGCCGGTGCCCACCTGATGGGCCGGGTCACGTACCAGGAGATGTCGTCCTTCTGGCCGCACTCCGACAGCCCCTACGCGTCGCCGATGAATGACATCCCCAAGGTCGTGTTCTCCAAGACGCTCAGCGACGCCGAGGCCGGCTGGCCGGAGACCCGGGTCGCGCGGGGCGAGCTGGCGACCGAGATCGCCGCCATCAAGGCCGAGCCCGGCCACGACGTGGTCGTCTGGGGTGGCGCCGGACTGGCCGGCGCGCTCGCCGCGGCCGACCTGATCGACGAGTACCGCCTCCTGGTCCAGCCGCTGGCCCTGGGCCGCGGACAGACCCTGTTCGGCCAGCTGCCGCGATCACGGCATCTGGAGCTCGTCGAAGCCACGCCGTTCCCCAGCGGCATCGTCGTCCACATCTACCGCCGCCAGAACTCCTGAGGAGACACACCATGGGCATCGTGCAGGCGCAGGCGAACATGTCGCTCGACGGCTACGTCGCCAAGCGGGACAACTCCATCGGCCGGTTGTTCGACTGGCTGCAGAACGGCGAGGTCGCGATGCCGACCCCGGCCGGGGACTTCACCGTCCACCTCTCGCCGCCGAGCGCGGAGCACTGGCGGCGATGGGTGCCCTCGCTGGGCGCGCTCGTCTGCGGCCGGACGCTGTTCGACGTGGCGGACGGCTGGCAGGGGCGGCACACCCTGGACGTCCCGGTCGTCGTGGTGACGCACCGGGTCCCGCAGGACTGGGTCGACGCCCACCCCGACGCGCCGTTCTCGTTCGTGACCGACGGGGTCGAGGCCGCGATCACCCGCGCCCAGGAGCTCGCCGGCGACGCGACCGTCGCCGTCTCCGGCGGAACCATCGCCCGGCAGTGCCTGGAGCTGGGGCTGCTCGACGAGGTGGCCATCGACCTGGTGCCGGTGGTGATGGGCGCGGGAAACCGGCCCTTCTTCGGCGAGCTGTCCGCGGAGGACGTCCAGCTCGGCAACCCGACGCAGTGCGTCCAAGGCGACCGGGTCACCCATCTCGTGTTCCCGGTGGTGCGGTAGAAGCCCCGCGTACTTGTCATACGCCGCGATGCCCGAGGGCAGCGTCGACGTCTCGATCGCCGGCGAGTGGTCGTTCGCACAGACCCTGCGCCATCTCGCGTTCGCCACCGACGCCTGGCTCGGCCGGGCCATCCTGCGGCGACCGCGACCTTTCCACCCCCTCGGGCAGCCGCACTCCGAGTACGAGACCGACGGTTTCGACATGTCGCTGTTCAGCACCGAGCGGCCCACCTTCAAGGAGGTGCTCCGGGTGCGGGCCGAGCGGCAGGCCATGGTGCGCGACTTCCTCGCGACCGTCACGCCGCAACTGCTGGCCGAGCCCCGACCGACCGCGTGGTCACCGGAGCGTCAGGAGCCCGTCCTCCACGGCCTGCACGTGATCCTCAACGAGGAGTGGGAACACCTTCGTTTCGCCGTACGCGATCTGGACGCGCAGGCCGGCTGACCCGTCGCTAGCTCGGGACCGCTGGGCCGTCGGCTACCGCACCGCAAGCCATGTAGTTGCTGATCGGGCTTGGACGATGCCGACAGTGGGCGACCTCCGTGCCCGGCGGCGCTGCGCTTCTGCTGCACCCGGACGGCGTCATCGAGAGCTTTCTGCGACGCCGGCACCCTGGTGTGCCAGCACCAGCGCCCCCGGCGGGCACGTGTGCTCACCTGTCCGGCACGAGCGAGTGGCACCACCCGCGTCAACCGCAATCTGCCGATGGTCGGCAATCAACCACGCACTTACTCGCCGTCGCTGACCGTGGTCGTTCGACGACCGGGTGGTGATGCTTGATTCAAGCCACCTCGCCCGCCGCAGGCAACCTGCCTATGCGTGGCGGGGCCGCGGCGGTCCGGAAGGGAGTCGACATGCAGGGCAGTGTCATGGAGTTGATGAGGAACGAGAGGAGCACTGTTGGCGCCGACGCGCGGGTACGCCGAGAGGTCGAGGACGTGCTGCGCCGCCGGTTGTGGATTCGCCCGGAGCAGGTGCGGGTGAGCGTGCGAAACGGCGTCGCCACGCTGAGCGGCGCGGTGGGCCGGCGGTCGACCGCCGCCATCGCCGTCCGGCTCACCACAGCCGTCCCGGGGATCACCGAGGTGGTCGACCGGATCCGGCACGACTTCGACGACACCGACCTGGTTCGCTCCAAGGCCGGTCGAACCCATCCGTTCAGTGCCGATCCCTTCCCGGCCGGCCGGCGGCGCCGGCGATGGCGGAAGCGCGACCGGCCCGGGCTTGGGTCGGGGCGCCGCGCAACGCCATCAGAAGCACCTCGGTTGAAGGAGTGAGCGTGTCGGCAAAGCCCGGGGCCGTCGCGGTGGATATCGGCAGCAGTATTGCCCGCCTATGGACGGCCGACCGCGGGTCGATCACCGTTCCGAGCGGAGCGTTGTCCGGTACGCCGGTGCGGCGTGGACGCATCGTCGACGTCGAGGGCTGCATCCACTTGCTGTCGGACATGGTCCGCGGTCACCTCGAACCGGTCGCGGCCGGCGGAACGGTCGTGACCTGCCGGCCGGTCTTGGCCACCGAGGCCGACGAGGAGGCAGTCCGGCACGTCCTCGACGCGGTGTTCGCACCCTCCCGAGTGCTGTTCCTGGATACCGTGCGCGCCGCTGCCATCGGCTGCGGCGCGGCCGCGGCGAGTTTGCTGCTCGTCGACGTCGGCGCTGAACTGACCGAAGTTGCCCTACTCGTCGACGGTCAGGTCACTGCCGCCCACCGCACCGAGGTGGGCACCCGGGACGTCCCGCGATTCGGCCCAGTGGAACTGATCCGCGACAACGTCGCCGGAGCGGTCGACGAGCTGCGTACGGGCCCCCACGCGGCGGATCTGCTTCGGGCAATGGCCCGAGGCATTCTGCTGGTCGGCGACGGCGCCGCTCACCCCACCCTGGCCGCGGTCCTGTCCCGGTCGCTGCACATACGTGTGCATAGGGCCTCCTCCCCGCGCACTGTCGCGCTGGAAGGAGCGGGCCGGGCGGCCATGTCATTGCTGCGTCACCCCGCCGGCGCCGCGCCGGTAGCCGGGTGACGGCGACTCACGCCTTCGGAGGCATCGTGACCACGACGCTCAACGATCTGCCTGTCTCTACTCCTGACTCGACGAAGTTGCTCCGCGGCATGCTCGAGGAGCAGTTCGCGGTGGATACTGCGCGGCTCACGCGGATGACGGTGCACGCCGCGCTCAAACAGCGCTTCGGCCGTGACATGCGCACCGAGGCAGCGCGGACGGCGTCCGTCCGCCGGCGGATAGCGGAGACGGCGCAGGCGCTCAGGCGGATGTCCGATGGCACCTATGGCGTTTGCGAGGACTGCCACAAGGCGATTCCGCCCGGCCGGCTTCGCGCCCACCCGCAGGCAACCCACTGCGTACCGTGTGAGCGCCGCCGGCAAAGCAGGACGTTGGCCGCGAGCGCGGTCACGGGCCGCCCCGTCCGCTTGGGCCACGACCGCCGCCCCGGTCAGATGTTGGAGCCGTCGGGCGGCAGGCCGGCGGGCGGGCTCGAGGAGCCGCCGAGCCCCGCGGCGCCGGGGCAGGACAGACCCAAGGTGTAGGCCGTCATCGACAACGACCCGTACGCGTACCCGTCCACCAGCACCGACGTGTCCGCGTCGTCGTCCGCGGCGGCCAGACCGGCGAGATACAGCGCGGGGATGAAATGGTCGGGCGTCGGCACCGCACGGCGGTAATCCCGATGCGAGTCGAGGCTCGCGAATCCGTTCGGATCGGTCAGCATGCGGACCTTGGCGTCCTCGTCGAAGCGCTGAGCCCAGTCGTAACCGTCGTCGGCGAGCTTCCAGTCCATCCCGCCCAGGTTGTGCACGACGTTGCCGCTGGCGACGATCAGCACGCCGCGCCGCCGCAGCGGCGCCAGCTTCGCGCCGAGCTCGAAGTGATAGTCCATCGGCTTGTCGGCGTTGATGCTCAGCTGCACGACCGGCACCGACGCGTCGGGAAAGGCATGCGTCAGAACCGACCACGTGCCGTGATCGATGCCCCAGCTGTCGAGGTCCGCGCCGACCCAGGTCGGATGGACGACGTCGCTGACCTCCGCGGCCAGTTCGGGCAGCCCCGGCGCCGGATACTGCACCTCGAAAAGCTCCCGCGCGAACCCGTAGAAGTCGTGGATCGTCCGCGGCCTCGGCATCGCCGTCACGGCGGTGGCATTGATGTACCAATGCGCGCTGATCACCAGGATCGCCCGCGGGCGCGGCACCGAGGCGCCGAAGACCCGCCACGCCGTGGTGTAGCGATTCACCTCCAGCGCGTTCATCGGGTTGCCGTGCCCGATGAACGCCGATGGCATCAGCACGTCCACGTCCGACCTCCCGATCCCGGCGCCGTCGCTCTCCACGGTTCAGCGTAGACGGGACGGCTTCGGATCACGCCGGATCGGGCAGCGGCTCCTGGGGCCAGTTGAGGACCTTGGCGCCGAGCACCGCCGCCTGCAGCGTGAATCGGTGCGTGGGGTCGGCCGGGTCGTAGCCGGTGAGCTTCTTGACCCGGTCCAGGCGATAGGTGACCGTCCGCACGGACACGTGCAGCCGCTTCGCCGACTCGGTCGCGACGGCGCCCGTGTCGAAGTAGGCGTGCAAGGTGTCGAGCAGCGGCCCGGCTCCCCCGCGCGCCCGGCCGAGCGGGCTGAGCACGGCCTGCACGAGGTCGACGATGGCCGGCTGGTCGCGCAGCAGGACGCGATAGATGAGCACGTCCTGCGCGTTGACGACCGGGGCCTCGGTGTGCAGCCGGCCGGCCATGGTGAGCGCCTCGCGGGCCTCCTCGTACGAGCGGGCGATGCCGTAGAGGCCGGGGTACGGCCGGCCGACGGCGACCCGCCAGGGACGCCCGCGGGACAGCCGGTTCAGCTCCTGGTGCACGAGCCGGCCGAGCTCGTCGGCCGCGGCGAGAGCGGGCGACAGCCGGCCGGCCACGCCCGGCTCGGCCGGCGCCAGCACGACCAGCAGACCGTCCTTGGTCGCGACGAGCACGTCGCGGTCGCCCAGCCGGTCGAACACCACCGCCTCGAGGGCGCTGATCGCCGCGTCCGCGTCCGGCAGCCGCCGGCCCGGCTCGGCCAGCACCACCTGATGCACCCGGGCGAGATCCAATCCGAACGGCTCGGCCCGCTCCACCAGCGTGCCCAGGTCGGAGTCGCCGCGCAGCAGGTCGTCGATCAGCTCCCGGCGCAGTGACTCCTCCCGGCGCACCAGGTCACGCCGGGCGACCGCATACCCCTCGGCGAGCGTCGCGACCGCGTCGTCGACGACCTGGAGCACCGCCGCCGCGGCCGCCCGCACCGCCTCCCGGTCACGGGACCGCACCACCATCGGCAGGTCGTTCCACAGCCGCCGCGCCGCGGACAGGTAGAGCTGCACCACGCGGCCGGCGGAGATGCCCTGCTCGGCGGCGCGCCGGCCGAGCAGACCCACCGCCTCGAGCTCATCGCGTTCGGCGCGGCGCCCGTACGTCGCCGCGTCGACCAGCAGCGGCAGATAGTCACCCAGCAGCTCCACCGGGACCCCGCCGGCGTCGTGGGCGGCCCCTTCGGCAACACCGACCAGCCAGGCGTCGCCCGCCTCGGGGGTGACCGGCCGGCGTTCGCCGCGCTGCCGTCCGACGCCGCTCACCGCACCATGCCTCCCGAGCCGGGTGTTCTCGCCGGTCATTGCCGACAACCGGCAGTCTAGACGCCCATTGTCTGGTCTCCGTAGCCGTTACCTGGCAAGGCCGAGCGGGCGACAATCGACATACGCCGATCGCTCGGCGGAACCGCCCGCATCAGGAGAGGAACGACATGCGTAACTGGCAAGTACGAGACGTGATGACCACCGACGTGATCACCGCCCCCGACGATGCGACGGTCGCGGACCTCGTCACCCTGCTCACCACGCGGCGGATCAGCGCTGTCCCGATCGTCGACGAATTCGGCACGGTCACCGGCCTGGTCTCGTGGTCCGACCTGCACGAGGCGATCGAGACGGCGAAATCGGCCGATCCACCGCCAACACGCTGGTGGCACCGCCGTACGCGGTCGCGCCCGTCCTGGCCGGACGGCACCGCCGCGGGCGTCATGACCGGGTCGCCGCTCACCATCGGAGCCGGCGCGTCGCTTCCGGCCGCCGCCCGGCTGATGCACCGGCATGCCGTCGGCCGGCTGCTGGTCGTCGACGCCGACCACAGGCTGCGAGGCATCGTCAGCAGATCGGACCTGTTCAAGGTCCATGACCGCCTGGACGCCGTCATCCGCGACGACGTCATCCACCGTGTGCTGCGCGACGAACTGCGGATCCGGCCCGGCGCGGTACAGGTCACCGTGGACGACGGCGTCGTCACGCTCACCGGCCGCGTCGCCCGCCGGACCACCGCCATCGCTGCCGCAACGATGGCCGCACGGATCCCGGGTGTCACCGACGTCGTCGACCTGCTCACCGCGGACCTGGACGACACCGCGCCGGCAAGCGGCGCCGCGCACGTCCGGGGACGCGGCCGGACCACCGGTCTGGGTTCGCCGGCGGCCGCCTGAGCCGATCAGAACGCCGGCTCCGGAGGGGCAGTATGGGTGCGGGGCAGCCGCACGACGAGCGTGGTACCGGGACCATCGTTGTCGGCGATCCGGACCCAGCCGCCGTGTGCCCGGCTGATGGCCCGCACCAGGGCGAGGCCGAGGCCCGTGCCGGCGGTGTCGCCGTGCGCGACGTTGCCCGCCCGGAAGAAGCGGTCGAAAGCCCGATCGCGTTCCCCGGGCGGGATCCCGATGCCGTTGTCGGCGACGCTCAGCTCGACGGCCGGCCCGGCGTATCGCGCGCGGATCTCGACATGGCCGGACGGACTGAACTTGATGGCGTTGTCGATCAGGTTGTCCAGCAACTGCCGTATCCGGTGGGCGTCGGCGTGCAGGCGCAGCCGAGGAGGGAGTCGAACCGCCACTGTCGTTCCCGCTGCGTCGGCGACGGGCTGGACAGCCTCGACCGCCTCGCCGATCAGGGTGATGAGATCGACCTCGGCGAAATCCAGCGCGTCCTCACCGATGTCCAGCGCGCCGAGGTCCAGCAGGTCGGCAACGATGCGACGCAACACCTCGGCGTTTCGCAGGACCACGCGCAGCATCTCGCGGACATCCTCGTCCAGGTCCGGATCATCGCACGCGAGTTCGGTGTACGCGGTGACGCACTGCAACGGCGTACGGACCGCATGCCCGACCAGAGCGATGAAGTCCTCCTTGGCCCGGTCCAGCTGAACCGTGAGGTCGGCAGCACGCCGACGCGTGAGGAAGGCGCCGACCTGCCCGGCGATTCCGCCGACGAGCGCCGAGATGTGCGGCGCCTCGCCCGCTGCCCCGGGAGACAGGCAGGACAGCACGCCCAGCACCTCGTCGCCGTTGCGGACCGGCACCGCCACGAGGGTGCGCATGCCCCGCGCGACGCACGCCTCGGCGAAGGCGCGCCCGACGCCGTCCCGGGCGCGAGCCATGTCCGGGAGGTACAGCGCCTCCCCGGTGCCCCAGACCCGACCTGGCCCGCCGTCCCGCCGGCTGAGGCGCTCGGGCACCACGTCGGCCATCGTCACGCCCGGCGCCGTCCAGGAGGCCACCGGAAGCAGCACATCCTGCTCCGCGTCGACCAGCCACAGGCACACCTGCCCGGACCGCAGCAACGATCCGACCAACCGGACGACCCCTGGTGCCACCTCCTGCACCGTTCGCGCCTTGTTCAGCATGCTGGCGACCTCGAGCTCGGCATCTCGGAACCGCGCGGCGCGGCGAGCGTCGGTGACGTCCAGGACGGTGGAGACCGCGCCGAGCAGCCGCCCATCCGGCGCCCGGATCGGCTCGCTGTTGGTCAGCAGCGCCCGCTCGGGCTGCCCGGCGACGCGCACGATCGCCTGTACATCGCGTACGTGCTCGCCGACCAGAGCGCGCCGTACCACCGTCTCCTCGAGCGCCTCGTGCCGTCCGTCCGGATGCCGCAACCGGCGGTGGGCGATGTCGGCCGCCTCTGCCGCCGGCACCTCGCCGCCGATCCCGAAGATGCGCCGCAGCGCACGGTTGAGCAGCACGGGCCGGCCGATCGAGTCCGCCGCCAGCACCCCGACCTGCAAACTGTCGAGCAACGCGGTGATGAGTCCCTGCCGCACGTCGGCCTGCACCACGGCGCTCGGAGGCGAGCCCGGGCAATCGCTTCGAAGCAATCCGAGATCCGGTACGTCCTGCGGGCCGGGGATCGAACCGACGAGCGCGGCCACGTCGGCGAGGATCGACACATCGGCCGCGGTCCACACCCGGGGCGCATAGTCGACGACGGTCAGCGCACCGATCGGCTGCCCGTCATTGCCGTGCAGCGGCACCCCGGCGAAGGACGCCACCCCGTAATCCCGGCGCGCCGGGTGGTCGGACAGTTCCGCGTCCGCGCCCATGTCCGGCACCGTCAGCGGACGATCCGCGCTGACCACGTACTTGCACACCGAGTGGGACATGGGCACGTGCCGTGACAGGGACGGCGGGAGACCGAACGCGCCGACGCACTCGTCGTAGTCTCCGCTCACCACCGACACGGCGCCGATCGGGGCGCGCAGCAGCCGCGCCACCAACGACGCGATGCCGTCCAGCGGGATCGCCAGACCCGGCACCACGCGCGCGGCAAACTGCGCAGCGGCAACCCTGGCGGGGTCGCCGATGACCGAAGGATCCAGCGCTGGCATACCAGTCCCCCGAGCATGCCAAAAGTGGTGGGGTCGCCCGAATCTTACTCTCAGTTAGCAGTGGGAGTGGCCGAACTCCTGAACACGCCGGTACGCGTGGCGAAGGTCGATCCACGATACTGGATCTTTCCGGTGGCCGGCGCTTGCCTTGGCGATGCCTTGAGGGGACACGACATGCGGGGAGCTCGATCCGTACGGGTGGCCGTCGCCGCGACGCTGGCCGGCGCCCTGGTGGTGGGCGGGACCGCCGCGGACACCGCCCGCGGCGACGGGCAGCTGCAGGCCGCCGTCGACGATCTGCACGGGTACGGCATCACCGGCGTGCAAGGACTGACCGACGTCGACGGGCGGGTGACCACGGCGCAAGCCGGGGTCGCGAGCATCGCCACCGGGGCGCCGGTGCCGGTCAACGGGTACTTCCGGATGGGCAGCAACACCAAGACGTTCGTGTCGGTGGTGCTGTTGCAACTCGCCGGGGAGGGGCGGCTGTCGCTCGAGGATTCGGTGGAGCGCTGGCTTCCCGGTGTGGTGGCGGAGAACGGCAACGACGGGCGGAAGATCACCGTACGGGAGTTGTTGCAACACACCAGCGGCATCGCCAACTACACCGCCGGGCTGCCCCTGCTCGCGACCGCCGATGACTTCCAGGCGCACCGGTTCGACCACCACGACGCCGCCGACCTGGTGGCGCTGGCGATGACGAAGCCACCGCTGTTCGCGCCGGGCACGTCGTGGAGCTACTCCAACACCAACTACGTGCTGGCCGGGATGATCATCAACCGGGTGACGGGGCACTCGTGGGCGCAGGAAGTGCACGACCGGATCCTCGCGCCGCTGCACCTGAACCACACCTACGTGCCGGGCGACGAGCCGCCGCTGCGGAACCCGCACGCCGACGGCTACACCCAGGTCGCGTCCGGCGGACCGCTCGTCGACACGACCCAGTTCAACCCGACCGCCGCCGACGCCGCCGGGGCGATGGTCACCACGCCCACCGACCTGGCCCGCTTCTGGCTGGCGCTCCAGGGCGGCCGGTTGCTCGCCCCGGCCCAGATGGCGCAGATGCACAGGACGGTGCCGGAGCTTGACTCGGCGCAGGTGTTGCCGGGCGAACGGTACGGCCTCGGCATCACGTCGATCCCCGACAGCTGCGGCGGCTACTGGGCGCACACCGGCGGCGAGCTCGGCTGGATCACCCTCAACGGCGTCAGCCCGGACGGCAAGCGCGTCGTCGTACTCTCGATGTCGTCCCAGCTCGCCGACCGGGCGAGCGAGGTGTCCATGCGCCGGCGCGCGCAGAAGCTGATCGACGACACGCTCTGCCGGCGGTAGTTTGCCGGCTCAGTTCTCACGGGCGTCGGTGTTTGTCCACCGCTCGCCAGCTTTGGTAGGGGCTTCGATGCGGTCGATTGTCTGGCGGCTCCACGCCTGGATGGCCGCGGCCTGATCGGGGCTCAGGGTCTCGAAGAAATTGCGGCGAATGTTGGATCCGTGGCCCACGATGGCATTCTGGGCCGCGCCGCGACCCTTGGCGGTGAGGCGTATGCCCGCGCGGCGGCCGTTCGACTCGCGGTCGGTCCGATCCACCAGCTCGCGGTTCTCCATCCGGGTCAGCTGATGCGCGACGCGGCTCTTCTCCCAGCCGAGTGACTCGGCCAGCTCGCCGACCCGCATCTCTCCGCCGCCGGCCTCGTGCAAGGTCACCAGCACGCTGAACTCGGCCTTGGAGATGCCGTGGTCGCGTTGCAGGTCCCGGTCGAGTTCACGCTGGAGCAAGCGGTGTGCCTGCATCCAGGTGTGCCACAGCTCCCACTGCTCCGGCGACAGGGTGTGACGTTCGGCCATTCAGAGATCGTACCGGCTCCAGGAGTTGACGTGACAACTTTAGAAGCTACAGTTGTCACGTCAACTCTTGGAGGCGCGGCATGGAACGAACAGTGGTGATCATCGGCGGCGGCTACGGAGGAACTCTGCTGGCCAAGGAGCTCGACGCCGACGCGAACGTCATCCTCATCGACCCGAGGGAAGGCTTCGTCAACGCCGCCGCGTCGCTGCGGGCGCTGACTCGCCCGGACTGGGCGCCCAACGCGTTCTTCCCGTACGGCACCCTGCTCCGCCGAGGACTGGTCATCCGCGATCGGGCAGTCTCGGTGGATCCCGACGGCGTGACGCTCGCGTCCGGCGAGCGGATCCGAGGCGACTATCTGGTCCTGGCCACCGGTTCCGGGTACCCGTATCCGGCCAAACCTCAGCCGGAAGCAACCGCGATAGCCCGGCAACTGGACGACCTCCGCGAGACACACAAGGAGCTGTCCGGCGCCGCCCGCACGCTGATTCTCGGCGCCGGCCCGGTCGGCCTGGAACTTGCCGGCGAGATCAAAGACGTCTGGCCGGACAAGAACGTGATCATCGTCGACCGGGCCACCGGGCTACTTCCCGGGTTCCTGCCCGAGGTGCGCAACAGCCTGCACCGCCAGCTCGACGAACGCGGCATCGATCTGCGGCTCAACACCAGCCTGACCGCGCTGCCGCCGGTCCCGGCCGGCACAAATACCCGTTTCGCGGTCACCACCGACAACGGCCAGGAGATCGTCGCCGACATCTGGTTCCCCGCGTTCGGTGTCCGGATCAACAGCGGCTATCTGGCGAACGGACGCCTGACCCCGCTGACCGACCGCGGAACGATCCCGGTGACCGGCCACCTGAACGTCCGAGGCTACGACCGCGTCTACGCCATCGGTGACGTCGCCGAGCTCCCCGATCCGAAAATGGCCTCCTATGCCATGGAGCACGCCGTCATCGTGGCGGCCAACATCAAGGCGCAACTCGCCGGCGAGACACCCGGAGCCCTGCACGCACCGGCGCCCGGCCGACGGATTCTGCTGCCACTCGGAACCCACGCGGGCGTCGGTCAGCTCCCCACCGCCGACGGCCCCGCCCCGGCAACCGCGGAGACAGTCCACCAACGCAAAGGCGCCGACCTGTTCACCGCACGATTCACCGCTCGTTTCGACCAAGGAAGCCATTGACCCCCGGACGTCCGAGATCGCGGCCGAAGCGAGCAGTCACGCCGCAACGGACGTCGCCGGCGCGCGGGCGACTGGCGGCCGGTGGAGCACCGGCGCGACGGGAGCAGCCGGACGTCCGGCAGAGCGGTCTGGCACGATCTTGAGATGGCGTTCTTCGGGTACTATGCGGCCGCTCGGACCGGCCGGCCGATTGATGAGCTCACCGCGGTCCGGCGGGTCCTCGACACCGGCGTGGATGGCATCGCGGCCGGCACTCTCGAGGGCCGCTGGAGTGACGGCGACTGGCAGCTCGCGGTGATCCACCAGGGCTGGGGACTGGACGCGAACGACCTTGTCGCCGAGACCGGCGCCCCCGCTCTGGTCATCTACGTGATCGAAAGCGCGGTCGGCGTCGTCGAGGCGGCCACCGTGGACGGCGGCTCTTGGCGCGCCTGCCTCAACCCGGACGACGCGATCCGCGCGTTCGACTTCAAGTCCGACGACGCCGGCACGGTAGCCGGGACGACCGAGCTGGCCACGGCCTGGGCCGCGGCCGCGGGGCGGACCCCGGACCCGGAGGCGATCGCCGCGGCGGTCAATCAGTACGTCGGTCCATTCGGTGACGGTGTATCGGCGTTCATCGCCGGTCTGGGCTTCGATTTCGGGTAGCCGTACGGAAAATGAGTAGCCGTCACGAGTTCGCGCAGCAAGGGTTGAGCCCGTGGCGACCATCCGCAGGTTCCGCGAGCAGGACACGCCCACGCTGTGGGCACTCAACGACCTGCCCAACATCGGGGCAACCGCCGATACCACCGTGCCGCTCCCGCTGCCGCCCGCAGCTCACCCCCCGCCGGGCTTCCCCGACCTGGCTGACATCGCGGTGAGCTTCCTCGCGGCCGGCGGCGACTTCCTCGTCGCCGAGCTCGACGACCACCTGGTCGGCATGGGCGGCATCCGGCCCGACGCGCACCGGCGCGCGCACGTCCTGCGGGTCCGGGTACACCCGGCAACTCGCCGCCTCGGCATCGGCAAGGCCCTGATGACCACGCTCGAACAGCGGGCGTCGCGGCTCGGCATGCACCACATGTTCCTGGACACGGCCACGAACCAGCCCGAGGCCATGGCCTTCTACCAGAGTCTCGGCTACCACGAGATCGGCCGCCGGCACGAACCAAGCTGGTCCTGGACGCTCGTCTACTACACCAAGCCGCTGCACCCGGCCCACCCGTGACCCGGCGAAGGGAGCGGAAGGAGTAGCAACCCGCTCGCACCCGAAAGGCATCTGGGCCGCAACCAGGGTGGCTGATTCTTGCGTTCAGGTCCCCCCCACCTGAGCTACGGAGGAACAGCATGCGCTCCCGAATTTTCTCGACCGTCGCCGCGGTCGCGGCCGGTGTCGCCCTGACCGTCGGCGCGGCCGGCATCGTCGGCTCGGCCCTCGGCAGCGGGCCGGACGGCTCCTCGACCACGCAACAGGCGGCGAAGATCATGGTGGTCAAAGTCCCCGGCTCCCCCGCCACCGTGATCAATCCGTCCGACGGGAACTGATTCCGCCGGAAGTATAAACGTCGGCATGCGGCCGGGCCCGGGTCACCGGTGCCCGGCCGCCGCGCGGAAGGGGCAAGGCAGTGACGACGATCGACGCGCTCACGGAGCGGGCCGCGCTTGCCGAGGTGATCGCGGAGCTGGAGAACCGGTCGGTGTCGCAGTTCCGCACCCTGCACGAGCCGGCGGTCACCGCCGAGCTCCGGGCGGTCGAGCTGGGCGACGACGAGCTGGCGCACCGCGCGATGCTGCTGCAGTGCGGCGTCCGGTTGCGCGAAGGCCGCTCCGCCGAGGGCGGCGCCCTGGCTCTCCGCGTTCTCGACTGGGCGGTCCTGCACGACTGCCCGAACCTCCTCGCCCGCGCCCACCGGGAGATGGCGATCTTCCATCGCCAGATCGGTGACCTGGCGGACGCGCTCCGGCACGCGGTGCAGTGCGTCGCGAACCTCGCCGACAACGCCGCCCCCGCGCTCCGGGCCCGGCACCTCATGTCCTTGGCCGTGGCCCTGGACGACAACGGATCGGCCGGTGAGGCCCAGCGCCGGTTCGACGAGGCGCTCGACCTGGCCACGGCGACCGGCGAGTTCGAGCTCGCGCTCTACATCCTCAACAATGTCGCCTACATCGCCTACGAGAACGACGACGAACCGGGCGCCCGGGCGTTGGTGCGTCGCATGCGGGAGAGCCTGTCGCACTGCGGCCGCTCCTTCACCGCGAACGAGCTGGACACGATGGCCCGAGTCGAGATGATGTCGGGCCGCTACGCCGTGGTCGAGGAACTCCTGGGCACGATCCTGCACGAGAATTCGGCGGTCCGGGGCGACGAGGGCGATGCGCTGGCCGAATGCCTGCTGACCCTGGCCGAGGCGCGCCGGCGGGAAGGTCGTCACGACGCATGCCAGGTCGCCCTGGACGCGGCTTTCGTGATGAGCGAGGAACGTGGGCTCGAGACGGTGCGTATGCGGGCCCACGAGGAGAAGGCGGCGTTGCTCGCGGCCACCGGTCGCTTCGAAGAGGCGTACGGGGAATATCAGACCTTCCATGCCCTCTTCGCCTCCCTGCGCTCGACCCAGCGCGAAGCTCGCGCCCATGCGCTGCACACGGCGTTCGAGGCGACCGAGGCCCGCAAGGACTACGACCGTTTCCGCGAGATGGCCTACCGGGACGCGCTGACCGGGCTCCACAACCGCCGGTACCTCAACGAGAAGCTGCCGGCGATCCTCGGCGCGGCCCGCATCGACCGGCGGCCGGTGTCGCTGGCGATCGTCGACCTCGACCACTTCAAGCGCGTCAACGACACCCTCTCGCACAGCACCGGCGACGCCGTGCTCAAGCAGGTGAGCGTGCTGCTCGCCGAGGCCGCGACCGACGACTCGTCGATGGCCGTCCGCCTGGGCGGTGAGGAGTTCGTGCTGATCCTGACCGGCTTCGACGCGAGCGAGGCACACCGGCGCTGCGAGAGCCTGCGGCGGCACATCGAGTCGTACGCCTGGGGGCCGATAACCGGCGATCTCACCGTGACCACCAGCATCGGCGTCGCGACGTCCCCGTGCGGCGACGACACCATGGCCGGCCTGCTCGCCCGCGCCGACGAGAACCTGTACGCCGCCAAGCGCGGCGGCCGCAACCAGATCGTGGCGAGCAGCTAGCGACGTGCTCCGATGTGGACGGTGAGGCGCTGCGGCTCAGGGCGTTTCCCCGCTGCGGCGCGGGGATTGCCGGCGGATCTGGTCGGCGCGGGTGGTGATGGTGTCGATCTGGGCGGCCAGGTCGGGATGGCCGGGCAGGTGTTGGTGGGTCGCCGCGAGGAGCTCGGGCAGGGCGGTCGCGTCGGCGTCGCCGAGGGCTTGAAGCAGATGCGCGAGGTCGCCGGTGGCGGCCTCGCCGAGATCGGTCAGCGCGGTGATCTGGCCGGCGAGCCGGCGTAGGTCGGCGGTGTTGTCGTTGGCCCATCGGTCGACGGCGCGGTTGCCGGCCCGGCGGTCGCGTTCGGCCTGGACCCGGTCGTCGCGGGTGCCGCCCGGTTCGCCGGTGGCGGCCGCGGCACTGCGCAGGTAGCGCCGCTCGGCGGCCTGGCGACTGGCTACCCCCAGTGCGGGTGCAAGCGCTTGCCAGGGGACTCCGGCGGCGCGGGCGGCGGCGATCAGAACCGGCTCGAGGCGGGCCAGCTCGGTTTGGGCCCAACGCAGCAGCACCAGAGTGTCGAGCAGTTCGGCGCCGGTCACCGGCCGCCCATCGGCGTCGGGCTGCTGAACGGTGTGCACGGTGGCGGCGATCGCGGCGGCGACCACGCCGAGATCATGTTCCTCGGGGGCAGACGAGTCGGGCACTCATCCTCGCTTCCCGTCATCTTTTAGATGACGAAGGACTTGTCATCGTTCCGACGACATGTTAGAACCAACTTATCGCGCATTGACTGCCCAGTCGAGACCGCAGGAGGTGGAACCATGTTGATGCGCAGCGAACCCTTCACCGAGGTCAACCGGCTCGCCCAGCAGCTGTTCGGCGTTCCGGCCACCGGAACCTGGTCACGCCCGACGGCGATGCCCGCCGACGCGATCCGCAACGGCGACGAGTTCGTCATCGCGTTCGACCTTCCCGGTGTCGATGCCGACGCGATCGACATCGACGTGGAACGCGACGTGCTGACCGTCCGCGCCGAGCGCCGCCCCATCGAGCTGGGCGAGCAGGCGACGGTGCAGCTGAGCGAACGCCCGCTCGGGGTGTTCTCCCGGCAGTTGTTCCTCGGCGACGCCCTGGACACCGACCGCATCGACGCCGCGTACAACAACGGCGTGCTGGTCCTGCGGATCCCGATCGCCGAGCGGGCCAAGCCCCGCAAGATCGCCGTGACCGGATCCCAGGACGCCGAGCAGAAGGTGATCACCGGCTGACCTCGCCGGATGTGACGGGTGGTGACCGACATGATCAGCAACCTCGTAGTACTGGCGGGCACCGCGTTGTCCCCGGAATGGGACCGCGGGTTCGACGAAGAGTTCACCGAACTCATCTGCGGCGACCCCGACCTGGTTCGCGCCGAGTTCGACGCCCTCATCGGCGCCAGCTTCGACGATCCTCCCCCGCCGCCGGCGCCACCCGCCCCGTCCGCCGCCCGGCCGGCACCCTCCCCTCCGCCACCCGGCCGGTCGCCGGCTCCGGCCGCCCGGGACGACGGATGCCGGCCGGGCGCCGCCGGCAACGACCAACGATCGCCGCCTTGACGCGCGCACCGCTGGGGAAGGGCCGCGCCGCGCATGGACCGGCGTTCGGAGGTCAGGTCTCGATCGCCGTTTCCTAGCCACCGGACGCACGGGGCGCCATGGGCAGCCGGGCTTCCGTGCCGGCGTCGGCCGATCGGCTCGCCAGTGGCAGGAGTATCCGGAAGGTCGTGCCGACGCCGACGGCCGATTGGACATCGATCTGGCCGCCGGCGTCGCTCACGATGCCGTAAACGGTGGCGAGCCCGAGCCCGGTGCCGTGGTCGGCCGGTTTCGTGGTGAAGAACGGTTCGAACAGCCGCTCTCGCACCTCGGCCGTCATGCCGGTACCGGTGTCGCCGACGGTCAGCCGGGCGTACGGGCCCGGTGGGACCGGAACGGATGGATCCTCGCCGACGTCGGCGACATCGGTCCGCACCGTCACCACCCCGCCGTCCGGCATCGCGTCGCGGGCGTTGATGACGAGGTTCATCAGAATCTGGTCGAGCCGGCCACGGTTGGCACGGACCGGAACACCGCCGCCGTGCGTGCGGCAGTCAAGCGTGACGCCGCCGCCGATGGTCCGGCCGAGCAACTCGCCCGCTTCGACGACGACGTCGTTGAGGTCGACCGTCTCGACCTGGGTCGGCTCCCGCTTGGCAAAGAGCAGCAGTTGAGCGGTGAGCGAGCGGGCCCGGTCGGCGGCGCAGCGAATCCGGGCGACGTCGGCGGCTGCCTCGCCGGAGGTGTCGTCGGCGAGTAGTTCGGCGCAGTTGAGGATGATGGCGAGCAGGTTGTTGAAGTCGTGCGCGACGCCACCGGCGAGTTGGCCGAGGCTTTCCAGCCGCGCGGCGCGCGCCGACCGTTCTTGGGCCGCCCTCTCGAAAGCCTCGCGCCGCTTCCGGTCGGTGACGTCGCGTTCGGTGGCCGCGGCCCCCACGACGTGGCCGCGCTCGTCGCGGATCGGGGAGACGATGACCGACACGGTGACCGCCGTGCCGTCCCGGCGAATCCGCCGCGCCTCGTCCCGGCGGATCTGCCGGCCGGCCGCCAGCTCGGTCAGGGCCTGGTCCAGAGCCTCGGCACGGTCCTCGTCGAGAAGGCCGCTGACCGGCCGGCCGATCATCTGATCGGCCGGATAACCGTAGATCTTCTCCGCTCCGGTGTTCCAGGCGGTGATCCGGCCGTCGAGAGTGCTCGCGATGATCGCGTCGGACGACTGCTCGACGATCGCGGCGAGCATCTCCCGTTCTCGCGCCGCCTCGGCGGTCACCGTCAGCAGCCTCGCGAGATGCCGGGCGATCGCCCAGCCGATCGCCGTGGCGCCGAGCACCACGAGCAGGCGCAGAATCTGGTCCGTCGTTCCCAGCAGGCCCTGCGCGGACGAGACGAGAAATGCCGCAGCGAATGCGCAGCCCCCCACGGCCAGCACCCCGCGCGGATCGCCCGAGGCCGCCGCGAGCGCCGGCCCGAGCGCAACCATGCCGAACATGAGCTTCCGCGGTGGTGCGACGGCCGATACCGCGCCGAGGACGGCGACCAGGAGGAGGGACACAACGACATAGAGCCTGGTCCCCTTGCGCGCGCCGGCCGCCAGATCACGAAGTTTCATCAAGGCGACCTTTCCCGCGCCCGCGCCAGTGCGGTTCAGCCGGATATCGGTAGGTTAGCCCAACTTCCGACCTTTCATACCGGCGTTGATCGCCTGACCTTTGCCCGCCGCCGAGGCCGCGTGGTGTGGTGCCGGGTGGCCGGCTCCCTGGCATCCCGCCTCGTTGCCGTCACAGGGGACGAGCACCACGGCGTGGAAGTCACCGTTCGGCAGTCGTCCCGTTCCCGCGATCTCGCCTCGATCGTTGATCGTTTCGCCGTCCATCAGGGTCAGGTCGGGCCCGCCGAGGGTTCCGAGGTCCCGCATGACGCCGTTTTCCCAGATGGACGGGCGCGACTGCGTCGGCCAGCCGAACCACGAATACGGGTCGGGTGTCGTGTTGGCCGAAACGCCGACGATCTGGCCGCGTTCGTTGATGTCGGTCGCCAGACCGAACCTTCCGCCCAGCGATCCGAGCGCCGCGATGCGGCCGGTACTGCTCCACCGGACGGCGACATCCTCGCGGACGCCGCTGTCCGAACGCCCGACGACGACGTCCTGATCGTTGACGACGTTGGCGATGCTGTTGCGCCCGCCGGGCAGCGGGCCCAAATCGGTCAGCACGCCTTTCCGCCAGCGGAATGCGTGATAGGTAAAGCCTTCGTCGGTGTCGTCCGGAATAGCGGTGTCGGCGAAGCCGACGACCGTTCCCCGATTGTTGATGTACGGGAACTCCTGAGTTTCCGCCCTGTTGGGGCCCAACGGCATTCGTCGATGAGAAACGCAGAGCCCGACGTTCGGAGCGGAAGAAATTGCGTCCGTACGGGTGACTCAGCGCCGGTAAAGCTCGGGGAGGCTGGTCAGGTCGGTGACGATCGTCTGGGCGAGGTCGATCAGCCGCAGGTTGTGGCTGCGGGCGTACGAGCGGATGAGGGTGAACGCCTCGTCGACGCTGACGGCTCGTACCTGAGCTATCGCGCCCTTGGCCTGTTCGATCACGATGCGGCTGTTGAGGGCGCCCTGCAACTGCTCGGTGAGTGCCTCGCCGCGGCGGATCGCGCGCTCCTGCAGCAGGCCGATCGTGGCCACGTCCGCGAGCGCCTGGATGACCGGCACCTCGCCTTCGGCCAACTTGCCACCGCTGGTCGCACCGAAGACGTTCAACGCGCCGATCACCTGTTCCCGCAGCCGCAAGGGGAAGGCGTGCACGGAGAGGAACCCGGCTTCGGCGGCCCGCGGAGCGAACAGGGGCCATCGGCCGGCGGCCTTGCCCAGATCCACGTTGATCACCGGCTGGCCGGTGCGGAACGCCTCGAGGCAGGGGCCTTCCTGGTTCTGCAGCTGGAACAGCTCGACCAGCCGTACGTTCTCGTCGGACCCGGCCATGAACTCCAGCCGGCCGCGCTGGTCGGCCAGCATCAGGCCCACCGCCGCGGCGCCCACCAGACCGGCCGCCCGCTCGGTCAGCATGTGCAGGAACTCGAGCAGGTCGAACTCGTCGACGAGGGTGTCGGCGACCTCCACGAAGATCGTGGCCAACCGCTCAGCCGAAACGGTCGTCATGCCTGCCTCCCGGCGTTCTCGGTCGTCGACATCACGTCGCGTCCTGGTCGAGCGTGAGCCTGCGATCGACGATGTCGCGGGCGACGTCGTCGAGTCGCCGGTTCGTGGCGAACGCGTACGCTCGCATCCGCATCATCGCCTCGCTCAGTGTGATCCCCAGCTGCGCCATGATCATCCCCTGCGCCTGGAACAACTGTGCGCGGTTCCCGACGTCCAGCACAAGCCCGTCCGGGTCCCCCCGCCGGCTCAGGTCCGCCTGCCGGTCGAGCAGCACCTCGACGATGACGTCCGCAAACAGAAGAGCGGTCCTGAGCTCCGCCTCGCTGAGCGAGCCCGGCCGTCGGCGGAAGACGTCCATGACACCGAGCCGGGCCGCGCCGACCTGCAACGGGAAGGCGAAAACGGCCCGGATCCCATCCTCGTGAACGGCGGGCGCATAGACCGGCCACCGGGCCCGGGCATGATCCGACAGGTCGGCGATCAGTACCGGGCGCCGGGCCCCGAACGCGTCGATGCACGGGCCCTCCCCGAGGGTGAACTGCAGCTCCTCGAACCGCTCGCTGACCGCATCCGAGGCGACGGAAAAGCCGCGCAACCCGGAATCGGTCATCACGCTGATGCCCACCCCGGAGGCCACCAGCTCGCCCGCGCCGACCCGGCACACCCGTCCCAACAGGTCGACGAGGTTCTCCGCGGCGCCGGGGGCCGAGGCGATGAGCCGCCTGATCACGGCGCGGTCGGCCGCGCCGCCGGTCACCACGACGACCGGTCTCGGTGACCTCCGGCATCACGCAACGGCGATGGGCACACCGGTCCGCGCATGGCCGCACCTCTCCATCAGGCACCGCCGGGGACCAGGGCTGGTTGCGAGAGCTGACGGTATCACCGTACCCGAACATCAGCGCGCCCGGCCGAGTGAGCATTCCTTGGCAACCAAGTCAGCGGTTTCGATCGATGAATGCGTGCTATTGTCGCCGGGGGAACTCGAAATCCCGTCGACGCAGTCCTGCCTGATGAGTGTGCGACCGCATAGGGAATTGTCACTTTACGCGGACTCCGGCCGGCGATCGCTCTTTCCGGCGAGTTTGCCCGGTCGACGGAGCTTCTGCTCTTTCGAGGCCGCACGCATCAGCGTGGACCGCTCAGCGCTGCTTGGTTCTCGGTGCGCCGTCTTCGCGGGAACAATGCCGCGATATTTCGTTCCCTACCGCTCCGGCCGCGGCGGATCGACTGGTTCAGCGATCCGCCGTGGTCGGGATTCGATATCGAGAAACGAGCAACGAGAAAATTGATCATTTCAAAGCATCTGATCGTCGCCGAGCTTCGCCGCCGCGGAGAAGAGCGGCGTGCGGAATTCGTGGACCGGCAGCTTCCCGCCGAGATCGATTCCCGGCGGCACGGCGGGTTGCTGGCCACGCTCCGGCTCGACCTGCAGGATTTCGTAGCGTTGGAGCAGGGTGACCGCCAGGTGGACCGCGACCCGGGTGAAGGCGACGCTGAGCGCCACGCATCGCCCTGACCAGGTCGTCGGCCGCGGTGTGATCGCTCGCCCGCGGTCCGCGCGAACGGCATGCGAACCACCAGACGCCGCGAGTCCCTAGCTGCGGGCGCCGGTCACAACACGGCACCGCGTGGTGCGATCTCGATCGCGGCGACGCCCCGGCCGAAGAGCACGACCACGCGATCACCGTGTTCGGTGCGCAGCACTCCGGAGTCCCGTGCCAGCGTGGAGGTCACATGTTCCACCAGCGCGTCCTCATCGGAGATGTCGGGTCTGTCGTAGGTGAGGTCCATGCGGTCGCCGCCGATGAGCCGGACGCGCAATACCGTGGTCGCCATGGCGCACACGCTAGTCCAGAGCGGCGTTCGCCATCGGGCGCGTGGATCGTCCGGCGGGGCCCGGGGCTCGCCGAACCTGTGGCTACGCCGGCGAGATCGGGGCCACGGTCGCCCAGACAACCTTGCCACCGCGCGCCGGCATGGCGCCCCACGCGGCAGCAACGGCGTGCACCAGCCTGAGGCCCCGGCCTCGCTCACCGACATAGGCCCCTCCGGCGGCCGGTGGCTTACCGTTCAGGCGCGGAAACACGGTGGCGCCGTCCAGGACCGCCAGATGCAGCCAGTCCGCATCGGTCGACACGGTGACCACGAAGTCGGTGCGGGCATGTTCCACGGAGTTGGCCGCCAGCTCGGAAACGATCAGCTGGGCATCCTGCACCTGCGTCAGGCGCCAGGCGTCGCATGCCTCCGCCACGAGATCGCGTGCCGCGCGCACGGACGCCGGCCGCGGTTGGAGGCGTATCTGAAGGCGGCGGTCGGGTGACGACCACCGGGCGCTCGCCATGCGCGCCTCGGGCAGCGTGGCGAACACCGGCAGGTGCGGCTCGTCCAGCTGCCGTAGCCGGGTGTCCAGCACCGTCGCCGTGGGCAGGCACAGCGATAACCGAACCGGCGCCGGACCTCGTTGCGCCTCCCGCGACGCCGCCGACCAGAACCGCGTGCTCAGCCCGGCCGGGTCGAGCATGCTGTGCAGATCGATGATGAAGGCCGTCGGCGGCCCGGCCCGGCACAGCCGCAAGCCGGCGGCCACCTGGTTACCGAGCTGGTCCGACCACTGACCGCGCACCGTCATCTCCACCACCGCCGTGCTGGCATCGGAGATGATCCCCACCGCTATCCCGAAGCCGTTCGTGCCGGCAGAGATCAAGTACGGGGATTGCGACAACCGGGCTTGGCCGCCGGTGCTCACGGCGCGGTCACGATCGACCGCCGGCGCGGATAGGCGCCGTCGACGTCCGACAGGGGTGGGACGCGTGGCGTAGCGCGATCACGGCTGCTCCAGAGGCACCTAGCAGATGTGGTGAGCCACCGGGGTCTAGGGCAGCAGCGGACGGCGAGGTAACACCGTCTGTCCTGCGAACGCTACACCGATCCGCGGCCGGTCGCTCACCTCAGAAGTGTCACCCGCGTGGATGGCGACCACGCCCGGCGTCGGCGTCCGCGACGACGATCAGCGGGTAACCTGGGTGGCGAGACGTTCGCCCGAGACCCCGGCGGCAAGCAATTGTCGTCGCGGTCCACCGGGAGCGAACATGCCAACCACAGATGCGTCCACCGCAATGCCCCGCAGCGACCCGCCGAGCACGGCGTCCGGGTCGCGCGGCAGTGCCTACGCCGAGCTCTCCCGCCAGGTCAAGCAGGCCGGCCTGCTGGATCGGCGACCCGGCTTCTACGCCTGGCACGCCACGCTGCTGCTCGCCTTCTGCGCGGCGGCCGCGGTCGCGTTCTTCACCGTCGGCGACTCCTGGTGGCAGCTCACCGTGGCGGCCTTCCTCGCGATCCTCTCGACTCAGCTCGGCTTCTTCGGCCACGACGCCGGACATCGGCAGATCGCCATCTCCGGCCGGACCAACGACCTGATCGGCACGCTGCTGGCCTGCCTCGGGGTGGGGTTCAGCTACCGGTGGTGGGTCGGCAAGCACAGCCGCCACCATGCCCACCCCAACGACCAGGAGAGGGACCCCGATGTCGGCCCCGGCGCGCTGGTGTTCTCCACCGGTCAGCTGCTGCACAGCCGTCGCGCAGCCCGCGCGTACTACCGCTATCAGGCATGGATGTTCTTTCCCCTGCTGCTCCTGGAGGCGGTCAATCTCCGAGTGTCCAGCGTCCGTCATCTGATCGCCGACCGCCGTCACGGTGTGGCCGAGGGCCTGCTCATCGCGACGCACCTCGGCGTCTACATCAGCACCGTCTTCTTCGTGTTGTCCCCACTCAAGGCGGCCGTCTTCATCGCCGTACACCAGTGCTTGTTCGGCCTTTATCTGGGTTGTTCGTTCGCCCCGAACCACAAGGGCATGCCCACGCTGAGCGCCGACGAGGCGGCCGACTACCTGCGACGACAAGTCCTCACCGCCCGCAACGTCCGTGGGCATTGGGCAACCGATTTCGCTCTGGGCGGCCTGAACTATCAGATCGAGCACCACCTGTTCCCGTCCATGCCCCGCCCGAACTTGCGGCATGCCAAGAGCGTCGTCGAGAACTTCTGCGGCGCCCACCAGGTCACCTACCTGGAAACCAGCCTCATCACCTCGTACGCGCAGGCGCTGCGCCACCTCGACACCGTCGGCCGAGCCCCGCGAGCCGAACCGTCGTCGTGAGGCCGGGGACGGTCAGTCCCAGCCGACGAGGGCCCTGTCGTGCCGGGATCTGGTAGAACGGCCGGATGCCCGGCCCTGCGGAACTGCGCGCCGTGACCGCCGCCCAGCGACTGGCCCACCTGATGGCCGACGCCGTCGGTGCCGAGATGCGGTCGGTGATGCTGCACGGCTCGTTGTCGGCCGGTGGTTTCCGTCCCGGGCAAAGCGACATCGACCTGCTGGCCGTGGTGGACGGCGGCCTGGCCGATGTGCAGGCGACAGCCGTCGAGCGCCTGGTCCGCCGAGCGGATATCGGGGGTGCGGCCGGTATCGACCTGGATGTGGTGACGGCCGACGTGGCTGACCGGCCGAGCCGGGCGCCCTCGCTTGAGCTGCACCTGAGCCGGCGCGACCGGCCGTCGGTCGAAATCGAGGCCGAACGGCAGGTGGCGAGCGCACCGGACCTGCTCGCCGAGCTGTCCATGGCCCGCGCGCACGGACGCGCCCTGGTCGGCGCCGCGCCACATGACGTGATCGCACCCGTCCCCGCCGACTGGATCGTCGAGCGCGGGCGGCACTGGCTGAAGACGTGGCGATCACGCACCGACGACTCCCGGCACGCCGCCTTCATGGTTCTCACCACCTGCCGCATCTGGCGGTTCGCCGTGGATCAGGTGCACTGCCCGAAGGCACAGGCCGCGCGGTGGGCGCTGGACCGAGATGCCTCGCTGCTGGTGGTACGGCAGGCGCTGCGGCAGTACCAGCAGGACTCGGCGGTCGTCGTCGACGAGCACGGCATCGCCGACCTGCTCGAAGTGGTGTTGCACGAGACTTCCCGGACGCGCTGACCAGCCCGACCACCACCGCGGCCGTACGCAACGCGCATTCGATCGTCCCGGAGGGGCGGTCAGAGCCACATGAAATACTCTGCGTCGATGGCCGAGCAGCCGACCACGACCGGGTAGGCGCGGTAGGCCGGGACGTCCTGCCGGTACAGGCAGGCCTTTTTGTAGACGTTCCTCAGGAGGTTGTAGCCGCTGCCGTTGTCGATGGGTTCCCATTGCTGCTTGGGCATGTCGGGCCGGCACAGTTCGGCGTACACGCTGTTGGCGTCCCAGTTCGGGGCGGACAGGCACCAGAGGCCGTTGGGGTCCCACCGGTTGTTGACGACGAGGTAGTTGCCGCCGCCGATGTATTCGAAGCGCCATTGGTTGCTGGCGCCGGCCGCATCGCAGTATCCCCAGTCAGCGAACCGGACTGAGGTGGTCGCCGCGTCGCCGTTGAACACCTGGTAGAGGCAGGCCCAGGAGCTTCCGTGGAAAATCTTCACCGCTGGGACGGCGGCCGCCGCCGGTGACGTCACCACGGCGCTGCCGGCCAGCAGCAGCAGTGTCGCGGCGACGTACCTGAGTAATGTCCTCATTGCACTCTCCCCGTGAATTGACAACTGTCTTCTCAGGAGAGCGGACGCGTGCGGTCGCGGCCAGGTTTACGACGGCTACCCGACTGTTGGGCATGATGGGCGGATGGATCGGCGGAATCAGCGCCGAGTGGATGCCCGGACGGGCAGGTGGTGGCCGGGTCACCCGACAGGTAGCCGGCGACGTTTGGATTCGCGAGATCCAGCTTGATTCCGCCCAGGCAGAGATGGATGGCCGCGGTCTCGACGCCGGGTGGGTGAGCAGACGCGCCGAGACCATGGAAGCGGCCGGCCCGAACAGGGCAAGGCGTGCGGCTCGGCCCGTGCGGGCCGAGCCGACTTGTCATGCCCGGGTGAATTCCATGACCCAGTTGGATTCCCAGGTCTGTCCGCCGTCGGCGGAGAATTCCTGTTCCCACCGGGCCGCGGTGGATGTGATGTCGCTCCAGATGAAGTGCGCCTTGATCGGCCGGCCGTCGTGCGTGTCGTCGCCGTAGAAATCGCCGCGGCCGTCGGTGAAGGTGCCCACGACCGGTGGATAGAGCAGGCCGGTGCGGCTGCTTGCCCAGTAGAGGGACCATTCCTTGTGTTCGAGGTCGAACAGGCGCAGGGTGAAGCCGCGGGTGCCGAGCGTCGGGAAGATGATCTCGTCGGTATTGCCGCCGCCGCCGAAGATCGGCTGGCAGATCGTGGTGCCGGGGAAGGTCTCCCAGTCGGCGCTGCCGGCGAACAGCACCTTGAGCCGGCGGTTGACCACGTTCCACGAGCCGATGAGGAAGTCGAAGTCGTTCATGCCGGCGATCGTGGCACCACATCCCTGACACCTTCTGTCAGTGAGGCTGCCGGTGAAGCTTCGGCGATGGGTTCCTGAAGCTCGGTGACCCATTGCGTGGGGTCGGCGGGGCATTCCAGGTAGAGCTCCCTGGACCGGCTGCCCGAGCGGTAGCCGTTGGCGTCGATCCACCGGCCGAGGGCCTGCCAGGCGGGTAGCACCTGGTCCATGGATCCGCGATGGACCAGGGTGGCGTGATCGGCGGCGGGGAGATCGGTTATCGAGAGGCCGTTGAGGTCCGCGCCGTATTCGGCGGCGATCGGCACGGCAGCGTGCACGAGGACCGCCCCGTCCCCGCCGGGAGCTGTCTCGTAGTAGCAGGTGAGTCGTCCCGCCGGTGTCACCTGCGCCGCGGCCAGGCGGCGGCCCAGCTCGGCGCAGAGCGGGTGGACGACCGGGCCGATGTCGTCGGGGTGGAAACTGCCGGCGGTGTCGACAAGCTCGGCCATCCGCGTTGCGGGCAGGCGCTTGACCACCACCTCGTGAGCGGGCAGCCGGCCGTCGAGGTCGATCGCGCGGAGCCTGGCCTCGATCTGAGCAAGCCGCTGGGCGCCCGCCGCGAGAGCGATCTGCTGGTCGGCCCGGCGCAGCGCGAGCATGCCGCGTACCTGCTCCGGGCTGATCCGGTCGCCCAGCATCGGCCGGACCTGCTCCAGGGTGAAGCCGAGGTCCTTGAGCGCGACGATGCGGTTGAGCTCGGCGAGCTGCGCCGCTCGATAGCTGCGGTAACCGGTCGCCGGGTCGACGTGTGCCGGACGCAGCAGGCCGATCGCGTCGTAATGGCGCAGCATGCGCACCGACACCCGGCCGAGCCGGGCGAAGTCCCCGATGGCGAACACGACTCATCCTGCCACGGGCGGCGCCGTGAATCCGCCAAGGACCTCGGCGGCCAGCTCGGCGAAGGTGATCGGGGTGTCGTCCTCGTGCGGGGGCCCGATGATCTGGGCGCCGACCGGCAACCCGCGCGGGGTGCGGCCGATCGGTGCGCTCACCGCGGGCAGGCCGGTCAATGAGGCGTACGCGATCCAGAAGGCCAGCTGGTGGTGGAGGCGCTCGCCGTCCGTGTTCCCGGGGTGCGGAAACGCCGCGGTGAACGTGGCCGGGCACAGGAACACATCGACGTCCGCGAAATAGCGCTGCCACGCGGCGCGGGCGGTCATCCGGCGGTCGTGCTGCTCGACCACCTGCGGCAGGGTGGCGAAGGTGGCGTCGCCGCCGTGGAAAGCGAGGAACTGCGCCACCTCGAACCCGAACGACTGGGCCTGACCGACCGGGTCGACCTCTTCCGGCCAGCCGCCAACGATCGTCACGCCGGCCCGGGCGAGCTCGTCCACCGCGTCCGACAAGGCGCGCCCGACGTCCGCGGTCACCGCGGCACGGTCATGGTCGAGCACCACACCGACGCGGAAGTCGGCCAGCCGGGTGTGTCGCGGCGGGGCCGGCCGCCAGGTGTAGGCCAGGGCGTCCGGCTCCTCGGGTCCGGCGGTAGCGCGCAGCGCCGTGCGCAGGTCGCCGGCCGATCGGGCCAGCGGCCCCACCGCGGACAGGTGAGCCATGCCGGAGGCGCCAAGGGGCGGGCCCGGTGGCTGGAAACCGCTCAACGGAATGACGCCGGCACTGGGCTTGAGGCCGTACACCCCGCAGAAGGCGGCCGGTATGCGGATGGATCCGGCAAGGTCCGAGCCGTACTCCAGAAAGGCGAGGCCCGCGGCCACCGACGCCGCTCCCCCGCCGGTCGAGCCGCCGGGTGTACGGGTGGGATCCCACGGGTTCACGGTCCGGCCGTACAGCTCGTTGGCGGTCTGCGTAACGTCGGCGAGCATCGGCGGCACATTCGTCGTGCCGAGCACCACCGCGCCGGCCTCCCGCAGCCGCCGCACCACCACGGCGTCCCGGCCGGCCACATGGCCGGCGAAGAGCGGGCTGCCCCACGTGCTCCGCATCCCGGCCACCGGGAAAGCCTCCTTGATCGTCATCGGCACCCCGTGCAGCGGGCCGGCCGGCTCTCCTCGCGCGGCGGCTCGATCGGCCGCCGCCCCCGCATCCAGCGCCGCCGCGCGGCAGGTTTCCACCACCGCGTTCACCGCCGGATTGATCGCCTCGATACGGTCCAGCGCCATCTCCGCCAACTCGCGCGCGGACAAGCGGCCGGCGCGCATCAACGCCGCGACGTCGGTCGCGGTCCGGAAATACAGATCAGTCATGCCGCCGGTCTAGGGTCTGCCACGGTGTCAGGGTCAAGGCCCGGCCGCGCCGACATCGGGCTTCGGACGCGGCCGACGACCACGCCGAAGCCATCGCCCGACGCCCGGAAGTTTCGGAACTCGAGAACTTCGCATCGACCGCGAGCGCCGGAGCCGACAAGCGCAGTGGCCACTTCGGCAGCTTCAAACAGCATCAGAACGGGTCTTTTCCGGACGAAGTCATTCGTAGAAACTTCCGCAAGCTTCCGGTAATTGTTGACACGTGAGTGCCCGCCAGCTCATGATGTCGCCACCGGCAGTTCGACCACCGTCGATTGGATCGTCCACCGCGATCCGGCTCCCCCGGCCCGTCGACCGACACGGCCGGCGAACCCGCACCTGGTGCGACACCGGCGCGCCCCGCCGTCACCCAGGTCGCGGCCCGGCGGGTCACGTCGTGCTGCCGGCCCGTCCTCGCAGTCCTTCCGAAAGGGAGTCCGCATGAACGACACGTCCGCTCGACCGGCCGGTCGCCGGCGCCGCCGCACGCGACTGTTCATCGGCATGGCCAGTGCCGTGGCGATGGCCGTGACCTCGGTGGCCGCCGCCGGCGCCGCCCACGCCGAGGCCGACCGCACGATCACCTCGAACTCGACCGGCACCCACAACGGCTACTTCTACTCGTACTGGAAAGACAACGGCAACGTCACCATGAACCTGGGCGCCGGCGGCAGCTACAGCGTCCAGATGAACAGCATCAACAACTCGGTCGTCGGCAAGGGCTGGAACCCGGGCTCCACCAGCCACACGGTGAACTACTCCGGGTCCTTCAACTGCGGGGGCAACTGCTACCTGGCCCTGTACGGCTGGATGACCAACCCGCTCGTCGAGTACTACATCGTCGACAACTTCGGCTCCTACAACCCGAGCACCGGCGCCACCCGGCTGGGCTCGGTGACCTCCGACGGCAGCACCTACGACCTGTACCGCACCCAGCGGGTCAACCAGCCCTCCATCCAGGGCACGGCCACGTTCTACCAGTACTGGAGCGTCCGGCAGCAGCACCGCACCGGCGGCACGATCACCGTGGCCAACCACTTCAACGCCTGGCGGCAGGCCGGCCTGCAGCTGGGCAGCCCGAACTATCAGATCCTCGCCACCGAGGGCTACCAGAGCAACGTCAGCTCCAACATCACCGTGAGCGAGGGCTCCGGCGGTGGCACCGGAGGTGGCGGCACGGGCGGTGGCGGCACCGGCGGTGGCGGCACCGGCGGTGGCGGCACGGGCGGCTGCACCGCGACGTTGTCCGCCGGACAGAAGTGGAGCGACCGGTACAACCTCAACGTGGCGGTCTCCGGCTCCAGCAACTGGACCGTGACGATGAACCTCCCCGCCCCCGAGACGGTCAGCTCCACCTGGAACGTCAGCGCCAACTGGCCAAGCCAGTACGTGATGGTCGCCAAACCGAACGGCAGCGGCAACAACTTCGGTGTCACGATCATGGCCAACGGCACCTGGACCTGGCCAACGGTCTCCTGCAGCGCCGGCTGACCACCGCTGACCCGGCACCCTGACCCCGGCGCGGCAGTCTCGGCCGCCGCGCCGGGGTCTCTCGGTGGGTCAGTCGGTACAGACCTGCTCGGGCCCGGGAAGGACGCGGTCGATCAGGTACCGGTCGACGGCCGCCCGGCTGCAGGGCGAGACCAGGTACGAGGTGTGGCCGTCACCGACCCGGGTCAGCACCCGGCTGCCGCGGATCTGACCGGCGAGGACGTGCGCCCACTTGTAGGTGGTGTTCGCGTCGTGGGTGGCGTTGATGATCAGCACCGGCGGCGCACCCTGCACGTCGAGCGTGCGGGACGGGTTGGACGGCGGCACCGGCCAGCCGATGCAGTGGTTGACCAGCCAGCTCTGGCTTCCGCCGCGCAGGTGCGGCGCCAGCTGCCGGCCCAGCTCGACGCGGCGCTGCATGTCGGCGAAGGTGCGCACCTCCACCGCGTAGTCCTGGCAGGCGACTGCGAGCGCGCCGAAGGCCGGATTGCCGGGCGTCTGCAGTGGCGGGGCGGCGAAGGCGGACGCGTCGCCGGCGATGGCGTCGCGGATCGCGGCGCCCAGCGAGACCCAGCCGCCGTCCGGGTCGAAGACGGTCGGCTTCTTGAACTCCAGGAAGCTCGGGGTGGAGAGACGGATGTCCTCGCCGGTGACCGGGTGATCCGCGCCGGCCACCGGGATCGGGGTGGCGTCGGCGCGGGCCACCAGCGCGTCGTAGGCTCCGGCCACGTCCTGTCCGGTCATCGGACAGGCCGGCGTCGTCCGGCACCACTCGGCGAACCGGTTGAACGCGTCCTCGACGGTGCTGATCTCGTCGGCCAGCAGCGCCACACTCGACTCACTGTGGTCCAGCGCGGCATCGAGCACCATCGCCCGTACGCGGTGCGGGAAGAGCTGCGCGTAGTTGGCCCCGATCTGGGTGCCGTAGGACAGGCCCAGCCAGTTGAACGCCGGCTCGCCGAGCGCGATCCGGACCGCCTCGTGGTCGCGGGCGACGCTGACGGTGTCCACGTGACCGAGCAGCGGCCCGGTCTCCGCGAGGCAACCCCGGCCCAGCTCCCGGTTCTGCCGAACCATCTCGGCGAACTGCCCCTCGGTGCGGGGGAACAGGGTGTAGGGGGGACGGACGGCCGGGACCCGGCAGGACACCGGGGTGCTGCCGGCGACGCCGCGCGGGTCCACGCCGACGATGTCGAAGCGGGACACGAGCGCGGCCGAGAAGATCCGGTCGGCCTCGAGCGCGATCTGGGCGCCCCCGCCGCCGGGCCCGCCGGGGTTGACGAACAGCGCGCCGATCCGGTGCGCCCGGTCGGTGGCCGGGTGCCGGGCGAGAGCCAAGGTGATCTGGTCGCCCCGGGGCCGGGCCCAATCCAGCGGGACGCGCACGGTGCCGCATTGGACCGCGGGCCGCTCCGGGCATGGCTGCCAACTGACGTGGTACGTGCTCGCCGATGTCGTCGAGGACGCGGCGGACCCGCCCGGCGCGGCAGCGGCGGCGGCCGCGAGGGCGAGGACGAGGGTGCTCCGAACCAGGTAAGTGTTCATGGTATTCACGCTGGCAGCTCGCGGGCCGCCGGATAAGGCGGGCTACTGGCCGGTCCGGAGGACGGTTTTCTGGTGTCCGTCCGGCGCCGGCGGTCGTTAGGATCGCGCGATGCGACGAATGTCCATCGATGAGTTGCGGGCCTTTCTGACCGCCGGGACCCGCACCGCGAAGATCGCCACGGTGGCGGCCGACGGCCATCCGCATGTCGTGCCGGTGTGGTTCGTGCTGGACGGGGGCGACCTGGTGATCACCACCGCGAGCGGCAGCGCGAAGGCTCGCCACCTGGCCGCCGATCCGCGGGTGTCGATCGTCGTCGACGACGAGCGGCCGCCGTTCGCGTTCGTTCACCTGCGGGCCACCGCGACGCTGCATCCGAATCCGGATGATCTGCTGGAGTGGACCACCCGGGTGGCCCGCCGCTACGCGGGCGACGACGCGGCGGAGGAAGTGGGCCGCCGCTACGCCGAGTTCGACGATCTGATCATCCGGGTGCCGATCGCGAGCGCGGTCGGCTATGCCGAGGTGGTCGGCTGATTCGTCAGGCCGGCAAGGGGTCCGTGACGTCAGCGATAGGGAACGAAGTGTGGGGAGATGTGGTAGTCGCGCATCCGCCTCGCCACGATGTTGAGGATCTCGTTGGGTCGAAGGCGACGGCCGGCGGCGGCTTCGGCGGCTCGCAACTCTCTCATGATCATGCTGTTCCACTCCCCGGTCCAGGTCCGGCCGAGGCGCCAGTCCCCGCCGCCGTGGATCGCCTGGTGCTCGCCCACGTCCAGCTCGACGGTGAACTCGTCGATATCCAGATCGCCGCGCATGCCCCGCTCCTCGAAGAACCGGCGTTCTTCCTGGGGCATCACGTGATGCCGGGGCCGATTCGCCATTCCGGCGCCGGTCGTGCCGGTCACATGCATGCCGCCCGCCTCCGGCCCTTCACCGATCAGGTCCGTGAGCGCCTGCGGGACATCCACCCCGACCGCCAGCGATGTCCCGAACGCGGCCGACACGGTCTCGGTGCTGATCGCACCGATCGCGACCAGCCGGCGCAGCGCGGCGATCTGCTCCGCGCTGATCGTGATCGCCGCCGCCCCCGACCCGCCGCCGACGAACGCCGGCAGCATGCCGCCGCCCCGGAAGGACAGTGTCCACCCGGCGGCCTGCTCCCCCGCGAGCCCCATCTCCGGAGCGCTCAGGAGCGCCGAGAGGAGGATCAGCGCGGCCTCGAGCTGCCACGGCAGCTGCGGGATCTTGAAGGTCGGGGTGAACCGCTTGATGTAGGCCTGGAGGTCGCCGAACAGGGCCTGCGTGGCCGCGGCCGACGATTCCGCAACCGCTTCGAGGTACTCGATGTCGAGCTTGGCCAACGACGCCAGATCGGGTTCGATCCTCGCCCGCGCACTCTCCACCGGCTGGGCCAGGACGGCGGGATCCATCAACGGCGCGCCGTAGCGAATGCCGATCGCGGTCTGCAGGAAGTACAGGAACGGGCGCAGCGCCGAGAACCCCAGCATCACCGACGAGATGCGCACCCCCGCCTGGCGAAGCAGCTCGATCGCGACGTCGTGTTCCGTCTCGCGCGAGAGCTGGATCATCGCCATGGCGGCGGACAAGGCGTCGAGCATCCAGGCCAACTGGTCGTCGACGAACTTCAGCGGATCCTGCCGCCACGCCCGCGGCTGGGGTTGCCACGGGTTCACCCAGGTCACACTGGTGAATTCGGCCTTCAGATGAGGAAGGACATCGACGACGTGCTTGATCTCGGACGAGGCCGACTTGACCAGTTCGACGAGGCTCCTGCGGATCAGGGCCGGGCTCCGGTAGCCGCGGCGATCCGCGTCGGCGGCGAGCATCCGCAAGTTGGTGCCCGCAACCTGGTACTCGATGCTGTCGGCCTTGAGTTCCGCGCGGCGTAGCTCCAGGAGGGTGATGTCCCGCTCGAGCTCGGCGTCGGTGAGGTTTCGCGCATAGTCCGGCCTGATCGACTGGGTCGTCACATTGCCGCCGGCGTACCGGGGAACCGCGGTCGGCCCGCCGCCGGGCCCGCCGCCGGGCCCGCCGCTCGGCCCGCCGGTGCCCGAGTGGAGCGTGCGGTGCGCCGCGTCGAGCTGCGCGCCGACCCGCCGGGCGACGGCGTCCTCCAGACGCGACAAGTCCTCGTCCGTCGGCCGGCCCACCACGCGGATCCGGATCGGGATCACGCAGTCGGGCCGGCGATCGGGGATCACGGGACTTCCTGACCGGCCCGCAACCGGATCACCTTGGAGGTGTCCTCGGCGGTGATCACGAAGAGAATGTCGGGGTTGAGCTCGCTCAGCCGCACCAGCACCCCGGCGCGTTCGCTTTCGCCGAGCCCGGCCGCGCAGGCCGAGCAGACCTCCTGGTCCACGTGCATCCACACGGTTCCGCCACTGGCCGCGGAGCGGTCCTCGGGCGACAGCGCGCCGAGCCGGTCGTGGATCTGCTGGCCGATCGCCTGCTCGGCATGGCCGTGTGCCTTCTGGATCTGGATGGACTCCGGCGGGCGGACCGGGTGCCCGGGTTCGTACGTACCGAACGCGTACGGGGACGCCCCTTCGAACACGTCCCCGTGGAACGCCGGGATGTCGGAGACGGCCACCGCGATCGTGCCCGGGTGACGGCGTAGTTCCTTGCTCGTCGGAACGAGGACGAACTCCCCGGCCCGGGTCCGGACGGTCTCCGGTTGCGCCGGGTCGGCCGGCTCGAGTCGCGGATCGGGTTCCTCCAGCAGCCCCTGCGCCCGGAGCCGCTCCTGCTCGGCCCGGCGCCGCGACCGCTGCGCCTCGACGCGGTCGCGGCGGCGGGCGAGTTCGGTCCGGAGTCGCTGCTGAATCGCCGGATCGATGGGCCGGGCGGGCGCGTACGGGCGCCGGGCGCCGCCGAACCGCCGGTTCAGCATGCCGGTCGCCACCGGGTCACCCTGGGCCTCCCAGGCGAGCAACCGGTCATCGCTCAGATTCTGGTAACCGTTGAGAACGTCGGCGGCCTCTTTGTCCGTACGCGCCGCCTGCTGGAGTTCTTTGAGGGTGCGCCAGCGCGGCGGGCTTGCGTCGCCGGTACGCGCCAGCGGCTCGCCCCACCGCCCGAGCATCTCGTTCAGCCGCCCGAGTTCACCGAGCCCCTTGATGCCGCCGCCGACCGAGACGGCGACCATCGTCCCGCCGAAGACGGCCTTGGCGAAGATGCCGTTGACCCTCGCCTCGCGCTCGCGCAGCCACCGCTGGTGACCCTCCGCCGCCCCGTAGACACGCTGATAGTTCTCGAGCGACTCCTGATCGAACTCGGCGTCGACCGTCTGCATCTCCTGCCAGGTGCTGTACCCCAGGATCAGGGCGTTGGCCGCGTCGGTGCCGAGCTGGGTGATCAGCAGCGCCCGTTGGACGCGCAGCAGCTTGCCGAGCCCCGCGACGGTCTCCGGGAGTAGTTCCTCGGCCGAGTTGAGCGCGCGCGCGAGTGCCGAGGTGCGGGTGCCCGCGGTCAGCGCGCCGACCTGGACGAGCGCGCCGGCGATGGCGGCGAGGTCGGCGAACGTCTCGGTGTCCCACTCGAAGTCGTTGTGCGCCACCCGATCGGCGATGTTGCCCGCCGAGATGGCGGCGCCGGCCACGCCGACGACGACAAGCACCGGAGCCAGTACGGGGAACACGATCGCCCCCGGCAGCGCGAGCAGGCCCACCACCTGGACGCCGAGCGTGAACCACTCCCAGGCGTCCTTCTGCCAGCTGTCCGTCTCGATGACGAAGTCCTTCGTGCCGGGCAGGTTGGCCGGCACCGGAATCCCGCGCCGGGTCAGGTCGTCCCGGGTGACCCGGGCCAGGATCTGTCCCGGTGGATAGGTCCGCCGGACGCTGGTCTCGGAGTCGTGGAACGCCGCCTCGAGCCCCTCCAGCAGGGTCCTCCCCTGACCGCGGTACGTCCGGTACGAGGCCGGGTAGGTGAGGTCGATGACCGACCAGTGATAGGGCTTGTCGACCCACTCCCCCTCCATCCCCGAGCCGTCCTCCACCGGCTCCCACACCATCGCCGATCGCAGCTCGAACGCGAGGAACAGCGATACCGGCCGGGTCTGCGACGTCCGGCGCTCCATGAAGATCGCGTGGATGGGGAAGGCGTCGATCGGCGACCGGTCCGCCGGGTACAGCTGGCGGCGGAGCTTCTCGATCACCTTCTCGAGGTAACTGATCTTCGCCTCGTTCTTCGGCGATCTCGCCCGCTCCGCCCGCAACTCGTCCTCGAACTGCGTCACCAGCGCGGCGCCGGAGCTCGCCCACGCCTGGTCGCGGCGGCCCTGCGGATCCGGCCCGATCTTCTTCTGCCGGCGCTCCATGGCTTCGAGCTGCAACGACATCAACTGCCCGCGCTGGAAGACTTTCTCCGGCCGGGAGTCGGTGCCCGGACGGCCGGAGATGTCCGCCCGTGGCGCGGTGACGGTGCAGCTGACCCGATAGGTTCCGGGCCGCTTCCAGGTGTACCGGATGCTTCGCCGGTCCTGGCCACCGGCCTCGTACACGACTTCCGGCTCGGCCCGTGGCCCTTTGCCCTGCCGGCTGATCTCCCAGTGGAACCAGGGCGCGATGCCGAAGGAGGCGAAATCGTCCACCGACAGCGGCCGCCCGTATTCGTCGACCTGCCACAGGCTGGTGAATGCGGTGTACACACTCTCAGCGCCGGTCGCGAGCGGCGACGCGGTGTTCGCCGCGTGGATCCGGGCGAGCAGCCGGTACCGCCACGGCACCGGCTGGGAATGGGGGACGTGCAGGGGATCCACCGCGAAGGCGACGGTGAGGTCGAGGTGGCTCGGGTTCGCGAGCGGGATCCGCCCGGGCCGGTCGTGGCGCATGAGCACGCCTTCGCCGTCCGGCGAGAAGATCACCGTGTAGAAACCCGGGTCGAGTCCCAGGGGCACGCGCTGCTCGTCCTCCGTGACCCCGCGGCGCAGCGTCTTCGGCAACTTGTACAGGTAGATCGAGTCGAACACCTCTCGCGCGCCGTCGCTGCGGACGTAGTACACGTTCGGCCGGCTCGCGCCGGCGAACAGCCCGTACATCCCGTAGAAGATGCCGGGGCGTGGAGTCCCGCCGGTGGCGGGAAACGCGTACCGGATCGCGTTGCGAAGTTCCTCGCTCGACGTGAACGCCTCCGTGCCGATGTTCGCGGTGACCGGGACCGCGACCGGGTCACCGCCCTCGTCGAAGCTCGGCAGCACCCAGACGCCCCCCTGGGGGTCGGATCCCCACCCGGTGAACGCCGTTCCCGCCCGCTCGGCCGGTGACGGCGGCGGCGATGCGGCCGCCGCGAGCGCCCGCCGCACCCCGGCTTCCACCGCGAGCTCCACCCGCCGCCGGAGGTCCGCGTCCTCGGGACCGGTCCACCGGACGATGCCGGGCCTGCTCGCCATGCTCAGCCCGCGCCGCGCAACGCGGTGTTCAGCTCGTCGAACACGTGCTTGGCGACGGCCTGGAGGTGCTCCTCGGACAACTCGCCGACGATCTCCACCTCGACCGGGAACGACCAGCTGACCGGCTGGTCGGCACCGCCCGCGGCGAACGGGGAGACGACGGCCCGGCTGCCGGGGGCCGGCACGATGTGCTCGCCCTCGTGGACGAGCGCGATCCCGGTGCGGTCGACCCGGCCCCCGAACCGGAAGCCGGGCACGACGGCCAGGCCGCCGATCTCGTCCGTGGTCTCGTCGCCGCCGCCCGGCTGGTCGAAGTCGTCGAACGCGTCCGTCATCCCCGCCCCCTCACGTCGCGTGTCCCGCAGTGTGCGCCGGGCGCCGGCGCGGCCGGAATAGATCCGCGGATCCAGATTCGGTCCATGCGGAGGGCCCCGGCGGTGACCGGGAGGGATCCAGGCGGCCATGTCAGGTGGGGGACTTTGCCGACCACCGGGCCGCCGGCCCGCCGCAGAATGGGGTGACCAGCAGCGACCCGAGAGGAGTGACCGGCATGACAGGCGACGGCGCTCCCCGGACCCAGGTCTTCATCATCTCGACCACGCGGATCTACCGGGAGGGACTCTCCCACGTCCTCACCTCGGATCCGGCCGTCGAGGTGGTCGGCACCGCCTCCGACGTGGACGAGGCGGCGGCACAGTTGGTGACGACGCGGCCGGACGTCACGCTGTTCGACCTGACCGGCGGAGCAGGCTTGGCGGACGTACGGCGGCTGGCTCATCGCGACGGCCAGAAGGTCGTGGTCCTCGGTCTCTCCGGCGACGTGGAGCAGATCCTGTCCTGCGCCGAGGCCGGCATCGCGGGATACGTCACTCGCGACGACTCCCTCGCGCATCTGGTCGCCACCGTGTGTGCCGCCGCGTGTGGTGAGTTCGCCTGCCCGCCGCACATCGCGGGCGGCTTGCTCCGGCGGTTGGGCACGCTCGGCGGGGAGACGGCACCTCCGGTCGACCAGCCCCATCTGACCGGCCGTGAACAGGAAGTCGTCCGGCTCATCGGTCTCGGGTTGTCGAACAAGGAGATCGCCCGGCGGCTGGGCATCCAGCTGGCCACGGTGAAGAACCACGTGCACAACATCCTGGACAAGGCCGGGGTACGCCGGCGCGCCGACGCCGCGTTGACGCTCCGGGCCTGAACCTCTCGTCTAGCCCTCGCCTGAACCGAACCTGGCCCCGCGCGATCCATTCCGCCGGCGGCCGGCAGGCCGGATGCTGCAACGCAGGGGGCATCCATGAGCCGTACGAAAGTAGCCATCGCCGATCTTCCCGCGCTGGCGGTCGATGTCATCACGCGCATCGTCGAGGCGCAGGACGACATGACGCTGGTGGGCGAGGTCCCCGCGGCCGATGTCGCGCTCGTCGCGTCGCTGGGCACCTCGGCGGCGATCCTGCACCGATGCCCCTGGCTCCGGCTGATCGCCGTCGACGTCGACGGCCGTGACTGGTTCCTGGAGATCCGGCGACTCGGCGACGACGCCGGGTCGGCGTGGCCGCAGCGGCTGCTCGACGCGATCCGGAACAACGCCACGGCCTCGCCGCGTTCCGGTGAACCCCGCGAGGACCCCCCATGAGCGCGTTCGTCGACACGGTGATGCTCAGCCTCAGCGATCCGGCGCGGCTGCGGGACCTGGTGTCGCCGCCGACCGACACCTCGCATCAGCGGATCAGGCAACTCTTCGGCGCGGTGTACGCCCTGCCGTCCGCGGTCCTGCACGAGGTCACCCAGGTCGACGTGGTGACCAGCGACTTCCAGAGACCGCTGTTCCCACCCCGCCGCCTGGCCGGCACCTGGACCCAGACGACGCCGAGCCCGGTACGCACCGATGTCCTGTACGAGAGCTCGGATCCCACCACGCCGGAGTGGCTGGATGTCGCGGCCCAGCTGGCGGTGACCGTCGTCCTCGAAGTCGACACCGGGGAGATCGAATCCATTCAGGTCGCCGACATCGGCGACTTCACCACCCTGGCCGAGTTCGAGGCGCAGTTCCGCTACTTCGACCTCGCCGCCTTCATGGCCGAGCACCACATCACCAGCGTCGACGAGCTGCGGCGCGCCTACCGCTACCTGCTCAGCCGGATCCGGATGAAAGAGCCGGGCGCCTTCGACCCCGGCGATCCGGCCCACCAGCACCGGTTCGAGCTCAACGTGGCCGTGCTGATCCGTGACGGCATCGATGTCACGGCCTGCCTGCGCGCTGCCCGGCTGGCTCGCGAGGTCGCCGAGCGCGGTCTCGCGTACCGGCGGAGTGTCGACCACGCGGACGTCCGCATGCCGTACGCACCGCTGCTGATCCTGCCCGCCGAGGCGGTCGCCGCCACCGGATTCACCGAGGACGACCTGGCCGCGTTCTTTGCCCGCCAGGACGTCCTGGCGGTGTTCGTGACCCCCGACCATCCATGACCCGCGAAGGAGACCCAGCGATGCCGACAAGGTCACGGCGTTCCGGCGGCGAGCAGCAACCGGCGGAGGACGCCGGCCCGGGTGCGCAGACCGGACAGCCGGAAGCCGCCTCGGGTGAGCAGCCGGCCGCCGGCGCGGCCCGGCCGCCGCTCAGCCACCGCGAACAGGAGCGGCTGCGCCGCAAGCTACGCGAGAAGTTCCACTGACGCAGGAAGGAGAACCCCCGTGGCCGTCAGATATGTACGCGTCAATCCCGTCACCGACCTGTTTTCCCCGGTGATCCGAGCCACCGGCAACGTCGCCGTCATCGGCGCCGCGGCGCAGGGGGTGGACAACCTACCGGTGCAGGTCACCAGTCCGTCCGATGCGGCCGACAAGTTCGGCCCGGCGACCGTGCCGGACCCGGCCGTACCGGGAGCGACCAAACCGAACTCGGCGCTGACCGCCGCGCTGCGCCTGCTGTTCGAGCAGACCCCCGGACCGGCCCAGGTCTGGGGGGTCAAGGCAGCCGGCCAGGCCACCGGCGCGGTCGCCGATCCGACCGCGGCGCTCGCCGCGGTCGAGGGCCTGGACGTGCAGTTCGTCGTGGTCGCCAACACGAGGCTGGACGGCGCCAGCGGGGCTGCCGACGGCGCCATCGGCAAGCTTGCCGCGCACGTCGTCAGCGTCTCCAACGCCGGCGGCGACGGCAAGGAGCGGATGGGCGTCGCGATGCTGGCCGGCGGGGTCGCCGACGCCACCGTCGTGACGGGCAAGGCGGCACTGGTCAGCGACCGGATGATCTACGTCGCGCACAAGAGCGACCAGGATGCCGGGGCGGCCGTCGCCGGCACCGTGGCCGGCTATCCCCCACACGTCTCGATGGTGCTCAAACCGGTGTCGATCAACAGCGACCCGTTCACCTCGGCGGAGATCGACGCCATCAACGGCTCGGAGACCTTCGACAGCGGCCCGGCCGGCAACGGCATCAACTGGCTGGTGGACCCGGCCCTCATCGCCGGCGGCGGGATCCACCTCGGCGAGGGTTACACCGGCAACCCGGGGGCCAAGAAGTACATCGACGTGCAACGGACCATCGACGACTGCTCGTTCAAGCTCAAGGCCCGCCTGATCCGCTCGATCGGCGACCTGCGGATCAGCCGTTCCGGTCTGCGGTCACTGATCGTGCAGATGGACGCGGTCCTCGACCCGCTGGTCTCCGACGGGGTCATCGAGGACTACGAGGTGACCATCCCCGTGCTCGACCTGCTGGACGCCGATCCGTCGTCGTTGACCGCCGCGCAGCTGCAGGTCATCCAGGACGCGCAGACCGATCGGGTCGCCGAGGTGCTGGTCGCGATCGACTACGCCGGCGCCATCCAGCGCATTGCCATCACCATGAAGTTCGAGTAGAGGGGGCCGCGATGCCCGACTGGAACACGCGCCTGGAGATCCGCCTCGGATCGACGGTGATCGCGCCGATCTCTCAGTTCACGCCGACCTTCAACGTCCCGCACACGGTCATCCACTCCATCGAGGCGGACAACGTCGGGTACGTCCGGCAGCCGCAGACGTTCACCTTCACGATGACCGTCCAGGCCATCGGCACGGCGGTGGCCGACCTCACCGAACTCGCCATCCAGGGCAAGGAGTTCGAGATCACCGTCGCGGAGAAGCAGGGCACCGACTGGACGTTCAAGGCGCTCAAGTTCGGCCGCTGCATGATCACCTCGGCCAACCCGAGCAATGTCGTCATCGACGGCGCGCCCACCGCCAGCTTCAACTGCATGTCGCTTCGCCCGAGGATCGACTAGCCGTGGCCGGCGACCTGGCACCGGCCCGGCAGCCGAACCAGCCGGTGCTGATCGGCCCGGTGCCGCTGCTGTACGTGCAGAGCCTGAGCGTGACGGAGGGCTACCAGATCGAGCGGATCGCGGGAAGCCGGTTCTCCCAGGCCCTCGCGCCGACGGTTAAGACGATCGCGATCGACGCGATGCTGATCGGCCCGGACCGGCTGCGGCTGAAGAAGGAGCTCGAGGCGCTGGCCCTCGTGTCGCGGGTGCTGGTGGCCGCCACCGCCGCGGCGCTGGGCGTCACCGGCATACCGGTGGTGTCCGGGCTCACCGTCAGCCTCGACATGCAGATCACCGACCTGCGGTTCAACCAGAGCGCACAGAAGCGGGAGACCGTGGAGGTGAGTCTCACCTTGCGGCATGTGCCGCGCTCCACCCGGACCGCGGTGCTGGGCGAGGTCGCGGACCTTGCGCTCGCGGCGGGCATCCCCCTGTCGGCCGCGCCGCGGGTGCTCAGTTCGGTCCCCCGCATACCGAGGGTTCCGTTACCGCTGTGACCAGCTTTCGCTACGCCTACCTGCAACTGCCGGTGAACGCCGATGAAGGGTTCCCGCAGTCGTTTCGCATGACCGTCGGAAATGGGGGGTACCTGGTCGTGTTCTCGGTGAACGTGACCGACGAGCGGCTGCTCGCGACGGACGAGCCGCTGCGGCTGCCGGCGCCCGGCGCGTTTCTCGTCATGGCGGTGACCCGCGACCGGCCGGGCGAGCCCGAGGTGGTGTTCCGCCGCAAGATCGCCTGCGGGCTGGAGTACGGGGCCGCGGAACTCGCATTCCTGTTCACCGAGGTCACGGTTCATCCGCGAAATCTGAATGCCGGCGGCGCCTTCGGCTCACGAGTCACGGCGGGGGTGGCGACGCGATGGGCTTTGTGATCTGGTTCCAGCTCGAGGTCGCCGGCGCCGGACCGGGCGGGCTGCTGCCGCTGCGGGTCTCCAACGATGTGTTCAGCGGTGACTACATAGTCGACGCCGACATTCGCGTCGACCTGGTGTCCGGGGCGGCCGCGAGTACCTTCTCCGCGGTGCTGGCGAACCTGCCGGCGGAGGTCGCCGACACGCTCAAGGACCGGCATCGGGAGGCTCTGGCCGGCACCACGGCCCCGCTGGAGGCAACGATCGCGCTGGGGTACTTCGACGACCCCGGCAGCCACGTCAACCCGGTGCTCCGCGGGGTGATCACCTCCGTACGAACGTCGATCACCCCGGACGGACTGCTGGCCACCGAGCTGCGCGGCTGCGAGTCGGCCGGATACCGGCTGCTCAAGACGTCGGTGCCGGCCGGTCAGCCCGGCACCCGCTCGCTGGACCAGTTCGTCGCCGCGATCGCCGGGGCGGCCGCCGTGCAGGTGATCGCCGGACGGCTGCGCGACGTCACCAACTTCACGGTGCGCAACAGCAACGGCCTCGAGGCACTCCGCGCCGTGGCCGAGGCCGGGCAGGCCCCGCTGGTCATCCGGGACGGGACGGTATTCATCGGTCAGGCCGTCGGCGCGAACGGCACGGTGGCGTTCCGGTCGGCCGACAACATCGTCAGCCTCGACCGCCGGCAGGACGAGCCGGACGAGGCGGTGCCGTCCCCGCCGGCCGGTCCTCCTGGCCTCACCCCCGCGCTACGCGCACGCACCAGCCTCGACCTGGTGACGCTCGGCGATCCCGACGTCCGGGTGGGCCACGTCGCGGTGCTGGAGACCGACGATCCGGGCGACGCTCTGCCCGGACCGCTGCGGGTGGAGCACGCCCGGCACGTGTTCAGCACGCGCCGGGGGTACACGTGCGAGGTCACCGTGGTGGCGGCCGGTCCGGGCGAACGGGCCCGGCGGCCGACCGGGGTGTCCGGCGTGGTGGACCGTTTGCGCGATCTGGCGGAAACCGTGCACGACCAGCGGCCGGCGTTCGATGTCGGTGAGATAGCCGGTTACGACGACGGGGGTGGCGGCCGGCACCTGGCGACGTTGCGGTACGGCCAGTCACCGCCGCCCGACGCGGTGGCGCCCAGCGTCGAGGTGCCCGTCGACCGGGAACCGTTGCTGCATGCCAAGCCGCTGGTCGCGCCGTTCGCGTTCCACAAGTGCGGGCTCGTCGTGCCGGTGCTGCCCGGCATGCGGGCGGTGCTCGCCCACAACCGGGGGCTGGTCAACGACGCGGTGGTGGCCGGCTTCCTCTGGGCCGAGCAGCCGAAGATGCAGCCGCCCAAGAACGTGGCCGGCGACTGGTGGCTCTGCCTGCCCACCGAACTGGACGGCCAGGGTCTGCCGACCGGCAAAGGGGTCAACGATCTGACCGACGCCACCGGGTCACGGGTCATCCAGGCGAAGGGCCTGCGGATCACCATCGGTGCGGGCACGCTGCCGGAGGTCGGCGAACGACCGCAGGTCCCCGGCGACCTGGCCGCTCGCCTCGTCATCGAGCACGAGAGCGGCGCCGCGATCACGGTGGGCGACGACGGCGCGGTGACCGTGGACACCGCGGGCAAGGACATCACCCTCAAGAGCGGGGACGCGTCGATCACCTTGAGCGGCGGCACCATCACGCTGCACGGAACGACCGTGGAGGTGACATGAGCGACGCCGTGCTCACGGCCGCGGCCGAGGTGAAGTGTCCGCACGGCGGCGTCGTGCAGATCGTGGCGAGCCAGCGGAAGCTCCTCGTCGCGGGTAGCCCCGTGCTGGTCGAGGGCGACCTCGACCACAAATCGATCCTGAAATGCGTACCCCCGTCGGGTCCCGCCTGCCAGACCGTGCAGCAGACGACCGGCGGAGGCGCGGCCTCGTTGCGGGTCGGCGGAAAGCCGGTGCTGCTGGAGACCGTGACGGGCACGACCGACACGGGGGCGCCGTGGAAGGTCCGGTCGCCGGGCCAGACGACGTTGATGGCGAGTTGATGATCGGGGTGAAGACATGGTCGGTCCCAGTGCCCTCGGGCGCAGCCTGAGGCTCGCCGACGGCGATCTAGTCATGGCCGGACGGGTGGTCGGCACGGACGGCGGCGCGAGCACGGTTCGCACCCTGGAGGAGATCAGTGGCGTGCCGAACCTGGCCCAGGCGCTCACTCTGCGGGTGCTCACGCCGTTCGGCACCGACATGTTCAACACCGCGTACGGCTTCGACGCGGGTGATGTGTTCACCCGCGATGCCACCGTCCGCACCGCCCGCGACCTCGTTCAGCTCAACCTGGTCCGGGCCCTCGGCACCGACCCGCGGGTGCGTGAGATCCGGGACGTCAGCTTCGTCGAGCCATCCCCCCGGAGCCGCCGGAACTGGCAGGTGGTCGTCACGATCGTCACCGTGGACGACGGTCAGCACAGCCTCACCATCGCCCTGGGGAACTGAGATGGCCGGCTTCGGAGTCACGGCGGACGGGTTCGTGCCCAAGGGATTCGACGTCATCCTCGGCGATGCCATGCAGCGGGCGCGGGACGTCTTCGGCGCGGACCTGGATCTGTCCCCGACCAGCCCGATCCGCAAGATCCTGGAGGTGACGGCGGGCGAGGACGCCGAACTCTGGCGGCACCTCGAGGACCTGTACTACTCGCGGTTCGTCTCGGCGGCGGTCGGCGCCGACCTCGATCTGCTCGGCGAGGACCTGGCGGTGCCGCGGCGGTTCCGGTACGCGCAGGGCGCGGTGACGATCACCCTGACCAGCCCCCAGCCCGACCGTGCCTATCTGGTGCCGGACGGAACCGTGCTGATCACCGCGGACCCGGTCCCGGTCACCTTCCGCACCACCGTCGCCGTCACGCTCACCGGCGCCACGCCCGTGGCCGCGGTCCCGGTGGCGGCGTTCGAAGCCGGGCCGCAGGGCGACGTGCCGGCCAATGCGATCGTCGCCGTCGATCCGGTCTACCAGCAGCTGTACCTGTCGATCACGCCGCCCACCGCGCTGGCCGTGGTCAACGCGGAGCCGCTCACCGGGGGATCCGAGCGCGAACCGGACGACACCTACCGGGCCCGGCTGATCGGCTGGCCGCGCAGCATGTGGACGCTGGAGAGCGTACGCGCCGCGGTCCTGGACGTGCCCGGCGTGCTGGACGTGCAGCTGTCCGATCCGCTTGGCGGCGTCGACGTGTCGCAGAGCTACTTCGGCATCTTCGCCTTCGGCCGGCGGCCGTTCAGCGCCGACCGCCGGGTGGGCGACCCGTACTTCTTCGATGTCGTGATCGCGCATGATTTCGTCCGGCCCTGGCGGACCACGGGCCCGGTGGCCGGGGTCTTCGAGCAGGTCACCGCCGCGCTGGACCGGGTCCGGCCGGTGGGCGTGCACCCCCGGGTGATCGAGGCCGACCACGTCGAGGTGGGAGCGCGGGCTCAGGTGTTCACCCAACCCGGCTACGACACCCAGGCGCTCGGGGCCGCGATCACCCAGCGGCTGGCCGACACCAGCGCCCTCAAGCTCGGCGGTGACGTCCTCTACTCCCAGGTGATGCGCGCCTTCGTCGACCAGCCGGGTGTCGTCGACGTGCAGAGCCTGCGGTTGCGCCGCTGCCCGCCGGCCCTGGGACGGATCGCGTTCGGCTCGGTGCGGTTCCAATCCGAGGTGGTCGAGGCCGGCGCCGGCGAGAACCTGGTGATGGGACCGACCGAGATCGCGGTCTTCCGGGTGGACAGCGCGTTGCTCGACCTGGAGGTGACGGCGCGATGATCGGCGTGGATCGGATGACCGGCCGCCTCACGGCTCCGTTCGCGCGGGGCGCGGCCAGGCTGGCGCTCACGCTCGCCCCCGGTGACTCCACGGCCGGTGCCCGGGTGCGGCAGTACGACTTCCGCGAGCACCGGGCGCGGTTCGACGCCGAGCCCGACCCGCGGTATGTGGTCGCCGCGCGGCAGGACGTGTCCATCGAGACGACGCTGACGTTCGGCTATGACGTTGCGGCGCCGGACGGCTCCGTGCGTACCGGAACCGCGACCTGCCGGATACCGGCCGGTTCGCCGTCCGGCATGTCGACGCTGGTGCCGCTGGGCCCGGATGAGGGTCCGGCGGTGCGATTGCGGGCCCTCACCATGGCGCCGCCGCCGGGGGACGCCGACCCGGCCGCGGATCAGCGATGGGAGGTCACGGCGCTGCTGGGCAACCTCGGAAAGCTGCTCTGGGTGGTCGGTTGGGAGCGCGACGCCCTGCGCGGGCAGCTGGCCCAGGTGCGTGACCAGCGCCGGCTGGACCGCGCGGCCGGGCAGACGCTCGACCTGGTGGGCTTCGATCTGGGCGTACCCCGGTTCCCGCCGCTGCCGTACGCGTTCGAGGATGGCACGGTGGCGCTGTACCACCTCGACGAGCCGGCGGGCGCCACGCTGGCCCGCGACGCCCAGGTGGTCTACGGGGGAACCGGGCACCCGAGCAGCAGCGTGACGGCGGCGCCCGGCGCGGTGGGACGCTTCGGCGGCGGGTTCGCGTTCCGGGACGCCGGCGCGCAGGTGCTCGTCGACGACCACCCGGACTTCGCGGTCGGCCCCGGCGACGGGCTGACCGCCGAATGCTTCCTCCAGCCGGATCCGGGCGCCTGGTCCGGTGCGGTGCTGTCCAAGGGCGATCCCGGCGACACCGGCTTGCCCGGATGGTCGCTGGCGGTCGGCGACTTCGGCCGGGGGTTGGTACGCAACGTGCGCGCCACCGTGTCCGACGGCGGCCGGGAGGTGGTCGTCCATGCCGACACGACGCTGGCGGCCGGCCGCTTCCATCACGTGGCCCTCGTCGTCGACCGCGGATCGTCGCTGATGCGGCTGCACATCAACGGGGAGACCCGCGCCACCGCGCCGATCACCGGCCTGGGGGCGCTGACGAACTCCGCGCCGTTGCGGATCGGCCACGCCGCCCCGGCCGCGGCGGACACTTTCACCGGCGTAGTCGACGAGGTTCGCCTCTCCCGGGCGGCCCGCGCCGGATTCCACCCCGTGCTCGGGGAGAGCGACGAGGGGTACCGCCGGCGGCTGCGCATCTTCCAGCGGTGGACGCTGCCGACCCCGCAAGTGCTGCAGGACGCCCTCAACGACGTTGTCTCGGACGTGGCCGGCGAGGCCGAGCCGTTCGTCATCGACGAGCGGGACGCCACGCTCGTCTCCACCGTGCGCGGGCTGACCATCTCCACGGCCGCGTTGCTGCCCGGTGAATCCATGGATGCCGGCGGCAACCGGCGGACCCCGGAGATCCTCAGCAGCGGCGCCGCCGACCGCGCCGGCTTCGATCCCCTCCTGCTGGTCCGGTCCGACGATCCGCGCGCCGACTACGCCGCGCCAGGCCCGCCACCCGACCCCCATCTGATGCAGCTGCCCACCCGCGTGGCCCTGGACGCGCTGCTCGACCGGTTGAGCGAACTCGGCGACTCCGGACGGCTGCGCGTGGACGGCGCATACGACCCGGCGGCCGGCGACCTGCGGGCCGTGGGGCGCGCGCTGCTGCTCAGCCGCCCCGGACCGTCGGTCCTCTCGCTCGGCGCGGTCGCCGCCCTGGCCCACCTGGCCGGCTTCTCCTGGGTGCAGCTGCTCCCGGACGCCCAGTCCGTCTACGCCTCGGTCGCGCCCGGCGACACCGTCGCCATCATCGGCGGGACGGCCGATCCGGACGGCGTCGACCTGCTCGACGGCCAGACCCTGGCGCTGTCGGTGGATCCGCCGCTGCCCGTCGGCACCATCTACCGGTGGTCCACCATCCTCTGTGGATCCGGCGATGCCGAGTTGACCACCGAACCGGGTTCGGCCGGGGTTCAGTTGCGCGCCACCGCCCCGGGCCAGCTCTTCGTCCGGGTCGAGGTGCAGCGCGAGCCCAAGGTGTACACGGCCACTCGCCGGCTGCGCATCGGCATCGACCGGCTGGCCCCCGGCGAAGCCATCGCCGCCGACGGCAGCCGCAACCCTGACCCGGCGGTCGCCGGCACTCCGGACGACGGCTTCTTCGACCCGGCCTACCTGACCACCTTCGACGACCCCAGCGGTGCGATCGAAGCGGACGCGGTCAACGACCGTCGCATGCAGCCCACGATGGCCGACCGGCTCCGCGTGCTGCTGCAACGGATCAGCGACGGCGGAGGCAGCGGATCGCTGCGACTGACGAGCGCCTGGGTGCCCGGCGACCCGGGCCTGGCCGGGGTGGGCCGGGCATTGACGCTCGACCCCGCCGGGCTCAGCCTCGACGCGCAGCGGCTCGCCGGCCTGGCCCACAAGGTCGGGTTCGGCTACGTGCACCACGACGCCGGACTCGTGCGTCTGCTGCACCCCGCCGGCGACATGCTCGAGATCACCGGCCCGGCCGAGGTCAACGAGGACGAGCCGGTGCTCTACAGCGTCACCCCCCGGGCCCGGGCCGGCGCGGCGGCCGCGGCGGACGCCACCGGGCCGCCCGCCCGCGGCCACCTGTACGTCGCCAACACCGGAACCGACACGGTCAGCGAGATCGACACCGCCGACGGGACCGTACGCCGGGCGTTCAAGGTCGGCGCGGCGCCGGCCGCGGTGGCGGTCGCCCCGGACGGCTCCCGGCTCTACACCGCCGACTCGGCCAGCGCGTCCCTGTCGGTGGTCGACATCGCGTCCGGCGTGGTCGGCGACCCCGTCGCGCTGGGCGGCAGTCCGCACGCCCTGCGCCACCATCCGGTCCGTCCCCGCCTGTACGTCGCCGTCCCGGACCTGGGCCGGCTCATCGAGCTCGACACCACCGGCACCCCCACGGTCACCCGTTCGCTGGCCCTCGGACCGCTGCCCGTCGACGTCGCGCTCACCGGCGATGGCGGCCAGGCCTGGGTGGTGCTGAGTCAGAGCCGCCGGATCGCCGTGGTGGACACCACGACCATGACCACGCTCGGGACGATCAATCTGGGCGACACCCCGACCAGAGTGGCGGTCGGGCCGACCCGCGCCTATGTGACCATGTCGGTCGCCCGCAAGCTGGCCGTCGTCAACGTCGCGAACCGGGCGGTCATCACCACCGTCACCGGCCTCGGCACCAGCCCCGGAGCCGTCGCCGTGTCCGCCGACGGCCAGACCGTGTACGTCGCCGACGTCGCCGACGGCGGCCTGTATCTGCGCAACGCCGACGGGACCGCCGCGACCGGTGCGAGCGCGGGCGGATTCGTACCGCTCAGTGGCGCGCCCGTCCACGTCGAGCTGACCCCGGCGGTGGCGTACGTCGTACGGCAGGACACCGGTGACGGGCGCAGCGCGGACGACGTGACCACGCTGTCGGCCGACCCACCCGGCCGGGTGCTGGCCGCGTGGCCGTTGGGGACCGGCCACGGCGAGCGGCTGTCCTGGTCGCTGCAGTCCGGCACGCCGGTCCGGGCGAGCCTGTCCGGCACCACCAAGGCGGAGATCGATCTGCGTCCGGCCGGCGCCGGCGCCGCGGTGCTGCGCGCCTCCTACCTGTGGCCGGACCATTCCCCACCGCGCACCTTCCAGCTCAGGTTCTCCGCGGCCGTCCGGGCCAAGGAGGCCTCCGGAACGCCGGTGCGGGTCCGCAAGGACGACTACGACCTGGTGATGAACGTGCTCAACGCGCTGCACCCGGTCGGCGTCGAGGTCGGCACCGCCGAGCTGCGGACCCACGTCGCGGAACTGGCCGGCACGCTCGATCTCTTCCCCGGATACACCTACCCCGACTTCCGGTCGCGGCGGCCACAACCGCCGCGGCCACAACCGAGAGATGAGGCAACGCGATGGCCATCAGCTACACCCCCAGCGTGACATTCCGGCCGTACGTCGACGGTCAGGACCTGGTGCGAGCCGCCGGCGACGACGGCTTCAACGTCCGCTTCCAGGCGCTGGAGCAGGAATTCACGCGGATCTCGCAAGTCATCAAGCAGATCAGCGACCGGCTCGACGAGCTCAACGCCCTCATCCCGCACAGCTAGGCCGCCGGCCAGAGGAGGTCACAGCATGACAAGCCGGAGAATCAGCCGCACCGAATACCGGGTGCCCGGCAGCGGCCTGCCGCGGCTGGGATCCACGACTCACGCCGAGAGCGGCGTCGACCTCGAGGAGTATGTGCGGTCCCTCGAGCAGGTGCACGCCGGCGCACACGGTTCCGGGGTGGTCGAAGGGCTCACCGTCACCGCCACCGCCGGCGGGTCCACGATCCGGATCTCCCCGGGTGTGGCCCTCGACGGTGCCGGCCGGCACATTTCGCTGGCCGCCGGCGGCTTCGCGGAGATCTCCGCCGATCCGGACCAGACCAGCCAGCTGGTTCCGGTCGACGCCACGGGCGTGGAGCTGCCCACCGGCGGCAGCAGCGGCAGCTGCGAAGTCAGCGTGACCTGGCGGGAGACCTTCGACCAGGACCTGTTCGCCAGCTCCGGGCAGAAGATCTTCCAGGACAACCACACCCCCTGGCTGCGGCTGACGTCGGCCGGCACCCCGCCGGACGAGCGCGTGGTGCTGGCGACGGCCGACCTCGACGACGCCGGCGTGGTACGGCCCGGCGGGCTCACTCCCGACGGTCGCACCGGTCCCGCACCGGCGGTGACCGAGGTACGGCTGCGCACGCCGGTCGCCGCCGCCGGCGCGGACGGACTCAGCGTCTCGGAGCTGACGGCCGGACATCTCGGGGCCCGTCCCGGTGGCGGCGTCCGGCTTCAGGTCGACGACCCGGCCGGGCTGGTCGACTTCGCCGCGGAAGGGGGCACCTTCGCGAAGATGTCGGTGGCCACCGACCGGTTCGCGCTGCGCCGCGCCGACGGGGCCGAGCCCATCGTGCTGGACCCCACCACCGCGCGGCTCGGCGTCGGCACGGACACACCGAGCCACGCGCTGCACGTGACCGCCAACCCGGGCCTGCGCCAGAACGCCTTGTTCCTGGGCGGTTCCACCGGCTGGAGCAGCCTGTCCTACAACGCCCACCACAACGACGCGAACACCGACTGGGTCTTCCCCGATCCGGCGCGGCCCGCCGTCACCGTCGAGATGGACGACGCCAACAACATCCCGCGGCTCCAGGTCTGGACCACCACCTCCGCCAACCCGACCGGTTGGAACCTGCGCCTGGGCATCGACGGCAACACCGGCGTCGTCGACGTTCCGGCCGGTCTGCGGCTGGGCGGCAGAAGCGACGTCAACGGCATCGTGAGCATGCAACACGACGACCGCAACCAGACCGCCCTAACCGTGACGAACGGTCTCGGCACCGCGATCTGCGCCCAGTCCACCAGCGGAACGGCGCTCGGCGCCTCGTCGCCGGACGGCACCGCCCTGATGGGCGCCAGCAACAATGTCGCGTTGATGGCGCTGGGGGTGTCGAACCTGCTGGGCAACGTCAATGTGAACGGCACCCTGACCGCCAACGACAAGCAGTTCCTCATCGACCATCCGCTGGATCCGGAGGGCAAGTACCTGCGGCACACCGCCGTCGAGTCCTCCGAGCGGACCAACGTCTACACCGGCAACGTCACTCTGGACGCGGCCGGGGAGGCCGTCGTTCGCCTGCCGGCATGGTTCGACGTCCTCAACACCGATCTCCGTTACCAGCTCACCGCCATCCGCGAACAGGCCGGCGTGTACGTCAAGACGGAACTCCAGGACGGCGAGTTCACCATCGCCGGCGGCCGCCCCGGGACGAAGGTGTCCTGGCAGGTGACCGGAGTCCGCGACGACGCGTGGGCCCGGGCGCACCCCCTTCTGGTGGAAGAGGACAAGCCCGAAGACGAGCGGGGACTCTACCGGCACCCGAGGCTGTTCGGCGGTGGCCTGACCCGGAGCGTCCACTGGGCCCGCCACCAGGATCTGGTCGAACGCCACCGGAGCGTCACCCGGCGCATCGTGCAGGCCGACCAGGACGGCGGCGAGGACCAGAACATGTTCCAGTTCCTGGGCTGACCGCCGAGGACTCCCGCGACATCCGCAACTGGTAAGGGGATCCGGCATGACCATCACAGCAGAGAACACCGAAGCCGCGTTGCGGCAACGCACCGAGGATCGGCTGACGGTGCTGCGCCAGGAACTTCAGCTCGGCGAGAACAGGCTTCGTGAACTGGACCGGGAGCAGACCCTGCTGCGGCAGACCGTGCTGCGCATCAGCGGCGCCATGCAGGTCCTGGAAGAGGTGCTGGCCGATCCCGGCACTGCCGGAGCCTGAACCCGGTCGCGGCGCCGGGAGGGGAAACCATGGCGAGCGAGCGAATCATCCGTACCGAATACCACGTGCCGGGGGACCCGGGGTGGCGATGGACAGACGCGGCCGCCAGATCGCGCTGGCGGCGGGCGGGCAGGCCGTCATCACCCTCGACGCCGGCGGCGCGGTGGTAGCCGACGGCCTCAGTCCCGCCGGGCGGCACGGCCTCACCCCCGCCGCGGAATCCGTGGAGCTGCGAACCGGTGCGTCGCAGACCACCTCCGGCCGGCTCAGCGTCACCGACATACCCGCCGGGCGTCTCGGTCCTCGCCCCGGCGGCGGCCTCCAGCTGCAGGTCCCCGACGCGACCGACGGCATCGACCTGTCCGCCGACGCGGGTACGTTCGCCGAGCTGTCGATCGCCGCCGGCCGCGTCACCCTCCAGAACGCTCTGTACCTCAGCGGAGCACCGGGCTGGAGCAGCCTCGCGTACAACGCGCACCACAACGACGCCTGGGTGTTCCCCGACCCGGCCCGGCCCGCCGTCACCGTCGAGATCGACGATGCGGATGCGGCCCCTCGGCTGGAAGTGTGGACCACCACGCCGGCCGCCCCCACCGCATGGAATCTGCGCCTCGCGATCGACGGCGCCACCGGAGCCGTCCATGTCCCCGGCAACCTCGGCGTCGGCACCGCGCAACCGCTGGCCGCCCTGCACGTGGCCGGCGGTGGAATCGCCAACGGGGTGACCGCCGGCGTCACGGGCATCTCGCCACCCGGCACGTCGACGGCAAGCACCACGCCCAGGACGCCGACGATCCGCTCTTCCTCAACTGGAGCACCGGTCAGCCGGTGCACGTCGGCGGCGAGGCGGCGGCCGACCTGTTCTGCTTCGGCGGCGCCTACGGCACCACGAAGTCCTTCCTCATCGACCAGGGCGGAAACCGCGGCGCCGGTCGCGGCCCTGGCGGCGTCCGCCGTCCGCGACGGAGGCTTCTCCGTCCGCTCGGCGGACGGCGCCGCGCCGTCACAAGCCTTCTACTGGGAGGTGAAGGCCGTTCGCGCCGACGTGGCGCAGCTGCAGGTCGAGGTGTCGAAGGCCGACTTCGCCGGTCGACTGCACCATGACCGGCCCGGCACCGAACCGGACGGGGGCGGCGCCGACGATTGATCGCCGCCCGTGGCGCGAGGAAGGCCCACGGACGGTCGACGCCTCCGCGGGGCTGGCCCACCTGGCCGATCTGCGCACGCCAACCAGTCGACCGGCATCCATGACCGCGGCCAGAACCACTCCGAAGCGGGTCACACCACCCCCGCATCCCGGTGACCCATCGGCGCGGGTCCCCTCCGGCGGGATCGGGAAGACGCCGACGCCGTTGTTCAGGTCACGTGCCGGGCCGCCGGCCCGGATACGGCCGGTGCCGCTGCGCAGGGCATGCGCGTACCAGCCGTTGGCCGGACCCCGGGTGCAGCGTCCCGTCGCCACGCGGCGTGGTGACCGGTCCTCGACCGACACCGCCTGGTTGTCGAGGATCGACGTCGTGGACAGCTTGTGCTGCCAGTCCCGCCAGGCGTCGGCCACCCGGGCGTGCGTCCTGACGACAGCCGAGTGATCACGAGAGCAACATCAGTCGTGGGCCTCGGCCCGTGCTTCGCGCCGATCGCCGACCAACACCCGGAAAACAACCGCCGCGACCGCCATGGTCAGCCCCATGACCAGGCCGATCGGGCCGATCGAGCCGACGCCCAGCAGGCCGGCCACCGGCGCGGTCGCGCCGGCCAGGCCGAAGTTCGCGGCACCCATCAACCCCGCGGCGGTCCCGGCCCTCTCGCCGTGCGGGGCCATGCCGATCACCTGCAGGCAGGGCCCGACGGAGCCCGCCAGGAGGAAGTAGAGCACCGTCACGAAAGTCACCGCCACCACGTTCTCGCCGGCGAAGGCAACGAACAAGAGGGTGGAGCCGAGGCCGGCGAGCGCGGGCAGCACGTATTGAAGCAGCCGCCGCGGCCCGATCCGGGCGACCAGCCGCGCGGATGTCTGCGCCCCGATCACGAAACCCACCGCGTTCGCCGCGAAGACCAGGCTGTACCGCTGGGCGGAGAGGCTGTACGTCTCCTGGAAGAGGAACGACGACGAGGTCATGTAGGTGAAGACGCTGGAGACCAGCAGACCACCGGCGAGGGCGGCGCCGACGAAGCCTCGATCCGTCACCAGCACGTGGTAGCGCCCGAGCGGCGCCCCCGTTCGCCGCACCGGTGGGGCCGTCTCCCGGATCAGGAACGCTGCGACGGCGAGCACCGCCAAGCCGTAGAGCGCGATGCAGACGAACAGACCCCGCCAGGGCATGTGACTCAGCATCAGCGAGCCGGCGAAGGGTGCGACGACCGGCGCGAGCCCCGTCACCACGGCGAGCCGGGCGGCCATCCCGACGAACCGGGCGCCGTCGAAGAGGTCGCGCACCATGGCCAGGGCCACGACGCCGCTGCCCGCGGCTCCGGCGCCCTGCAGCAGCCGGAAGACGAGCATGACTTCGACGGTGGGCGCCGCGGCGACGCCCAGGCTGCCGGCGACGTGCAAGGCGGTGGCCACCAGCAGGGGCCGGCGACGCCCGATGCTGTCGCTCCACGGCCCGATGGCCAGCTGGCCCAGCGCGAAGCCGATGGTGGTGGCCGTCAACGTGAACTGCACGGCGGCCGCGCCCGTGCCGAAGTCGGCCTGGACGAGCGGGAACGCCGGAATGTAAAGGTCGACAGTGAACGGGCCGAGCGCGACGAGGAGGCCGAGCACAAGCAGGGTACGGCGGGCGGAGTTCACCGGGGGCCTTTGCGATCGGGCAGCCGCTCAACGGCTGCGCACTGCCCCCGTAGGGTCGTCGCCGGCCAACCCGTGCAACGTTCTACAAATAGCGTAGGCGGCACGGCCGGCCGCAGTCAAGGAGACGTCAGGCGGTCGTGCCGCGAGCCATCAGGCGCGGCGCGATGAGGTAGTGCACCGGGCGGGTACGACCATCGATGCGCTCCAGCAGCAACCGGGCGCTGCGAGAACCGGTGAGCTGAGCCGACTGATCGATCGTGGTCAGGGAGATGCGGCCGATCGTCGACATATAGATGTTGTCGTACCCGGCGACGCTGAGGTCTTCCGGAACCCGCAGGCCGAGCTCCTCGGCCGCGCGCAGCACGCCCAGCGCGGCGATGTCGGCCCCGGCGAAGATCGCGGTCGGCGGGACCGGACGGGCCAGCGCCTCCCGGGCGGCCTCGTATCCGCCCTCTTCCGAGTAGCTGGTGACGATGACGTCCGGCTCCAGCCCGTGCCGTCGCATCGTCTCCTGGTAGCCGTCGAGCCGCGGCGTGTGCGACAGGACGTACGGGCGTTCCAGCCCGCCTGAGGGCTGGCTGGTGTGCACGATGCGCCGGTGCCCGAGGGCCACCAGGTGGTCGACCATGAGGCGGGCGCCCTCGAAGTCGTCGTCGACGATCGTGTCGAAGGTGTCGGCGCCGCCGTGCCGGGCCAGCACGACCGTCGGCAGGCTCGCGCCCAGCTTCTCCAGCCAAGCCTGCTCCATCCAGGGCGCGATGACGATCAGCCCGTCGACCTGCCGGTCGACCAGGGCCTCGATGCTGCGCTTCTGCCGCTCGGGCGACGGGCCGCCGGCGATCAGAATCTCCTGGAAAGGCGTGGGCTCGAGCTCGGCCGTGATGCCGTCGATGATCTGCGGCTGGAACGGCGACGACAGCTCGATGAGCATCACTCCGACCGTGTACGAGCGGCCGCGCATCGCCCGGGCGCCGGTGTGCGGGCGATAGCCGAGCGCGTCGATGGCGGCGGTGACCTTCTCCCGCATACCGTCGCTGACCCCGTACGCGTCCCGGACGACCTTGGAGACGGCCGAGACCGACACGCCGGCCTCGCGCGCCACGTCCTGGATGGTGACGCGGCGCGCGTCCTGGCTGTCCGGTGTCGAGACCACCCGCCGATCCTAAGGGTGCAGGCGTGCTCGCGAGAGGAACGACCGCTCGGCGCCCTCGACCATCCGCGCGGGCCCCGCCACGGCGAACGAGCCCGCCAGCGACCGGTCGTCGGAGTCGAGGCCGACGAAGACGTCCACCGGCGCCGGCTCGACCGCCACCTGGCGGGCCAGGTTGGTGTACGCCAGGTGCGAGGCGTCGACCTCGAACGTGACGCGGCAGCTCTCGCCGGCGGCCACCTCGACCCGGGCGAAGCCGGCGAGCTGCTGGGCGGGCCGGGTGACCGGTGAAGTGTTGACCCGCAGGTAGAGCTGCACCACCGTGGCCCCGGCCCGATCACCGGTGTTGGCCACGGTGGCGCTGATCTGGGCCGTGCCGTACGCGTCGATGTCGGGGCCGCAGTCCAGGTCGCCGAGCGCGAACGTGGTGTAACTCAGCCCGTGGGCGAACGGCCACAGCGGCGTGGCCTCCAGGTCGAGGTAGTGCCGGGAGACGCCGGGCGGCAAGGGGTTGCGGTAGCCCGAGCCGGCCTTCTGGTGGTGGTGGACCGGGATCTGGCCGCTGTGCCTGGGCAGGCTGTACGGCATCTTGCCGGACGGGTTCACCACGCCGAAGAGCACGTCGGCGATCGCCCGGGTGCCGAACGGTCCGGCGTACGGGGCGACGACGATGGCCGCGGCGTCCTGGATGACCTTCGGCAGCGCGTAGGCCCGGCCCTGCACGAGCACGACCACCAGCGGGGTGCCGGTGGCCGCCACCGCCTCGGCCAGCCGCACCTGCGCGGCCGGCAGGGTGATGTCCGCGGTGTCGCTGGCCTCGCCCTCGGTCCGCTCACCGGTGAACCACAGGCTGGCCCCGCCCAGCGCCAGCACGACGACGTCGGCCGCCCGCGCCGCCTCGACCGCCACGTCGAGTGAGCCCAGATCCTCGGTCAGGGTGCAGCCGCCCTCGACCCGGACCGTGCCGGCGCGGTCGCCGATCTCGGCCGCCAGCGAGGGAGTCAAGCTGTCGCCGTCCCACGCGCCGAAAAGGGCCGAGTACCAGGCGGATACGGTGTCCTCGGCCCCGTTCATGGTGCCGAGCTCGCCGCGCATCACGGCCTCGTTGGCCTCGCGCCACGACGCGTACGTGTAGGTCGGGAACTGGAACGTCGGGGCGTCGGCGTGTGGCCCGATGACGGCGACGTCGAGCCCGCCGGTGGCCAGCGGCAGGATGCCGTCGTTCAGGGCGAGCACGACCGAGCGCCGGGCCAGCTCGAGCGACAGGTCGCCGCCCTCGCGGGCCACGGCGGCCACGTCGATGCTCTCCACCGGATATGGATGCTCGAAGAGCCCGACCTCGAACTTCGCCTTCAGCACCCGGCGGACGCAGTCGTCGACGTGCCGGACGTCGACCGCCCCCCGCTCGACCTCGGCGGCGAGCACGTCGCCGTAGCCGTACGGATTGGGCATCTCGACGTCGAGCCCGGCCCCGATGGCCAGGCGCCCGGCCTCCGCTGCGTCCTTCGCGACCCGCTGCCGGTCGACGAGCTGCTCAAGGGTGGTGTAGTCGGAGGAGACGAAGCCGTCGAAGCCGAGCGTGTCGCGCAACAGGTCCTGGAGCACCTCCGGCGAGGCACCGGCGGGCACACCGTCGACGTCGGCGTACGAGTTCATCACCGACCGCAGCCCGGCCAGGCGAATCGCCGCCTCGAACGGATAGGCGAACAGGTCACGCGTGCGCCGGGCGCCGGACTCGAAGGCCGACAGGTTCAGGCCGCCGGCTGGCGCCGCGTATCCCAGGAAGTGCTTGCCGGTGGCCATCACACCTTGCGAAAGGTCATTCCCTTGCAGGCCGCGCACGTAGGCCACCCCCAGGGCCGCACAGAGGTACGGGTCCTCGCCGAAGGTCTCGTGCACGCGCCCCCACCGCGGGTCGAGGGCCACGTCGAGCACCGGCGACAGCGCGTGCATCAGGCCGGTACGGCGCATCTGCCGCCGGATCAGGCCGGCCATCTCCTCGACGAGGTCGGGGCTCCAGCCGGCGGCGAGCCCGGTGCCGGACGGGAACACCATGTGCCCGCCGTTGAGGAAGCCGCTGAGCGCCTCGGCGTGAAAGAGCACCGGAATGGCGAGCCGGCTGCGGGACAGCACCTGTCTCTGGATCGTGCCGACCATCGCGGCCAACTGCGCCGGGTCGGCGAGGATCAGCTGCGCCACGTGCCCCGGCGGATTGCGGAGCACGTCCTCGGCGCCGTCGGCGTCGGTGCCGTCGGCCTTCACCAGTGACCACGCCATCCGGGCGGTGAGCTGGTGACATTTCTCGGCGGTGGTCATCTCGGCCAGCAGCAGCTCGGCCCGGTGACCGGCCTCCAGGTGCTCGTCGCGCCAGGTGGGGCTCATGCGTAGTCCTCCACGCGCCATTCGTCGTGCCAGTCGAGGAGGGCGCGTTCCCCGTCGAACCGGAAGGGCAGCCAGACGTAGTCCGCGATCGACGTGTCGACCTCCGTGAGGTCGGACCACGGGCCGTCGTGATGGCCGCCGAACGGGGCGAACCGCTCGGCGTGCAGGGCGATCGCCGCCGCGCTGGAGGCGGTGTAGCGCGGCAGCCAGCGGTCGGCCAGCGCGATGTACAGGTCTCGCTTGTGCGGGTGCCGGAAGACCGAGCTGACCTGCGACTGGTACGAGCTGCGGCTCGGGTCGTCCGGATGCGGGTCGTTGAGGACCGTCCACGGGCCGTGATAGCTGGGGGCGACGGCGACCTCGGACGGGTTCGGGTAGTAGCCGGTCGTGCCCGAGGTGACGAGATAGTGCCGGCCGCGCCGGGCGAAATAGGCGGGCGCTTCCCGGACGTACGGCGGTTGCACCAGCGGGAAGTGGGTGGAGTAATACCCGGTCACGCCGGTGTGGTCGTCGGTCAGGTCGGCACAGATCAGCTCGCTGTGGACCCGCTCGAAGTAGTAGTAGCCCTTGCCGTCGGTCGGATCGACGACCAGGTCGAAGTCCCCGGCGTTCATGCCCAGGGGCTTCAGATCTTTCCCGACCATCCGGTACGGGCCCAGGATGTCGTCCGCCACGAGGACCGTCGAGCGTTGCCCGGCCGGGGACATCACCTTGATCCAGCACACGTACTGCCCCGAGCCGGAGTGCCGGAGGATGTGCGGCCGGTCCAACGACATGGCCGGGTGCAGCGGTGAGGCCGGGTCGTCCACCTCGGGCGGGACGATCAGGCCGCGGTCGGTCCAGTTGTAGAGGTCGGTCGACGAGTAGCAGCGAACTCCCCAGTGCCAGATGCCGCTGCCCGGCGTCGAGCGCTCCTTGTTCTCGCCGTACCAGTAGAACGTGCCGTCGACCTCGATGAGCGAACCGCCGTGGGCGTGGATCCGCCTGCCGTCGGTGTCGAGCCAGACCTGGCCGGGCGTGAACGACGTCCGCATCAGGCCTTCACCAGCCGTACACCTTGATAGGGCTTGGCCGGCAGCGGCACGACCACGAGGGTCTCGTACGTGCCGGGCCGCCGTTCGGCGGTGCACTCCCACGTGTCCAGAACATCGACGTGCCAGCGGCCCGGGGGCAGCAGAATATGCCGCTCCCCCGGCCGGCCAAGGCCGTAATAGGTGACGAGGTACTCGTCCTGGACGCCGGCCCACGGCAGGTCGTAGTCGGACGGCAGGGGCTCGAGCATCCCGGTCGGTGCGGCGGCGACGATCTCGGCCAGGAAGCCGATCCGCCGCGGGCTCATGCCGGTCAGCTGACCGCCCTTCGCCCACCAGATCCTCTCCTCGGCGTTCCAATAGGTCTCGCCGTGCCCGACGTAGCCGCCGCGCACCGCCCCATCCCAGAAGCGGCGCAGCATCTCCTCGCCGGTCAGGTTGCCCCAGTCGTACTCGATGTCACCTTCGTAGCCGGCCTCGTCGATGACCACCGGCTTGCCCCAGCGCTCGCGCCAGCCGGTGACCTCCTCGACCCGGCCGTGCTGGATGCTGGCGTGGGTGATCCACGGCCGCGAGTGGTCGAAGTGCTCGATGAAGTTGTGGATGGACACCAGGTGCCCGTGCGGGTCCTCGGCGGTGACGGTCGCACCGATCCGGTCCCAGTCCGCGATCGTCTTGCCGGGCATCGCGTCGTACTCGTTGGCCAGCGAGAACCAGACGTTGGCATACCCGGCCAGGCGGCGTACGACGTAGCGGACCACCCGCTCGTCGACGGCCGGCCCCAGATCCGAGAAACCCCACTTGTCGTACGGATGGAACAGGATGATGTCGGCCTCGATGCCGAGTTCACCCAGACGGCGCACCTGCTCGTCGAGACGGGCGAAGAACTCGGTGTCGAACCGCGTGTGGTCGGACGAACTGGGGAACGGGAACCGGGCGGGCTCCTCGTTGTTGAAGACGAAATGCTTGGGGAACAAGCACATCCGCAGCTTGGTGAAGGGCGACGCGGCCAGCGTCTCCAGCGTCTGCGCCTGAGTCTTGTCGTCCTGGTAGTTCCACGCGTAGGCGGTGGTCCCCCATGGCCGGTAGCGGGTTCCGTCCGCGTAGGTGAAGTGGAACCCGTCCACCCGGACTGGCCCATGCGCCCCGTCGGCCGCCGGGCCGACGGTCACCTCGCCGATAATCCCGTCGAGCGAAGGGGTCGTGGCGGAGGTGACGAACTGCCAGGTTCCTTCCTCCTCCGCGAGCGCGCGCAGCCGGTACGTGCCGTCGCCGTCGTAGAAGCCGCCGACCGTCCAGGATCGCTCGCCGCACCGGAACTCGGCGGTCAGCTCGACGTCGATGAACGGGTTACCGTCGGCCGGCCCGCGCAGGGCGATCTCCAGCAGTCCCCATCGAGTCGGCGAGCCCACGACGGACCAGGGCGCCGAGGAGCGCGTCGCATCCACGTCAACCGGGGACGGCGTGATCGCGGCGGCGTGCTCACGGAGGATGATCGGCGACATCAGTGGGTCGATCTCGGCCCAGAACGCCGCCCGGGCCCGCTCGTCGTCGCGCAGTCCCGGCGTGACCCGCAGGAAGAACAGCACGAGAAGCTCGCGGACGTCGGCGCGGTCGACGGTCTGCGGCAGGAATCGTTCCAGTACGGCTCGTCCGCCCGGCGCGTCGAGCACCTGCCCGACGGTGATGAAATGGCTCAGCACGGAAACTCCTCAGCGGGGGTGGACGACGACGCGGACCCGGTCCAGGTTCTCGACCATGGCGAACGACTCCGCATGGCCGGACCGGGACGAGGCCACTGTGAAAGACACGTAGTAGGTGCCGGGTTCGGCGAACCGGTGGCTGGCGGTGAAGCCCGTGGTGGCCGGGGTGAAGGCGCCGGATCCGGTGAAGTCCCAGCCGGCGGAGACGATCCTTCCGGTTCCGGGCGGTGTCGCGACTCGGGCCCGGAAGTCGACCATCTGGCCGGCTTTGACGTCGACGCGGTCGCGGCCGCGGACGGTGAGGTCGACGACGGGCTGGATGCCGCGCCGCCGGGCGGCCGTCGGCGGGACGCGCACCTGGCCGTCGGTGACCGTGTAACGCGTCGACTGCGGTGGGCGCACGCCGCGCTCGGCCCAGTCGGCAACGTCGCGCAGCGCCTGCTCCACGATCGGGTCGTACGAGACGATCCGGCTGGCCTTGGCCCCGGTGACCGGTCCTTCAAGGTGGTCGGCGTTGTCGTTGTAATACAGGCGGAAGTCGCTCGGGGACTGGACCCGGCGGGCGTACCAGTCGGCGTGCCACGGGTACGCGTCGGTGTCGACCAGGTTGTCGACCAGGATGACCTTGCCGTTGATCCGGCCGGTGTAGGCGCCGCCGCCGGTGACGCTGTTCGCGATCGCCGGGCCGACCAGGAACGGACGTTGCGGATAGCGGCCGCGCAACGAGTCGAAGACGTCGTAGCCCTCGCCGGCCGGCGGTATCTGGTGGCGGTAGTAGGAGGGCAGCGCGACGGCCCAGCGGTCACCGGTCCGGGCCAGCTCGGCCCGGACGATGTCGCCGAGCGCCGACTGCTCGGTGCCGAGGTAGCCGGGCTTGGACCAGAAATCGTCGGCGTACGTGGGATCGAGCTGCTGAATCACGGCGCCGAAGCCGAGCAGGCCGTCCGGCGCCGACAGGCCGAGCACGTAGTCGGGGTCGGCCCACGCCTTGAGCGGAACGCCCAGGCTCGTGGCCTCCTGCAGCATCGCCGCCTGCACCGGTGTGAGCCCGGCGTACGGGTCACCGGACCCGCCGGGGCGTACGGCATCGGCGATTCGGTCGGCCACGTCCCGCAGGACCATCCGGGCCTGCGCGCGCACGAAGAAGTTGATGGGGATGGAGGTGGGCACGCCGAGCACGACCGGGACGGCGCCCTCCCACACTCCGGTGGTGTTCTCGATGGCGCCGACGGTCTGGAAGGAGCCGCCGGACGGGCCGTACAGGTAGCCGTAGATCCGCCGGTGCCCGGATCGGTAGTGGGCGGCCGCCACGGTCTCGGCGAACTTCGCGGCCGCGGCGTCGTGGCGGTAACCGCCCGTGCCGCTGGTCTGGACGGTGTACGCGCCGCTGGCGGCTCCGAAGGCGACCGCCCGGTCGTTGGCGTTCTCGGTCGACGTCGGGTACGTGTACTGGAAGAAGCGGCCCTGCCATTGCCTGGCCGGCGGCAGGTAGATCGTGAACTTGACGTCCGTACCGTCGAAGTGCCCGGACACCCGGTGATGCGTGACCGGAGTGGTCAAGTCCTGCGCGCTGTCGATGACGGGGTGGGCGTACAGCGGGTCGACGCAGCCAGGCGTGACCTGGACCGGCCCGCCGGGCGTGGCGGGGGCGCAGTCGGGTGGTGCGGCGGAGGCGGCGGAAGCCGGGACGAGGATGAGGCCGGAGGCGAGAAGGAGAGAGTTCAGGACAGCTTTCATGACTGCTCCTGGGGGCGGTAGGTCACCGACCGGACGTGCGCCCCGGCGGTGGCGAGCATGCGGCCGGTGAACCCGGACGCGACTTCGGTGGAGAGGTAGCGCCCGTCGAGGCGGGCGAGCTCGCGCGAGCCGGCGGAGAGGACGATCTCGTCGGGCCCGGTCTCGCGTGACGGCGGTGGCACCGCCTCGATCCGCAGGTCCGTGTGACCGTCCGCGACGGGGAGGGTGGCGAGGACGGCGCCGAGGTCGCCGACGCGAGCCGACGCCTCGACTCGGTCGTGGTGGCGGGTCAGGCCGTACGCGTGCCGGTCGTCGATGCGCACCTCGAAGCGCCCCGGCCCGTCCAGGGTCGCCTCGGCGCACCAGCGCAGATCGCGGACCCGGGTGCACCGCAGGCCGTTGCCGTCGGCGACCCAGCGCAGGTGCGGCGCGCAGTCGCCGAACACCTCCGTGAACCCGGTGTCGACCGGCGGCACCTGGTAGCGGTCCTCGTCGAACACCGGCCAGCCGCCCACCCAGTCGATGCCGGCCAGGAACGTCTCTCGGCCCAGGACGTGGAAGCCCGGCGTCCAGCCCCGAGGCCGGGTGCCCAGATAGACGGCGGCCCAGCCGCCGCCGGGTGCGCGGACCAGGTCGGCGTGGCCGGTGTTCTGGACCGGGTGGACGGTGCTGCGGTGGCTGAGGATCGGGTTGTCCGGGCACCCTTCGAAGGGTCCGGACGGGTGCGGGCCGCGGGCGACGGTGACGGCGTGCCCGCGTTCGGTGCCGCCCTCGGCGAGCAGCAGATACCAGAGGCCGTCGATGGTGTACAGATGCGGTCCTTCGGCCGCGGCGAGTCCAGTGCCCTGCCAGATCGGGTACGCCGGGGCCAGGAACCTGCCCGACCAGATGTCGAGCGGAGCCTGGCGGATGCCGACCTCGCCCTCGTCGAAGCTCATCGCCTTCCAGCTCAGGTAGCACGTGCCGTCGTCGCCCCAAGCCAGGTCGGGGTCGATGCCGATCGCCTCGGGCACCCGCACCGGCTCGCTCCACGGCCCGGCCGGGTCGTCGGCCGTGACGATCAGCTGGCCGCCGTCGTAGTCGCTGACGTTCGTGGTGACGTAGAAAAATCGCCCGTCGTGATGCCGCAGCGTCCCGGCGTACATCCCCGAGGACGGGCGGCCGTCCCCGCGGGCGAACTGACTGCGGCGGGTCAGGATGTGGCCGATCTGCGTCCAGCGGAGCAGGTCACGGCTGTGCCAGATCGGCGCGCCGGGGAAGTACTCGAAGCTGGAGTGGGCCAGGTAGTAGTCGTCACCGACCCGGCAGACCGTCGGGTCGGGGTAGAAGCCCGGAATGATCGGCTCAGACATCGGCCACGAGCCAGCGGTGGTCGCCGTGGCCGACTGTCACGGCCTGATCCGCGCCCGGCACGTGGACCTCGGCCGACGCCCCGACCGGCACGTGCACGTCGAGCCGCAGGTGGCCGGCGGAGCGATGCCAGGAGACCGAGGCCTTCCCGTACGGGGTCAGATGAGTTGCCGCCGCGCTGGTGAGCTCCGGCGTGGGCCGGGGGTGCACGAGCAGGCGGCGGTATCCGGGCGCGGCGGGCGCGAGCCCGGCCACCGTGCGGTGCAGCCAGTCGGCCACCGCGCCCAGGGCGTAGTGGTTGAAGGAGGTCATCTCCCCCGGGTTGATGGTGCCGTCCGGGCGCATGCTGTCCCAGCGCTCCCACACCGTGGTGGCGCCCATGGTGACCGGGTAGAGCCAGGACGGGCACTCGGTCTGCAGGAGCAGGCGGTACGCGACGTCGAGGTGACCCGTGCTAGTGAGCGCGTCGCAGACCAGCGGCGTGCCGACGAAGCCGGTGGCGATCCGGTACCCGCCGTCGCGCACGAGCTCGGCCAGCCGGCGACCGGCCGCCACCCGCTGCTCCGCCTGCGGCAGCAGATCCCACTCGACAGCCAGCGCATAGACGGTCTGCGCGTCGGAGTGGATCCGGCCCTGCGGCGTCACGAAGGCCTCGGCGAAGGCGGCCCGTACCTCTTCGGTCAGCAGGCGGTATTTCTCCGCGTCGGCGGCCCGGCCGAGCAGGCGGGCCGCCTCGGCCACGATCCACGACGAGCGGGCGAAGTGGGCGGTGGCCACCACGTCGGGGTCGGCCTTGGCCTGGCCGGGGTTTTCCGGCGGAGCGGTCGGGTCGAGCCAGTCACCGAACTGGAAGCCGCCGCGCCAGAGCCGGTCCGGGCCGGCCAGGGCGGCGACCTTGTCGACCCAGGCGCTCATGCTCGTCAGTTGCCGTTCGAGCACCTGGAGGTCGCCGGTGCGCTGGTAGATCGTCCAGGGCACGACGGTGGCGGCGTCGCCCCAGGCCGCGGTGGGCGTGCGGAACTCCGGGGAGCGATCGACCTCGGGGACGACGTGCGGCACCGAGCCGTCCGGGCGCTGCTCGGTGGCCAGATCGGCCAGCCAGGAGCGGAGCAGGCCGGTGGTGTCGTACAGGAAGGTCGCGGTCGGCCCGAATATCTGGATGTCGCCGGTCCAGCCGAGGCGCTCGTCGCGCTGCGGGCAGTCGGTGGGCAGGTCGACGAAGTTGCCGCGGGTGCTCCAGACGACGTTTTCGTGCAGCTGGTTGAGTTGTTCGTGCGAGGAGTCGAACCAGCCGGTGCGGCGCAGGTCCGAGCCGATGATGACCAGCTCGATGTCCTCCGCGCGCAGGTCCGGCACTCCAGTGACCTCGGCGTAGCGGAAGCCGTGCAAGGTCAGCGAGGGTTCGAGCACCTCATCACCGCCGGCCAGCACCCAGGTGTCGGTGGCCCGGGCCGACCGCAGCGGGCGGGTGCCCAGTTCCTTGTCTTCCAGCACCTCGGCGTGGCGGACCACGACCGTCGTGCCCGCGGGCAGGCCGCGGACCCGCAGGCGGACCCATCCGACGGCGTTCTGGCCGAAGTCGACGAGCGTCCGGCCGGCCGGGGAGGTCCACACCTTGCGGGCGGGCAACACGCCGGTCGGCCGGATCGGGGGGCCGTCCGGGGCGACGAGCCGGGTCAGGTCGGCGTCGACGACTTCGACGCCTTTCGCCGTCGTGTCCTGCGGGCGGAGGTCGGCCGTCTGTCCGTCGTACAGGTCGTCGGCGAGGACCTCGCTCGGCCGGGCGTGCCAGGTGCCGTCGGTGGCCAGCACGTGGACGGCACCGTCGAAGGTGGTGATCTCCAGCTGGGCGAGGAGGGCGAGCCGGTCGCCGTAGATCGCGCGCAGGTTGGTCCAGCCGAGCCGTCCGCGGTACCAGCCGTTGCCGAGCACGAACTCCACGACGTTCTCCCCCGGCCGGATCAGGGTCGTGACGTCGTAGACGTGGTAGCGCAGCCGATGCTCGTACGACGTCCAGCCCGGCGCCAGGACGGTGTCGTCGACGCGGCGGCCGTTGACCGACGGCACGTAGACGCCGTGGGCCGTCGCGTACAGCCGGGCGCTGCGGACCGGCCCGGGCACCTCGACGCGGCCCACGACGACGGGCGCCCGTTCGCCCGGGTCGAGCGGGCTGACGAAGCGTGCCGTCCAGTCGGTCACGTCCAGCAGGGCCGCCTCGACCGTGGCCGGCTCGCTCCACGGGCTCCAGTCATCGCCGTACGCCACCCGGACCTTGACCTCGGCCCGTTCGCGCGAGCGCAGCGGCCGGGCCGGCCACGGGACCAGCACCTGCTCGGCGCTGCGTACGGTGAAGACCTCGCCCGCGACCTGCACCTCGTACGCCGTCTGGCGCCAGCCCTCCGCCGCGTGCGTCACGGTCCAGGAGAGCCGCGGGGCCGGGGTGCCGATGCCGAGCACCGGGCCGGGCTCGGTGCGGTGCTCGAAACGAGGTGCGCTGGGCTGAACCATGAGGTGACTCCTGATGCTGAAGACGGGAGAGGGTCAGAGAGCCAGGCGCAGCCGGCGTCGCTCGCGCTGCTTGCGCGGGTCGGCGACCGGGGCGGCCATCTGCAACCGGCGGGTGTAGTCGTGCCGCGGGGCGGTCGCGACCTGGTTCGCCGGACCGAGCTCGACGATCTCGCCGCGGTACAGGACGGCGATGCGGTCGCTGATCTCGTTGACGACGCCGAGGTCGTGGCTGATGAACAGGTAAGCCACCCCGGTCGCCTTCTGGATGTCGCGGAACAGGCGGAGCACGCGGGCCTGGGTGGTCACGTCGAGCGCGCTGGTCGGCTCGTCGCAGACGATCACCGCCGGGTCCAGCGCGAGGGCGCGGGCGATCGCCACCCGCTGGCGCTGCCCGCCGGAGAACTCCCGCGGGTACCGGTTCGCGGCGTCGGCGGGCAGGCCGACCGCGTCCAGCAGCTGTTTCACGCGGGCGCGGCCGCCCTCGACGCCGGCCGTGGCCAGCGGCTCGACGAGGATGTCGCCGACCGTCATGGACGGGTTGAGCGAGGAGTACGGGTCCTGGAAGACGACCTGCACGTCGCGGGCGAGCTCGCGGCGACGGGCCCGCGGGACGTTGCTGATGGTCTCGCCGCGGAACTCGACGGTGCCCTCGCTGACCGGGGCCAGGCCGAGGATGGCCCGTCCGATGGTGGTCTTGCCCGAGCCGGACTCGCCGACCAGGCTCAGGGTCTCGCCGGCGGCGAGGTCGAAGGAGACGCCGTGGATGACGGTGGTCGAGGTCCGCCGGCGACCGGCGAAGCGGACGACCAGGTCGCGGACGCGCAGCAGCGGTTGATCGGTCATGTCAGATCTCCATCAGCTCGACGCTGCGTGAGGACGAGAGCAGTTCCCGGGTGTACGCCTGCTGCGGGGACTCGAAGATGGCGTCGACGTCGGCGCGCTCGACGACGTTTCCTTCCTTCATCACGCTCACCGTGTCGCACAGATCCGCGACGACGCCGAGGTTGTGGGTCACCAGGATCATCGCCAGACCGCGCTCCTGGCTCAGTTCCCGCAGCAGTTCGAGGACCTCGGCCTGGACGGTGACATCGAGAGCGGTGGTGGGCTCGTCGGCCACGATGACGTCCGGGTCGGCGGCGACCGCGCCGCAGATCAGCACCCGCTGGGCCATGCCACCCGAGATCTCGTGCGGGTACAGGCCCATCACCCGCTCGGGATCGGTGATGCCGACCCGGATCAACAGCTCGGTGATCCGCTTCCGGGCCTGTTTCGCGTCCAGAGTGGTCACCGCCCGGAGCCCGTACGCCAGCTGTTTTCCGATGGTGAAGGAGGGGTCGAGGTTGGACATGGGCTCCTGCGGGACGTACGCGATGCGCCGGCCGCGGGCTGCCCGCATCCTTGCGTCGTCGGCCAGCAGGTCCTCTCCGTCGAGCAGGACGCTGCCGCCGAGCACCAGTGCCTCGCGCGGAAGGATGCCCAGGGTGGCGAAGGCGATCTGGGACTTGCCCGAGCCGGACTCCCCCACCAGGCCGTGGATCTCGCCGCGCCGCACGTCCAGGTCGGCGCCGTGCACGACCTCGCGGATCTCGCCGCCGGCCATCGGATAGGCGACCCGCAGGCCCCGAACCGACAGCACGACATCGTCCGAGCTTCCGGCCAGGATGGAATCGTCCTCTGGCTCCGCCCGCCGCGCCGCCGTCACCGCAGCGCGGCGGGCCCGTGGCGCGAGTGTCTTGCTGCGGGCCGAGGATTGCAGGACGTCGCTGAGCGCGTTGCCGAGCAGCACCAGGGCCAGGATGGTGAGGCTGATCAGCAGCGCCGGCCAGACCACGGCCCACCGGTTGTTGTAGATGCCGTTGAACGAGTTCTGCAGCACGATGCCCCACGACGCCCCGGCCGGGTCTCCGAGGCCGAGGAAGGACACGCCGGCCTCGATGCCGATGCCCGCGGCCAGCACGAACGAGCTCTGGATGATGACCGGCGCCCGGACCGCCCAGAGCACGTGCCGGCCGACGATCCGCAGGTCGGACAGGCCGGCCACGCGGGCCGCGTCGACGTAGAGCTCGTTGCGCACGCCCAGCACGACGTTGCGGACCAGACGGTAATAGGTGGGCGCGATCAGCAGGCCGAAGACCGCCATCGCGGCCGGGATGTCCGGGCCGGTCAGGGCGTACAGGGCGATCAGCAGAACGATGCCGGGCAGCGACATGACCACGTCGGAGACGAAGCCGGCCGCGGCCTCGAACCGCCCGCGGTGGAAGCCGGCCACCAGGCCGCTGGTGACACCGACGGCCAGCGAGACCACCAGGATGATGGCGCAGGCGAGCACGGTCTGCCGCGAGCCCCACATGAGCCGGGACAGGATGTCGCGGCCGGCGCTGTCCCCGCCGAGCAGATGCCCGGCGCTGAACGGTGCCGCGTTGGTGGCGTCCAGGTCGGTTTCAGTCGGCGAGTACGGCGCCAGCCACGGGCTGGTCACCGCGACCAGCACGACCAGGGCGAGGAAGGCCAGGCACACGGCGCCCTGCGGGTTGCGCAGGAGTTGCCGGAGCACGCGGCGCCGGGCCACGTCGGTTGCGGGGCTGACGGTCATCGGATCCTCGCCTTCGGGTTCAGCACGGTGGTGGCCAGATCGCCGAGGAAGTTCACGACCAGGACGATCACGATCGTCACGAGCACGGTGCCCATCACCATCGGCACGTCGTTCACCTGGGCCGACTGGTTGGCCAGCTGGCCCATGCCGGGCAGGGCGAACACCTGCTCGATGAACACCGCCCCGCCCAGCAGTCCGAGCGTGGTCAGGCTGAGCACCGTCAGTCCCGGGCCGGCCGAGTTGCGCAGCACATGGCGGAAGATCACGTGCCGTTCGCCGATTCCGCGGGCCCGCAACGTCCGGATGTAGTCGCGGCCCAGGGTGTCGAGTACCGCGGTGCGGAACTGCGCGGCGGCGCTGGCCACCGCCCCGACCAGCAGCGCCAGCACCGGCAGGGTCACCGACTTCGCCCAGCCCGAGACGCTGATCTCGGGCGTGACGTAGCCGGTGGCCGGCAGCACCCGCCAGGCGATGGCGAACGTGAAGACCAGGACGATGGCGACGATGAACGACGGGATCGCGGTGCCCAGCACGGTCAGGAACTGCAGGAGACGGTCGACCCAGCCGCCCTTGACGGCGGCCGTGACGCCGAGCAGGACGCTGAGCAGGACCGTCAGGAGAAGGGTGATGATCACGATGGCGAGGGTGACCGGCACCCTCGACGAGAGCGCGTCGGTCACCGACTGACCGGTGTAGAACGACTCGCCGAGGTTGCCGGTGACCGCGTCGCGCAGCCAGTGCCAGTACTGCACCAGCAGCGGCTGGTCGAGACCGAGGGCGACGACCTCACGCTGGACGTCCTCCGGCCGGGCGTTCAGGCCCAGCACCGCCCGGGCGATGCCCTCCCCGTTACCGAACATCAGGGTGAACGTGGCGAACGTGACCACCAGCAGCACGGCCAGCGAGCGCGCGAGGTTCTTCAGCAGCGTGAGCGTCATCGCGAGTCTCCCGGCTACTTGAAGTCGCGCAGCTTCGGGGTGAGCGCCTCGACGTCCGAGACGTGGTCGATCTTCACGTCCGGGCTGTGCGCGTAGAACCCGTCGGGGTTGACCATCGGCGCGAACCAGGCCTGCTCGACGACGTACTTGTTGATGTCCTGCTGCGCCGTCTTGCGGGTGGCCTCGTCGCCGGTGAGGATCTTCTTCCAGAGGCCGTCGATCGTGGCGTCGGGCTGGTGCTCGAGGTTCCAGTAACCGGTCGAGCGCACCACGACGTCGATGTCGAGCAGCGACTGGCCGAAGTTGCCGAGCTGCCACAGGACCACCGGGTAGGTGCCGCTGAGCAGGTCACCGATCGCGTTCGCACCGGAGAGCGGCACCTGCTTGACCTTGATGCCGAGCAGGCCGAGCTGCTGCGTCACGTACGGCATGAGGGTCTCGTGGTTCTGCCCGGTCATGGTCGGCAGTTCCAGGTTGAAGCCGTTCGCGTAGCCGGCCTCGGTCATCAGGGCCTTGGCCTTCGCGACGTCGAAGGGGTACGGGTCGGCCATGCCGTCGATGTACGCGTCGCTGCCGGGCCGGAAGATCTGGTACGACGGTTTGCCGTGGCCCTGGTAGAGGTTCTTCACCATGGCGTCGCGATCGAAGACCATGTTGATGGCCTGGCGCACCTTGAGGTTGCCCAGGGCCGGGATCTTCTTGCCGAGGTGGTCGGTGAGCAGCAGGCGGGTCGTGGTGCCCTGCATCGCCAGCACGTCCAGTCCGGAGGCCTTGACCTCGTTGTAGCTGGCCGCCGTGATGAGCGAGCCGTCGACCTGCTTGGTCTTCAGGGCGCTGACGGCCGCGGTCTCACTCTCGATGACCTTCAAGACCAGTTTCTTGTACGGGTACGCGGCCGTGTTCCAGTGGCTGTCATTCTTGGTAAACGTGTAGACCGAGCCGCGAGTGGTGGCGGCTTCGTCCAGGACGTACGGACCGGAGCCGATCGGCTTGTCGTTGACCTTGCCGGAGTCGAGCAGCGCCTTGGTCGTGACCTTCGGGTTGCAGACCCGCTGGATGATCATCGGCTGCGGCTCGGGCCAGGTGAGGGTGATGTTCTGCGCGTCCGGAGCGTCGGTCTTGAGGCCCTTGTAGTCGCCCTGGGACCCGCCGTGCGAGGTGAGGTACTGGAACGACGCCGCGACGGCGGCCGAGTCGACCGGCGTGCCGTCGGAGAACTTCTGGCCCTCGCGGATGTGCGCGGTGAACGACTTGTTGTCCGTGCTGACCGTCCACTTGTCGGCGATGTCGGCCTCCGGCTTCCCGAAGGCGTCGCACTTGATCACGGTGTCCCAGACGGCCTCGGGTCCCCAGCCCTGGTAGCCCGGCTGGTTCGACGGGTCCCAGCCCTGAATGTCGGCCGACATGGCCAGCGTGAGGGTGTCCTTGGTGGTGCCGCCGGATGCACCGGCGCTGGGGGCTGCCTCTCCGGTGCACCCAGCCAGCAGCACGGCGAGCGCCACCGCCAAGACGAGAGCTGACTTATTGCGTCGCATGAGGAACTCCTTCGAGGGTGCCGCCGACCGGGGGACACTCAGGCTTCGACGGGAGGAATTGTGTGCAACGTTCTACGCGGCACTGTAGGGACGCGCATCACAGCCCGTCAATAGCCGCACGGCAACCTGGCCGTAACTATTTTGAAACGAGCCAACTTTCACGGCGAGATCTCGTAGAACGTTGCACAAGGCCCCGAATTGTCGGTACTCTCCGCGACGTGGCAGACCCCGCGGGAACCGAGCGCACCACCATCCAGGACGTCGCGGCGGCGGCCGGCGTTTCGGTCTCCGCGGTCTCGAAGGTGCTGCGCGGGGCGTACGGAGTCAGCCCGCAGATGCGGGGGCGGGTGACCGCGGCGATCGGCCAGCTCGGCTACCGGCCGCACACCGGCGCCCGGGCCATGCGCGGCCGCACCTACACCGTCGGCGTGGTCCTCGTCGAGCTCACCTCGCCGTTCCAGACCGAGGTGGCCAAGGGCATCAGCGACGCGCTCGAAGACACGCCGTACCAAGACATCCTCGTCACCGCCGGCGCCACCCCCGCGCGCCAGAAGAGCCGTATCGAGGCCCTGCTCGACCGCCATGTCGACGGGCTGGTGCTGATCGCGCCCTGGATCGAGGTCCCGTGGATCGAAAAGATCGCACAAGCCGTCCCGGTGGTGGCGGTCGCCCTGCACGGCACTCCCCGCAACTTCGACACCGTCGTCGACGACGAACGGCTGGGCGCCCAGCTGATGGTCGACCATCTCGTCGCGGCCGGGCACCGGCAGATCGCGCACACCAGCATGCCGCGGGCCGCGTTCGAGGACACGTTCGTGCTGTCGCACACGGCCCGGCGCCAGGGGTACGAACAGGCGATGCGCGGCCACGGCCTGCGACCGGACGTCATCGAGACCTGGCTGTCGGAGGAGGGCGGCCATCAGGCGGCCCGGCAGGCCTTCGATCGGGCCCGCCCACCGACCGCGATCTTCGCCGGGGCCGACATCGCCGCGTTCGGCGTGCTGCGGGCCGCCGAGGAACGCGGGTTGCGGCTCGGTGTTGTCCCATCCCGCGTGCACCCGGCTGCCTCCGGCGTCCCGGGCGGCGATGTGAACGAAGCCTTGGCCACTCCCCGTAGCTGCTCTCGACCACGGTCCGGCGAACCGTGGAAGGGTCGGACCAGTCGTAGCGGGCGACGACCCAGAACGGGACCGGGGAGTGCTTTCCCGCGCGACGGCCCCGGCGCAGGTCGTCTGCCCCGCGGCCGTGCAGGCGCCCGATCCGCGCGGTCCGTCCGGTGAGCAGGAGGAACAGGTCGGTGATGGGCCGCTTCGGCCACCTCGGGGGCGGGGACGTGGATTTCGCGGCCCAGGGGAATGGCCATGCCGAAGGGGTGGCCGATGGCGTCGATGAGTGACCGTCGGCGCCGACCAGCACGTCGACCTCGACGGTCTCGCCGTCGGCCGTGTGCAGCCGCACACCGGACTCATCCTGCTCGAAGCTGTCCACGGCCCGGTTGACCCGCAGAACGCCGGCGGGCAGCGCGGCCAGCAGCCGCTGGTACAGGTTGGGACGCAGCAGGCCGAGCGCCTTGATCGGCGGTGGCCACAGGTTGAGGATGTTGCCGGCCGGGCGGGCCGGCCGGCCCGGCGCCGATGACCGCCACGCGGCCGCGTCTGGTGCTCCCGCTGAGCAGGTGATCGACGACGCCATCGCCGTGGTGGCTGGCATCGTCGCCCGGCACGCCGCTCTGCTGCGCTCCATCGTCCTGATCTCCGGAGCGCATCCCGAGGTCTACCGCCGCGGCGTGCAGTACAGCCAGGCCGTCGGCGATCAGTTCACCGCACGGCTGCTCGCCGCCGGCGGCGGCGCCAGCGAACCGGATCCGGCCGGCGTCGTCCGCGCCGCTTTCAACGCCGTGTTCTCCACCCTCGTGCTGCGCACCGCGAACGGCCCGGCCTTCGCCACCCCACCGGACACCGACGACGACATCCTGCGAACGCTGGCCGCGATGGTCAGCCGTTACCTTCTCGACCGCCGTCCGCAGTAGGGTTCGGCCGGCCGGGCAAGGCGCCCAGCAGGCGGACGGCGTTGGCGCCGCGGATGGCGGTGACGGTGCCGTCGTCGAAACCGGCCGCGAGCAGCCGGTCGACCGGGTCGTCGACACCCATGTCGAAGGGGTAGTCGCTGCCCAGGGTGACCTGGCCCGGGCCCATGACGGCGACCAGATGGCGCAGCTGCTGCGGGGTGTAGACGAGCGAGTCGACGTAGGTGCGGCGCAGCAGTTCGCTCGGCGGCAGCTCGGTGGTGTGCGCGTCGGCGCGTACCGACCAGGCGTGGTCGGCGCGCACGACGTAGCCGGCGAGGTAGCCGCCGCCGTGGGCTGACCAGATCTTGAGCCGGGGGTGGCGTTCGAGCAGTCCGCTGAAGAGGATCCGGGACAGCGCGAGCGCCGTCTCGGTGGGGTTGCCGACGCTGTTGAACAGGTAGTAGGCGTTCAACCGTTCGCCGAGGGTGCAGCCCCACGGGTGGAGAAGCACCGCCGCCTCGAGCTCCTCGGCGGTGGCCCAGAACTCGGCCAGGCGCGTGTCGTCGAGCTCCATCTCCGGGCCGGCCGAGGTGGAGATCTGCACACCGCGCATGCCGAGCTGGGTGACGGCGTGGCGCAGCTGCCTGACGGCCAGGTGCGGATGTTGCAGCGAGACCGTGCCGACGGGCAGCAGCCGGTCCGGCCGCCGCCGGCAGTAGTCGGCGACCGCCTGGTTGCTGGTGTCGACGATTCGCTCGGCGAGCGCGGGCGCGGCCCAGGCGTGCGGGAGCGGTACGACCGTGACGGCCTGGACGTCCACTCGGGCCCGGTCCATCGCGGCCAGGCGCAGGTCGAGGTCGAGCAGCCGGGGGCCGATCTCGGCGATCTGCCGCTGGTTCTCCGTCAGCGATGCCGGGCCCAGCGTGGCGGCGTCGATCTGCCGCTGGCGGGCGAGGCCGGGTTCGCCGGCGATCAGGGCGTCGACGGCCGGAACGGCGACGTGAGCGTGCACGTCGATCGCCGGATTGGCGGTGCTCATGCGATGGTCGAGCAGTACGCGAGGATCCGCGCCACGCTGAAGATCATGTCTTGGTCTCCGGGATCGGAACAACGGCGCCGTCGTGGGACGTCAGTATCGGCAGCCGGCAAGGCGGTGGGGAAATGCGTGATACGTATGCCTTGCCATCCACGCGAGTTATGGCCGCGGTCAAGGTGGACCGGCGGGCATCAGGCCGGGCGGCTCTCGTGGCTCGAAACGGCGATGATCTGCTCGCGCAGCCAGCGATGCCCGGGATCGTTGTCGCGCCGCGAGTGCCAGAACGCCGACTGTTGCAGCGGCGGCAGTGGCACGGCCGGTTCGAGGATCTTGATGTCGGCCGCGGCCGCCACGCGGCGGGCGAGCCGTTCGGGAATGACGGCGACGAGTTCGGTGCCCGCCAGCAGGAACGGCATCGTCATGAACCCGCCGGCCGTCGCGACGACGTGCCGGGCGCACCCCACCTCGTCCAGCTCCTCCTCGACGATCGAGCGCCCGCCCTCGATGCTGTACATGAGGTACGGGCAGGAGCTGAGCAGCGCGGCGTCCAGACGCCCGCCGGCGGTCGGATGGCCGGTCCAGACCGCGCCGACGAACCGATCCTGGATGACCGGGAGCCGCGAGCAGTCCGGCAACTCGTCGTCGGGCACGAGGCGGTCGGGCAGGATCGCGATGTCGATCTCGTCCCGCTGCAGCGCGGTCAGATAGCGCGAGCCGACCGGGGCGGCATCCAGCCGTAGCCCCGCCGCCAGTCCGGCCAGCCGGCCGAGCAACGGCCGCAGCAGCATCGCGCCGACGTAGTCGCTGGCCATGATGCTGAAGCGGCGGGTGTCCACGGCCGGGTCGAAGATCGGCGACTGAACGATCTTCTGCTGGATCGTGGCGAGCACCCCGCGGACCGGCTCGATGAGCGATTCGGCGCGCGGCGTCAGCTCCAGGTGACGGCCGTTCTTGTAGAGCAGCTCATCGCCGAGGATCCGCCGCAACCGGGCCAGCGACGAGCTGGTGGCGGGCTGCGACATGTGCAGGCTTTCCGCCGCTCGCGTCACATTCTTCTCCCGCAGCAGGGCATCCAGCACCACCAGCAGATTCAAGTCGACCTGGCCGAGCTTCATCGCTCTCCTCACTCGCCCCGGAGCCGCACCGCCATCCCGCTCGTGGATAGCTGCCAGCCATGCGCTGCATTTCCGGCCGCTGCCGGTACTGCCTAGCGTCAGTAGCAGGTTACGACGATGTTTCGATGGCGACGAGGAGGATTGATGGCCCGCTACGTGGACGGACACGCGCTCGGCATCTTCGACGACGGTTCCGGCGCATTCACCGGGCTGGTCGTCGGCGATCGCGTCGTCCGCCTCCTCGACGACCAACTGGTCAAGGGCCCGGCCACCTACCTGAGCCTGCTGCGGGAATGGGCAGTCGTACGCCGCCGTCTGGGTGAGCTGGCGGCGGTGAGCGGGCCCGCGGACGGCCTGCCCCTGCCGGATCTGCATCCGCTCGCGCCGGTGGAGCCCCGGCAGATCTTCCAGGCCGGCGCCAACTACCGCTCCCACGTCGCGCAGATCCTCGTCTCCAGTCGCGCGCCCGGCGACGCCCGCAGCGACGAGGAGGTGCGCCGGGCGGCCGACGAGCAGATGGATGAGAAGGCGCGAACCGGCAGTCCGTTCGTGTTCGCCGGCCTGCCGACCGCGATCTGCGGACCGGACGACGACGTTCTGCTGCCGTCCGAGGCGGCCCAGGTCGACTGGGAGGCCGAGCTGGCCGTGGTCATCGGCGCGACGGCCCGCCACGTGCCTCGTGACCGGGCGATGGAATACGTCGCCGGCTACACCGTGTGCAACGACATCAGCGCGCGTGACCTGCAGTTCCCCGCCGAACACCGGCCGCTGGGCGGCGATTGGCTGCGGGCGAAGAACCGGCCGACCTTCCTCCCGACCGGGCCGTTCCTCGTCCCCGCCGACCAGATCGACGACCACCGGACGCTGCGGATCACGCTGGACCTCAACGGCGAGCGCATGCAGGACGACGTGCCCGGCAACATGCTCTTCGACGTTCCCCGCCTGATCGCCTCGATCTCCGCCGCCGTCACGCTGTTGCCCGGCGACCTCCTCCTCACCGGGAGCCCGGCCGGCAACGGCGGCCACTGGAAGCGGTGGCTGCGGCCCGGCGACGTGATGGAAGCCGCCATCGGACGGCTGGGCGCGCAGCACAACCGATGCGTACGCGAGCCGGGGTGACCGTCCCGCCTCCCGGCCACGACCGGGTGATGCGCGTGGCGGGTCTCCGGCCGGTCGCCGAGCGCATCATCGAACTGGCTCTGGCCGGCGCCGGGCTTCCTCGCTGGGCGCCCGGCGCGCACGTGGACCTGGTGCTCCCGAACGGAAAGGTCCGCCCCTTCTCGCTGGCCGGCGACCCGGACGACACCCAGTCGTGGCGGCTGCTGATCGCTCGTTCCGGCGACGCCGCAGACGGAGCGTCGGCCTACATCCACAACGCGCTTCGCGTCGGCGATGCGGTACGGGTCCGTGGGCCGCGCAACCTGTTCCCCCTCAACGCGGCGCCCCGTTATCTCTTCCTCGCCTCCGGCGCCGGAATCGCCCCGCTCCTTCCGATGGCGCGGCGGATCCGGGCGGCCCGCATCTATCCGTGGTCGATGATTCACGTCAACCCGGGAGACGCCTCCACCGCTCTCGGCGCCGAGGTGCGCGGACTCGGCCCGGATTGCCGGTCGAGTCCCGATCGGGCGACCGCGATGGACGCGCTGGCGCTGGCGCGGCCCGGATCGGCCGTCTACGCCTGCGGCAGCAGCCGGTTCGTGGACGCGATCGGCGAAGCCGCGCCCACCGGAGTCGTGGTGCATCGCCAGCGCTTCGACGCACCCCCGAGGGCGTACGGCGTCGGGCATCCGTTCGCCTTGGTGCTCGCGCGGCGCGGCGAGACCTTGCGTGTCGAGCCGGGCACGGCCGTGCTGACCGTCCTGCACCAGGCGGGGGTGCCCGTCCCGGCCTCCTGCGGCACGGGGATCTGTGGCGCGTGCGTCGTCAACGTCCTCGACGGCGAGGTGCGGCATCGCGATGCGATTCTCCGGGCGCCCGAGCGGGACGCGTCCCGGCTGATCGTCACCTGCGTCTCGACGGCCGCCGGCGACCGGCTCGTCCTCGACCTGTAGGGGACTCGGCCGGTAGCGGACTCGGCCGGTAGCGGACTCGGCCGGTAGCGGGCGAAATGTGACCCGGGCCATAGCCGCGACGAATCGGAGCGATAGCAACCACGCATTTCCGCACGGCACAGCGAATCCCTAGCGTCGTCCGTATCGCCCACCTCACCTGGGAGTAACAATGAGCAATCCGATCGCCAAGCTCGGATACGTCGGCGTCACCACCCCGCGCTACGAGGAGTTCCGCACGTGGGGGCCGCAGGTCCTTGGCTGCATGCTGGGTCCCGACGGTGCGGACGGCGCCGTACGCCTCAAGACCGACGATGCCGACTACCGGCTGTCCTTCCACCCGGGCGACGAGTACCGGTTGGCCTACGCCGGCTTCGAGGTCCTGTCGCACCGCGACCTGGACGCCGCGGTCAAACGGCTCGAGGACGCCGGCGCCAAACCCCGTTTCGCCGACGAGGCCACCACCGCCGCCCGCGGCGTCAAGCACCTGGTGCAGTTCGAGGACCCGTTCGGTCAGCCGCTCGAGTTGTTCTGCTACCTCGAGTCGGACTACCGGTACTGGAATCCGCCGCGCCCCCATGCCGGATTCATCAGCGGCGACCAGGGCATGGGACATGTCGTCTTCGCCGTTCCCGACATCCGCAAGGCCGTCGACTTCTACATCGACGCCATGGGTTTCCTCACCAGCGACATCATCACCATGCAGGAACCGCTCGGTGAGATGTGGTTCCTGCGGGCGAACCCGCGTCACCACAGCGTCGCCTTCCTCGAGGTGCCGAACTCGGTCGGCCTGCACCACGTCTACCTGGAGTCCACGTCTCTCGACGACGTCGGCTACTCCTACTTCGACGTGCTCGGCGGGGACGCGAACCCCGATCTGCTGATGAACCTCGGGCGGCACATCGGCGACCAGACGGTCTCGTACTACATCCGCACCGCGGGTGGCTTCTTCATCGAGTACGGCTGGGACGGCCTGCCCATCGACGACATGTCGCGCCGCTCCCCGCACAACATCAACCTTCGCAAAGGCAAGCGGTCGGACATGTGGGGCCACAAGTTCACCTTCCAGCCCAACGAAACCGTTCACCCGTACCAGGCCTGACGCACCGAACCCCGGAGGAACCGGTATGCCCGCCGTGCACAACGTCCTGGTGGTCGGCGGTGGCGCGGCCGGTGCCGCCGCCGCGACCCTGCTCGCCGAGGCCGGAGTCGACGTCGACCTGGTCGAGATCAAGCCCGGAGTAAGCTCGCTCGGCTCCGGCATCACCCTGCAAGGCAACGCGCTTCGCGTCCTGCGCCAGCTGGGAGTGCTTCCGGAATGCCTCAGCCTGGGCTACACCTTCTCGAAGCTCGTCGTCCGGGCTCCGGACCCCTCCGCCACGGTCGTGGCCGAGATCGCCGACCTTCCGTTCGGCGGCCCGGATCTGCCGGCCACGATGGGCATGTACCGCCCTGATCTGGCGCGCATTCTGATGTCCCGGACAGAGCAGGCCGGGGCCAAGGTCCGCTTCTCCACCACCGTCGCCTCACTGGATCAGGACCCCGACGGCGTCGACGTGCGCTTCACCGACGGCTCCACCGCCCGCTACGACGTCGTCATCGGCGCGGACGGCCTGCGCTCGCCGACGCGGCGGATGCTCGGCATCGAGCGGGAACCCCAGCCGGTGGGGATGGGCGCCTGGCGCATGGTCGGTCCTCGACCGGCCGACATCACCGCGTTCAACGCGATATTCGGCGGTCCGCAGTACATGGCCCTGGTCTGCCCCACCTCGGCGACGACCGCGTACTGGTCGCTGATCGAGAAGGCGCAGGACCGCTCCGGTCAGAGCCCGCGGGAGCGGCTGGCCGACTTCGTCGACCTCTCGCGCGGCTATCACGGGCCCTGGGACGAGGTCCGCGACTCGTTCATCGACCCGGCCCTGCTGAACTACACGTGGTTCGAGACGCACTTGCTCGACCGCCCGTGGCACCGCGGGCGCGTCGTGCTCATCGGCGATGCGGCACATACCTGTCCGCCCACCATCGCGCAGGGCGCGGCCATCAGCCTCGAGGATGCCGCCGTTCTCGCCGAGCTGCTGACCTCCGCCGACCGCGTCGACGAGGCCCTGTGGCAGTCCTTCATGAACCGCCGTTACCACCGGGTCCAGACCGTCGTGGACGCGTCCGTGCGGATGGCCCAATGGAATCTCGACCACGTCCAGGGCGATGTCGCCGGCACCACCCGGCAGGTCGCCGCCGCGGTCAGCCAGCCGGCCTGACTTTCCACACGAACCCCAAGGAGAACCGCGATGGAACTTCCCCCACCGGGGCGTGTCGCCGTGATCGGCGGCGGTCCCGCCGGCATGGCGGCCGCACTCTCGGTCTCTCAGGCCGGCCACGACGTCGTCATCTTCGAGCGATACCCGCAGGCGCGGCCGGCGGGGAACGTCCTCAACCTCTGGCCGCCGCCGCTGAAGGCCCTCCGGCTGATCGGGGTGGACACCACCGACCTCGGCGCCCCCTGCCTGTCGCAGTTCCGCAACGCCAAAGGAAAGGTCCGGGCCACCGTCAAGAGCGATCCGGACATCGAGCAACAGTACGGCCGGGGCGGCGGCTTCATCGGCCTGCTCCGGCCCGAACTCTACGAGCGCATGCTGGCCGCCCTGCAGCCGGGCGTGCTGCGAACGAACCAGACTGTCCAGCGGATCGAGCAGGACGACCGGACCGTCACGCTGCACCTCGCCGACGGCACCACTCACGAGGCCGACGTCCTGATCGGCGCCGACGGCATCGACTCGATCGTCCGGCGCGAACTGTGGGGCGACACTCCCAAGCGGGAACACCGGTTGCACGCCATCGCCGGCTACACGTTCGCCGAGGACATCGGCGGCGAGACCGGCTTCTGCGTCATCGGGCACGGGCGCGCGGTGCAGGGCAGCTGGACCTCGATCAAGTACAAGGGCCGCGACGGCTACCAATGGTGGGTGCTGGAGGCCTGCGACCCGAACGGCCCGGCGCCCGACGACCTGCTCGGCCGGGCCCGGCAGCTCGGCCGGGGCTTTCCCCGCCCCTTGCCGGAGCTCATCGACCGAACGGACGCGCAGCACGTACAGCGCTGGGTGCTACGCGACCGCGGCTACCTCGACCAGTGGTCCCAGGGCCGGATCACCCTGGCCGGCGACGCCGCGCACGCCACTTCCCCGTACGCCGCGTACGGCGCCGGCATGGCGATCGAGGACGGGTACTTCATCGGCCGGGCGCTGCGCGGCGTCGACCTCACCGACCGGGCCGCCGTCGAACGCGCGCTGCGGGGTTACGAGGAACCGCGCAAACCGCACACGGCGTTCCAGGTCAAGATGGCCTACCGCAACGGGCAGATGTTCCACCACGCCCCGCGGCTACTGCGGCCCGTCCGCGACTTCGTCTTCGACCACACCCCGTTCCTGCAGAAGGTGGTCGGCGACACGAATCCGGCGGAGATCAACAAGCAGCTCGCCCTCATCGTCGACTGACCGGTCCGGGAGGACAACAGCAGTATGGACACCGACCTGCGGGTACTGGCGACGGACATCGCGTGGCCCGACGCCGAGGTGGAGCGCGCGGTGCTGGCGGCGGCCGGCGCCGAGCTGATCCTCGCACCCCCCGACCGGCCCGGCGCGCTGATCGAGCTGGCCCGGGACGCGGACGCGATCCTCACCTGTTTCGCTCCGGTGACCGCTGACGTGCTCGACGCCGCGGTGCGCTGCCGGACCGTCGCCCGCTACGGCGTCGGCGTCGACAACATCGACGTCGAGCACGCCACCCGGCTGGGCATGGTGGTCAGCAACGTGCCGGCCTACTGCACCGACGAAGTCGCGGATTCCGCGCTGCTCGGCATCCTCGCCCTGTCGCGCCGCCTGCTCCCGCTGACCGGCGACGTCGCGGCCGGGAACTGGGGCCGCGACGTTCCCGGACTCGGCGTACGGCTGCGCGGCAAGGTGCTCGGACTGGTCGGCTTGGGGGCGATCGGCCGAGCGCTGGCCGACCGTGGGCAGGCGATCGGGATGACCGTGATCGCGCTGGCCCGGTCCGGCGTCGCGCCCTCCGGTGTCCGCCTCACGTCGTCCCTGGACGAGCTGCTCGGTATCGCCGACGTCGTGTCCCTGCACGTGCCGCTCACCGACGAGACCCACCGGCTGATCGGCGCGGACCAGCTCAAGGCGATGAAACCGACCGCCTGGCTGGTCAACACGGCACGAGGTCCCCTCGTCGACACACCGGCGCTGACCGCGGCCCTCCAAGAGGGGCGGCTCGGAGGGGCCGTGCTGGACGTCACCGATCCCGAGCCGCTCCCGGCCGACCACCCGTTGCGGGTCCGCGACGACGTCGTGCTCACCCCGCACACGGCGTTCTCCTCCGACGGGTCGCTGGCCGAACTGGCCCGACGCGCGGCCGTCAACGTGGTCGACGTGCTGCAGGAACGCGTCCCCGCCACCGTCGTCAACCCCGACGTGCTGACCAGCCCGGCGCTGCGGGCCCACCTGGAACCACGATGACGGCGGCGACACCCGACCTCGCCACGCACCTCGAACGCCGGGGCCTGGTCTCCTCGGCCCGGGACGTCACGATCCAGCCCTTGGACGGGGGCGTCTCCAACGACGTCGTCGCGGTCGCGGCGCCCGGCTTCGATGCCGTGGTCAAGCGGGCCCTCGGCCGGCTCCGGGTGGCCGAGGAGTGGCTCGCCGATCCCGCGCGGCTCGACACCGAGGGGCGCGCGCTCCGGCTCGCCGGCCGGCTCGTCCCGGACGCCGTTCCGCGGGTGTACGACGTGGCCGACGGATACCTGGTGATCGAACGCGCCCCGGCCGCCTGGCGTCCCTGGAAGCAGGACCTGCTCGCCGGCGTCGTGGACGCGGGCGTCGCCCGCCGGCTCGGCGAGGTCCTCGGACGCTGGCAACGTGCGACGGCTGGCGACCCGGACGTCACCGCCGCGTTCCGGGACGTCACCGCGTTCACTCAGCTCCGCACCAATCCCTTCCACCGCACCATCGCCGAGCGACACCAGGACCTCGCCGGAGTCGTCGGCGAAACCGTCGAAACGATGGCCGCCGCGCGGCTCTGCCTGGTGCACGGCGACTACACGCCCAAGAACATCCTCGTCGCGCCGGGCGATCGCGCCCCGTGGGTGATCGACTGGGAAGTCGCCCACGTCGGCGACCCGACGTTCGATCCCGCCTGGACGGTCGGGCATCTCCTCCTCAAATCGCTGCACCGGCCGGCCTCGGCCGCGGACTGTCGCAATGCCGCGCATGCCTTCCTCGAAGCTCACGGCGATGCCTTGAACGACGCCGTGCCGGTCGATCGGCGGCAGCTCGCGCGTCAGACCGGGTGCCTGGTCGTCGCCCGGGTCGACGGCAAGAGCCCGGCCGACTACCTGACCCCGGCCGAGCGCGGCGCCGCCCGCCGGCTGGGGCGGCGGCTGCTGGCCGAGCAGCCCATCAACGTCACCGACGCCTGGGAGTGGCTGGCATGAGCGACACGACGATCACCGGCCTGCTCGCGTGGGAGGCCCTCGATTCCCGGGGCAAACCCACCGTAGGTTGCGAGGTCCGCCTCAACGGCGGGACAACCGGCAGCGCCACCGTGCCGTCCGGGGCCTCCACCGGGCGGCACGAGGCCCGCGAACTGCGCGACGGCGGCACCCGCTACGGCGGCCACGGTGTCCGTACCGCGGTCGCACACGTCGCCGGCGAGATCGCCGATGCGGTTCGCGGCCTCGACGCGGCCGACCAGGCGGTGCTCGACACGACGTTGCGAACCCTCGACGGCACGCCCGATCTGGGCCGCCTCGGCGCCAACGCCGTTCTGGCCGTCTCGGTGGCCGCCGCCGTGGCCGCCGCGCACGCCCGCGGCTTACCGCTGCACGCCGCGATCGCCGACGACGCGGAGGCGCCTCTGCTGCCGCTGCCGATGGTCAACATCATCTCCGGCGGCGCGCACTCCGGACGTACGATCGACGTCCAGGATTTTCTCGCGGTCCCGCTGGCCGCGGGCTCGTTCGCGGAAGCGATCGAGTGGGCCGCCCGGGTCCGCGCCGGAGCCGCCGAGGAGCTGAGCGCCCGCGGACTGCCGACCGCCCTCGTCGCCGACGAAGGAGGGCTCGGACCGGCCCTGCCCAGCAACCGCTCCGCCCTCGACGTCCTGGTGGCCGGCGTCGGCCGCGCCGGACTGCGCCCCGGCGACGACGTCGGCATCGCCATCGACGTCGCCGCCACCCAGTTCGTGCGCGCCGACGGCCGGTACGTCCTGGCTACCGAGCACCGGGACCTGTCCGCCGGCGAGTGGATCGACGAGCTTGCCGACTGGTGCCGGCGCTACCCGATCGTCTCGCTCGAGGACTGCCTCGCCGAGGACGACTGGGCCCACTGGCCGGCCGCTACCCGCCGCCTCGCCGGCCGGCAACTCCTCGGCGACGACCTGTTCGTCACCGACCCCGATCGGCTGCGGCGCGGCATCGATGCCGGCGTGGGCAACGCCGTCCTGGTCAAGCCGAATCAGATCGGCACCCTCGACGCCGCCCGCAGCGTCGTCCGCATCGCCCAGGACGCCGGCTACGCCACCGTGCTGTCCGCTCGCAGCGGTGAGACCGAGGACGACTGGCTCGCTGACCTCGCGGTGGGGTGGCGAACCGGCCAGATCAAGGTCGGCTCCACCACGCGCTCGGAACGCACCGCCAAATGGAACCGGCTGCTGCGGATCGAAACGGAGCTCGGCGGCAAAGCCGCCTACGCCGGCGCCGCAGCGCTGCGGGCTGACCGAGGACTGCCCTGGCCGCCGGTCACGGCACGACGGTGACCGGCCAGCGGCCGCAGCGGACCAGCTTGACGGCGAGCGATCCGGCGATGCGATGCAGGATCCGGCTGGAACGGCGAGCCCACCGTGCCCCAGCCGATCCTGCGTGAGCGCAACACCGCCCTCGCGATCCTGGCCAGCCTCGCGGTCGGCATGGCCGTGTTCGGCGGCGCCGTCTTCCTCGGCCAGTACTTCCAGATCGGTCGCGGCTACTCCCCCACCGGGGCCGGCTCGCTCACCATCCCCCTGATGGTCGGCGTGCTGGTCACCTCGATCGTCAGCGGGCGCCTGATCACCCAGACCGGCGAGATCAAGCCCTACATCATCGCCGGTACGGCCGTGCTCGCCGCCAGATTCGCCTTGCTCAGCGTCATCGACCACGACACACCGCTCTGGTACGTCGGCATCGGCATGTTCCTGGTCGGCGCGGGCGTCGGCATGTCCATGCAGAACCTGGTGCTCGCCGTCCAGAACACCGTCGCCCTGAAGGACATCGGCGCCGCCTCGTCGACCGTCGCCTTCTTCCGGTCCATGGGCGGCACCATCGGCGTCTCGGTGCTCGGCGCCGTGCTCGACCGCCGGGTCACCGGCCAGGTCACCGCCGGCCTCACCGCCGCCGGCTATCCCGCGACCGGAAGTGGTGACTCCGGCAGCCTCAACATCGGCGCGCTGCCGGCCGCCGTGCAGCAATCGTCCGCGCCGCCTACGGCGACGCCACCGGCCACATCTTCCTGATCTCCGCGATCATCGCGGTCGTCGGTGTCATCGCCGCCGTCGCGCTGCGGCCGGTCATGCTGCGCGACAGCCTCGACCTGCCAGACGAGCTCACGGCCGCCGCCGTCGCGGCTGACGCCATCGACGGCGCCCCGGGCGATCGACCAGATCTCCCCCTCGCCCGGCCGACGGCCCCACCCCCGCCCGGCGCTGACACCCCGGCCCTCGGTCGCCGTCGACAATCCGGTCGGCGGCGCGGCCGGCCAATGGTAGCTGCGGCGACGCCGACCCGCAGACTTCCCGTTCGAGCAGATCAGCCCTGGGCGGCGTGGGAGACGTGCTCCCAGTCGGCCCAGGTCTGCAGGCGCTGGGCGTACAGGTGCTTGACGAGCTGAGTCGGCTGGGAGCCGAAGAGAACGCGCAGCGGCGGGTTCTCGGCGTCGACGATCTGCAGCAGAGCCGGGCCGGCGGCCGTGGGGTCGCCGTACTCCGCTCCACCGGAGCGGGCGGCCATGGCATCGCGGATGGGCTGGTAGGCGGGGTTCGGCGCGGCGTGCACGGCCGACGAGCCGGCCCAGTCGGTGGCGAAGCCGCCCGGCTCGACCAGAATGACCTTGATACCGAAGCCGGCCACCTCCTGCGCGAGCGACTCGGTAAGGCCTTCGAGCGCCCACTTGGAGGCGTGGTAGCCGCCCAGCGTCGGGAACGCGCCGACGCCACCGATGGTGGAGATCTGGATGATGTGGCCGCTGCCCTGCTCGCGCAGGATCGGCAGGACCGCCTGGGTGACGAAGAACGTGCCGAACAGGTTGGTCTCCAACTGGTCGCGCAGCTGCTTCTCGGTGATCTCCTCCACCATGCCGAACAAGCCGTAGCCCGCGTTGTTGACCACGACGTCGAGGCGCCCGAACTTGTCGTGCGCGGCCTTCACGGCGGCGGTGACGGCACTCTTGTCGGTGACGTCCAGAGCCAGCGGCAGGATGGCATCGCCGTACTTGGCGACAAGGTCATCGAGCGTCGAGACGTTCCGCGCGGTGGCGGCAACCTTGTCTCCGCGTTCGAGAGCCGACTCGGCGAAGTTGCGGCCGAAGCCGCGGGATGTGCCGGTGATGAACCAGATCTTGCTCATGAAGACCTCTTCCGAAGCGACGTGACGAGATTCCTGGACTAGTCTAATTTTAGATTAGTGCAGAAAGTATGCTGGTGATCGTGACGACACTGCGGGAGCGCAAGAAGCTGGCTGCCTGGCGGGCCATCCGGGCTGCCGCACTCGAGCTGTTCGACGAGCGCGGCTACGAGTCCACGACGGTCGAGCAGATCGCCGCCGCGGCGGACGTCTCCCGCGCAACCTTCTTCAACTACTTCGGCAGCAAGGAAGCGGTCGTCTTCGACCAGGACCCGGAGCAGCGCGAGAGCTGGCAGGAACTCATGGCCGGCCGGCCCGACGGGGAACCGCTGTGGGAGTCGCTGACCGCGGTCATGCTGGGCTTCAACGAGACCCTGCGCGACCGGATGCCGCTGCAGCGCCGGCTCAAGACCCAGACACCCGCGCTTGCGCAGCAGACGCAGGCCTTCGGCGATCAGTTCCGCACCGACCTGCACGACTGGGCCCTCACCCGCGGCGGCGACGAGATGACCGCCTTGCTGCAGCTCAACCTGGCTCTCGCGGCGACCGCGACCGCCTATCAGACCTGGCGTGCCGACGAGACCTTCGACGACTACCTCCGCCGGCTGGAGCATTGCCTCGACCAGGCCGCTCCCGCCGCCCGATTCTCCGCCTGAGCGCCTTTCGGCCGCCCCGTGCCGGGGAACGCCCGACCATCAGCCTTTCACGCCGGTGGCGGCGATGCTGTTGATGAAGGATCGCTGGAAGGCCAGGAACAGGGCCAGAACCGGTATCGTGATCATGGTGGCGTAAGCCATGATCTGCCCCCAGGCCACGTTTACCTGGCCGTGCCGGCCGGCACCACCGTCCTGCACACCGGATCCTTGGCCTGTTACCGGCCGCCCGGCGCCGACGAGATCAGCGACCTCCTGAACCGCGTGCGGCGAGAAGGAGAGGTCCTGCTGAGCTTCGACCCGAACATCCGACCCGGCGTCGTCGGAGACATCGCCGTGGCACGGCAGCGGACCATCCAGCTGATCGGCGCCGCGCATGTCGTCAAGGCCAGCAGCGAAGACCTCCAGGTTCTCCACCCCGGCCGGCCGATCACCGCCGTCGCCCGCCACTGGGCCACCCTCGGCCCGAGTCTGGTGGTCATCACCCTCGGCGGCGACGGCGCCTTCGCCATGAGCGCCGACCGGGAGGTACGCCGCACCTCGCCGCCGGTCGATGTCGTCGACACCGTCGGCGCCGGCGACGCCTTCACGGCCGGATTGCTGTCCGCCCTGCGGGCAACCGGACACGGCACCCCGGCGACGATCCGGGACCTCGGCCACGACAAGCTCGTAGCCGTCATCGACCAGGCCATCCGGGTCGCGTCGATCACGTGCGCCCGGGCGGGCGCCAACCCACCCCGCCGCAACGACCTACAAGCGGACCGCCTGGTGGACCCACTGGCCCATCTATAGGTCCACGGTCAATGTATCGAGCAGGTTACGACAGGCACAAGGACCCGTTTCGATCTATGACGTGCCATCTGTCGGTCTACCTGGACCGCACAACGGACCGCCGATAGCGTGGCGCCATGACTCACATCGACCGGCGTCAGCTTCTCAAGGGCACGGCCGCCCTCGCAGTGGCCGCGGCGATCACGACCGAGACCTTCGGCAGTCCGGCGTACGCGGTGGGCCGCCCGGGCGATCTCGGCGAGGCCCAGTCCCTCGACGGCCGCCCGTTCCCGGCCTATGACTACAGTCGCGCCGACAAGCTGCCGCGGGAGATGACCGGGTACTGGACCAAGTCGTTCGACGTCGCGGGCGTGACCCGGACCGCCAAGGTGTACATCTCGGCCGAGACGCCCATCCGCTCCTACTACACGGTGATCGCCGTGCCGGGCGGCGGCGACACCGGCGAGTTCCTCCAGACCTCGGGCTGGCGGGAGGTGGCCGACCGGCGGGCGGAGGGCTTGTTCGTCCTCGAGCCCGGCCCGGCCGGTTGGGGCGCCGCCGAGGACGAGGCCGGCTATGTCGCGGTGGCGCTGGCGTTCTACCAGAGCAACAACTACTTCTCGATCTTCGGGGAGAACTACCTGGTCGGGTACGGCGGCGGCGCGCCCGCTCTGGAGGCGTGGGCGGTCGCGAATCCCCTGAAGGTCATCGCCCAGGCGTACGTCGACTCGGCCGGCCTGAGCGCCGCCTACCTGGCCTCGTACGCGTCCCGGGAGTACGACGGCACGACGCAGTACTCGCCGGTCGACTTCCCGGCCGGGTTCCGCCTCATCCGGTACGACGAGACGGTGCTGCCGACCTGGTACATCCATCCGGATCAGCGCGCGGCCGCAGCCAGCCTGGCGTACTGGAGACGGTCCAACGACACGGTGGGCTCCGGTGTCCACGACGGCGCCCTCGGCACGGTGTACCGGCAGCGCCCCGGCTCCCGGCGATGGATGACCTCGCACGCCGGGCCGATCTCGAAGGTGGCCGTCCAGCCGCATCGGGCCACCACCCGGCAGATCGTCGACTTCCTCACCGCGTACACCCGCTACGAGAACTCCTTCGCGTACGGCAATCAGCTCTACGAGCGCGCCGACTACCAGCGCCTCGGCATCGAGGTGCACACCATGCAGGTGGCCGGCTACATCCGGGAGTACCTCGTCTACCAGCCCCGATCCGCCCGGCGCCGAGCGCCCGTCGTGTTCGTCTGGCCGGGCGACAGCCAGACCGACAAGGTCTTCGTCGACGCCACCCAGTGGTGGAAGGTCGCCGAGCGCGAGGGGTTCCTGCTCGTCTTCGTCTGCGAGCACTACAGCCGTACGTCGGTGGTGGTCAGCCACCGCGACTCGCTGGCCTTCTACCGGCAACTGCGAGAAATCATCACCGCCCGGTACGACGTCGACCCCACCCGTTTCTACTCCACCGGCCAGTCCGCCGGAAGCCAGGTCACGCAGAACCTCGCCATCGCCTTCCCCGAGTACTTCGCCGCCGTCGCGTCCACGTCCTTCCCGGCGGCACCGAACGCCGCCGGCGCCGTTTCGCTCGACGGCGTGGCCTATCCGGCCAGCGGAAAGAAGATCCCCAACTACCTGATCTACGGGTACGGCGACATCGCCGGGTTCGTTGGCACCCTCTGGGACGAGACCCGGAACCAGACGGACGCCTGGGCGCAGTACCACCTCGGCGTGGACGGCCTGACCCTGGCCGACGTCGACGCCGTCGAGGGACGGCGCAGCGGGTTCCACGATCGTTTCCAGACCTGGACGTGGTACGACCAGGGCACCCGCGTCCCGATCCTCAAGCTGACCAGGAACGTCTACCGCTCGCACAACACCACGGCCGAGGAACCGCCCCTGCTGTGGGACTTCCTCGCGCACTACAGCCGCGAGGAAGCCAAGGACGGCGCCGTCACGAGGTACTACAGCCCCTCCGCCTTCCGCCATCCCGGCGACAAGCGCCGCGTATGACCAGCCTTCGGTTACGGACTGATTCCCCCGCACCGCCAACGCCAGCAGCTCCGCGCTAGCGTAGTCCTGGCCCTGGTCGGATTCGTCCCGCATCAGCACCCGGGCCATGTACCGAACCACCTTCCGGCGTGGCGCGGTTCAAGGCCGGCTGGTGTCCCTGCCCGAGCACCTGGACTTCGCGGAGAGGGCGACGCTGCCCTGCGCGGCGGTCACGGCGTGGTCGGCGGTACGTGCCGATGGAGCAGTTCCTTCAGGCCCCGGCATCCAGGCACTCGCGTAGCCAGGTCCATTCGCGGACGACATTGTCGACAACGTCTCCGGTCTTGAGCTGGGTCGGCAGGACGTCCCAGGTGTAGGTCTCGATCTCCAGATGATCGGAGAGTGGCACCTCGGCGTGCAGGGCCAGCGCCGCCTCGATTCCGGATCTGGTGGTATGGAAGCCGCCCAGGTCGTCGACGAAGATCGGCACGTGGAAATGAGTGCGCCATTCGCGCGCGCCGGTCGGGTCCAGGCGCCACGCGTCGATCGCGTCGCTCAGCGTCAGCATCTTGGTGAGCCGGCCATCGCGTGCCTCGGTGGTCTGGCTCAGGTAGATCGTGCCGGTGAAGTCGGCCAGCGCGGCGACGGCTTCCTCGGTAACCTCGGGCACACGTAACGCGGCCGCGGCCTGCAGCTTGAAGATCGGCACCCCGGCGTCGCGCAGTGCTCGCAGCGACGCCGCGATGTCCTCGAACTCCACTGATTGGTGGCCGATGTCGAAGACCACGCCAAGGTGCCGGCGCACCAGGCCGGCGGTTTCGCTGGCCGGGAGGCCGGTGAGTGCGCACAGCGTACGGATGCCCTCGGGTGACCAGATATGCCGGCGGAAGTAGTCGAGCGTCTCCTCCGTCGTTTCCAGCAGGCAGAACGGCTCCGGTTCGAGTGCCAGCTTCACCCGCCGGCCGGTGCGTCGTTCGAGGTCGATGAGGTGGGCCACGGCGCGCAGCAGGTTGCCGGTGATCCGAGCGACGTCGTCCGCGGAGCGCACGTTGGCGCGGAAGGCCAGGGGCGCGGTCTGGATTGACGGCGCGACCGAGACGGGTGTGATGTCGGCGAGAATGTCCGCGACCTGGTTCGTGTAGATGAGGCGTTCCTCGGTGGACCAGTCCGGCTCGTACACCTGCTCCATGACTCTCCGGCCTTGAACGGGCCGTAGGGGAAAGCATTGACGGTGAACACGTACATGTCGTGCTCGGCCAGCCAGTTCCGCAACCGGGTACGTTCCGCCGGGTCGGCGGTGAGAGTCTGGGCCGAGGCGCCGGACAGCCTGAGCGAGACGCCGTAGGGTTCGGTCAGCGCCACGCGTTGCTTCACCTTAGGGGCGTACATCTCGAGGCTGGCGCGCATCTCGTCCCAGGTGTCGCCGGCGTGGACGAGTGTGGAGTAGGCGAGGTGGCCTAGCCGGCCGAGGTCCATGGCGCCTCCAGGCGTTGTTTGACGGTGGTCAGGAACCGTGCGGCATCTGCGCGGCCAAGCGTTTCGCTGTGGTAGGCGAACGTCAGTCGCGCGAGCGAGCGCACGGCGATGGCCGGATTCCCGTCACCGGTGCGGACGATCGCGGGGCGTTCCACGGTCGCGCCGATCACGAGGGTGCCGGCCTGGGCGGGCTCCGGCGGCAGCGTCTCGGCGATCAGGCCGGACACGGCGACTGTGAGGTTTGCGCCCCCGGCCTGCGTGTCGGTACGGGGCTCGTTCAGTCGCCGGCGCAGGCCCTTGAGGCTGAGTTCCTCCGCGTGGCGGATCACCGCGGCGTCCCGGCCGGCCGCCAAGTGCACGGGGCCGGCTGGCATCGCCTCCACCGCCGCCTTGGCGACGTACGGGAGGATGTCCCCGCTCAGACCGGTGAGATCAACCTCCGTCTCGGCGACCGCGAACGACGCCGGTGGTGGTGGGGGGCCGGTCTCGGCGGCGCGCCGCCGGGCGCGTGGCGACACCGTGTGCCGTGGCCTGGGCACGGTGACGCTCATGCTCGCAGGGCCTTGGTCACGGTTGCGGCAACGAGGTCGGTGGAGGGGATGACGAGGTCCTCGAGGGAGTCGGACGCCGGCAGCGGGATGTGCGGTGTCGTGATGCGCTGGACGGGGCCGTCGAGGTCCCAGAAGCCTTCTTCGGCAACGATCGACGCGATCTCGGCGCCCCAGCCGAGCAGCCGGGGGTTCTCCTCGACGGTGAACAGCCGGCCGGTCTTGTTCAGCGACGTCAGGATGGTCCGGGTGTCCAGCGGGACCAGGGAGCGTACGTCGATCACCTCGGCGTCGATTCCGGTCGCCGCGAGTTGCGCGGCGGCATCGAGCGCGCGGCCGACGGTCAGCCCGAGGGCCAGGATCGTGGCGTCCGTGCCGGCTCGGCGGACCACGGCCGTGCCCAGCTCGTCCACGATCTCGCCGTCGGGCACCTCGCCCTTCATCGCGTACAGGCCCTTGTGCTCGAAGAGCAGCACCGGGTCGTCGCTGCGTACCGCGGCCGCCATCAGCCCGACGACGTCGCGGGGCGTGGCCGGGGTGACGACTTTGAGGCCGGGCACGGCCATCGCCCAGTTCTCGACCGACTGGGAGTGCTGGGCGCCGAAGCGCAGGCTGCCACCGTTGCCGCTCTTGATGACCAGGGGAACGGTGACCTGCCCGTTGGTCATGTAGCGGGTCTTGGCGATCTGGTTGGCCACGATGTCCCAGCAGACCGCGAAGAAGTCGGCGAACATGACCTCGGCGACCGGGCGCAGTCCGGTCATCGCCGCGCCCATGGCCGCGCCGATGATGGCCTGCTCGGAGATGGGTGTGTCGATCACCCGGCGCGGACCGAACTCGTCGAGCAGACCCTCGGTCGTCTTGAAGACGCCGCCCGCGCCGGCGACGTCCTCGCCGATCAGCACGACGCGCTCGTCGCGCCGCATCTCCTGGGCGATTCCGCGGGCGACCGCGCTGCGGTAGGTCAGTTGCGCCATGAGGATCCTCCATCCGCCCACAGGTCGGTCGTTGCCACGGCCGGCGAGGGCAGGTCACCGGCGATGGCTTGCTCGGTGGCCCGCTCGACCTCGGCGGCCGCTTCCTCGTCGATCTGGTCCACCGACGCCTGGTCGACGCCGAGTCGTCGCAGCCGGCCGCGGTACACGGTGATCGGGTCGTACTTCAGCCAGGCCTCGATCTCGCCGGCCGGCCGGTATTTGCCGGGGTCGGCGCGCGAGTGGCCGCCGTGGCGGTAGGTCAGGGCTTCGATCAGGGACGGCCCGCCGCCGGCCCGGGCGCGCTGGATCGCCGTGGTGGCGGCCAGGTAGACCGCGTCGGCGTCGTTTCCGTCGATGGCGATCGGGTCCAGGCCGTACGCCGCCGCGCGGTCCGCGGCCGGGCGCTGCACGGCGGTGATGTCGGCGATCGCGGTGTACTCCATGTACAAGTTGTTCTCGCAGACGAAGACGATCGGCAGTTGGAACACGGCGGCGTAGTTGAGCGCCTCGTGGAACGCGCCGATGTTGGTGGTGCCGTCGCCGAAGAAGCAGACGGTGACCTGCCCCGATCCGCGGTACTGGGCGGACCAGGCGGCGCCGTTGGCGATAGTGAGGTGGGCGCCGATGATGGCGTACGAACCGAGCACGCCGTGTTCGACGCTGGTCAGATGCATGGATCCGCCCTTGCCGCCCATCAGGCCGTTGGCGCGGCCGAGCAACTCGGCCAGCACCGGCGTCATCGGCACACCCCGGGCCAGCGTGTGAGCGTGCCCGCGATAGGTGGCGAAGGTGAGATCGTCCGGCCGCATCGCCGCGCCGAAGCCGGCAGCGACCGCCTCCATCCCGAGCGACAGATGGCTCGTGCCCTTCACGAGCTGGCGCATGAACAGGTCGTACGCTCGCTTCTCGAACAGGCGCATCTGCTGCATCTTGCGATAGAGGTCGAGCCGGACCGGTAACGGCACGGCGTCCCGGTCGTGGCGCGTCGGGTCGTCGGGGGGCAGCACTGGCTCGTGGGCGCCATAGCCGTGCTCGGCGAGGGGATGCCTCATGCCGCGCCCCCGGGTTTCGGGCGGGAATTCAAATGCGACTGACTTTCCCGTACGGGCGGAAGGTCCCCGCCGGTCGTGTAGTAACGCTGTCCGGCGATCAGCAGCTCCTCGGCCGGGAATTTGGTGAGCACCTCGCACCCGGACTCGGTCACCAGGATCTCCTCCTCGATCCGGGCCGCGCCCCACCCGTCGGCCGCCGGCCAGTAGGTCTCCAGCGCGAACACCTGACCCGGTTCGAGCGTCTCCGGGTTGTCGATCGAGGTGAGCCGGCTGAAGATCGGCCGTTCCCAGATGCTCAGCCCCACGCCGTGGCCGTACTGCAGCCCGAAGGCCGCCTCCTCGTCACCGAATCCGAAGTCGGTCGCGTCCGGCCACACCTGCACGATGTCGGCGGTCGTCGCCCCCGGTTTGACCAGACTGATGGCATTGTCGATGAGTTCCCGGCAGATTTTGTAAGCGCCGCGCATGCCGGGCGAGGCGCTGCCGACGGCGAACGTCCGGTAGTAGCAGGTCCGGTAGCCCTGGTAGCTGTGCAGGATGTCGAAGAACGCCGGGTCGCCGGGGCGGATGATGCGGTCGGAGAACATGTGCGGGTGCGGCGAGCAGCGTTCACCGGAGATCGCGTTGACACCCTCGACGTGCTCCGACCCGAGGTCGAAGAGGGTCTTGCTGACCAGCCCGACGCATTCGTTCTCGCGCACGCCGGGGCGCAGGAAGGAGTACAGATCCTCGTACGCGGCGTCCACCATGGACACCGCCTGGGTGAGCAGGCCGACCTCGTCGCGGGTCTTGACCCGCCGGGCCTCCAGGAACTGCTGCTGCCCGTCGACCACCGGGAAACCGAGGCGCTGCAACGCTTGCAGCACCGGCGGCTCGATCATGTCGACGCCGATCGGCTGCCCGGCCAGGCCGAAATCGGCCATCACCTGCGCGATCTTGGCGGCCACGTCCTCGGCCCGGCCCGCCCCGCCGGGGATCGCGCCGCGCAGGGTGGAGATGCCGGCCCGGGCGCCGTAGTGCTCGCCGCGGCCGGCCGCCGCGTGCGGCTCGTCCAGCCAGGGGCTGTACAGCTGGTGGTGACGGGCGGCCGAGCCGAAGTCCCAGAGCACCGGGTCGCCGCCACGGGGTAGCAGCGCGAAGCGGATCAGTTTGTCCATCGCCCAGGTGCCGATGTGGGTCGAGGTCATGTACCGGATGTTGTGGAAGTCGAAGGTGAGCAGAGCGCCCAGCTCTGACCGGTCGAGCTCGGCCTTGAGCTTCTGCAGCCGCTCCTGGCGCAGCCGGCCGAGGTCGAGCCGGTTCTCCCAGTCCACCCCGGTCGTTCCGTATGTCGCGGAAACCATCGTCGTCACTCCTCGGTCAGCAGGCTCAGGGCGGGGCGGGTGCGCAGGTACTCGGCCGCGTTGGCGTCGCGCTCCTGCTTCCGGTAGTAGGCGACCTCGACGAGTTCCAGCGCGAGACCGTCCGGATCGCTGAAATAGCACCACTGCCAACCGGCGAGCGGTCCGTCGTCGACCACGTTGACGTCCGAGTAGAACGTCACGCCCTTGCCCTCCAGTTCGGCCTTCGCGGCCCGGATGTCGTGCACCTTGAAGCAGACGTGCGCGGCGCCGAGTTGATTGTTGGGCGCCGGCGCGGTGCTGGTGACCGGCCGGTTGGCGTATTCGATGAGCTCCATCGTGGAATGCTCGCCAACCCATAGGCTCACCTGGCGCAGCTTGGCGTCCGGCACGCCGACCCCGCGGGACAGGTCGGGGCCCTCGAACCAGGGCGTGGGTTCGTTGGCGAACGGCATGCCGAGGATGTCGTGATAGAAGTAGATCGAACGGTCCAGGTCGCGGACGACGAGGCCGGCGTGGTGGATGGCGGCGAGTTGCATGGCGCGGGGTTCCCCTCAGGCGGTCAGAGTCGGCGAGGCCAGGACCTTGAGCTGGTCGCCGCGCGGGTCGACGAGGACGTCGAAACCTTTGGTGACCACGTCCGGCAGCGGGATGCGGGCGGTGACGGCCCTGGCGACGGGGTACTTGCCGGAGGCGATCAGGCGGATGATGCGGGGCCAGTCGGTGATCAGGTAGCACCAGCTGCCGACCAGGGTGACGTCCTTCGCCGACAGCGTCATCGCGTCGAACGTGGCCGGCCGGGTGTGCAGCCCGGTCTGCACGATCGCGCCGCGCCGGCGAACGCTGGTCAGGGCGGTGGCCAGGCCGGGGGTCGAGCCGGAGCATTCGGCCACGACGTCGGCGCCGAGGCCGTCGGTCAGGTCGGCGATGGTGTCGGCGAAACTCTCGTCGGACGGGTCGAGCACGGGGCCGACGTCCAGGCCGCGGGCCAGCGCCGCCCGGTTGGGGTTGGGCTCGGCGATGACCACAGTGCCCGCGCCGACGGCGTTGGCGTAGAGGGCGGACAGGACGCCGATCGGGCCGGCCCCGGTGACCAGGACGACGTCGCCGCCCTGCACGCCGGCGCGGTCGACGCCGTACGCGGCCACGCTGGCCGGCTCGACGACGGCGCCCTCGATGTCGGAGACTTCGTCGGGCAGCTTGGCGACCTGATAGTCCTTGAGCACGGCGTATTGCGCGAGCCCGCCGGTCTCGGCGCTCAAGCCGGTGCAGGCGAACCGTACACAGAGATGGCCGAGCCCCCGCCGGCAGTACGCGCATCGGCCGCAGACGATGGCCGGCATCACCGCGACCCGGTCGCCGACGGCGACGCCGGTCACCTCGGGGCCGGCCTCGACGATCCGGGCGGAGAACTCGTGGCCGAGCGTCTGCGGCAGCGTGGCACCGGTGAGCGGGTGCGGGCTCACCGGGGTGACGATCGGGCCGACCAGATATTCGTGCAGGTCGGTGCCGCAGATGCCGCACCAGGCGACCTCGACCAGCACCTCGTCGGGCGCCTTGGGCGCCGGGACGCCGACGTTCTCCAGACGGATGTCGCCCTTGTCGTGGAAGCGAGCTGCCAGCACGGTCTTCAGCCTTTCGATAGGGAATCGGCGCCGCGGACGCGGCTGTAGACGACGGCGGCCACCACGATCAGCGCGCCCTGGAAGAAGTACTGCCAGGTCTGGCTCAACTCGAGGAACACGGTGGCGTTGAGCACCTGGACGATCAGGCCGGCGCCGAGCAGGGTGCCGATGAACGTGCCGCGCCCGCCGAGCAGGCTGGTGCCGCCCAGAATTACCGCGGTGATGCTGCTGAGCGTGTATCCGACGCCCTGCGCCGGATCGCCGATACCAAGCTGGGCAAGCAGCACGAGCGCACCGACGAAGACCAGGACCGAGCAGCAGACGTACGCGCCGATGACCGTTGCGGTGACCTTGACCGCCACCCGCCGCGCCGATTCCTCGTTGGAACCGACCGCGCGCAGCCGCATACCGGCCGGAGTGCGGCGCAGCACCCCTTCGAGGGCGATGGTGGCAACCACCAGAATCACGAAGCTCAGCGGGACGGGCCCGACCTGTTCGGTGACGACGCCGGTGACGGTGGCGCCGATGTTGCCGCCGGGTGAGTCACGCAGCAGGAAGCTGAGTCCTTGCAGAGCGATGTACGTGGCCAGGGTGGCCGCGACCGGAGTGAACCGCGCGTATCGGATGAGGGTGCCGTTCACGGCGCCGGTGCCGACTCCGGTCAGCAGCATGAGCAGGAGCCCGAGGATCATCACGGGCCCGGATTTGCCGTCGTTGAGGAAGAACGAGCCGACCACGACCATGAAGCCGGCGAGCGGCCCGACCGACAGGTCGATACCCCCGACCAGCAGCGCGACGGTCTGGCCGAGCGCGATGAAGCCGAGCGCGGCGCACGAGGTCATCACCGAGGTGATGTTGAAGGCGGACAGGTAACGGTCGTTGGTGCTGTAGACGTACGCGCCGAGGCCGAGCATGACCAGGGCCAGGATGATGACCGGCGCGTAGTCGCCGAGCAGGAATCGGCGCAGCCGCGTCGAGCCACCGCGGGTGGTGCCCTCCTCGCGGCGATGCCCGGTGGCCCGGACGGCCGCGTTGATCAGCGCCTGCTCGGTGATCGCGTCACCCTCGACCGTCTGGACCATCGCGCCGCGAGACATCACGACGACTCGGTCGCAGAGCCCTTCCAGCTCCTTCGCGTCGGAGGAGGCGATGACCACCGGCACGCCCTCCGCGGCGATCTCGCGCAAAATACGATAGATCTCGGAGCGGGCGCCCACGTCGACGCCCTGGGTCGGTTCGTCGGCCACCAGGATCGCCGGGGCCGACAGCAACGCCCGGGCCAGCACCACTTTCTGCTGATTGCCACCGGAAAGCGCGGAGATCATGGTCTGCTGCGAGGGTGTCTTCACGGCCAGCGAGCGCAGCTGGCCGGCCACTGCGTCAGCCTCGGCCCGTGCGTTCAGCAATGGCCCTCGGGTGAACAGCGGCAGCGCCGACAGGGCGGCGTTCTCCCGTACCGACAGGGACATCATCAAGCCCTCGCGGTGCCGGTCGGCGGGTAGGTACCCGCATCGGTGCCGCAGCTGCTTCGGGCCGTACGCCGAGGCGCCGATCTGGACCGTCCCGGCAAACGACTGCACCCCGGCCAGCGCCCGTAGCAGCGCGCTCTGGCCGTTGCCGACGATGCCGGAGATCCCGATGATCTCCCCGCGCCGGGCGGTGAACGAGACGTCGTGAAACTCGCGGCCGGACAGGCCGTCGACGACCAGGACCGGTTCGGCCTCGTCGGCACCGGCCTTGGCCGGGAAGGTGGATTCGAGCTTGCGGCCGACGATCAGGGCGAGCAACTCGTCGTCGGAGATGCGGGCCGTCTCCCCGCCGCCGCGGACCGTGCCGTCGCGCAGCACGGTGACCCGGTCGGCGAGCGCGCGTACCTCGGCCAGCCGGTGGGTGATGTAGACGACCGCGGTGCCGCCCGCGGCGGCCGCCCGGACCCGGTCGAAGAGCAGGTCGACCGATTCGGGTCCGAGCGGCGCGGTCGGTTCGTCGAGGATCAGCAGCGTAGGTTCGACGACGAGCGCCTTGGCGAGTTCCAGCAGGTGTTTCTGGGCTATGCCGAGCGACTCGACCCGGTCGTCGAGGTGCGCGGCGCAACCGACATCGGCCAGCATGGCTCTCATCGCGGCCTCGGAGTCGCCGTCGCGGCGCAGCACCTCGGCGGGCACCGCGACCCGGATGTTCTCCCCCACCGTCATGTCCGGCATCAGCGCCGGGTGCTGGTGCACGATGGCGATCCGCAACTCCGCGGCCTGCGCCGGGGTGAGGTGGTCGTAGGTGTGGTCGCCGATGGTGATCGAGCCGGCGTCCGGCACGACCGCGCCGGACGCCACGCCCATGAGGGTGGATTTCCCGGCGCCGTTCTCGCCGAGCAGGGCGTGCACCTCACCGGATCGGACGGTCAGGTCGACACCGGTCAGTGCCGCCACCCCGTCGTAGTTCTTGTTGATTCCGGTGAGGGCCATCGTCGCCGGCGCCACCGTCACTGTGGTCTGCTCGTTCACCGTCGGTCCTTACTTGTTGAACAGCGCGGCCTGCTGCGCCCCGGGCAGCTCGGCGGAGAGGTAGACGTCGCCGGGCAGGCTGCGATCGCACTTGACCGGGTTCGGCTGACTGCTGACCGAGTCCTCGAAGGCGGGCGCCTCGAACTGCGTGCCGGCCGGCGGGGTGCCGCCGGTTGCCTTGGCCACGGCCCAGTCGACGGCCAGGCGGGCGTTGTCGTTGCCGGTGGCAACGGTGAACAGCTTGAAGTCCGGGTTCTTGGCCTTGTGGTCCGCCCAGAAGCAGGACAGGACGTTGCCGTCGGAGGTGACCAGGGCAGGGATCGATCGACCACTTTTCTCGAACTCGGGCAGCGCGCCGACCAGCGACGGCCCGAAGTCGGAGACGATCACGTCGATCTTCGGATACTTGGCGATGGCGGCCGACAGGACCTGCTGGGTCAGGGAGGGGTCCCAGTTGGTGACCTCGAAGGGCTGCTGCCCGATGAACTTGTACTTGCCGCTCGGGTCGAGGACCTCGTGCAAGGCTTTGAGTTCGGTGAGACCCTGGCTGTTGCCGGCCGGCCCGGACAGGAAGAGCACGTTGCCGCCGCTGGGCAGGTTCTTGGCGATCCAGTTGCCCCAGTTCTTGCCATCGTTGGCGAAGTCGGCGCCGATCCAGGTGGTGTAGTCGACGCCAGGTTTACCGCCCGGGTCCACCCGGTACGGGACGGTGACCGCGTTGGCCTTGTAAGCGCTGCGCAGCGCGGGCAGCACGGCGTTTCCGGCGTCGGGGAAGACCACCAGAGCGTTGACACCCTTGGCGACCATGCCCTGGATGTCGGAGATGGCCTTCTGGACGTTGCCCTGGCCGTCGGCGTAGCTGAAGTTGGTCACGCTGGGGCATTTGGCCACTTCGGCTTTGGCCGACGCGGTGGTGACCAGGCGCCAGCTGTTGCCGCCGAAGCCGTCCGTGAGTCCGAGGCTGATCTTCTTCGATCCGCACCAGCTCGGCGCCCCGGGCACGGGGGCGCCGGCGGCGTCGGCCGAGTTCTTGGCGGAATTGGCGTTGCTGCATCCGGAAGCCAACAGGACGAGCGCACCGGCGACGGCGGCCAGCCCGAGCCCGGAGGGGAATGTGGACATGATGAAGCGTCCTCCTTGCAGGCGACATGGAGATGTCAGAGCGGGAGCGCGGCCTAGGCCGACGCCGTAAGGGCCCGGGTACGCTGCGGCGATCGCAGGCGATTCCAGTTGACTGTGTAGAGCGCAACGCCGAGCGCGAGCGCCACGGCCTGGACGAGGGTCTGCACCGCGTAGGTTTCGCCGAGCGCCAACACGTACTGCTGCAGTTGAGTCAGGAACAGCCCGGCCAGCGCACTCGCCGCCAGGCTGCCGCGACCGCCGAGCAGTGAGGTGCCGCCGAGCACCACCGCCGCCACCGAGGCGAGAACATAACTGTCGCCCTCGTAGGCGGTGGGCTTGTTGACGATCCCGGCCAGCAGGAAGCCGGCCAGCCAGTAGAGCACCGTCGCGCCCACGTACGCGCCGCCACGGAAACGGTCCACCTTCAGTCCGGCCGCCCAGCCGGCGAGCGCGTTGGCTCCCACGGCCTCGAAGCGGCGCCCGGCGACGGTCTTCTTGACCAGCACAGTGGTGATCACGGTGGCCACGACCGCGAAATACACGGCGTTCGGAACGCCGAGCGCGCTCCCGCCGGCCACCTTGGCCATGAGGTTCGTGGTCTGCCGCGGCGTGCCGCCGGAGACCGCGAGGACGGCCGCGTACAGCAGCGCGTTGGTGCCCAGCGTGGCGACGATCGCATTGAGCCCGAGGCGTCCGATCAGCAGTCCGTTGAGGAGCCCGGCCACGATCGCGGCGGCCAGGGCAAGTGCCGCCGCCGGGACGACCTTGCCGTCGTTCCCGTACGCCTCGTGCGTGATGATCACGACCGTCAGCGAGATGGTGCCGGCGATCGAGAGGTCGATGCCGCCCTGCATCACGACCAGGGTCTGCCCGAGCGCGGCGATGGCCAGCACCGACGCGAACGGCAGCATGCCCAGCAGGGCGCCGTGACTCATGCTGCTGCGGGCGGTCGCCCAGCCCAGTACGGCCAGGGCGATCAGGGCGATGAGGACGGTGATCAGGCCGCGGGACACGGAGCGGCGGGTGTTCGCCGTGGCGCCGGAAGGACTGGTCATGTGATCTCCTCGATCCCACTCCGCGTTGTGCCTGACTTTACAAAGAGGTTCCGGCGTTCACAATAGGTTGACACTCGTAAAACACAGGTCCGCTATACGGCCTCTGCGGGGCAGGATCGTCCCGCCTGTCGGCCGAACGTTCTCTCTTACTTCACAACAAGCACTTTGCCCGGCAGTGTGCCGGCGACCAGCTGCTCGAACCCGTCGGTCACCACCCGGTCCAGCGGCACCACCCGGCCGACCAATTCGTTCGCGAGCGGCCGGTCGCGCAGCAGCTCCAACGCACGAGGCAGATCGGCGTCGCAGACATGCGCGACCGTGGTGCGTACCGTCACCTCACGCAGGACGAGATCGGCGAGGGCCAGACTCTGCGCCGCCTTGACCAGGCCGACCAGCAAAACCGTCCCGCCGGTGGCGACCAGATGAGCGGCGCGCTGGGCGGCGCCGGGCACACCGGAGCTCTCGATGACCACGTCGGCACCTGCGGGCACCAAGTCGCGAACCGGAACCTCTGGATCGTCGGGAGTGACCAGCAAGGTTTCGGTCGCCCCGAGCCGCTGGGCGGCGGCCAGCCGGCCCTCATCCACATCGACCGCGACCACCCGGCCGTCGTGCCGGGCCAAACCGGCCAGGATGAAAGAGCCGATCGCGCCTGCTCCGAGCACCAGCACGGTATCGCCCGGCAGGACACCGGACCGGTCGACCGCGTGTAGTCCGACCGCGAGCGGCTGAGCCAGCGCGGCGTCCCGGTCGGCGCATCCGTCCGGGATCTCCCGCAGCGTGGCGGCCGGCACGGCGACGTACTCCGCGAGCCCGCCGTGCGTGCTCAGCCCGAGCGTGTAGTAGCGCTCGCACAGATTGGTTCGTCCCTGCCGGCACCGCCGGCAGGCACCGCAGGAGACGCCGGCGCCACTGGCCACCCGCCGGCCACGCCACTGCTCAGCGCCCGGACCGGCATCCACCACGTCGCCGACGAACTCGTGGCCGAGGATGGTGGGACCGACGTGACCGCTGCCGGGATGCCGCGTGGTCAGCGGCACCATCGTCGGGCCCTTGGTGTACTCGGTGACGTCGGTGCCGCACAACCCGTTGCAGGCGACCGAGAGCACCACCGTGCCCGGTCCGGCGACCGGCTCCGGGTACTCCTCGATCCGCATGTCCCCCGGTGCGTACAGAACGGCGGCGCGCATGGGAACCTCCGCCCTCACAACGTCGCGGTGGACGTCAGATGGACCTTGATCTGAGACTTGTCGCTCAGCACGGCGGCCACCGCATCGTCGGCCTTCGCCAGCGGGTACGTCGACGTGACCAGCGGCGTCAGGTCGACGCGACTGCGCGCCAGGAACCGTAGCGTGCGCGGCCACACCCCCGGCGAGCCGATGATCCCGCGGGCCTGCAGCTCCTTGGACTGGAAGAGCCCGAGCTTGGCCGGGACCGAGGAGCCGACGTCGATACCGACGTACACCAGACGCGCGCGGAACGCGGCCGCCTCCAACGCGACGGCCATGGCCTGGGGACGACCGCTGGCTTCGAAGACGACGGACGCGCCGACGCCGCCGGTCCCCGCGGCCAGCTCCTCGAGGAAGGTCGGTCCGCTCGGGTCCAGCGCGGCGTCGGCGCCGAGCGTCAGTGCCACCTCGGCCCGCGCCCGGCTGGGCTCGGCCACCAGGACCCGCGCGCCCTGGCCCGCCGCGGCGGCCACGATGCCCAGGCCGATCGGTCCGGCCCCGAGCACCAGCACGGTGTCGCTCGCGTCGAGGTCACCGGCCCGCAAGGTGGCGTAGTAACCGCAGCTGAACGGTTCGACCAGGGCGCCCTGCGTCCAGGAGAGATTGTCCGGCAGGTGATGCAGCCAGCTCTCCTTGGCGACGAAGAACTCGGCGGCGGCGCCGCTGATGCTGAAGCCGAAGTGGTCCGCGCCGATCACGCACTCCCCCACCACGCGGTCGCCCACGCCGAGGCCTTTGACCGCCCGGCCGGCGCGGACAACCTCGGCCGACCACTCGTGGCCGGGGATGACTGGGAAGCTGAACGGGATGATGTAGCGCCCGGCGAGAAGTTCGATGTCGCTGTGGCAGATGCCGACCCGCCGGCTTGCCAGCAGCACCTCGTCGTCGGCGATGTCCGGAATGGTCAGCTCATTGATGGTCGCCCGATTGTCTCCGACAAACTGAAGAGCCTTCATGGATTGCTCCAGCGCTCGGTGCCAGGTGTTCACAAATACTGAACGCCAAGCGGAGAGCGTGTCAACCGTTACTTCGTGGACATCGGGTCGAAACGAGGCTTAGTAGCCGTGCCGGACGCACCAGATGCCGCGTACGGCCGCGTCGGTCCGATTGGCCAGCAGATGCGGCACCGCGGAGTCGAAGCCGATCGCTTCGCCTGCCCTGAGCGTGAGAACCTCGAATCCCACCGTCACCTCGAGCTCGCCCTCGATCAGCCAGCCGAACTCGAACCCGGAGTGCCGCAGCATCCGCTGGTCGTTTGTCGAACTGGAGTGCGGCGGATAGATGATCTCAAGGAAGTCCAGCCCGGTGCCGGTGTTGTCGACCAGCCGCTCCCAGATCACACCGCTGTCCATCTCGAGGACGTGCCGTTCCCCCGGCCGGGTCACCGACAGCATCGGCAGCCGCCCGTCGTGCGGCCAGGCATGGGCGAGATCGCCCAGGTCGGACCGGTTGACCGGCGAGGTCGCCGCGGTCTTGGGCGAGGCCGGCTCGGCCGGCGCTCCCGCAGCGTCGTGGTCATCCTCCTCGGCGAACAGCTCGTCTATCGAGACGCTGAGCAGTTGTGCCAGGGAGTAGAGCGTGGCCACCGACGGCTGGGACTTGCCCCGCTCCATCTGCGAGAGGAACGAGGGGGAAACGCCGAGCTCGCGGGCGACCTCACGGAGCGACCGGCCCGATCGCTCCCGCACGCGCTTCAGCCGGGTACCCAGATTGCTCAGCGGCTTGGTGGCGGACGAACTGAGCTCGGTCACGTGATCCCCTCGATTGCGTCCCCTCATTATGGGACGCCGTCCGCGCTCCGCGTCGGGAGCTCAGTTGTGCGGCTACAGCGAACGCCTGCCCCGCTGAACCGTAAAGCAACAGTTGACGGCGCGTCCAGTGTCGGGTCATCATCGAGCACCATGGACCGCACCGCATTGGTCGTGGGAGTCACCGGGATCGCCGGATACAACATCGCGGAAGCGCTGACCGGCGCCGGATGGCGAGTCGTCGGGTTGTCCCGAGCGCCACGGTACGAGATTCCGGGCGTCGAGCACGTGTACGCCGACGTCCTCGACCAGGCCGCCGTGGAGTCGGCAACGGCCGGCCGCGGCATCACCCACCTGTTCTTCAGCACCTGGTCGCGCCAGCCCACCGAAGCCGAGAACTGCGCGGTCAACGGCGCGATGCTGGACACCACGCTGCGAGCCCTCTCGCGCACCGCGTCGCTGCGGCACGCCGTGCTCATCACCGGGCTCAAGCACTACCTCGGACCGTTCGAAGCCTATGCGGAGGCACCAGCTGACACACCGTTCCGCGAGACCCAGAACCGCCTGCCCTACCAGAACTTCTATTACGAGCAGGAGGACATCCTGTTCCGGGCGGCGGCCGAGCAAGGCTTCACCTGGTCGGTACACCGCCCGCACACGATGATCGGCTACGCGCTCGGCAACGCCATGAACATGGGCGTCACCCTCGCGGTGTACGGCAGCATCTGCCATGCCCGCGGCGAAAAGTTCGTGTTCCCCGGCAGTCCCCAGCAGTGGAGCGGGGTCACCGACATCACCGACGCGCGCCTGCTCGGCCGGCACGCGGTCTGGTCGGCCACCGAACCAGCCGCGGCCAACCAGGCGTTCAACACCACCAACGGCGACGTCTTCCGCTGGCGGCAGATGTGGCCGAGGCTGGCCGAGGCGCTCGGCGTCGAGGCAGCGCCGTATGCCGGACACGCCGACCCGCTCGACGCCCGCCTCGCCCACGCCGACGAGACCTGGGCGACGCTGACCGACAAGCACAGCCTCACGCCGTACCGGGCCACCGACCTCGCCTCCTGGTGGCACACCGACGCCGACCTCGGCCGGCCGGTCGAGGCGTTCGCCGACATGTCGAAGAGCCGCGCTCTCGGCTTCCTCGACTTCCAGGACTCGACCCGGTCGTTCCTCGACCTCTTCGAGACACTGCGCACCCAGAACGTCATCCCCCAGCGGTCGTGAGCCCCGACCACGAGGTCGACCTGCTCGTGCTCGGCAGCGGCGCGGCGGGCCTGGGCGCGGCGGTCGTCGCGGCCGACGAAGGACTGTCGGTGCTGGTGCTGGAGAAAACCGAATGGCTGGGTGGCACCACCGCGTACTCGGCCGGGACGTGCTGGATCCCGGGGCACGCCATGATGGCCGACCAGGACGGCGACGTCGCCGCGGCGAGCCGTTACCTGGACGCTCTGGTCGGTGACAAGGCACCCCGGGAGCTGCGCGAGGCTTACCTGGCCGCCGGGCCGCAAATGCTGGACCGGCTGGGCCGGATCGGCGTGCGTTTTCTGCACTCCGCCACGGTTGTCGACTACCACCCGGAGATCCCCGGCTTTGGTGTGGGGCGCGCGCTGGAGCCCGAGCCGTACGACGGCCGACGGCTCGGCCGGGAGCGATTCCACCGGATCCGGCCGCCGGTCCCGGAATTCGCGCTGTTCGACGGCACCCTCATGGTGCGCCGGGCCGAAGTGAACGACCTTCTGGCGGTCTTCGGCGGAACGCCGCGCGGCGTGGCCGTGGCGCTACGCCTGGGCACGCGGTGGGCCTGCGACCGAATGCGTTACCGGCGGGGCACTCGGCTGGTCATGGGCAACGCGTTGGTCGCCCACCTCTACCAACGGCTGCTCGACCGGCGCGGCAACGTCTGGTTCACCGCCGCGACCAGCGAACTCATCGCCGAAGGCGGCCGCGTGGTGGGCGCCGTCGTGTCATACCGGGGCCGGATGGTCCAGGTCCGGGCGCGGCGGGGCGTGGTCCTCGCGGCCGGCGGATTCGCCGCGAGCCCCGAGCTGCGCGCCGCTTACCTGCCTCGCCCGACGCCCCAGTTCACGAGGGCCGCCGAGGGAAGCACCGGCGACTCCATCGCGCTGGCCCACTCGGTCGGCGGCGTCCTGGTCGAGCCGCGTGACGACAACGCCCTATGGTTCCCCAGCTCGATCGGACGCCGCCCGGACGGCTCGACCGCCGTCTTCCCGCACATCTGGGACCGCGCCAAGCCCGGCATCGTGGCAGTCAACGCCGCCGGCCGGCGCTTCGTCGACGAGTCGGTGTCCTATCACCGCTTCACCCGCGCGATGTACCAGTCCCACGAGACCGTCCCGACCATCCCGGCCTGGCTCGTCCTCGACGCCCGCACTCTCCGGCGCTACGGACTCGGTCGGGTCCGCCCGCACGCGCCGCTCGGCCCTCATCTGCGCGACGGGTACCTCCAGCGGGGCCACACCGTCCGGGAACTGGCCACCGCCATCGGCGTCGACCCGGAGGGTCTCGAACAGACCTTGGTGGCCGCCAACCGGGCCGCCCACACCGGCGTCGACGACCAGTTCGGCAAGGGCATCAGCCCATACGGCCGCCAGTACGGCGACCCGAAGCACCAGCCCAACCCGAACCTCGGCCCGATCGAGACCGCTCCGTTCTACGCAATCGCCGTGGTGCCGACGCCGCTCGCCACTGCGCTCGGCCTGCGCATCGACCCGGACGCCCGCTTACTCAACGCCAACGGCCGGCCCATCCCCGGCCTGTACGCCTGCGGCAACGACGCCAGCTCGATCATGGCCGCCGAGTACCCCGGCGCCGGCTGCCAAATCGGCGCCGGCCTGACATTCGGCTACCTCGCCGCAAGCAGCGCAGCCCGTCAGGGGTGAAAGGGATCCTCTCCCTGGACGGACGAAACCACCCAGGCCCCATTCACCCAACGCTGTCTCGGCGGGCGCGAGATCAAGCACCGAGACCAACGGAGACGCGGAGCTATTTAGCGGGTCCTGCGCGGCATCGCCTAGACGCCGACGCGCCGGCCATGCTGTCCGCCGTGAGGTGACGGCCTGCCGGGGTGCAGGTCGATTTCGCCGTCCACCGGCTGTCGACGGTTTCCCTCCCCCGCCCGGCCGGCGGACCCAGCCCGGCGGCAGGGTCCAACTCGTCGACGCCGGGCGAGACGGTCGCTTCCCAACCCCAGCCGCCCCGGGACCGCGCAGCAGCCACACCGCAACCTTCTTACCCTGGGCGTCCCGCAGCGTGTCGGTGCAGCATCGCCGGCGACCTGCTCGCGCGGCGCGATGGTCGCCGGGCCGGTTGGTGGGTGTGTCGTTCACCACCGGTGCGCTGTCGAGCAGCGCGAGCGGCAGGTCGCCGTCGTCCTCTCGCTGCCTAACCTCCATTTGCTTCTTGACAGGTTATAACAAATCCCGCTTTCCTCTAACCCTCATAATACGTTGAGGAGGTTAGAGGGATGGGACTCGCCTGGCAGCAGGGTCCATTGTCCGCGGGGCCGGTCGGCCGCTTCCTCACTGCGGAGCCGTTGCCCGGACGCCTGCCGTTCGCCGAGCGGCTGCGTCGCCGGATGCGGGTGCGTTTCGGCGGGGACTGGATCGCGGACAGCGAAGACGTGGTGCTGCTGCACGAGCCGGGCCGCTACCCGGTGGCTTACTTCCCGCGCGGGTCGATCCGTGCGGATGCGCTCGTGCCGACCGACCGGACCACCCGGCACCGCGACCTCGGAGCCACCGCGTGGTTCACCGTCGCCGCCGGAAACACGCGTGCCGAACGGGCCGCCTCGGAGCATCCCGGCGGCGACCTGCGCGACCGGGTGGCGTTCGCGTGGCGGGCGATGGACGCCTTCTTCGAGGAGGACGCCGACCTTCTGCCCCTACAAGGGGCTGGCGAGCTACTGGGACATCGGCTCAAAGGCGCCGGCGGTCTGGTGCTATCCGCAGGCATTGCCGGAGGTCACCCGGATCGGCGGCCACTTCTCCTTCGAGCCCGACCGGGTCGAGGTGTTTCTCGACGGCGCCCGGCTGCATCTCGAACCCGGCCAATCCGTCACCCCGCACGGGCTCGACCGCGGGCTCGGCATCGACGAAATGCATGAGAGGACAGGGCAATGGAAAGCCTGAAAGACCGTACGGTGCTGGTGGTCGGCCGCGAGGGTGGGATCGCCGCGGCCGTGGTGGCCGCGGTGCGTGAGGCCGGTGGAACCGTCATCACCGCGACCCGGGAAACCGTCGACGTCACCGACGAGGCGAGCGTGGCCGCACTCGCCGAACGACTCGGCGCGGTCGACCACGTCGTGTCGACCGCCTCGGCCCGGGCCCGCGGCGCGCTCGCCGACCTGCAACCGGCCGCCGTTCTGCGGTCGCTCTCGACCAAGGTGCTGGGTCCGATCCTGCTTGCCAGACACTTCGCGCCGCGGATGCCGGCCGACGGCAGCTTCGTCCTCTTCTCCGGCGCCACCGCCCGCAAACCGTCTCCGGGCATGCTCGCGGTCTCGGCGACCAACGGTGGTGTCGACGCGCTCACCCGGGCGCTGGCCGTCGAGCTGGCGCCGATCCGGGTCAACGCGGTGTCGCCCGGCACGATCGACAGCGGCGCTTACGACGCGCTGGGCGATGCGCGCAAGGCGGCACTGTTCGAGGCACGCGCGGCCACCAGCCCGGCCCGCCGCGTAGGTACGCCCGACGACGTCGCGCGGGCCGTGATATATGCGCTGACCAGCGGTTTCACCACCGGCACCACCCTGGTCGTGGACGGTGGAGAGGTGCTGGCCTGAGAGGGACACACGCCTCGAGGTCGTGCAGCCGACGCCGCCGGGCTCGGGCTGCTCGATCCCGTTCGGGCTCGGACAACATGACGGGCCGCTGATTCGACAGTTTTGACAAAGTGGTTGGCGAGTCACCTGGCCGGGCAACTGCTGTCGCGAACACACCCTCGTACGAAATCGGGGGTTGAGCGGCGAGGACGCGGTGGTTGTCATGGTCGGACTGCTGGTCCCGGTCGGCCTGTTGATTCTGACGGGGTTGGCCGGGTGGGCGATGGTCGCGGTGTCGGCGTGGTGGCTGGTGGCGGTCGTCGTGTTGGGCTTGCTCCTGCTGCTGAGCGTCTACGACCTGGTGCAGCGCCGGCATTCGGTGCTGCGGAACTTCCCGCTGCTGGGCTATGCCCGGTTCGGGCTGGAGAAGATCCGGCCGGAGATTCAGCAGTACTTCATCGAACGCAACTTCGACGGCCGGCCGTTCGACCGCGATGTGCGCTCGGTGGTCTACGAGCGGGCCAAGGGCATCCACGGGGAACAGGCATTCGGCACCGAGCGGGACGTCAACGCGGTCGGCTACGAATACGTCGTGCACTCGACCGCTCCGGTGGAAGCGCCCGAGGAACAACCGCGCGTACGGGTCGGCGGCCCGGACTGCACCCAGCCGTACGACATGGCGTTGTTGAATGTCTCGGCGATGAGCTTCGGCGCGCTGAGTGCCAACGCGCTGCGCGCTCTCAACCGGGGCGCCGCGGCCGGCGGTTTCGCCCACGACACCGGCGAGGGCGGCCTGACCGACTACCACCTCGAAGGCGGCGGCGACCTGATCTGGGAGCTGGGCAGCGGCTACTTCGGGGCCCGGACCAAGGACGGCACCTTCGACCCCGGCATGTTCGGTGACAAGGCCGCCCACCCGAACGTGAAGTGTGTGTCGCTGAAGCTGAGCCAGGGCGCCAAGCCGGGTATCGGCGGAGTACTTCCGGCGGCCAAGGTGACCAAGGAGATCGCCCAGGCGCGCGGCGTGCCCGAGGGCGAGAAATGCGTCAGCCCGGCCGCCCACCACACCTTCCACACGCCCCGTGAGCTGGTGCTGTTCATCGCCCGGATGCGGGAACTGGCAGGCGGGAAGCCGACCGGTTTCAAGCTCTGCGTCGGTTCACGCCGGGAACTGCTGGCCATCTGCAAGGCGATGCTGGCCGAGAACATCACGCCCGACTTCATCGTGGTCGACGGTTCGGAAGGCGGAACCGGCGCGGCGCCGCTGGAGTTCGAGGACCACGTCGGCGTCCCGCTGACCGACGGGCTGATCGGCGTGCACAACGCGTTGACCGGCACCGGCCTGCGGGACCGGATCCGGATCGGCGCCAGCGGGAAGGTCACCACCGGCATCGACGTGGTGAAGAGGATCGCGCAAGGCGCCGACTACACCAACGCCGCCCGGGCGATGATGATGGCGGTGGGCTGCATCCAGGCGCAGATGTGCCACACCAACCGCTGCCCGGTCGGCGTCGCCACCCAGGACCCGCGCCGCGCCCGGGCGGTCGACGTGGCCGACAAGAGCGAGCGGGTGCACCGCTTTCAGCAGGCCACGGTCGCCCAGGCGCAGGAACTGATCGCCGCGATGGGGCTGCACGGCCCGCACGAGCTGACCCCGGCCATGCTGCACCGCCGCATCGACCACGCCACCACCAAGACCTACGACGAGCTCTACGACTGGCTCGAACCCGGGCAACTGCTGGCCGAGGCGCCGAAGGACTGGGCGTCCGACTGGGCGGCCGCCGACCCGGACCGCTTCACCACCGCACCCAACCGAACGGGAGCCTGGAAGTGACCACCATCGCCGAGCAACTCGTCACGGCCCTGGCCGACCTGGGCGTCACGACCGTCTGGGGCGTGGTCGGGGACGCCCTCAACCCGATCACGGACGCGATCCGCCGCGAGGACCGCCTCGAATGGATCGGCGTACGCCACGAGGAAGTCGCCGCGTTCGCAGCCGGCGCCCAGGCTCAGCTCACCGGCACGCTCGGGGTGTGCATGGGCACGGTCGGGCCGGGCTCGATTCACCTGCTCAACGGCCTCTACGACGCGAAGAAGTCGCATGCCCCGGTGCTGGCCATCTGCGGGCAGGTGCCGCTGCCCGAACTCGGCAGCGACTTCTTCCAGGAGGTCGACAACGACGCCCTGTTCCGCGACGTCGCCGGCTTCTGCCGCACGGTCACCTCGGCCGAGCAGATGCCGCGCCTGCTGGAACAGGCCGTGCAAACCGCCTACGCAACCCCGGGGGTAGCCGTTCTGACGGTGCCCGGCGACGTCGGCTCGATGGAACTGCCGAAGCACACCCCGCGCCCGCGGTTCATCACCCGGCCGGCGGGCACCGCGCCCGGCGAGGCCGACCTCGAGCGGGCGGCGAAGCTCATCGACCAAGCCGGCAACGTCACCATGCTCGTCGGCATCGGCGCCCGGGAGGCCCGCGAGCAGGTCCTCGCCCTCGCGGAGCGGCTGAGCGCCCCGATGGTGCTGACGCTGAAGGCCAAGGAACGCCTCGAGCATGACAACCCGTTCGAGATCGGGCAGAGCGGCCTGATCGGCAACCCCGCCTCCAAGCAGGCATTCGACGCCGCCGACCTGCTGCTGATGGTCGGCACCGACTTCCCCTACCCGCAATGGCTGCCCGCCGGCACGCCCACCGTCCAGATCGACCTGCGTCGCGAACACATCGGCCGGCGCATCCCGGTCGACGCCGGCCTGGTCGGCGACGCCCACGCGACGGTGTCCGCCCTGCTCACCCGGGTGTCGGCGAAGACCGACCGGGCCCACCTGGACAAGGCACGCGAGGCATACACCGCGTGGCGGCAGCGGCAGAACCGTCTCGTCGATCCGGATCACGACCACGGCCTGCTCGGCAAGCTGCGGTCGACGTTCGACAACACCGACGACCGGATCCGGCCGGAAGCCCTCGCCGCGGCCGTCGACGCGCTGGCCGCCGACGACGCCGTCTTCACCACCGACACCGGCATGTCCACGGTCTGGCTGTCACGGTTCGTGACCATGCGCGGGACCCGGCGGCTGCTCGGCTCGTACAACCTGGGATCGATGGCCAACGCCATGCCGCAGGCGCTCGGCGCCCAGGCCCTCGACCGCCGGCGGCAGGTCGTCGCCTTCTGCGGCGACGGCGGCCTGACCATGCTGCTCGGCGATCTGCTCACCGCGGTCAGTCATCAGCTGCCGGTCAAGCTGATCGTGTTCGACAACGGCCGCCTCGGCATGGTCAAACTTGAGCAGGAGCAGGGCGGCCTGCCCGAATTCGGCACCGAGCTGGCCAACCCCGACCTCGCCGCGGTGGCCCGGGCGATGGGCCTGACCGCCTTCCGCATCACCGATCCCGAATCGCTGCCCGGCACTCTGGCCGAGGCCTTCGAGGCGACGGGACCGGTCCTGGTCGATGTGATCACCAATCCCGAGGAGATCTCGCTGCCGCCGAAGACCACGGCCGCCGATGCCTGGGGCTTCGCCATCGCCAAGATCAAGGAAGGCATCATCAGCCCCGGCGACCGGGGCTGACCGCTCTTCCCGCCGAACCACCATCACGGCGGCCGCACCGAGCGGCTCCCGGAGCGCCCGGCACCGGCGGAGGCTCGGGTGCGCCGACCTGGGCGGGGCGATCCGGGCCTGCCGGCCGGGCAGCCGCGGCGGCACCACTCGTCGGTTGGTGAGCTCCGCGGCGCCCAGGGCAATCACCCCGTGGCTATGGCCCACTGTGCCTTGCCCCGGTCAGGGTCAGCCCAGCGCAACCGGATACCCCATCCCGCCCCTGCCCCGAGGGGTGCACCAAGGCTGACAACCGTCGCATGCGCTGGGCCTTCCGTCGTCCGGCCCGCACCCCAACCCTCGACGGACTTATTGCCGCATCCAGCGGTCGGCGCTGATCGGGATCATCGTCGGAGCCCGTGCGGTGAGCACTCATCGTCGCCGAGCCCATCGATGAGCAGGGTGAGACCGATGCCGAACATCCAGACGTCCTTGGCGATGGTCATTCCCTGCTGGGTCGGGCGGATGCTGCCCTCCTCCCGCAGTCCAGGGGTGCGAAGGTAAAGGCCGAGCAGACCGGCTGAGAAGCCCGTCAGCGCGGCGCCGGCCGCGACGGCGGGTACTACGGGAACGAGCAATGCGGTCCCCAGCGCCAGTTCAACGGCGCAGACCAAGCGGACGAATCGCTGCGGTGATATTGAGTGAAGGAACGGATAGGCCGCGGTCGCCATGCCGTGCAGACCGGCCGCGGTGTCGTCGTCTGTGTGCCGCTTGGACAGGCCTGAGTTGACGAGGAACACCCCGGTCGTAAGGCGCCCCGGCACATTCCGGACCCGTACGCGTCGTGACATCTTGCTCCCTCCTCTCGCCCCATCCCAGCAGCCTCCGCCCCCCGTCGTCGATTGGCAGAACTGCCCAGGTCAGAGAGTGCTGCGGTTCACGCAAGGCCAGGTGGTCAGTGGGCAGCGTCGGAAGTGCGCGAGCCACGGGGCGCGTTCCAGTAGGGCGGGCCCCGGGTGCCCGTCGTCCCACTCGAAACGGGGCGGGCCGCCGACCGGCCGGGGTCTGCACCGCGATCTTGGAGGTCTCGCTCCGGGTAGCAGGTCCACGCGTCCTCTTGACCGATCTCAGGAATTCCGTTCTTGGGCTGCGCGTACATGATCACGCTGGTTCCGAACAATGCTGAATTTCATCGTCACCGATCGGCAACGTGCGTCCGAACCGATACGGCATTGAGGACAATGGATGGTGACCACCGCGCGGCCCCAGCCCTGGATCAAGGGCGAACACGGAAGATGAACGTTTGATTGGCGCCGTTGATTGATTTCACGGCCCGTACTAGTGTCGGAAGGTCGGGGTGATGGAAGGCGGATCGCGTCGGTGCGGACCGTATCGCGAGGCCTTCGGCCCTAGGCATCACGCACGAATAGCCGCGTCATCCGGCGGCGCAGCGAGGAGTCCCGGATGCACGGAGGACACCAGGAAGAACCCTTTTCCGAGACAGAGGACCTGGACGACGCGGCGTCGGAGTACGCCACTGCTTGGGTGTGTTCCGATGTGAATCACCGACGCTTGTTGCGCGACGATTTGATCAGCCGTCTCATTCCGTTCGCGGATCGGCTGGCATCGCGTTACCGGGAACGCATCGAACCGCTGGACGATATTCGTCAGGTGGCCCGGCTCGGTCTGGTCAGGGCAGTCGACCGATACGACCCAGAGCGCGGTTCGTTCACCGCCTTCGCATTCGTCACCATCACCGGTGAGGTGAAACACCACTTCCGGGACCGCACCTGGGGCGTGCACGTCAGCCGGCGGCTGCAAGACCTGTCCATGGACGTGGGTCACGCCACCGCAGAACTGACCCAGACTCTGTCCCGGACGCCTACCACCCCTGAGATCGCCCAGCATCTCGAGGTGGACGAGCACGACGTGCGCAACGCACGTTTATGCACGGCTGGGCGCACTCCGATGTCTTTGAGCACGTCGCTGGGCGACGACGGCGTAGAACTTGTTGACCTGATCGGAAAACCGGACGCAACGCTCGAGAACATCCCGGATCGGCTCGCCTTGGCCGAGTTGATGCGCGAACTGTCACCGCAGATCCAGCGCCTGATCATCCTGCGGTTCTACGGCAACCTGACACAATCGGAGATCGCTACGGAATTCGGCATCTCGCAGATGCACGTGTCGCGGCTGATCCGCCGCGGCCTGGCGTGGTTGCGGATGGCCCTGCTCAGCGACTCGCCACCGCCGTGGAACAACGTGCACGAGTACTACGGGCTGGAGACCATGAAGGTGCAGATACGGCAGAGCGACACATCGGTCGACGTCCAGGTGGAGGGTGACATCGACGCGCACACCGCAGACCGGCTGTCCCGGCGGCTACAGTCAGCGGTCTCGCTGGCCGCCGAACAGGGCCGGCTCGACGTCGACCTGACCTGGGTGCTCCACATCGACATTACCGGCGCTACGGTGTTACGTGACGCCCAGGTGGCCGCGTCGCGGTCCCACGTCACCATGACCATGGTCGGCCTGCCGCCACACCTGGAGTCCATCCTGGCCAGCCACGAACCACCGACCACCGCTCTGCCGTACCCGTAGATGGGCCGGACCGATGAGCCGGACTCTGCTGGGTGCCTTCCAGCCAGCCATGATTCAGTTGACAGGACCAGTCCCGGAGCACGCGCTGTAGCCCAACCGATGGCTGGGGGTGATGCGCGGCGCCTGCTCACCGGCCCGCGCGAGACCGGAGCAGGTGACCGCGTGCCGAGAGTCAGTCGTCCGGGCCGGCCAGGTGAGGTGGGATGTACAAGGCGTGGTCCAGCGACCGGACGGCGGCCGCGGTGCGGGTCGGCGCGTCGAGCTTGGATCGGATGTGTTCCAGATGGGCCGCGACGGTGCGCTGGGTGATGAACAGAACCGAGGCGATTTGCCGATTGGTCGAGCCGTCGATCACCAACCCCAGCACCTCGAGCTCGCGCCGGGTGAGACCGTACAGATCGCCAGGCGGCGACACGATCACGAGCTCGGCAAACGGCGACGATGGGATCGGCGGACAGGCGATCACCGTGATGCGGAGGTAGTCGTCAGTCTCGTGCGTCGCGTACGGGCATAGGAAGGAAATGGGGCTCCCGTGGGCCCGCAGGCGATTCGACGCAATGGCGACCACTTGGCAACCGGTGGCCAGCAGCGGATGCACTGGTGACCCGGGCAACGGGTGTACCGCACCACCCGGGCCGACCACCGCCGAAGCACGGGCGTCGCCGACCAGACCGGCCAAACCGATGATCGAGGTCATCGGATCGATCGCCGCGGCGATCATTGGCGCCACCTTGCCGATCACGTTGCAGTCGGCGTCACTGGGTTGACCGGTCGCGTCGGTGACCAGAACAAGCAGGCCGACCGGTCGTCCGTCCATGGCGATCAGCGGCATCCCGATGCCGTTGTGCTTCCCGGCCGGCCACCAAGGCCCTTCGAGGGAACGATAGGCCGGTGGCCGTCCGCCGTTCCGCAGGCACATCGGGTGGCGACTTCGCAGCACGCCGGACGACTCCACCGCTGCGCAGAATCCTCGCGACTCGATGTACGCCCGCGCCGCAACGTCATGGCCCACCGCGCCGGCGGTCAAGAAACGCCGGCCACGGGTGTCCAGCACACCCAGCCAGGCCGCCGAGAATGGCACGATCGCGCGCAACGGATCCCACAGGCTCACCAGTTCGCCTGGCGGGCCACCGGCAGTAGTGATCCGGTTGATCTCCGCCGCGAATACCACCGCGCTCATCATGGGCTCCGGCACAGTTCTCCATCCTCCGACGGCCGCAACTGCATCGGCCGTTCAGCGTGCGCGGACGACTTTCTTGCAGTTGTCCGGTTTCTTTATCATTTGCCGACGGACCGACACGGGCCAAAGCCGGTGCGCGATCACCCGCGGTGCGTAGTTGTCATCCCCCTCGATCCGATCCGGCGACAGCCGCAGGTACCGCCGCAGGTGACACTGCCTGGACGCAAAACCAGCGAGCGGTTCACGAAGGCACCGTCTCGCCGATGAGGTGCGGGTACCTGTATACCGCCGACCAAATGGCCGAACATCCTTTCCGCGACGCAAGCGGCGGGATCGGTGTTCTTGCTGCGCCTCCGCGCTGGCTCTCGACTCATGCCGCCTCCGGTTCTGATGGTGCTCGGCCGATGCGCCGTCATCACGCACCGCCTTGCTGGTTCGTGGCCTTCCCCGCGCCGTGACGCGTTTTGCGTGCGTGGCCCAAAAAGCCAGATGGCGCGAAATGCCGTTGCCCTTGCCAGTCGTGTCGACGCCCCCGCGTACTGGGTTTCGTGTTGTGTGGCAGCGCCTTCGCGCTTCGGTACCGGAGATCCCCGTCAGCGAACGGCCGGTGCCGTGTTCCCCGGGTGGCGGCCCGCCTGGTCCGGGAGCTGGCCGCGCTGGCAGTCGCCGCGATCGTCGTGGCATGGGGCGTCGCTCAGTGCCCGTACCTGGTGGGCGCCCACACGGCGATCGGCACGGTCGCCGCCCGAGTCATCGCTGGCCGTCCTCGCAGCGGTGGTGGCGGCCGCAATCCTGCTGGTAGGGCCGTCGTCCGGGTTGCTGTATGCGCTGCAACAGCGGCAGCTCAGAGGCTGAGCCGGCGGTCATGGTGCCGCTGTCGGGCACGAACTGCGCTAGCGATACGGTGCGCGGAAGACGAGCCGGCGCGGCGGTGACCCCGAGCTGACGCCGGCGGTTCGGTCGCGGATCGTAGCCGTGCTACCCGTCCGTCTCGTCCCGCCAGCCGGCGGGTTCGGGATGGTAGCCGTAAGCGGCGGCCCGCACCGTCTCCTCGTTCTCCAGCCCGGAGCCTATCGCGCCGCCCACGGTGGCCAGCGAGCTGATGATCCAGGCAAGCGTCAAGTAGTCGGTGAAGTGGACCGGCCGCTGCAAAGTCTGTGCCAGCACGGACGTATCGATCAGCAGCGCCGCGGCAAGCACCGTTCCGGCGAAGAGCATTGCATAGGACGCCGCCGTGGCCAGGGTGAGAGTGAGAATCGTGCCCAAGTTGAACATCCGGGCCAGCTCGGCCGGCGTCTGCCGGTCCGGTTTCTCCCACAGGTCGTGCGCGACGATCAGCCACGCCACCAGCGCGGTCAGCCCGAGCACCATGATCACGGCGAGGCGGAGTGCGCCGAGCGCATCGCCCATCTGCCAGATGGTGCTGGTGGTGAGCGCGAACGCGGCCGTACCGAACGCGCCGACCAGCAGCTTCGACAAGCCCAGGAGCGCACGGCCCGGACGGTTGGCCCGGACCATCCCGATCAACAGCCGCACCCGGCCGATCAATCGCGAGGCGACGTAGCCGAGCTCCCCGTCGTTGCTCCCGCCGACCATCCGGCGGATGACGGCGACCCGGCCGGCCAGCTCGGCCGGTGCCCAGCCGACCATCGGCACCCGCTCGTCGGAAGCGTCGGTGAGCAGCCGGCCCACCAGATCCGGGACGATCGCGCGGACCCCTCGTAACTGGCGCAGTCCCAGCGCGGGCAGGGACACCATCGCGGCGCGGCGCCGGGCGGAAGCATGCGCGACCAGCGGCACCCGCGCGGTGTGCAGCGGCAGGTCGGTCAGGCAGATCGCGATGTCCCACCGGTCGTCGGCGCGCCGGCTCGCAAGATCGTCAAGGAGCGCCTCGACGCCGCCGTCGCGCCGCGGCGCCACCTCACCCCAGCCTTCCCGGACGATCCACCGCACGCCCGGGTCGACCCGCTCGCCGAGCCGGCCGGCCAGTTCGGCGGTGAGCCGCGCCGTCACTCGCGCCGGATAGTCCGGCGGGGTCGCCACCAACCCGACGACGATCTCCGCGCGGTCCCGTTCACGGTCTGTCATCGGAGCTCCTCACTCCTAGCAGGCAATCCCCGCATCGGCGTTCCCTGCTCCGGCACACACCTGCCTCGGCGCATCAGGTATTGCTGCTCCGGTCGGCGCAGCGGGCGCTTGACCGACGACCTCGGAGTAGTCGTTTCGGAGCGCGGAGGAACTCCGGTCGGGTCGCCGCCCGTCGCGTCGGCATCGCACGTGGTCGCGGGCTGCGGCATGGAAGTGGGGCGGTGCAGTTGTGGCGAGCGTAGGCGTGCCGGAACCGGAACGGCCCAGCGGACGCTGATTGCCTGGGCCACCGGCAAAGCCCGCTTCACACCCATCACACTCTTACACCACGTTGCCGGACGTGACCGCGGGACGCCGTAGGTGCGGCCATGTGAACCGCCCGAATCGCCCCGTCCGGGTGAGCCGGTCTCACCCGGACAGGGGCGACCGTTCGGACGTGGCAGCGCAGTGCTGTCCGTAGCCGAAGGGACGGTACCTCGTGACCACCACCCCCGCTCGCTACCGCGGCGCCGCCGGACCGCCCGCCCGTCGCATCGACCCGTTCGCCGAATTCCAGAGCCTCCAGGAACAAATGACAGACATCTTCGACAGCATCTTCCAGCAGCCTCTGCAGGCTGGCGGCGCACTCATCTGGTCTCCAGCCGCGGACACGCTCAACGATCGCCACGGATCCGCCCCGGAAACCCGCGGCCTCGCGACGGCCGGCACCTACGTGCCGGCCGCTGACAGCGCCCCGGTCAGCGCGAACCAGCAAGCGGTTATCGCCGTCTTCGCTGACTTCGACACGGCGCAATGGGCGGTCGAGCGGCTCGTCGAGGCCCGCCTGCCCCCCGAACAGATCTCCGTGGTGGGCCGGGACCTGCAGAGCGAGCTGCGGCTGAACGGGTCCGTGACCACGGGCGGCGACCGGATGCAGGATTCGGTGGTGTACCTGGCGGTCGACGACAAACGCCTCCTCGCGGAGGTCTGACCCGTGACCGCGACGGTTGATCCTCACATCAGCCTGATCCGGCCGGTCGTGCCGCAGACCCCACAGGGTTGTGCTGAGTGCCTGGCACTCGGCATCCCGTGGGTTCACCTGCGATTGTGTCTGACCTGCGGGCACGTCGGTTGTTGCGACGCGTCCCCGGGCCGACACGCTCGGCATCACGCACAGACGGAGGGGCACCCGATCGTCCGGTCGTTCGAGCCGGGCGAGGGCTGGCGGTGGTGCTTCGTCCATGAGGCCTACGTCTGAAATCCAGTCAAGCGCAGAATGCGCTGCCGGTTTCGGCTGACTCGATCACGCGCTGCAGATGCAGCCCGTGCTCGACGTCCAATGCCGGCGTTACCTGCCGCTCTACCGCGGCGGCGAACTCGGCGTACATGGTGCGGTACGCGGCCGGCCCGACGACGCCGATGCAGCCGAGCGCCGCTGCACCTCCCGGCGCGAAGACTTCGACGTCGGCACGGAGGATTCCGCGTGGCACGGTAGCCGACACGGAGGCCTCGCTGTGATGACCGACCAGGTGATCGAGCATGAGGCCGATCCAGCCGGGCCGGTCACCGTGCGCCTCTACGCCGGCGATCGGGCCGAGCGTGGCCTCCAGCAGATCGAGAAGATCCACTCCGTCGTCGCGCCGCACGCCCCGCTCGATCCGCCAGGTGGCCGCGAGGTCGTCGTCCAGGTGATCGTCGGAGAGCACACGGCCCCAGCCGCTCACCGGCCGCACCCGCTTCCATTCGGTGCGCAGGAAGTGCCGCACATCGGCGGCGTAGCGCCAGGCGAGCCCGATCTGCGGGACGACGTTGTTCTCCCTGCGGCCGATAGAGGTCCCCAGCGTCAGGGCCGTCGAGATGAGCCGGGCTCACCCGCCCGGCGAGTAAACGTTCATCGCACGATCGCGTCCTGCAAGCCGGGGCGTGCCCGACCGGCGGCGGTGACAGCCGTCACGCCGTCGATCGCCGTGTCCCCGCGGCCGAAATCGGGCTCGGCGACGGGACTGCTGAAGTAGTAACCCTGCAGCAGTGTGTAGCCAAGCCGATAGAGCGCGTCGGCCTGCTCGGCGGTCTCGACACCTTCGGCGACCGCAGTCATGCCGAGTCCGGTGCTTATCTGGATGAGCGCCTCCGCTATCACGCTGTGCCGGCCGGCCTCCGTGACATTGTCGACGAACGACTTGTCGACTTTGAGGATGTCGACCGGCACGGTCTGCAACAGGCCGAGTGACGAATGCCCAGTACCGAAGTCGTCCAGCGCGATCCGTACGCCGAGCTTGCGCAGTTCGTGCAACGTGGTGACCGCCTGGCCGCCCTCGAACACGGCAGTCTCGGTAATCTCTACGGCAAGGTACTGCGGTGAGAGTCCCGTCTCGGCCAAGATGTCCGCGACAGTCGTGGCGAAGCCGGGCCGGGCGAGTTGACGGGCGGAGACGTTGACGCTGACCTTGTCGGGTGCGCTAGCGCCCAGTTCGGCCCGCCACCGTGCCATTTGCCGGCAGGCCGTCCGCAAAATCCACACACCGAGTTCGAAAATGAGGCCGTTCTGCTCGGCCACGGGCACGAACTGCGCCGGACTGACCATCCCTCGCTGTGGGTGATCCCAGCGCACTAGCGCCTCCACGGCGGCGACCCGGCCCTGCGGGAAGGCCACGATCGGCTGGTAGACCACCCGAAACTGGTCGGCGTCCAAACCGATCTGCATCTCGGCGCCGAGCTTGGCGTGCCCCGTCGACTGTTCATCCAACGCCGGCTCCCAATGTCGGTATGCCTGCCCCGCTCTCTTGGCCGCGGACATTGCTGCCTCAGCCCGGCGCAGCACCTCCATCGGGTCGTCGCGCTCGCCCTCGGCGAGACCTATACCGACGCCCACGAGCAGATCGTGGCCGCCCGCGTGAATCGGTTCGCGCAGCTGGGCGGCGAGTTCCGTGGCCAGCGCGCCGGATTCCTGGGCGCCCCTGCCGGGTAGCAGAACGGCGAATTCGTCGCCGCCCATCCGGGCAAGCAGAGCATCGCCCGGCACCGTCCGCGCAAGCCGTTGGCCGAGGGCACGAAGAGCCCGGTCGCCGACCGACCGTCCGAGTTCGTCGTTGACATTCTTGAAACCGTTCAAGCCGAGCAAGGCCACCCGAGCCGGGCCGTCGGCCATCGCCACACGCAATGCGCTCTCGAATCGACGCCGGTTGGCCAGACCTGTCATTTCGTCCTGCATGGCGAGCATTTCCAGGTCCTGTGACTGCCTTTTCAGCTGCGTCAGGATCAGGGCCATCCGAGCGACGGTGAGCAGGATAAGGACGATGGCGCCGCAGGCGATGACCGTGCGGTCGACGGTGTTCTTCCCGGCGTACGGGGTCAAAAGCAGCGCCGGCCCGAGCAGCGAGCACGCGGCGGGTGCGCACAAGCGGGCCACACTCTGTTCAGGGTTCGGGGGTCGCACGACGCCGGGATCCGCCGCCATCGAAGGGTGCAAGGCGGCCGCCGCCCAGAGCAGAGTGGAGGCGACGAACATCGCATCCAGGGCAAACGGGTCGGCATCGAAGTAGAAAATCAGCACGGAGTAGCTGATGTCCGCTGCCAGCAAAGTCGCTGCGGCGGCGTTGAGCAACTTGTTGCTAGGAGTGCGGCTACGCGGGCCGGTGAACAGCCACGCCAGCATCACTATCAACAGCAGGTCCGCTAGGGGATATACGGTGCTGATCGCACGAGCCAGAGCCATGGACGAGCGGTCGGCCACGGTCGGATGCAAGATGAACGTCCAGAGCACCAGGCCAAGCCCAATGGCGGCGACGGCCGCGTCGATCAGGTGACTAATCTCACCGCCGCGACGGCGATGGCGGGACAGCAGCAGCAAACCCATGACGCGCAATGGGTAGGCGGCAAGGTAGAAGGCATCGGCGGCGGAGGGGTACGGCACGCTGCCCAGGCCGTACAGGTAATAGTCGTACGTGATGTCGCCGAGCACCGAAACGACCTGCCCAGACGCAAACCAATACCACATGCCGGGGCGACGCGGCCGATGCAGCCGCACACTGACGAGGACGGCCACCGCAGCCGCCAGGCCAATGACGTTGTAGCAGACCCGCGCGATGAGCGACGAGGAAGGCAGCAGAAAATACCAAGTCGTCGTCAGCACACCAGCGGCGAGCCACCAGCACCAAATCCGCGTAAGTCGCACGACCAGCAATCGGCCTCACCACAACGACATCTGAGCCCAAGTACGAAGTCGCCCAGCTTTGTAAAACAGCTCACTACGGGGACCGGATCGGGGCCTTCGGTTTCCGGATAGCCGAGTGATCGGCACACCAAAGGCGGCCCGCGCAAACTCAGCAAATGTGAATACCCTCTTACCCACACGGAAAGAGAACCACCATCCGATTACCGAATATAGTAGTAGCGGCGAGGTGATACGGTATGCTCGAGAGCGATGCCGATGACGGCGCTCACGCTGTCACAGTTCACAGCTCTGACCTGGATGAGACCCGGCTAGTGCTCGCCGAGCACTTCTACTCCAATTTCGTCGACATGCTGGAGCCGTCGGAAAGCCTTGACACCCAGCTCCGGGTCACCAATCTCGGCCCGGTCACAATCGGTGACGTGCGCTTCGGCACGGACCTCAAGCTGAGGCTGCACGAACTCGGCGCCTACCACGTCGACGTGCTCCTGTCCGGCCGGCTCGAATGGCAGCAGGGCAGAGACGAGCCCCAGGTTGCCACCGAAACCAGCGGGGCGGTGTTCCAGCCCGTCGGCGACACCGTTCTCCACCGGTGGACCGGCGACTGCCGATTACTGGCAGTAAAGATCGACCGCAGCGCCCTCGAGATGCAGCTGGCCCGCATGCTCGACACCCCCGTCGGCTCCCCGATCGCGCTGAGCCGCCAGCTGGATCAGACCCACGGCCCCGGCCGAACTTGGACCAATATGGTCCGCATGCTCGCCGCGGACGCCTTCGGCGAGAACCGCGGCCTGATGCAGAATCCGCTCCTCGCCGAGCCCCTCCAGGAGATGCTCCTGCGAGGCTTGCTACTCGCCGGCGACCACCCGTACCGGGACCGGCTAGCCATGCCCGGCGGACCATACCCAGCGCCCCGCGCGATACGACAGGCGATCGAGGTTCTGCACAGCCGTCCCGAGCAGCCGATCACCATCGCCAAACTCGCCGACATAACCGGCCTAAGTGAACGGGCACTGCAGGCGGGCTTCCAGCGATACGTCGGCATCTCGCCCACTACGTACCTGCGTCAAGTCCGCCTTGACCGCGCCCACGAGGAGCTTCGGCAGGCGGACCCCGACCAGACGACGGTGGCCGACATCGCACACGGCTGGGGATTCACACATCTCGGACGTTTCGCGGGCTCCTACCGTGCACGGTACGGCGTGCCACCGTCCCAAACGCTCAACGCCTCCACCGGCCCACGAGCGGTACACAACGTCCCGCGACGACAGTCATAATCTGGAACCCGCCTGCATAGAGCTGGTTTCCCGCGCATCGGCCATAGTGCCCGTCCGGTGCCGGCCACTCCCCCGCGAGCGGGTGCCCATTCCGCAATGACCGGATCTCATAGGTTCTCGTCAGCCTGCTGCAGTGTGGGATGGGCGTGTCCTCCGTGCCACCACGCGCGCCGTCGCTGGTGGAGGACATGACTTGGCCGAGACGACCTGGATCGGTGACGTCACCGCTGGCGCAGACGCAGGCCGGCCATCAGCAGCGTGACACCGCGTCGAGTGCCTCGCGTTCGGCTCGGGAGGGGAAGTTGCGGGGCGCCGGGTCGGTCATGGCGTGGTCCGCGCATGGCGCTCGGCGGCAGCGAGGTGGTAGGCAACCATATGCCGGTGGCTGAGGCTTTGGGTCGTTTGTTCCGAGGGCGATCATCCAGAGCAGGACGAACGCGGTGATACTAGGTCAGACGATAGCGAGTACGCCGAACAGGATTGCGGCGACGACGCGCAGGGCCACCGCCTATCTCTGACGGTTGAGCGTCTCCGACACGATAGTTTCCTTCCGGATGTCATATGCGAGAGCGCCGCCGATCGGCGGCAATCCCGAACCTGCCAAGATGCCCGTGGATCAGGCGGACGGCCATGGCGCCCTCTCCGACCGCGGACGCGACCCGTTTGATCGAGCCACTGCGGACGTCACCGACTGCGAGGACGCCGGGGCGGCTGGTCTCGAGCATCGTTGGTTGCGGTGCGTCGGCGCACACCTGTGCTCCGGTCAGGACGTAACCGCGCTCGTCCAGGGCGACACCTGACGCCAGCCAGCCGGTGCACGGCTGCGCCCCGATGAAGACAAACAACACCTTCGCCGGGAGCTCCTGCCGCTCACCGGTCCTGGTGTTGCGCACGCCCAGCGCCTGCAGCCGGCCGCCGTCGCCGGCCAGCTCGGTGATCTCCGTATGGCGCAGCACGTCGACGTTGGGCAGCCGCTCGATCTGGTCGACCAGGTACCGGGACATGTCGCGGTCCAGCTCGTTGTGCAGGATGATCAGCCGTACCTGCGCGGCGTGCCGGGCGAGGAAGACCGTGGCCTGGCCGGCCGAGTTGCCGCCGCCGACTACCGCTACCGGCTGTCGCTCGCAGAAGACCGCCTCCATGAACGTGGCGGCGTAGTACACGCTGGTGCCCTCGAACTCCGCGAGGCGCGGCACGTCGAGTTTCCGGTACCGTGCCCCGGTGGCGATCACCACCGTCCGGGTTCGCAACTGTGTCCCGTCGTCGAGGTGCACGATCTGGTCGTTGTCGTGCCATCCGAGGCGTACCGCCTCGGCCGGAACGTTGAGGTCGGCGCCGAACTTCTTCGCCTGCACCACGGCCCGGTCGGCCAGGTCGGCCCCCGAGATGCCGGCCGGGAAACCCAGATAATTCTCGATCCGGGAGGACGTGCCGGCCTGCCCGCCGGCAGCCACCGCGTCGAGGACGACCGTCACGAGTCCTTCGGAGGCGCCGTACACCGCGGCGGCGAGGCCGGCCGGCCCGGCGCCGACCACGACGACGTCGCACATCGCCTCGTCCGCGGCGGAGCGACGCAGGCCGGCGACCCGGGCCAGTTCCGCGTTCGAGGGGTTGCGCAGCACCCGGTCCCGCCAGATCACCACCGGCGTGTCCTTCGCGCTGATGGACAGCCGACGCAATAGCTCCTCGGCGCCCGGATCCTCCTCCAGGTCGATCCAGGTGTGCGGCACCCGATTGCGGGCGGCGAGCTCGCGCAGGCGCCGGGTGTCCGGGCTGAACCGCGAACCGACGATCTTGATGCCGGTGATGCCGCCGATCAGCAGTTCCCGGCGGGTAAGAAAACTGTGCAGGATCAGGTCCCCGAGGTCGGGCTCCGCGCGGACCAGTTCGTGCAGCCCGGGCAGGGGCACCGCGAGAACCTCGCCCGGTTCGTGCGCGACCAATGAGACAAAGGACGGCTGCCCGGTGAGCAGGCCGAGTTCGTCGAGAAACCGGCGCGGGCCGTGTACCCGGACCGTCCGGGCCTTCGGGGTGCCGTACCCCTCGATCACCGCGACCTTGCCGGACAGCACGACGAAGAAGTCGCGGTCCCGCTGGCCCTCGGCGACAAGCACGTCACCCGGCTGGAGCGGCCGCTTCTCGCCGCGCCGGCTCAGCAGTTCGATCTGCTCGTCGGACAGGCGGGGATAAGCCCCGGCCATGTCCGGTGTCTCGGAGAGCCGCTCCTCCCGCGGGCTCATGCTTGGCTCCGGAGGACCTCGTCCGTCCAGCTGCGCAGGGCCGAGGCGGGGGCGGCGCCGGCCCGGCGCGCCACCACCTTGCCGTCGCGCATCAGGATCAGGGTGGGTACGGCCTGGATCGTGAACCGCTCGGACACCTTCCGCGCCCTGTCCACATCGACCTTGACCAGCTTGAGTTTGCCGGCCAGGTCGCGCGCCACCTGTTCCAGCGCCGGGCTGACCTGCCGGCACGGGCCGCACCAGGTCGCCCACATGTCCACCAGGACCAGGATGTTCGCCCGCTCGGCCACGTCGCCGAAGTCGTCGTCGCCCGCCTCGGCGATCCAGGGCAGCGGCTGGCGGCAATTGCCGCACTGCGGGAAGCCCTCGGCGGCCGCGGGGACCCGGTTCTTGCGCCCGCAGTTCAAGCACTCGATCACCCTGCTGTCCACGTCACTTCTCCAGCGGGTTCTCGTAGGTGACGGTCAACTCGCCGTCGATCACGTTCACCCGGATCACCGCGCCATCCTGGGCGTCCCCGGCGAGCAGCGCCCGGCCGATGCGAGTCTCCACCTCGCGAGCGATGAAGCGGCGCAACGGCCGGGCACCGTACACCGGATCGAAGCCCTGGCGGGCGATGAACCGCTGTGCCTCGTCGGTGACCCCCAGCGTCATCCGCCGCTCGGCCAGGCGCTCACGCAGCTCATCGAACATCAGGTCGACGACGCGCTCGATCTCCGCCTGGGTCAGCGGCTTGAACAGCACGATGTCGTCGACCCGGTTGAGGAACTCGGGCCGGAAGTGCCGCCGCAGCTCGCTCATGACCAGCTCGCGGCCCTCGGGCTTGATCTCACCGGCGTCGGAGATGCCCTCGAGCAGATACTGCGAGCCGATGTTCGAGGTCATGATGATCACGGTGTTGCGGAAGTCGACGGTGCGGCCCTGCGCATCGGTGAGACGTCCGTCGTCGAGCACCTGCAGCAGGGTGTTGAACACGTCGGCGTGCGCCTTCTCGATCTCGTCGAAGAGCACCACCGAGTACGGCTTGCGTCGGACCGCCTCGGTGAGCTGCCCACCCTCTTCGTAGCCGACGTATCCGGGTGGCGCCCCGACGAGCCGGCTCACGGTGTGCCGTTCCTGGTATTCGCTCATGTCGATCCGGACCATGTTGTCCTCGGTGTCGAACAAAGCGGCCGCGAGTCTCCGCGCCAGCTCGGTCTTGCCCACCCCGGTGGGGCCGAGGAAGATGAACGATCCGATCGGACGGCGCGGGTTCTTGATGCCCGAGCGAGCCCGGATGATGGCGTCGGTGACCAGCTGGACCGCCTCGTCCTGCCCGATCACTCGCTCGTGCAGGATCTGGTCCAGCCGCAGCAGCTTCTCGCGTTCACCTTCGGTCAAGCGGCTGACCGGTATGCCGGTCCAGCGGGACACGATGGACGCGATCTCCGCCTCGGTGACGACCTCACGCAGCAACCGTTTGCCGCCCTGCTTCTCGGCAAGCCGCTGCTCCTCGGCCTGCAGCCGACGCTCCACGTCGGGCAACCTGCCGTGGCGCAGCTCGGCGGCGCGGTTGAGGTCGTAGTTGCGCTCGGCCTGTTCCGCCTCCAGCCGGATCTGCTCCAGCTCACGACGCAGTTCCTGAACCCGTTTCAGCGCCCGTCGTTCGGCGTCCCATTGGGCACGCAGCGCATCCACCTCGGCCCGCCGGTCGGCGAGCTCCTTGCGGAGCTGGTCGAGGCGGGCCACGCTGGTCGGGTCGTCCTCCTTCGACAGCGCCGCCTCCTCGATCTCGAGACGGGTCAGTCTCCGGGTGAGCTCGTCCAGCTCGGCAGGCATCGAGTCGATCTCCGTCCGCAGCATCGCGCACGCCTCGTCGACCAGGTCGATGGCCTTGTCGGGCAGGAACCGGTCGGAGATGTACCGGTTGCTGAGGACAACGGCGGCGACCAACGCCGCGTCCTGGATCTTCACACCGTGGAAGACCTCCAGCCGCTCCCGCAATCCGCGCAGAATCGAGATGGCGTCCTCCTCCGACGGCTCCTCGACGAGCACCGGCTGGAAGCGGCGCTCCAACGCCGCGTCCTTCTCGATGTGCTTGCGGTACTCGTCCAACGTCGTCGCGCCGATCATGTGCAACTCACCACGGGCGAGCATCGGCTTGAGCATGTTGCCGGCGTCCATCGCGCCCTCGGCGCCGCCGGCGCCGACGATGGTGTGCAACTCGTCGATGAACAGCAGGATCTGGCCCTCCGCCGCCTTCACCTCGGACAGCACCGCCTTGAGACGTTCCTCGAACTCGCCGCGGTACTTGGCGCCAGCCACCAGCGATCCCATGTCGAGAGCAAAGACCTGCTTGTCGCGCAGACCCTCCGGAACATCGCCGTTGGTGATCCGCTGAGCGAGCCCCTCCACGATGGCCGTCTTGCCCACGCCCGGATCGCCGATCAGCACCGGGTTGTTCTTCGACTTACGGGACAGGATCTGGATGACGCGGCGGATCTCGCCGTCCCGCCCGATCACCGGATCCAGCTTGCCGATGGCCGCGTCCGCGACCAGATCCCGGCCGTACTTGGCCAGCGCCTCGTAGGCGACCTCCGGCATCGCGGACGTCACGCGCTGATTGCCGCGGATGCTCGTCAGAGCCTGCAGGAAGCCGTCGCGGGTGAGCCCCGCCTCGCCCAGCAGCCGGCCGGCGGCGGTCGCCGAGCCCTCGTCGAGCAGGGCGATCACCAGATGCTCGACCGAGACGTACTCGTCCTTGAGCCGTTTGGCCTCGCGTTCCGCGGAGTCGAAGAGCCGGGACAGCCGCTGGGTCACATAGACCTGGCCGGGCGCGACGCCCGGACCGCTGGTGCGAGGCCGCCGGTTCAGCTCCGCCTCCACCTTCGCCCGCACCGCGCGGGCGTCGGCGCCGGACGCGTCGAGCAGCCGGGGCACCAGCCCTTCGGCCTGGTCCAGCAGGGCCAGCAGCAGATGCTCGCCGTCGACCTCGGTATGGCCGTACCGGAGCGCCTTTGTCTGCGCGTCGTGCAGGGCCTCCTGCGATTTCTGGGTCAGGCGGTTCAGATCCACGGGGTTCCCCCGGTACGTCGAAGGGAGGTCATACGCAGCTGGCGCTCGAGGTCGGCGACCCGGTCGAGCAGATCGGCGACGAGCCCGAGCGAGGAGTAGTTGAGGCCCAGCCCGGCGCGCAGGCGCCGAATCCGCGCCACCGCGAGCACCTGGTCGCGGTGGAACCACGGCTCGCCGGCAGAGTCGCGGACCGGCTCGAGAAGTCCCAGAGCGACGAGCCGATGGGTCATCTCCGGGTGGATCCCGGCGACGCGGCTGAACGTGACCAGATCCAGTCGTCCGGTGGACGGGCCCGGCCTTCGAGCAAGGGGGTAGGTCACGACTGCCGCCTAGGGTCGAAAGTGGATGTGGCGGCGAGCTGCTCGAAGAGCCGCCGTTCCTCGTCGCCGAGCTTGGGCGGCACCATGATCTGGGCCACGGCGTACAGGTCACCGTTGCGGCCACGCGGATGGGGCAACCCACGGCCACGCAGCCGGAGCCGCCGGCCGCTGGAAGTGCTGGCCGGGACCTTGACCTTCGCCTCGCCACCGGGCGTGTCGATGGCGACCGAGGTGCCTAGCGCGGCCTCCCAGGGGGCGAGCGGCAGGTTCACGCTGATGTCCCGGCCGTCCACCCGGTAGCGCGGATGCGGCGCCAGCCGGACCCGCAGGTACAGGTCCCCCGGCGCCGCGCCGTCGCTACCCTGACCGCCCTGACCAGCCAGGCGGATCCGCTGCCCGTCGGTAACCCCGGCCGGGATGGTCACCTCCAGCGTCCGGGTGCCGGCCGGACCGGACAGCGTCACACTGCGACGCACGCCGGAATAGGCCTCCTCCACCGACAGCTCAAGTTCGGCCTCCTGGTCGGCTCCGGCCACCGGTCCCCAGCCGCCTCGGCCACCACCGAACATGCCGCCCAGCAAGTCCTCGAGATCGATGTCGTGGACGCCGCCGGACTGGAACAGGACATCCTCCGCGGTCGCGCCGCCGCGGCGCGCCCCTCCTCGGCCGCGGCGGGCACCGCCCGAGCCCGCGGCAGCCCGGGCGCGAGCCCAGGCCTGAGGATCGGTGTCCGCCCGCACCTGCCGGAAGTCCGGCCCGAAGGCGTCATAGCGGCGCCGCTGCTCCGGATCGGAGAGCACGTCGTACGCCTCGGAAATGTCCTTGAACCGTTCTTCCGCCCCCGGATCCTTGTTGATGTCCGGGTGGTAGGTGCGCGCGAGTTTGCGGTACGCCCGCTGCAGTTCCTCGGTGCCGACGTCCCTCGGCACGCCGAGCGTCTCGTAGAAGTCGCGGGACGGTGCCATCAGGTGCCCTTCGCCACGACCACCGAGGCCGGCCGGAGCGGTCGTTCGTCACTGCCGTACCCGGGCCGGACGACGCGCAGCACCGTGCCCGGTTTCGCCTCCGCGTCCGGCATCGTCGCCACCGCCTCGTGCCGGCTCGGGTCGAACGGCTCGTTCACGTCCGAGCGACGGGGGAATCCCAGGTCGGCGAGGACGCCGAGGGCTTGTTCGTGGACGGCCTGCACTCCGGAGACAATCGACGCCGGGTCGGCGTCGGCATGCTGTAGGGCCAACTCCAGATTGTCGAGTACGGGCAGCCACCGCGCGGCCACCGCGGCTCGCTCGTCGTCCCGCTGCTGAGCGGACTCCCGGGCCGCTCGCTTCCGGAGGTTGTCGAAGTCGGCCAGCGCCCGCCGCCAGCGGTCCTCCATCTGGGCGAGCCTGGTGCGCAGGTCCTCGGTCTCGTCGGCGGCACCGGGCGCCGCGCGCGTGCCGGTCTGGCCGGCATCGGTCCGGCCGGTGCCCTCCGGGCGGGATTCGCCGGACGGCGAACTCGCCCCAGGTCGCGAGGTTTCACCGACCGCCGTCCGGCGCTGCTCCTGTTCACTCATCGCCAGGTCACCCGGTCGTGAACTCGGCATCGATGACGTCGTCGTCCTGGCTACCCGGACTGCCCGGACCGCCCTGCGAGGAGGCGGCCCCGGCCCCGGCGCCCGCACCGGCGCCGTCGCCGCCCACGCCGAGACTCTGGTACACCTGTTGAAGCTCGGCGGTCAGGGACCGCAGCCGATCCAGCGGCGCCTCGTCCTTGATGGCCTGCCGCGCGTCGCCGATCAGCATCTCGGCGCGGCCCTTCTCGTGAACCGGCACCGCGTCGCCGAGCTCGGCCAGTCGCCGCTCGACCTGATAGGCGGCCGAGTCCAGCGAGTTGCGGGCATCGATCATCTCGCGAAGACGGACGTCCTCATCGCGGTGGCGCTCGGCGTCCTGAACCATCCGATCGATCTCGGAAGTGTCCAGGTTCGAGCTTTCACTGATGGTGATGCGCTGCTCGGCGCCGGTGTCCTTGTCCTTCGCCGAGACGTTGAGGATGCCGTTGGCGTCGACGTCGAAGGTGACCTCGATCTGCGGTTCGCCGCGCGGAGCGGGCCGGATGTTCTCCAGCCGGAACCGTCCGAGCACCCGGTTGTCCGCGGCGCGTTCCCGCTCCCCCTGCAGCACCACGACATCGACGGCGGGCTGGTTGTCGGCCGCGGTGCTGAAGGTCTCCGTACGGCGTGCCGGGATGGTGGTGTTCCGCTCGATGATCTTGGTCATCACGCCGCCCATGGTCTCGATGCCGAGCGACAGCGGGGTGACGTCGAGGAGCAGGACATCCTTGACCTCGCCCTTGATGATCGCGGCCTGCAGCGCGGCACCGAGCGCGACGACCTCGTCGGGGTTGACCGTCATGTTCGGGTCCTTGCCCCCGGTCAGCCGCTGTACCAGTTTCTGCACGGCCGGGATGCGGGTCGACCCGCCGACGAGGATGACCTCGTCGATGTCGTTGGCAGTGACCTTCGCGTCGGCCATGGCCCGTTCGACCGGCCCGAGGCAGCGATCTACGAGATCCGCGGTGAGCTGCTCGAAGGTCGCCCGGGTGAGAGTCACGTTGAGGTGCTTGGGACCGTTGGCGTCCGCGGTGATGAACGGCAGGTTGATCGTGGTCTGGCTGACCGAGGAGAGCTCTACCTTGGCCCGCTCGGCCGCCTCGAAGAGCCGCTGGAGCGCCTGCGGATCGCGGCGCAGATCGATGCCGTCGCTGCGCTGGAACTCGTCGGCCAGGTGGTCCACGATGCGCCGGTCGAAGTCGTCGCCGCCGAGGTGGGTGTCGCCCGCGGTCGAGCGCACCTCCACCACGCCGTCGCCGACGTCGAGCAGGCTGACGTCGAAGGTGCCGCCTCCGAGGTCGAAAACCAGCACCGTCTCGTGCTCGCGCTTGTCCAACCCGTACGCCAGCGCTGCCGCCGTGGGTTCGTTGATGATGCGCAGCACCTCGAGGCCGGCGATACGTCCGGCGTCCTTGGTCGCCTGCCGCTGGGCGTCGTTGAAGTACGCGGGCACGGTGATGACCGCCTCCGTGACCCGCTCGCCCAGGAACTTCGAGGCGTCCTCGACCAGCTTGCGCAGCACCAGCGCGGAGACCTCCTCGGGCGCGTACTGCCGGTCGCGCACCGTGAATCGCACGGCGCTGTCCGGGCCGGCCACGACGTCGAACGTCACCGCGTTCAGCTCGCTGGACACCTCGTCGAACCGGCGTCCGATGAAGCGCTTCGCCGAGTAGATGGTGCCTTTCGGGTTGAGGATGGCTTGGCGGCGGGCGAGCTGACCGACCAGCCGCTCGCCCTGTTCGGTGAAGGCCACCACCGAGGGCGTGGTCCGCGATCCCTCCGCGTTGGGGATCACTGTGGGGTGACCGCCCTCCACCGCCGCGATCACCGAGTTGGTGGTGCCGAGGTCAATTCCCACTGCCCGTGCCATGGTGTTGTCCTCCACTTGTCTGCGGCCGTGCCGTCCTTTGGTCCTGATTCGATCGCAACAGTCCGGAAATCCGATGTCCATTGGCAGGACTGCCAATCCGGGACAGGGTTCACCCCTGTCGAAGAAGGCGCTGACACGCTTGCGCGCAGCGGCGGCACGCCTCGCCGCAGATCTGACAGGCTTCGACCTCCAGGGCGTGCTTCTGGCACCGCCCGTAACACGCCCGGCAGGCCTCGTCGAGGGCCCGCAGAGCGGCGGCGGTCACGTGCGCGTCGTACGGCGTGGATCGGGACAACACCCGCACCACCGCGGTGGCCATGTCGGCGCAGTTGAGCGCGGCGCCCGCACACTGGGCCAGGTGGGCCGCGGACGAGTCGGCCGAGCAGGCGTCGGCACATGACGTGCACGCCTGGGCGCAGTTGAGAGCCTCCTGGATGCCGATGACCAGCAGGTCATCGTCCATCTGCGCCCGTTCTCCGGGATAGGCGTTGAGTATGGCTGCCACGTCGGTCATCGGCTCGCCTCCGTCAGATCAGCTGGTCGAAGACTTGGAACACGCGCTCCCAGTGCTCCGACTGCGGGTTCCGCACGTCGGGATCGATCACCCGAAAGGTCCGGGCAAGGGCGACGCTGAGTGCGCCCACGACGGCCGGCAGGCGCGCCTCGGTCTCCTCACTCGGCGTCCGGTCGAGCGGCGGATACGTCGCCAGCCGGCCGAGGACCGGCCCCAGCTCGATCTCTTCGTCGAGCTTGCGGAACGCGTGCATGCTCTCCTGCAGCCCTTTGGTGACGGGCAGATCCCACGGCTCGACGACGTCCCTGCCGTTCGCCGCCGCCGTGGCCTGCCCGATCAGCAGCAGGTCGTACAGCTTGCGTTCGACGAAGTCGCTGTACCGCTTGAGATCGTTCTTGTCGACGTCGAGTTCCCCGGCAGCCCGGAAGAAGCGCTCGAACTTGGCGACACCGAGGACAGGCAAAGTCGTCCCCCTCACGAGCCGACAGTCGGTACGACCGGCGATCGAGGCGTCGCCCATGTGATGCGAACGGGTCGCGGCGTCCTGCGCCACAGGAGAAGCAGCCAGGCAATGCCGACGATCGAGATCAGCGCCAGGCCGCCCCATTCCATGGCGGTGAAGATGTTGACCTGTTCGGCGCTCGGCTCGACGAGCCACCCGTGCGGTGTCGCCACGAACTGCTCGCCCTCCGTCAGCACCAGGGTCAGGTGGAGGGCGATGCTGTGCATCGAATCCCACAGACCGTGCAGGATCGACACACCCAGGTACGCGAGAACCACCTTCGCGGTGATCCTGAAGCGGCCCGGCCGGGACGCGGCGAACAACACACCGCCCAGGATCGCTGTCCACAGGCCGTGCCCGACCGGCGCCAGCAGGCCGCGCAACAGCTCGGTCTGCACCAGTTGCACCAGCGACAACCCGTCGACCGCGAAAAGCGCGGTGAAGGCGTAGCCCGCCGACTCGAAGGCGGCGAACCCGAAGCCGACGGCGGCACCGAGGATCATCCCGTCCCGGAGCGTTCGGGTGCGAAGGTGCCGGGTCAGCAGCATCAGTGCGCCGAGCTTGACCGCCTCCTCGATCAGCCCGACCCCGAAGAACAACCACGGCGACGGGTGCAACAGAAACGATTCGAGCACCGAGGCGCCGAGAACGCCGAGAATGCCGCCGGTGACAAACGTCGAGAAGATCAGCCCGCTGGTTATCTCGCCGGTCTCGCGGCGTTCGAAGGCCCACGCGACGAAGGTCACCGGCACCAGGAAGCTACCGAGCAGCACCACGGTGGGGATCAGGTTGGCGTTGCCGGTCACGAAAATGATCACGACGGCGGCCACCCAGAGGGCGATCCCGGTCAGGAACATGCGTAGCCACGCGCGGCGTCCGCGTGCGACACGGTGGGGGGTGGACACGACCTCAACCACGATCGCACTCCCATCGTCGGACACGGCCCGTCGGACACAGTCCTTCAGGCGTACCGCTACCGGCCGCCGGCGTCGATTGGCATCATTGCCAATCCCGGGCCGCGACCCGATGCCGGAAAGCTCGATCTACCGCCGCGGGGGTGAGCCCGACTCATCCGTCTCGGGCCTACTGTCGGCTCGCCCGAATAGGTAGTCCTGCCAATCGACAGACCGCGGCCAGGTTGGTCGGATTGAGTGCGTGCACAAGGACCAACCACGCCGCGTGCGGGGACTCGCATGAGACCCTGGGGCGCCGTGTCCGCTTCCTCGCCTGGTGGTCTACGAGATCAACCGCCGCACCATGTACCACGGCCGCGGTTGCTCGCTCGTCTGGACGACACGCGAGCAACCGTTACCGTGGTGTCATCACCGGCCGGCTGGGGAAAGTCCGCGCTGCTGGGGTCTTGGGCCGCTGGGCGGCCGAACCGGGCGGCGTGGGTCGCCGGCGGTGATCGGGAGGGGTTCTGGCAGCGGGTCCTGTCGGCGGTGGCCACCGTGCTGGATTCACCGCTCGCCGCCGTGACCGCGGCGACGGGTCCGCGGCACCTGATCGAGGTATTGCAGAGATCCTCCGCGGCGCCGACGATCGTGGTCGACGACTGCAACGACGCCGCCGATCCCGGCGAGTTGGCTGGACTCGCCCAAGCCGCGCGGAGCAGCGGCACCGGAACCCGGCTGATCCTGGCGTGCCGGGGGAACCCGAGTTTCCCACTGCACCGATGGCGGGTGGACGGCCGGCTCGCCGAGATCTCCGAGGCGGACCTGGCCCTCACCGTCGACGAGACGGCCGACCTCTTCGCCGGGCATGGACTGATGCTGCCGTGGCTGGCGGTCGCCGAGCTGCACGCACGGGCGGAGGGATGGCCGGCCGGTCTGCGACTGGCCGCGGTGGAGCTGCAACACAATGCGGACCCGGCGCAGATCCTGGCCGGATCGGCCGCGATCGAATCCGTCGCCGACTTTCTCGCGGCCGAGGTACTGGGCAGCCTGGATCCCGCGCAGCGCTGCGCGTTGGCGGAGATCTCGGTCGCGGAGCGGCTGACGGCGGACTTCGTCAACGCGATGACCGGCCGAGTCGACGGCGCCGCCCTGCTCGCCGATCTCCAGCACGGCGGTGCGTTCATCACCCGGTGTGCCGGAACGGAGGACACATACCGACTGCATCCGATGCTCAGCCGAACGCTGTATCGCGAACTCGGCCGCCACGACCGGGACCGGACGGCGCAGGCGCATCGCCGCGCTGCGGATTGGCATGCGGTTCAGGGACCGGCCGCCGACGTGCTCCGGCATCTGCTGGCGGCCGGCGACTGGAAGTCGGCGATCCGCGTCGCGGAGCGTCATTGGGCGGAGATCGTGGTCGGTGGCCGGTGCCTCAACCAGCCGGTCACGGCGATCCCGGCGCCGGACGGCGAGCCGCCCCGGCACCTGTGGTTCGCGATGGCCGCGGAGCGCCTGGACGCGGGCGACATCGTGGGAACTCGTCAGCTTCTACGGCTGGCGCGCGCCGACGAAGAGACCTACCCGGACGGCCAAGGCCCCGGCCCGCCGCCGTTCGCGGCCCTGGAGCTGACGGCCGCGCGGCTGGAGGCGGACCTGGACGGCGGTTGCGCGCTCGCCGCACAGGTGCTGGCGACGCCGGCATCGGGCGAGGAACCGGCCGCCGGCACCGCGGCGATGCTGCATCCGCTCGCCCTGCTGTCCCGCGGCGCCGCGGAGTTGCAACGCGGGGAGCTGCCGGCGGCGGAACGCGACCTGCGCGATGCGCTGACGCTGGCGCGACGGCGCGACATGGGACGCGCCGCGATCAGTGCCGCCAGCCATCTCGCCGCCTGCCACGCCGCCCTGGGGCAGCTGCGGCAGGCCGCACGGTGTGCCGCGGAGACCCTCGACCACGCCAACCGGCTCGGCTTGGCGCAGCTCGTGGACCTGGGCTGGAGCCGGCTGGCGCTGGCCGAGACGTATTTCGAGTGGAACCGGCTCGACGACGCCGAGCGGTGCGCGGCCGCCGCCGTGGACGGTTCGCGCGGCGATCGATTGATTCAGCTGTGGGGCACTATCCTGCAGGTGCGAATCCGGACCGCCACCGGCCGACCGGGCGACGCGCACCGCATGGTGCGGGCGGCCGCGCGGGAGATGGTCACCACCGACCTACCGACAGCGATCCGGTGCGCGCTGTCGCTGGTGGAGGGCGAACTCCGGCTCGCGTGCGGCGACCTCGACCGAGCGCACGAACTTGTCCAGGCATGCCGGGACGTCGGCGCGTTGCCGGTACCGGCGGCCGTTCTCGAAGGGTCGGTTCTGCTCGCCGAGGGCCGGCCGGCCCTGGCCGCCACGGCCGTCGAACCGTACGTGGCGGCGCACGACGAGTTCGCCTCCCGGACATACCGGGCCTGGGCCGGTCTGGTCAGTGCGCTGGCCGGTCAGGGCCTCGGTCATCGCGAGCAGACAAGACGAGGCCTCGAGACCGCCCTGCGGATGGCGGAGGAAGAGGATCTTCGACGGGGCTTCGCCGCCGGCGGGTACCGGTTGCGCGCACTTATCGAGTCGGTGGCACCGACGATGCCAGTGTTTTCGCGAGTGGCTGCGGCACTGACAGGGACGCTGGACGCGGCGATGCGGGATTCCCTGCCGTACCCGAGCCGGAACGGCCGGGACGCAATACCCGCCGGATCTGCCATCACGCCACTGACAGACCGCGAGCTGACCGTACTTCGCTATCTGCAGGGCAGCCTCTCGCATGTCGAGATCGCCGAGTTGCTCCACATCTCGGTGAACACCGTGAAGACGCACGTCAAGAACATTTACTCGAAGCTCGGCGCGACCCGCCGCAAGGACGCGATCCGGCGCGGTCGCGAGCTTCGGTTCCTCTGACCGTGCGGCAATTCCCCCGCTGTAGGTGAGCCGCCCTCATCCATCCCCCGTCCATCATCCTCCGTACGATCGTGTATCCGAAGGCGCGACCGCAGTGCTCAGGACTCGGAGGACTTCCGCATGGCCGCCACATCCACCGTCCCGTCCGATGAGGACGTTCGGCGGGAGGTGCTCATCGAGCTGAAATTCGACGCTGAGGTCAGGCAGAGCCAAATCGGCGTCATCGTCCACGACCAGGTGGTGACGCTCACCGGCTGGGTGGACAGCCTCCCCGCGCGGTGGGCCGCCGAACGCGCCGCGCTACGCGTACGCGGCGTCAAGGCCGTGGCCAACGAGGTCGAAGTTCGCTTGCCGGCCGGCGATCAACGAACCGACGCCGACATCGCCGTGCGTGCTGTGCAGGCGCTTGCGTGGGACACCCGTATCCCGACGAGCGCCGTGCAGGTGTCGGTCTCCAATGGCTGGGTCACCCTGCGCGGCACGGTCGACTGGCAGTATCAGCGGCTGGCGGCGGATCAGGTGATCCGTAACCTGACCGGCGTCCGGGGAATCATGAACCTCATCACCGTACGGCCGGACAACCCACCGACCCCGGACGCCGTGAAGGACCAGATCGTGTCCGCATTCCTCCGCAGCGCGAGGTTGGACACCCGTACGATCACCGTCACCGTCGGTGGCGGAAAAGTCACCCTGACCGGATCCGTGCGCTCCTGGGTGGAGGCCGCGGAAGCGGAGAGGGCCGCGTGGTCGGCACAGGGCGTAATTGAGGTCGACAACCGCATCGTCGTGGGGAACTGAACCTCCGCCGACGATCGCGGAGAGTTCCGCGCTCGACGCGCCACGCGCCGACGATCCGCCGTGGAGATGACGGCCGGAGACGAGCTGGCCCGTGCCGCGGTCCGGCTTGATCCGCCCGACCTCGGTGCCGAGGAAGCGGCGTACCTCCGTGGAGTACCGCCAGGCCAGGCCGATCTGCGAGGCCACGTTGCTACGCTGCGCCGCCTCGACAAGTTCCTCCGCGCCGGCGATGTCGCCGGCCATCGGCCGTTCCAGGAACAGCGACTTGCCGCGCTGCGCGGCGGCAGTGTCCAGCTCGGCCCGTACCGGTGGTGGAACGGCGAAGGCCACCGCATCGCAATGGTCGAGAAGGTCTGCAAAGCGATCGAACGGCCGGACATGGTGCCGGTCGGCGAGTTCGCGTACGGGTCCCGGCGCCGGGGCCCCGACACCGGCGAAGCGCACGTCCGGCGGTGCCCGCAGGGCAGCCTGTCGCAGGCGCGTTGTCCACGATCCTCTTCATGCCGGCACGTCCCTCCCCCAGGACAGATGAGACGTGGTGGTCCATCGACAGTTCGACCGGCGGAACCACCCATTTCAGGTGACCCTTTCTCGCCTGCCCCGACGCGACGATGTCGCTTGCGGATCCGTCGGAGGAGCAACGGGTCCGGCCCACCCGCGAAGCGGAGGAGATCTCGTGTTCGATCCACTTGACCACCCCGGGATCCCGGTCGACCAGCAGGGCCGGCATTGGCATGAGCTCGACGGCGAACCGGTCGATGCCCGCGCGACCGATCCGTCCACCCTCCGCCGGATCAGCATGGTGGCGGCCGTCGAAGCGAACGCCGAGCATTTCGACCGGCAGCTCGTGAACAGCGTCCAGGACGTCGACGCACGCCGGTCCGTAGGCGGCCTGCGCGACGCGACCGCCCAACGGCGGCAGCACATAGCCGGGGTACGGCCATCGACGGACAGCGCGGCAGAGGATGCGATTGATCGTGAACGGGCGGCGTTCGAGATGGCTGGCTGGGCGGCCCGCAACGAGCGCGAGCCAGACCGGTCGTCCGCGTACCGGCAGCAGGCGTGGCAGCACCTGGAACGCCTACGCCGCTACGCCGAGCTCAGTGGCCGCACACATCTCCCCTGGGCCGATCAGATCGCCGACGAGGTGGACAGATTGTGGTCCCCGCGGCCCACCACGCCGGCTCGCGGTCAGACACCCTCTGCTCCGGCGATGCAGCCGTTGTCCCTGCTGCACGACTGCATGGTGCAGGCGGTCGACCGGTGGGCAACCCGGTATCAACCACTATCCCGGAAGAGAGGCTGGGAAGCATTGATCGTCCAGGAGTCGGCGGGCTGTTACCTCTACTACGCGTTCATGGCCGAAGAGGACGACCGGCGGCTCAGGCCGATCTGGGAACTGCATCTACAGATGCGGCTGGCACATCTGCGCACGGCTTCGACCATGCTACGGCGCTACTTCGGTCGTGACCCACATGAGGTGGTCGGCGAGGGCCTGCCCGAGCCGATGGCCCTGCGAACCGACCGGCCGCTGGCTTGTATCCACAACGCGGATCGGCAGGATCGCGCCAGCTTTGCCCGCCGGCGCCGTCAACGGACGCGGGACCGGACGCGACCGGAGGGCGGGCAGGACGTGCTGGAGCTGCTGACCACGCACCACGCGCGGACGAACGAGCTGTTCGACGCTGCCGCGAGGTCCACCGGAGACGAAGCGCGCATGGCGTTCGGCGATCTGGCGCAGCTGATCGCGGTGCACGAGATCGCGGAGGAGCGGATAGTCCACCCGCTAATCCGGCGATTGCGCCCGGACGACCATCTGGCCGACCGTCTCGTCGACGAGGAGAGCCGGATCAGCGACGCACTGTCCGACGCCGTACGCGCCGTCGCCCACGGCCATTTCGACGACACGATCGTCGGGCTGCGCGACATGGTGACCACTCACTCCCGCGGTGAGGAACACGAGGAGTTCCCCCAGCTCCGCAGAGCCGTGCCGGGGCAGGAGCGCAGGGAGATGGGCAGGGCTGTCCGCGCGGCGCAGGCGGCGGCCGCCGCCGAGGCAGGACCCCAGGACCCGGCGTCAGCCGAGCCACGGGCCCTGGCACGAACAGCGGACCGTGTCCGCGACGCGCTGGCCGGCTTCTCTTGAGCGCGAGCGCGCTTCTACCCTGCCGCGGGTGAGCCGTAATCGTCCGATCCGGGCCGATGGTCGAAACGGGCCATCGCCTGAGAGCGGCGCGAGAAGGCCCGCACAGCTGACGACCGAGGAGCCTTGGAGGACCGCGTGGCCAGCACCGTAACTACCCCGACCGATGAGGACATCCAGCGTGAGGTACTGCGCGAGCTCGAGTGGGACGCCGAGGTCGCGCCGAACGAGATCGGCGTAACCGTGCAGAACGGGGTGACGACGCTGACCGGCCAGGTGGACGCGTTCAGCAAGAAGTCGGCCGCCGAACGCGCGGCGCTTCGTATCCGCGGGGTCAAAGCTGTCGTCAACAACATCGAGGTCCGGCTGTTGCCCAGCGAAGAGCAGACCGACGTCGATCTCGCCCGATCCGTCGTGCGGGCTCTCGAGATGGACTCACTCGTGCCCGATGAAATGGTGAAGGTCTCGGTGTCCGGCGGCTGGGTCACCCTGCGTGGCGAGACGAATTGGGACTATCAGCGGCGGGAGGCGGAACGGGTGGTCCGGAACCTCACCGGCGTCAAGGGGATCAGCAACCTCATCACCGTGCGGCCACATATCGACCTATCGCCGGAAGAGCTCAGAAAGAAGATCGAGGAAGCCCTGGCGCGAACGGCCGAAACGGACGCGGCACGGATCCACGTCGCCACCCACGGCAGCAAGGTGACCCTGACGGGCAGCGTACGTTCGTGGGCCGAGCGCCTCGAGGCTGAGCGTGTCGCCTGGTCGGCGCCCGGTGTCGCGGACGTGGCGAACCTGATCTCGATCAAGGCGTAAACATGATCCATTAGTCCATCGCGGTGCTTGTCCATGACGAACACCGCGGCGGCCGCCGCGGAGTCACCCCGAAGGGTATTCGGGTGCGAGGCCGTCGACGCCACGACATCGCCCCGATCTGGTGGGTCGGCCTCCGACCGCACGGCCTGCTTGACCCGGCCGCAGGCCGCTGTCCGATCGCGCCTGTCCTGCGTTTCGATGCACGTGCCTCGGGCATCGCCGAGTAGCAACGGCTACCCGTCGCGATATCGCCTTAACCGGCAGTCAACCGCTACGGTGACATTTCGGCCGCCTGCCCAGCGACCTCCCGAGAGCATCTGAATGCGCACCCACCAGACGAGGCCGCAACGGCCGACGAGGAGGAGCGATGCGACTGATCACCCTCCTGCGCCACCCTCGGCGGGCTGTGCTGACCCGCTGGGGCCGCATTCCCGGGATTCGCACCGCGAAGGTCACGCTCGCCGCCGTACTGGCCTACGTCGCCGCCGATCTGCTGAACACTACTGCGACACCGATTCTGGCGCCGCTGACCGCCATCCTGGTGGTGCAGGTGACCGTGTACCAGACAGTCGCCGAAGGATTCCAGCGTGTCTTGAGCGTACTGGCCGGCGTCCTGGTCGCGGTCGGGCTCGCCACCGTCGTGGGGCTGAGCTGGTGGAGCCTCGGAGTCATGGTGGCCGCAAGTCTGGTGCTCGGGCAGGTTCTGCGTTTGGGGCCGCACACCCTGGAGGTGCCGATCAGCGCGATGCTCGTCCTGGCGGTCGGCGGCAGTACAGCGCCGCAGGCAGCGGCCGGTCGGGTGTACGAGACGCTCATCGGTACAGCGACCGGCATCGCGGTGAACTTCGCGATCGCGCCTCCGGTACATGTGGAATCTGCCGGCTCGGCGGTGGCCAGCCTGGCCACCCGCCTGGGGGACTTCCTGCGCTCGCTGTCCACCGACCTGCGCACCGGATGGTCGCGTCAAGCCGCGCAGGACTGGCTCTCGGCGGCCCGAGGCCTGAGCGCATCGGTTCTGCAGGCCGACCATTCGCTGGTCCGGGCCGAGCAGAGCGCCGTGCTCAACCCGCGCGGCGGCGAGGTTCGCGTGGCGCAACCGCGCCTGCGTACGGCCCTCACTGCGATCGAATACTGCACCATAGTTGTCCGGTCGCTGTGCCGGGAGATGTTCGATCGGACGTTCTATTTGCCGCCGGAACTCGAAGCGGACGCTTACTCCGCAGCCGCCCGCGTCGCCCTCGCCGACGTGCTCGACGTCGCCGCCGCGGCCTTCGACGGTGTGGCCGCCGTCGCCGCGGGCGCTGAGCCGGTTGACGCAACTCGGGCCCGCGTGGCCGAGCAACTGCACGAGTTGTACCAGCGGCGAGAGCAGCTGGGTCGGCTGTTGCTGGTCGACCCGAAGGCCGACGCTGCTGCATGGCAGCAACACGGCGCGCTGCTCACCGCGGTGGACCGGCTGCGGGTCGAGATCGAGGCGGCCGTACGTCCGGCCACCGAACCGTGGCGCCCACCGTCATTGACCGAAGGGCCGCGGCGGGCCGCGCGGCGCGTCGTAGGCGCCGCCGAGCAGAGTCTACCGCTGGTCACCGACCGTTCCCGGCAGGCGGTTCGACGGATGATGGACGTCGCCACAGACGCCGCGGCGGAGGCGGCGGAGCATTTGGCGAATCCCAGTCCACGGGCTGCACGTCCCCGCAGGGATGCCAGCGCAGACCCGCTCGCCGCCGAGCAGCAGCCCGGCGCTGACCAGGAATGACCCGGCTGGCTCAGCGGACCTGGACCTCATGCATCGGAGTGCGCCATCGCACGGTTGCGACGCGAATAGCTAGCTTGTTGCGGGATAGCTCAATCCGCCGATGTCACGCACCCGCCGCCGTCAACGCCGGGTGCAGCACGACCTTCGTCCAGCCGTCGTCCCGTTTGTCGAAGTGCTCGTAGGCTTCCGGCGCCCGGTCGAGGGGCAGCTCGTGGCTCACGATGAACGACGGCTCGGCCTTGCCGGCGGCAATCAGGTCGCGCGCGCAGCACGTCACCATGGACGACTCGGTGCCGCCGTGGGCGCCGTCACCGACGAATTCCGGCGAGGCTGGTTCGCCGAGTTGGCGGCAGCCACCGGCCTCGACCGAGCTGACGTCGCTGCGCGGGCCGCCACGGCCTGACCGAACGTGGCGCCGAGGCCGAGCTCGGTGACGTGTGGGCGCTGCTGCCACGCCGACGCCGCAACCGCCGCCCAGCCCGGACCCGGCCTGCCCGACCCGGCCCGGCCAACCAGCAGGCATTGATCGCCGCCCTCCACGCCACCTCGGACTGGAACGCCAAAATTGTCGGCGGGACCTTTGGAGCGTCACCGACGACCTCAGCGGGCAGCTCATCAGCTTGCACGCCGCAATCTGCTGGTCTGCCGTGCGACACCGATCCGGTAGCCGTCAGCTGTGCACCAGCCCGACCAGCCGACTGTTGCGGCGCCACCGCCATAGTGCTGGTTCGTGGTCGGACCGGAAACTCCGTGCGGCACGGCGATCGAGCGGCCGCATCGTCCGGCCCGGCCGATGCAGTGGCCCCACCTGCGCTCCAGGGCATCGTCGCGCGCTACCTCCGCAGGGCATTGCTGCTACCTCCTTGACCGGAAGCCCGAGGGCCGAGTTTGAGCCGCCAGTGTCGCTCGATGACTTACCAAGTGACGACCGGAAACCAGTAGCTTGGCACTGACCTGGAGTTATCGGCCCGCTCGGTCGAGCAGCGGGGCTAGATTGGCCTCAGTTGCGCCCGCGCCGAACGGCAACGGCACAGATCCGCGGGAGGGTCGTCACCGGGTGGAAGATCGGGTCGGTTGCGGCGGGCAACGACTGCAGGACCCCGGACGGGTTCTGGCCGTCGCGTTGCAGGCGTATGTCGCGATCAACGAGGTCGGCCAGGTCGTAGCATGGAATCCGGCAGCCGAGAAGGTGTTCGGGTATTCCCATCAGGAGGCTTGCGGTGAAGACCTCGCCGGCCTGATCATTCCGCCACGCTTGCGACCAGCTCACCAGGCAGGGCTAGCCCGGCTCACATCCGGTCAACCCGGTCGCCTGCTCGGCCAGCAGCTACAGGTGCGTGCCATCCATCGGGACGGGCACGAGTTCCCGGTTGAGTTGACCCTAACCGTGACTGAAGAGCCGGCCGGACGGATGTTCCACGCCTTCGCGCGGGACGTCACCATCGCGCAGCGTGTGAGTCGCTTCGCCGCCGTCGAAGCGGCTGTGTCTCGCGGTCTGGCGGCAGCCGAGTCCAGCACCGTGGCGGCGCAGAGCGTCGTGACTGCGTTGGGGGTGCGGATGAGCTGGCCGGTGGCCGAACTTTGGCTTGCGGACGAATCCCGGCAGCTGATCGTCTGCGCGGCCCGCCATGCAACCGAAGGCCTGCAGCTCGGTCCGTTCGCGCTCGATGAGCTCGAACCTGGTGTCGGATTGCCGGGTCGGGTGTACCAGCAGGCCAGCCCGGATTGGATCCCCGACCTGGCAGCAGACACCCGATCGTTTCGCAGCCGTGCCGCCGCGCACGTCGGGCTACACGTAGCGGTCGGCGTTCCGGTCTCTGGCGGGCAGCACACCTTGGGTGCTCTCTGTGTCTACGGCGACCGCATCGAGGATCCTGAAGACACCCTGATCGCTTTCATGACCGGTCTGGCCGCCCAGGTTGGCCAATACGTGGAACGTCGACGCGCCGAGGAACTTGCGGTCGAGCTGGCCAAGACCAAGGACGAGTTTCTCGCGCTGGTCACTCATGAACTGCGTAACCCGCTCGCGGTGATCACCAGCGCGGTCCAAGTGCTCGACGACGACCTGGAGGCGCTGACCACGGCCGAACAGCATCGGTATCTGGGGGTCGTTGCTCGGCATATCCAACGTTTGTCGGTCCTTACCGAGGATCTTCTGGACTTGGCGCGGCTCGAATCCGGATTTCTGGTTGTCGAGCTGGCCGACATCGATTTGCGGGTCATCATCGAGGATGCGGTCGATGGCCTGACCGCGTCCGCGCGGGCCAAAGATCTGACCGTCACCGCCTTGCTGGCAGATCGGCTACACCTTCGTGCCGACCCCTACCGGCTACGGCAAGTCGCTGACAATCTGCTCTCGAACGCCATCAAATACACCCCGGCAGGTGGGGCAGTCACCGTGACCGCGCGCAGCCTGGACAACGGTGACATCAACTGGACCGTTGCCGACACCGGCATCGGGATTCCGCAGGTGGAATGGCCACTGCTGTTTCGCCGCTTCTACCGCGCTTCCACCGCTGTGGAACGACGCATCCCCGGCACCGGCCTCGGCCTGGTCATCACTCGCACGATCATCGAACGCCACCATGGCAGCATCTCGGTCCGCGATCACACCGGCCCCGGCACAACCTTCGACATCTCCTTGCCTCGCGCCGACGCGACCGTCAACTGATCCGACCAGCGCTCCACACGGCTCACCGATGTCCGAATCGGCAACCCAGCACGGCAGCCGTCTTCTGTGAGGCACAATCACGCCTTGACGAAACGCCGACCTGATCGCTTCAGCGGACCGTTCGGCGCCGCTGTATTAATCTCCGCTGACCTACGATTCGAAGCTCGACCTATTAGATCGAGCCAGATCGCCCTCGCGCGCCGTAGCGCAAGCCATCTCGGCCAGGCACTGTGCACCACATCGACCTCGCCCGCTCCGGCGCCACCAGCCCCGCACCCCGGCAGCGCACACGGCTGGACACCACCCACGGCCACATCCTGCTCACCGACCCCGGCACCCGCGCCGAGGGCACCACCGTGCCCGCACGCGCCCAACGACCTGGGCTGAGTACGTTTGAATGTGTGCGATTGCCACGCCCACCCTGCCAGCGCAGCCCTCGACTCAGCCGCACCGCGCGCAGAGCGGCGTCGTCGTCGGCGATCAGCACCCGGATCGTCATCGCAGCGGCAGAACGGCATGGAGCGCGAAGCCGCCCGGATCGCGAGGGCCATGGGTCAGCACGCCGCCGCAGAGCGACACGCGCTCGGCGATGCCGAGCAGCCCGCGTCCAGGACGGCAGCTGACCACCCGGCGGTTGCCGGTGTCGGACACGTCGATGACGACGTCCGGCCCGTCCTGGTGCACGTCGACGGCCGCGGAGCAGGGCGCCGCGTGCTTGATCGTGTTGGTCAGCGCCTCCTGCACGATCCGATACGCCGACAGGTCCAGTGCGCGCGGCAGTTGCAGGCCCGGCTCGACGCTCAACGTCACGTCCACGCCGGATTCGGTGAGCCGGTGCACGAGATCCGGTAGCTGCGCCAGCCCGAGAAGCGGCTGGTGGCTGCGCAACGCCCCGACGATCTGGTCCAGATCCGCCAGTGCCTCGCGGCCCGTCTCCTCCATCCCGGCCAGCAACTTCCGCGTCGTCGCCGGGTCGGTGTCAAGCATCAGCCGACCGGCGCCGGCCTGGACCACCATCAGGTTCAGCGTGTGCCCGATCAGGTCGTGCAACTCCCGCGACATCCGAGTCTGCTCCTCGGCCACCACCTACCGGCGGATCGCCCGCCGGGCGATCTGCTGCTCGTCGCGGCGCCGGGCGGTCTGATACCCGACCTTCCAGACGGCGAGCCAGACGATCAGAACGCCGATGCCGTCAAGCGGCACGGTTCCGGCGGCCCGGCTCGTACCGAGAAAGTAGATCCCCGTCGCTACGGCGATCAACGGTGGACCCCAGTTCGCCCGGCCTCGGCTGGCATAGACCCCCAGCGAATAGACTCCGAGCAGATTGGCGTACGGCGAGATCGGGCTGGCCAGGTGCACCAACGCCTCGGTGCACAACGCCCGGTGCTGATCAGGTAGGCCGCCATCGGATATCGGCGCCGGGCCACGATGCTGCCGGCCATGGCGAGCGTGAGCGCGGCCGAGAAGATGGTGGCCGGCAGGCTCTGGGCCGGCTGGTTCGCCCGCTCCACGGCGACCGCCGCGACGAAGACGACGGCGAGTGCCACATCAACCCTTCCCGCAGTACTCATCGACGGCCTCCTTCCCTCAGGACAGCACGACCGGGAACAGCACGACAAGGAAGAAGACCGCCTCGACCGAGTGGATCGCGATGCCCATCCAGGCGCTGCGGTACCGTCGAGTCGGATATGCGCACAGCGCGCCGGTGACCACCGCGTTGGGAATCACCCACGGCTCATGCAGGTGGTAGAGACCGAACAGCGCCGCATTGACGATCCAGTCACCCCGACCGAAGGCTCCGCGCATCCGCGGCAGCAGAAGACCCCGGAACAACAACTCCTCGCCGAGGAACGTGTTGAGCGCCAGCTCAACCGCGACCAGTGCGTACAGCGCCCACGCCTGATGGAAGGTCTGCCGCCCCGCAGCCGAGGAGAGGAACTGCCCGAAGTCACGGTCCGCAGGCCCCGCGAGATTGAACGGCAGCATGTCCAGAACGGCGAGCCCGGCCACGTACGGCAGAATCCACCACCACAACCGTCCACCGCGCCGTCCCGGCCGAGTCGGTGCGCGCAACCAGAGCAGATCACGCAACGACGTACGAGTCCGGGTGCGCTCCCCCACGCGAGGCCGAACACCAGCAAGCTCTGCCAGAGCAGCCCCGCGGTCAGCGCGAAGAGCAGTGTCAGAGCGAGCCGTTGCGGCGTTGGGTCGCGCCCGGCAACCACCGGCGCCACGATCCACGCCAGCGCGCCCATCGGCAACGCGGCCGCTGCCCAAACGCCCAGCACCTTCCTGCGGGAGTACTGCCGTGGCTCCGCTGAGACGACCTCTGCCAGTTCACCGCTGTTGACGCCCATTGTCTGCATACACAGCACGCTAGGGACGACACCGACCCCGCAAGTCCCCCCGTGGGGGTCATTCCGCGGGTGACGACGAGGTTGACGACGCTCCGCCGAGTGAGCGAGGTCCAGCGGGATGCACTGACGATATTGCGATACCTTCCTTCCCGCTACCGTCACTGCGCGCAACCAGACCAGAACACCGGCATGCTCGCGTACACGGAATTGGCTTCCGTCCGTGCGGCGTCCGAGATCCGCGCCTCACGTTCCTGGACCGGCCTTACCGGCGGTGGCCGGATGGCCCTGATCGACCATCGGGACGTGGCCGATGCCGGGCTGCGGGTGCTCAGGGAGCCGAAGCTGTGGGGCGCCCACCACGACCTGACAGGACCGGCGCTGCTGTCCTGGCCGGACGCGATGGAGCTGCTCTCCGCCGAGCTCGGCGAGCACGTCACCTTCCGGCTCACGGACGAGCGGCAACTCCTCGAGCATCTCACCGGCATCGGCGTACCGGCCGCGGAGGCTGAGCGCTTCCGTCGGGAATCGTGACCACCGTGGGTGTGCGGCCGCTTGGCCATGGGAGTCGGCCGCAGGTAGAGGTTCAGTCCTCCACGTAGGTCGTAACGGCGGTGCGCGCGGCCGCCAGGTGGTGAACCATGCCTGATGTGGACTGGGTCAGCGAGTTCTACACCCGCACGGGTGACTGGTGGGGCGGCGCCGAAGCCAAGGTAACCGGCGCCGACCACCAACGCGCGGCACGCATCCGCGCCCACGCCGGCCGGGCCGGGGCGCTTCGGGTGCTCGAGCTCGGGTGCGGGTACGGCGGCGCGGCCGTCGCCACCGCGATGGCCGGGCACACCGTCACCGCCGTCGAGCTCACCGGCCGCGCCGAGCACGTCGCACGCCTGGCCGCCGAGCACCACGTCACGCCGACCCTGGTCCGCGGCGACTTCTACACCGCCGACCCCGGTACCGGATTCGACGCGGTCACCTACTGGGACGGCTTCGGCGTCGGCAGCGACTCCGACCAGCGCCGCCTGCTCAACCGCATCGCCTGCGACTGGCTCGCCCCCGGCGGCGTCGCCCTGATCGACGTGTACAACCCCTTCGACTGGGCCGCCCAGCACGGCAAGCGCGAACATCGCGACGCCCGGCCCGGGGACGGCTACCCAGCCGAACTGGACCGGCTGTTCACCTTTGACCAGCACACCTGTACCGCCATCGACACCTGGTGGGAGACCGCCCGCCCCGAGCGACGCATCAGCCAGCGCCTGCGCTGCTACACCCCGGCCGACCTGGCGCTGCTGCTCACCGGCACGGGCCTACGCCTAGATGCCACGCACCCGCCGCTCGACCCGGACGACTTCAGCTACTTCGCCGTCCTGCGGCCGGCCGACCAGACCTGAGAACAGACCGGTCAGGGGGGATCGACCGTCGCCCTGCCACCCGCGATGCTGGGGCGGATGAGGAGAGCGGTCATCGCCGCCGGCCGGCGGCACTCGCTGGGGCTGCGCGCCGACGGCACCGTGGTCGCCGCCGGCACGGGGGCCTCCGGTGAGTGCGGGTCGAGGACTGGACCGACGTGGTCGCGGTGGCGGCGGGCAACGTGCACACAGCGTCGAACACCGGGCGGTCCCACAGCGCCGGACTGCGCGCCGACGGCACGGTGACGGCGACGGGCTGGAACGCCGATGGCAGCGCGATGTGTCGTCTTGGCGCGACGTGACCCTGGTCGCCGCGGGCTGGCGCCGTACCCTGGGACTTGTCGGTGACGGCACCGTGCTGGCCGCGGCCGGGTCATCCTGGACGGCGCCGGGCTCGCCCAGAACGTCGCCGCGGTCGGCCAGGACAGCCGGCTCAACGAGACCCTGCTCGCCGTCCACGACTACTCGTTCTTCGCCGGTTACGAGGACGAGACCTCGTGGGCCAACCACATCGCGAGCTCCATCGGCGGGTACGCGTCGCGGACCGTGGCCACCGAGTGGGGCGGCCCGATGAGCCCCGGCAGCAAGAACGGCGTCTCGTACGACACCATCGACTACAACATCCCGAGCGGCTCGTTATTCGCCGACTACGTCCGGGGTGTCAGCAGCAAGCTGCGCGAGCTCGGCGCCGGCGGGGTCTACTGGCCCGGTCTGCGCGACGGCGACTGGTACAGCCTGACCCGGCGCACCGGCAGCGAATCGAACCTCACCCTGACGCTGGCCAACCCCTCCGGGCTGAACCGCCTGAGGTACTCGTGGAGCATCGGCATCGGCGGCACCACCACGGTCCGCATCGTCAACGCCGCCACCGGCCTGTACGCCGACGGCTGGGGCCGCACCGCGGCCGGTAGCGACGTCGCTCAGGGCTCGGGCAGCGCCAGTCCGAACCAGCGATGGGTGATCGAGAACTCGGGCACGTTCGTCCGGATCAGGAACGTGAGCAGCGGTCTCTACCTCGACGGCATGGGGCGTACGGCGAACGGCGCCGCCGCCGGTCAGTACAGTGACTCCACCAGCGCCAACCAGCGTTGGAAGATCGTCGCGGGATGAGACGAAGAGCAGCCCCTGACCCGCCGGCGGCAACGTCATCGGGACGGACGGTCAGCAGCCCGGGCCGCCGGGTGGACAGCGCAATGTCGTCGATCCAGATTGCGGCCGTGCTCGGTGGTGGAGGCGGTCAGCTCAGGGTTCGCCGTTCCGTCGATCCACACCGCGACCGGTTGTCCGCCGGGTCCATCGTCCATTCGAAGCATTGCCAGCGATCCTCGACGGCCGGCGCCGATTCCCGCCAGTCGGTCCAGTCGCCCGTCGGGCCGCCGTCGGCGCCCACGCCCCAGAAGCGCTCCCATCATCGCAGTACATCGATGGATGGGAAGGATCGGGCCGAAGCAGGGCCACCGCGCGGCGGCCCTGCTTCGATCGGTCTATCGGGCCGAACAGGTGGGCGTGGCCGACGGGCCGGCCCCGGTGCCCTGGAAGCCGAACTCGGTGTACCCGCCGGCCGGGACGCTGCCGTTGTACCCGACATTGGTGAAGCTCACCGCGCCGCTGCTGCCCTGGGCGGTGGCGTTCCAGGTGCTGGTGACGGCGGCGCCGGAAGGCAGGGTGAGTCCGGCCGTCCAGCCGGTCAGCGGCGTCGCGCCGGCGGTCACCCGTACGGTCGCCACGAAGCCGCCGTTCCACTGATTCACCGTGACCGACGCGACGCAGCCGGACCCGGCCGGCGGCGTGGTCGGCGGGGTGGTCGGCGGCGTGGTGGTGCCGCCGGCGGGAGTGACGGTGATGCGGTACGCGTTGTTGGTGGCCATCGTGATCGGCACGGTGATCGTGCCGCCGGACGGCGTATAGACCGCGCTGGAAATCGTGCTCGGGCCGGACGAGGCGACGGTCCGGCCCTGTGACACGGTCTGCTCGACCTTGACGGTGACGGCGTTGCCGAGGCCGAGCGCGTCGAGGCCGTTGATCGTCACCGCGCACGATCCGTTGCAGTTGCCGGCCACGACGCTGACCTGGTTCCGGCCGGCCGGCACCGCGGCGAACCCGTCGATGCCGGTCTGCGCGGGCGGGGTGGTGGTCACCATGGTGCCGCTCATCGCGCCGTACCAGGTGTACATCCAGTACGCGGCGTTCGGGCTCCCGCCCCGGGCGGTCAGCAGGTCGCCCAGCGTGCCGGACTGGTTCCAGAACGCCAGCTCGGCGTCGCGGATGCCGAGCCGCTCGAATTTGGCGACGTAGCCGACCAGCGGTCCGGGCAGCCCGACCTCGCTGGGCGCCGCGTACTCCTCGATCGCGATCGACCGCCGGCTGATGCCGAGCTGATCCTCCAGCGCCTGCACCTTGGCCACGTCACCGGCGATCTTCGATGAGCTGATCAGCTCGTGCCAGGCCAGGACGTCCGGCACGGTGTTGGTCGCGACCGCGTTGCGCAGGAAGTTCTCCATGTCGCCGATGTTGTCGGAGAAGCTCGGGCCCTGGATCGGCTTGGCCGGGTCGAGGGAACGGACCTGGCGGAAGGTGGTCGTCCAGAAGCTCTCATAGGTGCCGTTCGCGCTCTGCCAGGTGTTGTCGGACTCGTTCCAGAGCTCGTAGGCGGAGATGCTGCCGTAGTACGAGGACGACTTCATCGCCGCGATCTGCGAGCTGACGAACGGCGTCCAGGTGCTCCAGCTGAACTGGTACGGCCAGCCGGCGTAGTAGTCGGACAGCCGGTTGACCAGCTTGGCGCCCACGCTGACCGCGGTCGGGGCGACCACCGAGATGTCACCGGTGGGTTGCTGCCGGCCGCCCTTCGGCATCTGCACGAAGGTGTTCGGCTTGATCGCCTGGGCCAGGGCGACCGACGGTTGCGTCGCGTTCGCCAGCCCGTAGAGGCTTCCGGTCGCGACGTGGGTCACCGGGCGCAGGTTCTGACCGGCGTTCACCACCAGGGTGTTCGAGGCCGCCGCCGCCGCGGCGGGGTTCATCATCGAGCCGGAGTACACCAGCCCGGCGGCCAGTGCCACCACCGAGGCCACCGCCTTGGTCCAGCGGAACGACCGCCGCGTCGGTGCCTGAACAGTTCGCATCATGTTCTCTTTCCTCTTCGAGCGGAGCCGCCATCGCTGCCGGATTGAGGCGCTCCCGGCCGGCTCGGCGCCGGCGGAGGACGGCGCTCGCAGCGCGTCCCGCCGCCCTCGGACTGATCCGCCCGGAAACCGGCACCGGACACGGCCGGGCCCCGGTGGCGGGGGCTGGGGACGGCATGTTCGGAAAACGTTTTCCTAACGTATTCAGATGCGTCCATGTCGTCAAGGGATCGCTTGGGAATGGCCGTGTGCACGTATCGGCGAAATGCATACCTGAAAACTCGTTATGAATCGACAACAGCCCTAATCCAATTACCATCTTGAATGCATGGGAGCGCTCCCGTAACATCCGGATGGCGTTGTTAACGTTAACGCAACCCCGTTCCGCAACGTGGTGGATCACGGTATGGACGCCGGGCGCAGTGGGGAGCACGGTCCGGTACGAGGGTGAGCGGTGCCGGGCCCCGGTCGGCGCGGGGACTCACTCAGGACGGGGTGAGCCCCCGCGCCGGACATTCGCGCCGGACGCTCGCGCCGGACATTCGCACCGGACATTCGCACCGAACAGGAGAGGCGCCATGCGAACCAGAGCCTTGCTTCTCGCCGTCGGGCTGGCCTTCACGGCGGGAGTGGTCGCGGCGACGACGGCCCCGGCGCAGGCCGCGGCCGGCTGCCGGGTCGACTACGCGGTCACCAGTTCCTGGCCGGGCGGTTTCGGCGCGTCGGTCACCGTCACCAACCTCGGCGATCCGATCAACGGCTGGCAGCTCTCCTGGTCGTTCACCGCCGGTCAGACCGTCACCCAGCTGTGGAACGGCTCGGTGACCCAGTCGGGTGCGCAGGTCACCGTGGCCAACGCGAGCTACAACGCGTCCATCCCCACCGGTGGCACCGCGGCCTTCGGCTTCAACGGCGCCTCGACGGGCAGCAACCCCGCGCCGGCGGCCTTCACGCTCAACGGCGTGGTGTGCACCGGCGCCCCGGTCACGCCCACCCCCACCACGTCGCCGGCCACCCCGACCCCGACGGCCAGCACTCCGCCGGCCGGCCTGCCCTGCGACCTCTACGCCGCCGGGGGGACGCCGTGCGTGGCCGCCCACAGCACCACCCGTGCGCTGTTCGCCGCGTACACCGGCGCCCTGTACCAGGTGCGCCGCTCGTCGGACAACACCACCCGCGACATCGGCGTCGTTAGCCGGGGCGGCGCGGCCAACGCCGCGGCGCAGGACTCGTTCTGCGGCGGCACCTCGTGCGTCATCACCGTCATCTACGACCAGTCCGGGCGGGGAAACAACCTCGGCTACCAGGGACCCGGCGGGGTCGGGGGCGCCGACACCGCCGCCGGTGCTACCCGCGAGACGGTCACGGTCGGCGGCAGCAAGGTCTACTCGCTCTACATCAACCCCGGCAACAGCTACTGGCGCAACGGCTCGGCCACCGGCATACCGACCGGCAGCGCGCCCGAAGGCATGTACATGGTCACCAGCGGCACCCACGTCAACAGCGGTTGCTGCTTCGACTACGGCAACAGCGAGACCACCCGGCGCGCGGACGGCGCCGGCGCGATGGACGCGATCTACTTCGGAACCAGCTGCTGGTTCGGCGGATGCTCCGGCTCCGGTCCCTGGGTCCAAGCCGACCTCGAGTACGGCCTGTACCCCGGCGGCAGCAGTTCCTGGAACCCCAACCAACGGGCCTTCACCAGCAAGTTCGTCACCGCGATGCTGAAGAACAACGGCACCTCCCGGTTCGCCATCAAGGGCAGCAACGCCCAGTCCGGCTCACTCGCCACGCTGTGGGACGGCGCCCTCCCCCGCGGGTACAGCCCGATGAGGAAGCAGGGCGCAATCATCCTCGGCAGCGGCGGCGACTGCTGCGCCACCAACACCAACCTCAGCACCGGCACCTTCTACGAGGGCGCCATCGCCTCCGGCTACCCCAGCGACGCGACCGAGAACGCCGTCCAGGCCAGCATCGTCACCGCCGGCTACCGGTGATCACTTCCCCGCGCTGAAAGGATCCGATGTGCGAAGGAATCTCCGGGTCGCTCTCTCGATGGCCCTGCTCCCGTTGATCGCCGCCTCCGTGCTGCTGCTGGCCGGGCCCGCGGCCGCGGCCGCGCTCACCCGGGTGACCGGCTTCGGGGCCAACCCGACCAACCTCAACATGTACGTCTACGTGCCGGCCACCGTGGCGCCCCATCCGGCGCTGCTGGTTCTCGTGCACTACTGCAGCGGTTCCGCCGCCGGCATCTTCAACGGCAACGGCCACGACTACGTCACGGCGGCCGACCGCTACGGCTACGTCATCGTGCTGCCCGAAGCCACCCGCAGCGGAAGCTGTTTCGACGTGTCCACCCCGCAGGCCCTGCAACGCAACGGGGGCAGCGACTCCACCGGCATCATGTCGATGGTCTCCTGGGCCCGCTCGCACTACAACGTGGACCCGGCACGGATCGTGGTCAGCGGCTTCTCCTCCGGCGCGATGATGACCAACGTACTCGCCGCCGAGTACCCGGACGTGTTCTCGGCCGCGTCGGCGTTCTCCGGCGTGCCGGCCGGCTGCTTCGCCACCACCGACGGATCGCTGTGGAACAGCACCTGCTCCGGCGGACGCCTGATCAAGACCGCGGCCCAGTGGGCGAGCCAGGCCCGCGCGATGTATCCCGGATACACCGGCGGGTACCCGCGGATGCAGCTGTGGCACGGCGACACCGACACCACCCTCGCCTACCCGAACTTCGGCGAGGAGATCAAGCAGTGGACCGCCCTGCACGGGCTGAGCCCGACACCGGCGTTCACCGACCACCCGCAGTCGTCGTGGACACGCACCCGGTACGGCACCACCGGCACCCAGGCCACGGTCGAAGGCATCAGCATCGCCGGCGTCGGGCACGCGCTGCCGCAGACGGGCCAGCTCGCGTACGCGATCTCCTTCCTCGGACTGGATGGCACGCCGTCGACTCCGCCGGCAAGCCCCACTACCAGCAGCCCGCCCGGCACGAGCGCCTGCCGGGTCACGGCCACGGTCAACGCCTGGAGCACCGGGCTGACCGAGAGCATCACGGTCGGCAACACCGGCAGCACAGCCGTCAACGGCTGGTCGCTGAGTTTCACCCTGCCCGCCGGGCAGACGATCACCTCCGGCTGGAACGCCACCTACGCGCCCGCCGCCGGCGCGGTGACCGCCAAGAACGTGTCGTACAACGCCGCGATCCCGGTCGGCGGCTCGGTCAGCATCGGCTTCCAGGCAACACACACGGGGAACAGCGGCACCCCGGCCGGCTTCACCCTCAACGGCGCAGCGTGCGGCGCCGCCTGAACCTGTCCGCGTCAACCCCATCCCCCACAGGAGAGATTCATGACCAGATCCAGACCAGCCAAGGTCGGCCTGGTGTCGGCCGGCCTCGGATTGCTGGCGTCGGCGGCGGTCGTCGTGGCGATGCCCGCCCATGCCGCCACCGCCGGATGCTCGGTGAACTACGCCGTGTCGTCGCAATGGCAGGGCGGCTTCGGCGCCAACGTGTCGATCACCAACCTGGGTGACGCCCTGTCCGGCTGGACGCTGACGTGGTCGTACGGCGCCGGGCAGACGGTCACGCAGGCGTGGAACGCGACGGTGACCCAGAGCGGGTCGGCGGTGACCGCGGCCAACGCCAGCTACAACGGCTCGGTCGCGACCAACGGCACCGTGTCGTTCGGCTTCAACGGCTCGTGGACCGGCAGCAATCCCAGCCCGACCAGCTTCTCGCTGAACGGCGTCCCCTGCACCGGCAGCACCGGCCCGACCACCCCGACGCCCACGTCGCCGTCCGTGACGCCCACGTCGCCGACCCCATCGCCCTCGAACCCGGGGAGCAACTGCACTTTGCCGTCGAGCTACCGGTGGACCTCGACCGGTTCGCTGGCCAATCCCAAGAACGGGTGGACGTCGCTGAAGGACTTCACCAACGTCGTCTACAACGGCAAGCACCTGGTGTACGCGTCGAACGTCAGCAACGGGTCGTACGGCTCGATGAACTTCACCCCGTTCACCAACTGGTCGGACATGGCCTCCGCCGGCCAGAACGGCATGAGCCAGGGCACCGTGGCGCCCACGCTGCTCTACTTCGCCCCGAAGAACATCTGGGTGCTGGCCTACCAATGGGGCCCGACCGCCTTCAGCTACAAGACGTCCACCGACCCGACCAACGCCAACGGCTGGTCCAGCGCGCAGACCCTGTTCACCGGAAGCATCTCCGGCTCCGGCACCGGCGTGATCGACCAGACCCTGATCGGTGACGGGCAGAACATGTACCTGTTCTTCGCCGGGGACAACGGCAAGATCTACCGGGCCAGCATGCCGATCGGGAACTTCCCGGGCAGCTTCGGCTCCTCGTACACCACGGTGATGAGCGACTCGACGAACAACCTGTTCGAGGCGGTCGAGGTGTACAAGGTGCAGGGCCAGAACCAGTACCTGATGCTCGTCGAGGCGATCGGCAGCCAGGGCCGCTACTTCCGGTCGTTCACCGCCTCCAGCCTGAGCGGCTCGTGGACCCCGAACGCCGCCAGCGAGAGCAACCCGTTCGCGGGCAAGGCCAACAGCGGCGCCACCTGGACCAACGACATCAGCCACGGCGACCTGGTCCGCAACAACCCCGACCAGACCAAGACCGTCGACCCCTGCAACCTGCAACTGCTCTACCAGGGCAAGAACCCCAACGCCGGCGGCGACTACAACAACCTGCCGTGGCGCCCGGGCCTGCTCACCCTGCAGCGATAACCAGCCGTACGCCGTCGCGCCCCGGTTCAGCCGGGACGCGGCGGCGTCGGCCTGCGGCAGTGCTCTCGATACCGTGACTCGCCCGGGAGCCGCGGTCGCGCCCGGCATGCCGGCGTTCCCGGCCGACGCCGTCGACGGCGTGGCCGGTAAGATCGTGGTCGTCATCCGACATCCGCAACGGCCTCCCACACCCGCCGCGCTGCGACAGCCGCTCGCCGTCTACCAGAACCGGCGGCGCAACAACATCTTGTGCGCAGCATTCGCCGTCGCGACCGCCCTCGCCGCGCTCGTCGCAGCGGCCGGCCGCCCTTCCACCGCCGCGACGACCGGGTTCGGACTGTTCGCCCTGCTCATGCTCTACACCGGCGTCCGCATCGTGACGATGAAAGCGATCGCCACCGCCGAGGGCCTGGTCCTGCGCAGGTCCTGCGAGGCGGGCCGGTCAGCGGGTGGCGGGAGTGAGCGCGAGCTGCCACGCGGCGTATCCGCCGAGCAGGTCGGAGACGTCCGGGTGGCCGGTGGTGCGCAGCAGACTGGCGGCGACCGACGAGCGGTAGCCGCCGGCGCAGTGCACGACGACCGGCCGGTCGGCCGGGATCTCGGCGAGGCGGCGGGGCAACTCGGCCAGGGGGATGTGTGCCGAGCCGTCGATGGCACCCTGCTCACGTTCGCCGGCGGTGCGGACGTCGAGGATCACGGGCGGTTGCGGGCTGCCGAGGGCGATGCGCAGGGCTGCGGCGGTGACCCGGCTGGCGCGGATGAGATCGGCTTCCATCTGCGGCAGGGCGGCCTCGGGTTCGTGCAGGTAGCCGAGGACCCGGTCGAAGCCGATGCGAGCCAGCCGGAGGATGATCTCCTCGGCGCGGTCGGAGTCGGCGACCACGAGGAGCGTGTCGCCGGGCTGCGCGACGGTGCCGGCGGTCTCGGCGAACCGGCCGTCGGCCGGAATATTCAGCGCGCCGCGCAGGTGCCCGGCGGCGAAGTCGTGCGGGTCCCGGGCATCGATCACGACAGTGCCGGCCGTACGGGCCGTGGTGAACTCGGCGACGGTCAGCGCCCGGGGTGCGGCAGCGTGGTCGAACAGGTTGCGGGCCTGGCGGTTGAGGGCGGCGTCGAAGGCGAAGTAGCCGGGTGCGGCGGGCTGCCCGGCGTTGACCAGGGCGAGGAACTGTTCGACGCTCATCGGGGCGCAGGCGTAGTTGGTGCGGCGCTGCTCGCCGACGGTGGACTGCCGTTCGGTGGACAGGTTCTTGCCGCAGGCCGAGCCGGCGCCGTGAGCGGGGAACACCCGCACCTGATCCGGCAGGCCCATAAGTTTGCGCTGCACGCTGTCGTAGAGCATGCGCCCGAGCTCCTCGGCGGTGACGCCGGCGGAGGCGAGCAGGTCAGGGCGGCCGACGTCGCCGATGAACAGCGCGTCACCGGTGAGCACGCCGTAGGGCGCGGTGTCGGTCGCGCGTTCGTAGACGAGCACGCTGATCGACTCGGGGGTGTGCCCTGGCGTCTCCAGGATCTGCAGTGTGACGTCGCCGAGGCTGATGCGTTCGCCGTCGGTCAGTTTGCGGATCTCGTATTCGGTGTCGGCGCGGTGGCCGTAGCCGATCCAGGCGCCGGTGGCCGCGGCGACTTCGAGATGTCCGGCGAGGAAGTCGGCGTGGAAGTGGGTGTTGATGACGCCCTCGATGCGCAGGCCATGGGTACGGGCGTCGGCGAGGTATTCGCCGATGTCGCGGCGCGGGTCGACGAGCACGGCCCGGCCGGTGATCTGGTCGGCGATCAGGTACGACGCCTGGGAGAGACAGTCGAGGTAGTACTGCGTGAAGAGCATGCTTCTTCCCTTGAACGTGATGGGGCGGTCAGGCGAGACGGCCGGGGCGGCCGCCTTTGGCCAGCAGTGGCATCCCGGCGCTGGTCCAGGCACGCAGGCCGCCATTGAGGTTGTGCACCTGCCGTCCGTGGTGGGTGAGCAGGGCGGCGGCCTTCCGGGAGCGGGCCCCGGACCGGCAGACGGTAATCACGGGCCGGTCGGCCGGCACTTCGGCGAGCCGGGCGGTGAGTTGCCCGAGAGGGATGTGCCGGGCCTGGGGTGCGTGCCCGGCGCGCCATTCGGCCGGCTCGCGCACGTCGAGCAGCACCGCGCCGCCGGCGATCAGCGCGGCGACCCGCTCCGGGTCCACGGACTGGTAGGGCTTGCGGAACAGCTTGGTGAGCAATGCGGCTACGGGCATCGGGTCTCCCTGGTGGTTTGGTGGTGCCGGACCAACGGGCGGGTATCGATCTCATCGGATACCCCCGGGGGTACTTGGGTGATGGCTGTGCTGTGCGCCGCCCTCCGGGGGCGTTCAGGCTGTGACAGGGTTGACGATCGCCTGGATGGCGACGAAGGCGGCGATGGCGAAGACGAGCCAGGCGAAGGCGCGTTGCAGCCGCTTGGTGGGTAGCCGGCCGGCGATCCGGCCGGCGGCCAGGGAGCCGGTGATGGCGGCGAGGGTGAACGCCGCGGCGATGCGGTAGTCGATGGTCGCGTCACCGGCGTGCGCGGCGAACCCGGCGGCGGAGTTGATTACGATGATGACCAGCGAGGTGGCGACCGCGGTGGGCATGCCCAGGCCGAGTAGCAGGACCAGCGCGGGGATGATGAGGAAGCCGCCGCCGACGCCGAACAGGCCGGTGAGGAACCCGACCGCGAGGCCGGCGGCGATGGATTTGGGGAGGCAGCCGCGCCAGTTGACCCCGCCGCCGGGCAGGGCGCAGTCGCCGCCGGAGTCGCCGGTGTCTCGCAGCATCCGCAGCCCGGCGACGACCATGAGGGCGGCGAAGCCGATCAGGACGAGGCGGGGGTCGAGCAGCCGGTTGACGGCGGCGCCGGCGAACGCAGCGGCGGCGCCGGTGCCGCCGACGATGGCGGCGATGCGCCACTGCACCAGCCCGGCGCGCAGCCGCGGTAGCAGGGCGGTCGCTGACGAGATACCGACCACCAGCAACGAAGTGGGCACGGCCGCGGCGAGGGGCAGGCCGGCGCCGTAGACCAGGGCAGGCACGGCGAGAATCGAGCCGCCGCCGCCGAGCAGACCGAGCAGGATCCCGATGAGCGCGCCGAACCCGATCGCGGCGATCACGACCGGCCCCGCGCGGGGTGACGGGGCATGGCGTCTACCGCCGGCCGCCGGTCAGGGCGGTGACGATCCGGTCGAGGTCGGTGCGCGGTCCGCGGTTGTAGGGCAGCATGCCCATCGCACAGGTGTTGATCGACGCCGCGAACGTGAGCCCGGCGCCGATGACCGCGGCCACCCACTTCACCGGCTCCACCAAGGTGCTGATGAGCACGGCCAGCAGGACGACACTGCCCGCGACAGGGCGGACCTGTCGTTCCAGGTCCCACCGTGGGGCGCCGGTGGTGACCCCTGCGTGGGCGGCCTGCCACGCGGTGATGCCGCCGGAGAGCACCCGCAGGTTCGGCAAACCGGCGCCGGCGAGGACCTGCGCGGCGCGCTGCCCGGAGCGGCAGACCAAGACGACCTGCTCGTCGAGGTGGTGGCGCAGTTCGTCGCGGTGCTCGCGCAGCAGGTGCTGCAGGGCGGGGACATCGAGGGCGGCTGGAGCGCCGGTCGGCATAATGATCATAAGGTTCGGTGCTCCGGTTCAGTTTCCGGGAACGATGGGCAGGTCGGCGCCGGCGTCTGCGCACGCGTCGTCGAGCTGCTGACGGCCGCGGCGCGATCGTCGGAGCCGCAGTACACCCAGACCGTGCCGGCGAGCCGTGCGGGCAGATCGGGAGCGGGCTGCGGCCACGTCGGCGAAGGTGGCGGTCGCCAGCTAGTCAGGCGGGTGTTGTCGTCGCCGGCCCGCTGCTCCCCGCGGGCGGACCGCCACACTCGACGTAGTCACTGCATCATCTCCTCGTTCGTTTGCGGTGCTCAGCGGCTGGTCTCGACCGGATACCCGGCTTGACGCCACGCTTCGGTGCCACCGGCCAGTGACAGCACCCGGGCGCCGGCGGCGGACAGCAGCCCGGCGGCGGCGAGACTGCGAGCACCGGAGTGACACACCGTCACCACGTCCTGCCCGGCGTACCGCGCGGCGACCGTCTCTACCTCATCGAGCGGCACGTTCACCGCGCTGGGCAGGTGACCGCCGGCATACTCAGCCGGGTTGCGCACATCGAGTACCACACCTACGAAGCCGCTACGGCTCAGCCGACCAACGGAAATCTCACTTACCGTCACGGGAAACTCCAATCAGTGCATACCCCGGGGGGTATATGAACGGCTTGGTTGGGCCATGAGATGAACCGAACTCCCGCCCCGTGCCGTCCGGCAGAGGGTGCGGGAACTCGGGATCAGGACAGCGACATGAACAGCTTCTCGAGCTCTTCTTCGCTCATCGGCGGCTCCTCGCCGCGCTCGCGGGCGGTCTGGCATTCCCGCATCCCGGTAGCGATGATCTTGAAGCCGGCCCGGTCGACAGCACTGGACACCGCGGACAGCTGAGTGAGCACCCGCTTGCAGTCCTCGCCGTTCTCGATCATCGCGATCACCGCACCGAGCTGCCCCTGCGCCCGCTTCAAGCGGATCAATGCGTCCTTGAGCAGGACCGGACTCATCTCCATGGTCACCCCTTCTCCGTTGCCGAGGATACCCCTGGGGGTACCCCGGTCACAATATACCCCAGGGGGTATCCGTTCCGGGGACATGACGCATGCCGCACGGGGCCACGTGGTGATACGGCGATCCGTAGCCGGACCCGACATTCCCAGTGATCGCGCCCGCGGCGGAGCCCATGAACAGTGCGTTTGCGGGGCAATAAGCCCGAGCTTCATCGACGCACGAGTACGCAAATTTCTCCTCGGCTGCGTCGAGGCGACATGGCGCGCTGCACATCTACGGGACGAGGGCCGAGGGCTCGGTCACATGTTCCTCCGCGGTCGCGCCGGCGGTACCGGCAGAACCGATCGAGTTCGCCGAGGAACGTTCATCGTTCCGGCGACGGCGCCGCCGCGTCCACCAGATTCCACCGGCGATCGGCAACGCCGCGCCCAGCAGCACGGCGAGGGTTGTCGTGACCGGACGCAGCGGCGCGGCCGAGACGATCGGGGCCGGTCCGCCGCCCACCCCCCAGGCGTGTGCGTCGGTCACCGGGGGCAGACCGGGGCGCAGCACGGTCACTGCGACGTGCCACGCGCCGGCCGTGTCGATGTCGTCGGTCATCGCGACCCACTGGCCGTCCGCCGCCCGGGTCGCCGGGTGCACGTTGTACCGCCCGTCCGGCGCCCGAAGCAGCACCGAGACGCCACCGACCGGGGCTAATGCTGGGCGCCGGGTGTCGTTGACGGTCACTGACACCACGTTGCGCCCCGGCCGATTGGGGCGAATCGTCACGGCGTCCACCAGGTCGGCCGCCTGGCCGCTGACCTCGGTACTGGTCCGCATCGCCGCCGCCTCGAAATGCGGTCCGCGCGCCGGTCCGGCTGAGCCCAGCGCCGCGGCCAGCGCGAGCACACCGACGAGCACGCCCGCCTCCGCGACGAGGCCGCGCGTGACGCCCCGGGTGATCGGACCGCCGCGCCGCAGGCGCCGGGCGGTGCGCAGGCCGAGCAGACCGGCCGCGGCGCCCGAAGCCACCTTGGCGATCAGGATGATCCCGTACGGCGAGGTCAGGAGGGCGTCCACGGTGGCCACAAGCGCGCCCGTCATCAGCAGGCCGGAGACAGCCAGCAGGGTCACGCTCGCGACGGCGAGCTTGGCGAAGGAGCGCAGCAGCACGCCCGCCGCGGCCGAGGCCGAGCCGCCGTGCCGCAAAGCCGGCAGCAGAGCGAGGACGCCGGCGACCACGCTGCCGGCCCAGCCGCCGGCGGCGAGCAGGTGCACGGCGGTTGCCGACTGCACCAGAACCGACGTGTTGGCCGCGTGCCCGAGCGTCATGCCGGTGTACGCGGTCACCACGGCGGCGGGCGCCCCGATCCGGATCGCCACGGCCGGCCGCGTGCGAGCCACCAGCGCCGCCGCGACGAGCGCCGCGATGCCCATTTCGTAGCCGAGACGGCGCATTCCGATCAGTTCGGTCAGCAGGAATCTTCCGGTGCTGCCGGTGCCCGCGTACACCTGAGCAGCCAGCAGCGCGGGCGTGGCGACGAGCGCGACCACCCCGGCACCGGCCGCGGCCCGCAGCAGCCGGCGGCGCGGCGCGCCGGCGCGGCCCGAGAGCAGGGCCAGCGAGACGCCGCCCAGCAGCACGCAGACGCCGACCAGTCCGGTCGCGCGCAGGGTGGTCTCGAGCGGGCCGGGGGCCGCGGGTCCGGGCACGATTCCACCGGCCCGCACCTTGCGCTGCACCCCGAACACCAGATTGCCCGTGGTGGCGTGCAGGTCGTCGCTGGACAACGTTCGCCAGGTGAGGTGGTAGACGTTCGCCGGCAGGCGCGGCAAGCCGATGACCACGTCGGCCGGTTCCTCGCTGTCCGCCTCGGCCTCGGGCTGCGGGCCGGTGGCCGCGGCGTCGGCCCGGTGGCGCAGGGTCAGCGACGTCGGCGCGTACCGCCGGCCATCGCCGTCGACGATGTCGACGTGGGTGGCGGACACCTCGACCTGCTCGGTGAAGCTGAGCACGATCAGTTCGGGGGTCCGGTCCAGCATCGCGCCGTCCGCGGGTGAGCTGCTCGCGAGGTAGGCGTGGGCGGCGGCCGGGCTGGCCGGCCCGGCCAGCGCCGCGAAGGCGGCGGCCAGGACGGCGAGCATGGCGAGAGCGGCGAGACGTCGCACGCCGTTCACCGGACCGGAACGTGCGCCAGCTTGCGCGAGGGGGTGGAGATCTCCAGCTTGTCGCCGCGCTTGATCGCATTCTGGTTGTTCAGGTACAGGATGTAGTACGTCTGGCCCGGACGCAGTTGGTGGCCCTGCTTCATCAGCGCGGCCCGCCAGGCGACCTTGCCGGAGCGCTCGTTGCGCAGCACCGGGGGGTGCTTGACGTCGTTCTGGAACGCCGACGCCCGCTGGGCGTCCAGCACGGTATACCGGATCTCCACCAGGCCGTCGTCTCCGACGAGCGCGGCCTGGGTGATGCGAATGCCCAGGGAGCTTTCCATCTGGCCGTCCTGAGGCACCCGATACGGGTCGCGGGCGGCCGCACCGGTGGCGAATCGCCCGACTACGGCGGCCACGAGCGCGAGGGCCAGCAGCACGATGGTCACCCGGTAGAGCAGCGGGGACCGGCGGATCGAGAGGTTCATCGTGGCTCTCCTTCCCGGGTGCGGGGGGGGGGGGGGCCCCCCACCACCGGGGGGCCTCCGTCGGGGGGGGGGGGGGTGGGTGTTGATCCGCCCCCCCACCCCTCCTTCCCCGCTCCACCACACC
>NZ_JBVJIU010000001.1:314057-767848 GCF_055586105.1 Actinoplanes sp. NPDC051537
AGTAGGGGGGGGGGGACAGGGCGATGGTTGCGTCTTGCTCTCCGCTTCGGGTGGGGGGGGGGCCCCCCCCCCCCCCCCCACCGTCGGGTGTCATCGGTCAGCGGGTGGAGGTGTAGTTGTCGATCGCCGCCGCACCGGTGGTCGCGCCGGTCGACGCGATCATGCCGAGCGCGGCGGACTCGACGGTCCGGGTGGACGTGTTGCCGGTGACGGTGCCCACCTTGAGGCCGGCCACGGAGAGAGCGACGGAGCCGGACGTGGCCGACTTCCAGTCGACCGCGACGGTGACCGCTGTGGTCGGCACCGCGGACCAGGCCGAGTACGTCCAGGCGGTGCCGGCCAGGAGACCGGCGCGGACCTGGCTGCCAGCGGCGGTGCGCCGGTATTGCACGTTCACCACGGCGCTGCCGCTGGCAGCGCGGCCCTGGAACAGGTCCACTGTGCTGCCGCTGGTCTGGTACGTGCCGGCCGCGAACCCGAACTGGGCGTGCAGCGTGCCTTCGGCCGCCGGGGTGGTGTCCACCACGTAGGCGGCGGTCCGGCCGGTGACCGTGAGCGCCGGCGAGTTGCCGAACGCCGCCGACGGTGCCACCTGGACCGTGCCGACCCGCTGCGACCAGGCGCCGGCTCCGGTGTCGAAGTTGTTGGCGAAGATCACCGACGATCCGGAGACGGTCACCGTGACGGCGGTGACCCGACCCCAGTTTCCGGCCGCGTCCTTGGACCGTAAGGAGAACGTGTGGCTGCCGTTGGTCAACCCCGGCACCGTGGCGCTCAGCGTCGCCGTGGTGGCCGCGGTCGCGGTGACCGTGAGAGGCCGCGCGGCGCCCGCGCCCGGATCGGTGCCCTCGAACCACTCGCCGGCGGCGATGCCGGAGAGCGCGTCGGCGGCGGAGGCGGTGAGGGAGACAACCCCGGCCGCCACGGTGGCGGTCGCGGTCACCGCGGGACCGGTGCGGTCCACGGTGAACGTCACGCCGGTCAGCGGACCCCAGTTGCCGGCGGAGTCCCGGGCGTGCACGAGCATCTGGTGCGTGCCGTCCGCGAGCCGAGTGAGCTCGCTGAGCGGAACCAACGCGTACGTGTTCTCGGTCTGCTGATTGAACGATCCGTCGAGGGACAGGAAGGTGAAGCCGGCACCGTCGACGCCGGGCGTGTCGATGAAGCCTTCGGCGGCGGCGATGCTGCCGTTGACCCCTGCGGACGCGGTGTCGGTGAATGCCGCGTTGATGCGCAGCTCGGTCGGATCGGCCGGCGATCCGTTGGTGCCGTTCGTAGTGGCCGGCAGGACCGCGCCGCTGAGCAGCGTCGGGCCGGTGCGGTCCACGATCAGCTGCACGGTGGCCATCGGACCCCAGACGTTCGACGAGTCCCGGGTGTGCACCAGGACGGTGTGCCGGCCCTCGCCGAGCGCACCGGTGACAGCCGCCGGAATGGTGGCCTGCTCCGCGCTGATCACGGAGTTGGGGGCGTTGAGGGTGAGCGGTTGCCCGCTGCCATCGGCGCCGGCCACGTCGACGAAGTACTCCGCCGCGGTTACGGTGCCGCCCAGCGCCGAGTCGTCGCCGGTAGCCTCGACGGTCAGGTCGACCGGGCCGGAGACCGGGTTCGGCGTGACGGTCGGGCCGGTTGTGGCGGCGCCGGTGACTGACAGGTTGAGCGCCACCGAGTCGACCACGCCCCAGTTGCCCGCGCTGTCGTGCGCCCGCACCCAGAGGGTGTGCCGCCCTTGGGTGAGCTTCTGCAGGTCGGCGGGGTTCACGGTGGCGGTGGCGCCGGTCACCGTCGGGCCGCCGAACGCGCCGGTGTCGAACGGGATGCCGGTGCCCTCGGCGACGCTCAGATCGTCGATGACGACCTCGGCGCGGTCGATCGGCGATCCGCCCGTGGCAGCGTCGCTGAAGTTCGCCGTAACGGTGACCGGGGTGAGCACGGTAGCGGGGCTCGGGCTCGCCGTCACCTTGGCCGGGACCGGGCCGACGTGGTCGCCGCTGACCGGCTGCGGGTTGGTGTCCAGATAGGTCATCATCCCGCCGAACGCCTGCTGCGGGCTGATCCCGGGCACCGTGGCGCCGACCTTCTGCCCGGCATTGTTGAGCAGGCTGCCGGATTCGAAGAGCATGAACCGGCGCCCGTCCGGCCCGGCCGGCATGGTGCTGATCGTGTCCACGGTCTGTCCGGGCGCCAGCGGCACCGTGACCGTGGCCTCCGGGTAGGCGGTGGGCCGCGAGTCCTGGCCCACCACCGACTGGTCGATGCCGAGCACGGTCATCGGATGCGCCTGCACACCCGCGTCGAGGTAGCGCAGCAGGACCTTACGACCGACGTCGGTGGCGACCGGGTCGGTCTCCGGGAAGGCCTTGCCGTTGATCAGGCGGTACTTCGGCCGGTACGAGCGCAGGTCGAGCTTCAGCGGGTCGGCGTTGAACGCCGGGTCCACCTCGGTGAGCACCAGGACCGCTTCGTCGTCGTATGCCGAGCCGGCGTCACCGTACGCGCTGGGCTTGTCGCCGGCCGCCGGCGCCCGCACGACCAGGGCACCGACCAGGCCCATCATCGCCAAGCGGCCGCCGTTCGCGGTGTGGCCGGCCTCGTAGAGGTAGGTACCGGGCCGACCGGCCTTGAACGTGTACGTCTTGGTCGCGCCCGGCGCCGCTCCCGCGGTGTCCGGTGCGAACCCGGTCACCGCCGGGACCGCGAGCGACAAGGCTCCGGTCAGGCCGTTGTGCACGGTGACCTTCACGGTATCCCCTTGATCCACCACGAGGACCGGACCGGGCGTGCCGGCGGGCGCATCCGCCGTGGACGCGAATCCCCAGATCGGCAACGGCGCGGCGGCGCCGGGCAGAACCAGCTGGCCGGGCTTGGCCCACAGGTCGCAGGCGGCGTCGGTGCCGGTGATGGTGCAACCGGTCTGCTTCAGAGCACCGACCGGCGGGCCGGGCGGCGTGAGCCGGGCGGGCAGTGCCGCGACCGGGCCGGTCCGGGGGTGGACGGCCGGCGTGGCGGCGTGCGCCGCGACCGGTGCGATCAGGGCGAGCACGGTGCCCGCGACGAGGGCCGCGCCTCGCACTCCGGATGGAGGCTTCATCTCGATCCCTTCGTCGTCACTGCGCGGGGCAGCCGGCGGGAGGATCGATGCGGATGAGGGTCATCATCCCGCCGAAGCTCGCGCCGTAGTTGGTGGACTGCTCGAGGGCGTGGCTGTGCGCGACGTGGTAGTACTCGCCGCACTGGTTGTTCTGCACCACGCCGGCGGGCAATTGGCTGCCCGTCTGCCCGAGGTACGGGCTCTCGCTGAACCAGGTCTCCGTGCCCGGCCCGACGATCTGGTCCTGCAGCTGCGGGAGTTGGACCGGGATGGGGTTGCTGGCCGGGTCCCAGTGTTCGGCGTCGCGCCAAGTCATCAGCGTGTCGACGGTCTGACCGGGTGCCACGTCGATGAGGAAGTTGGAGTACGACAGGTCCTGGCCGCCGGGACCCTGCGCGGGGTGCCCGTCCCGCGAGATCAACTGCTCATCGCTGCCGTGCGGGTGGAACGGGTAGCTGGTGACGCCGGCGTTCAGGTAGCGGATCAGCGACGCCTTCGGGTTGGTGGCCGCGTCGTACGGCCGGATGTGGATCAACGCACCGTACGGCTGGCTGGGCAGCCACGCCGCGCCGTTCGGCGCGATGGTGTCCGGCATGCTCCGACCGTTGATCATGAAGTACCGGGCCTTGTACTTGGTCCAGTTGTAACCGCGGCCGCGCTCGACGGCCAGGTGCGCGTCCGGGTCGACCTCGCTGAGCAGGTATAGGTACTCGTGTCCGGTGTCGAAGGCCGAATCGGGCCGGTCGTTCTCCTGGTTGGGGTGGCCCTTCGGGCGCACGATGAGCGCGCCGAACAGACCCATCTGCTGCTGCTTCTGCACGTCGGTGCCGGACTCGTAGAGGTACGTGCCGGGCGCGCCGGCGGTGAAGGTGTAGGTGACCGAGCCCCCGTTTCCGGCGGCCGTCGTGGTGAGCGACGTGAGGTTGCCGGCCGCGTCGTTCTCCGGCTGGACCGGTTGACCGCCCGCGAGCACCTGGGGCTGACCGGGGAACATGATGGAGGTGGGCTCGGGCAGCGCGTTGTGCAGCGCGATGGTGACCTTCGCGCCGGACTCCACGCAGAGCGAGGGGCCGGGCAGCTGGAACTGGCCGCCGGAGTCGCCGTAGCTCCACATGAAGATCGAGTTGCCGTCCGGGGTGGACACGTAGCCGCCCTGTGCGGTCAGCGAGAAGCTGTTGCTCGACGAGGTCTCACACTGCAGGCCGTGGGTGGGTGGCGCCGCGGAGCTCTGCGGCGCCGGCACCGTGAGCACGCCGACGATCGCGAGGACCAGCGCCGCCGGGCCGACCCGCCGGACGCGTGCCGCCGGCAGGCGGGGAACGAGAGCACGGAACACGACTGGCCTCCTCATGCGTTCGGGCCCGACTGGGCGCGGAGGGTGCCGGGGGGCGACACCCGGATCTCGGTCATCTGGCCGCCGGAGCCGCCGCCGGAGCCGTTGGTCAGCGCGAGGTAGTCCCGGTCGTACAGCAGGTAGGTGCCGGGATCGGGGGCGGTGAAGATGACGTCGCGGCTCTCCCCCGGGCCGATCTGGACGCTGTTGGTCACCGCGTACTCGCTGGAGCCGTCGCGGCCGCGCAGCAGGCCGGCGTCCTTGCCCACGACCGTGAGGTCGATGCCGTCGACCGTCATGGTGTGGTTCTGATAGCCGAGGTTGGCCAGGCGCAGCAGCACCCGCTCACCGCTGTTGCAGGTCACCAGCGACGAGATCGGCTGGTAGCGCAGCCGGCCGGCGCCGGTGACCGGGTTGCCGTTCGGCGCCAGCGTGTCCGGGTACGCCCGGCCGTTGAGCGCGAAGAACGTCGGGTTGTAGTCGGTCCAGTCGCTGACCTGGATGTGCGCGTCGCGGTAGTGCGCCTCGGCCCAGATCTCGGTCATCATGAATGCGAACTCGCGGTCGTAGCGGGTGGAGCCGTCGCCGCAGTTGTACGCGTACTTGCCGGGCGGCAGGTCCGTGGTGCCCCTGTTCTGCACCGGCCGGACGAAGAGCATCCCGGTCATGCCCATCTGCACATGCTCCACGTCCTCGAAGTGGCAGTGGTACATGTACGTGCCGGGGTCGTGCGGGCGGTAGAAGTAGGTGAAGTCGCGGCCGATCGGCACCGCGATGGACAGTTCGGGCACGCCGTCGAACAGCGGGATCGCGTTCCGGAATCCGTGCCAGTGGATGGTGTGCCCGTCGACCAGGTCGGGGCGCTGGGAGAGGCCCAGGTTCGACAGGGTGATCTTGATGTCGGTCTCCTGGTCGAAGGCGAGCATCGGCGCGGAGATCTGTGCCTTTCCCCGCTGCGCGGTGACGTCGGCGGCGCTCATGCCGGTGACGTCGCGGAAGCCGAACACGTACAGGTTGGTGTTGGCCGGCGCCAGCGCGTCGGGCCAGAACGGTGCGATCGCGGGCGCGCCGTCGGGCATCGAAACCCAGCCGTCGGTGCCCGCGAGGTGGACCTCGGTCACCGGGGTGACCGACGCCGCGGCGGTCAGGATCTGCGTCTGCCGCACACCGGCGGAGCTGCTCGCGGGCAGCAGGGCGTAGCCGGCTGCGCCGGTCAGACCGGCCAGCAGCGAGCGCCGGCTCAGCCTGCGGATGGACTCTTTGTCGGACACAATTGTCTCCTCGGACTGCGATGGGGTACGGCGAGGGAGGTCCGGGGGCGGTGGCGGCCGCCCCCGGACACCTGGCGGGGTTACCTCTCGTCGGCCCCGATGTCGGGCCCGGTCAGGCTGCGGTTCTCACCGTCGATGTCCACCCGCGGCGAGCGCACGACGACGGTGCCGAAGGTGCGCGAACCTGCGCCCGCGTTGTTCGCCGGCGAGCCGGCGGTGAGGTGGTAGTCGCCCATCTTCGTGCCGGCGACGTGCTGGATGACGATCACGGCCTGCCGGAACGCCGGGTACGACCGGGACACGTCGATCGACACGTTGGTCGGGAACGCCGCCACGACCATCGGATCGGTCAGCTTGTTCGTGCCGCTCGGCGCCGTGCCGGTGGTCGTCTGCAGCACCGAGTTCGTCGGCGTGAGCTGTCCGACCCCGTCTCCGGAACCGAGGTCCCAGTGATTCACCGGGTCACCGGCCGGCGCGTCCGGTGACCCGATACCGGTCACGTAGGAGCCGTTCCAGCCTCCGGCGCGGTTGTCCCAGAAGATGTTGTTGAACAGCTTCGGGTCGCTGAACTTGGGTGCCGTGGCCGGCAGAGTCGCCTGCAGCTGCACGCTGTTCTCGGCCGTGGACAGGCCGGCGGGCGCCGGCTTGCCGTCGCTGGTGACCGCGGTGGCCGTGGTGATGTTGTTCATCACGGTGTTGTTGACGATCCGCACGTCCGGCGCGTCGTCCAGGGCGATGCCGCCGCCCTCGTGCGCCGAGATGTTGCCGCTGACCACGTTGTTGGTAACCGTCTCGGGGAAGTTGCCCGCCGACAGGAACCGGATCCCGCCACCGTCGTCGTTGGCGAGGTTTGCCTGCACCGTGTTGCCGTCGAGGGTGACCGCGCCCGAGCCGGGCGACAGCTTGTTCGGATCCGGCGGCAGCTCACCGGCGATCATGATGCCGCCGGCCTCGTCGTACGACTGGTTGAGGTACACCCGGTTGGCGGTGATGCTGCCCTGCGGGGACAGGCCGTAGTGCGAGATGCCGCCGCCGTACTCCGCGGAGAAGTTCCCGCAGATGGAGTTGTGGTCCACCGAGTAGCCGTTGCTGCCCTGGAAGATTCCGATGCCGCCGGCGAGGTTGGTGCCACCGTTGTCGCGGATCTGGTTGCGGGCGATCTTGACGTTCTCGTTGTGTGTGTTCGTGTACGGCGTACCGACCCGCACGGCACCGGCGTACGAACCGCTGTTGCCCACGATCACGTTGTCGGTCACCTGAGTGTTGCGGGCCTCGGCGTGCAGGTACACGCCGCCGCCCTGGGTGATCACGGCGCCGGTCGCGCCGTACGGCGTCTTGATGCCGCCGGTGACCTCGTTGATGTTGCCGGGGAAGTCGGACTGGTTTCCGCCGGTGATCCGGAACCCGTCCACGGTCGGCGCGTTCAGCGCGTTGAACTGACCCTGACGGGCCAGCACGGTGACCACCGAGCCGTCCGGCACCGCGGTCGGGCCGGCGTACCGCAGCGAGGCGACCAGCGCCATCCAGGCGGTGCCGTTGGCGTTGTCGATCGCGAAGTCACGTCCGTCCAGGATGGACCCGCTCACGTCGGTACCGTCCGGGTACTGACCGCCCGGACCGGTGCCCTGCAACTTCACCGAGGAGTGCACGACCACGTTCTCCAGGTACGCGCCGGCCGGGTTGTTGGTGGTTGCCGTGTTCGGCCAGACCACGACGACGTCGCTCTCGAGACCACCTAGCGCGGAGGCCGCATCCTGCAGGGCCGCCTGCACCGTGCGGTAGGTCTTCTCCCCCGGCGCGACGGCCGAGGCCGGCGGGTTGACCTGGCGCAGCCGCGGGTTCAGCACGGTGCCCAGCAACAGGTTCCCGGAGCCGAGGAACTGGAACGTCAGCCCGTTGACGGTCTGCGCGCCGTCCGCCCGGGTGATGCTCAGCGTCGCCGCGGTCGGCAGTGCCGGCGTGCCGAGAGTCACCTGGATCTCCCGGTCGGTCCAGCTGTTCACCGTCGCGCCGATCCGGCCCAGCGACCCGGTCAGGCCGACCGAGCCCCCGGTCGTCCCGAAGCCGAGGCCCTTGATGGTGATGCGCCGCGCCCCGCCGGTCTCGTTCGACCGCAGGTACGGCTTGGAGACGGCGAACAACTGCGGCTTGTCGGGGGCCAGGTCGCATTGCACCGGGTCGAGCTGGGTGCCGTCCGGTGAGAGCGCCGTCATGGCCACCTGGGTCGGCGCGGTGTCGGTCACCGTGTACAGGCCCGGCCATGCCTGGAAGTTGGTGCCGATCGTACGGAATCGAGGGTTGTAGTTGTGGTTGAGATGGCCCGGCTGGCCGGGGTCGTTGCCGACGAACCGGTACATGTTCGGGCAGGGCCCGGCCGGAACGGGGCAGTTGTAGGTGTCGGTGGACGGCTCGATCGCCTCGTAGAAGCCGTTGAAGTCGGTGTCCACGGTGTCCACCAGCTTGCCGGCGAAGTCGTAGATGCCCATGGGCACGTTCGGCAGACCGTCCGCCTCGCCGTACTCGATGCTGCGGTTGTCGTGCGAGATCGCCAGGTCGTTGATGGTCAGACCCCAGAAGTGCGTCGGGATCGGCACCGGGGTGAACAGGTTGAAGTTCGGCGCCGTGGTCTGCCCGGCCCGGACGGTGACCAGCTTCGCGTCACAGAGGGCCTTCTGCTGCCCCTCGTACGGGCTGCCGCCGCCCGCGGCGAACGCCGGGTCGGTGACGTGCACGGTGTGGTTCTGGCCGGCGCATTCGGAGGTGATGCCGGTGCCGCCCGACGGGTTGCTGCCCGGATCCGGCTGTGGCTGGTCCCCGCTCGGCGGGTCGGCCGCCTGGTCGACGCTCGGCGGGAAGTTGTCCTGCGGCAGGTAGGCGTCGCCGTCGAAGACGTTGACGTCCTCCTCCTTGGTGACCTGGTACATCGGCTTGCCGTCGACCGGGTCCTTGGGGATGGCCACCCCGACGATGTAGTCGTCCGGCACCAGCGTCTGGGTCTGGCCGTCCGGAAGCGGCGCGTACAGCGGCATCTGGTGGTCGGCGGCTGGGTTACGCGGATCGCCGGGCGCGTACAGGTTCAGCTTCGAGTCGCTGAACGCGTAGTTGCCGTCGACGGTCTGCCCGAAGTTCGCCGGGTCGTTCTCGCTCGGCGCGAATTGCACACCCATCATCGGCGCCTCGAGGCAGGCCTGGTTGGCCTGGGCGCCGAATTCGGGCAGCGCCTTCTGCTGGGTCAGCGGCTGGCCGTTCCACATCCGGGCCGTGCAACCGCGGCCGGCCTGCCATTGCTCCGAGGTGTACGCGTCGTTGAGCTCCGGGCCCTTCTTCAGCGAGCCGTCGGCGTTCTGGATCGGGTCACCGTTCTCGTCCCGCTCCACCGCGTACAGGTGCACCGGAACGTTCGGAACGCCCGGCTGGTACGCCTCGGTCACCGAGTTCGAGGCGTCCAGCTCGTTGCGGGTCGTGTCGTACGTGATGGTGCCGGCGATCCCGCCGTTCTCCGCGCCCGCGTAGGGTTTGACGCCCCAGTCGACGGTGCCGGCGAGCCCGATTATCGGCAGGAAGTTGAGGTCGACCGCCGCGCCCTTCAGCGTGGTCGAGGTCGGCTCGTTGTCCGCCCGATAGGTGATGCCGGTGGTCCGGTATCGGGTGTTGAACGCCTCGAGCACCAGCCACTTCGAGAGCGGATAGGTCTCCTTGATGTCGTAGTTGCCGCTGTTGTCGGTGGTGACCGAGTTCGTGTACTGGTCCATCAGCGAGTTGTCGCGCTCCTTGACGGCCACCGGGAACCGCGGCACGCCCACCTCTCCGGGGTCGCGCTTGCCGTTCTCGTTCGCGTCGAGGTAGACCGAGCCCTTGATGTTGGTGAACCAGCCGACGAGCATCTTGGTGCCCACGTCGATCTTCTGACCGTTGCGGACCGTGACGTTGAAGCTCCACAGGATGAGCTCCTGCGGCTGGTCCCAGATGGTGAGCTGATAGTCGCCGTCGGGCACGTTCTTGATGTCGAACTTGCCGTCGGTGCCGCCCCGGCCCAGATAGACCATCTGGTCGCCGTTGTTCAGCGCGGACAGTGCCACCCACGGCTCGGAGATGGGGCCGGAGATCTTCGCGCCCGCGACGCCGGTCTCCGGCACCGTGACACCGCCCTGGCCACCGACGTACGGGCGGCCGACCACGCCGGTTCCGACGATCTCGCCGGTCACGCTGCTCGCCGGCAGCTGCTTCGGGGAGACGAAGCCGAAGTCCACGTACGGCACCTTCTCGGCGCCGAGCGTCTGCTCGGTGTCGTAACCGGTGTCGCCCTCCTGCACCCAGATGTCCCAGTCGAAGCTGCCCTCCAGCGTGGTGGTCTGCGCCCACACCGTGCCGTCCGGCCCGACCACCGACGCCGCGTACCGGTCGGGGCCCAGGTTGGGGATCAGGATGTCGCCCTTGGCGTCGCTGACGCACTTCCCGATCGAACCGGCGGCGATCTTCGGCTTGCCGTTCTCGAAGACGATCTTTCCGGTGGGGTGCGTCGCGTCCGGCGCGCTGTGCACGTACTCGGTGCACAGCGGGTTGCCGTAGTAGTCCACGCTGACCGTGCCCAGGACATCGGTCAGGTGCGCCGTGAAGCCCGCCAGGCCGCGCTCGGCGCCGACCTCGTAGGTGCCGTCGACCGGCGCGGTGTCGTTGAACACGCGCAACCGGATGGAGCCGAGCGGCAGAGGGTACGGCTGCATGTCGACGGTCACCGCGCTGGTCTGTCCGCCCGTGACGGCGAAGTGCGCGCCGTCGATCTTGTAGCCGTCGGCGGTCACCGAGACGAGGTACTTGCCGGTGGGCAGGTTTTCCAGCGCCTTGTCGGCGCTCAGGTCGGTCTGGTCGCCTTGGGCGACGATCGGGACGGCGCCCGGGGTGGCCCGGACGGACGGCCACTTGCAGTGGTCCGCGAAGTCGGCGGCGCTGGCGACGCCGGCCCGCGACGGCAGGCAGTTCTCCACGGCGTCGTGGGGGTCGCCCACGTCGTCCGCGGTCACCATCCAGTGATACGCGGTAATCGGATCGCCCCTCTGGATTTCGGGCGCCGGACCGACCGTCCGCGCGCTTTCGACCCGCAGGGACAGGCTTCCGTCAGCCGGGGCGGCCGCGACGGCGGGTGCCGTCACGACCACGAAATACCAACTCACCGGCAACAAACCAGTGGCCGCGGCGGTCAGCCAGCGCGGGAAGAGGCGACGCAGCATGCGGTTCCCCCTTGAGTAAGACCGATGAGCCGGCCGGGTGGCCGACGTGCGGGGAATCCTGTGCGTACGAGGCGGGTTTGCCGGAGTCAGATGACAGAGCGGTCATCCGGCCGTCATCTACGGACACCCCGACCGGCTCATCCGGCCGCCTCCTGGTTTGCGCCTGTCGGCACACCGGCGTCGGGCCAACCGGCGACCTACGCCTCAACCGTTCCGCTCGATCTTGGGGCGCAATCCGGGCACAAGGCGTCGATCGCCCGGAAGCCTCTGGACCCAGCCCACGCGCGGCCGTTGTAATGACCCGCAGTCAAGCGGACACCAAGCGTTACCTCATGGGGGGACCATGCATCGGCTCCTGGTCATCGAGGATGACGACCGTATAGCCCGCCTTGTCTGCCGCTCCCTGCAGGATGAAGGCTACGTCGTCGACTGCCGGGCCAACGGCGCTACGGGGCTGAACGACGCCCTCGCCGGCGATTACGACCTGGTGATCCTCGACCTCATGCTGCCCGGGATGCCCGGCGCCGAGGTCCTCGAACGGCTCGTCGAAGCCCGCCCCGAGCAACGGATCCTGGTGCTGTCCGCAGTTCCCGAGATCGGCGCCCGGGTCAGCGTGCTCGAGGCCGGCGCCGCCGACTTCCTCAGCAAGCCGTTCGCGATCGCCGAACTGCAGGCCCGCGTCCGGGCGCGGCTGCGAGCCACCGCGCCGGGGGCGGCGAATCGCTGGCTGCGGGCCGGGCCGCTGATGCTCGACATGCGCATGCACCGGGCCAAATTCGCCGACCGCGAGGTCGAACTGCCCCACCGGGAGTTCCTTCTGCTACAACATCTGATCAGCCGCAACGGACAGGTATGCAGCCGCGGCGAACTGCTCAACGACGTGTGGGGCATCGACTTCGACCCCGGCACCAACGTCGTGGATGTCTGCGTTCGCAGGCTCCGCGCCAAGCTGGACCGGCCCGACCGGATTGAGACGGTACGCAATGTCGGCTATCGCGTCGCCCACCATTAACCGGCTGCTGATCGGCGGCTGGGCGGCCGCCGCCACGTTGCTGGCCGCGCTGATGTGGCTGGAGCCCGGCAAGGAGACCGTGCCGTTCCACTTCATCTGGATCGGTCTCGCCCTGGTCTACGGCTTCACCCGCTGGCCGCTCGGCGCCATGGTGTCCAGCCTGCTGCTGGTGACCGCGGCGACCGGAGTGATCCTCGTGCACCACGCCGCCGAGGGGGTCATCGCATGGGAGGAGACCACCGAGGTGCCGCTGATGATGGCTGTCTTCGGCGTCATGGTGTGGCACGTGAGCCGGCGCAACCAGGCGCTGCGCGAGGTCCGCCGGCTGGCCGATGCGGAGAACCGCCGGCTCGAGGTGCAGCAACTGTTCCTGCGACTGGCGTCGCACGAGCTACGCACACCGATCACGGTCGCCCGCGGGTACACCGAACTTGTCCGCAACGCACACCCCGACCCGGTCACCCGCGATGACACCGACGTCGTCCTCGACGAACTGGACAAGCTCGCCGGGATCACCCAACGCATCGTCATGCTGATGCAGCTGGACGAGCCGTACCCGCTGGAGCCCGCCTGTCTGGACGATCATCTGGAGCGGATCGCGCACCGCTGGCGCCCGGCGGCTGACCGCCAGTGGTCGGTGCGCTCGCACATCGGCACCGCACTGATCAACGCCGAACGGCTGGAAGCGGCCATCGACACCCTGGTGGAGAACGCCATCCGGGCCACCGGGCCGGGCGACCAGATCGAGCTGATCGGCTCGTCGGACACGAACGGCTGGCAGGTCGCGGTGGCCGACACCGGCATCGGCATGCCTGAGGACCAGGTGGCGGACCTGACCGCCGGGCGGTCCGCGCGCAATATCGGCACCGGACTGGGCATGGCCATCGTCCGCTCAGTGGCGGCCACCCTCGGCGGCGAGGTACGGATCAGCAGTCGGCCGGGACAGGGCACCACGGTAGCCATCACGGTGCCGGTCGACGGCCCGCCGAAGCCCGGCCCGGCAGTTGAGGAGGAGTACCTGAGGTCCTGACCCGGCTTGCCGACGACGTCGATCGACACCCAGGGCGCTGAGGGTTGAAGGTGCTGGCGTCGATGCAACGCATGACGTCTTCCTCGTCAGATGGGAGGTTGGGGGTCGTACTGGATGCCGCGCCGGACTTGCCGGGCGCGGTCGGGGCCGGCGAAGCGAGCGACCAGGTGCAGTGCCATGTCGATGCCGGCGCTGACGCCGGCAGAGGTGATGAGGTCGCCGTCGTCGACCCAGCGATCGGCTGGGCGGACCATCACGGTGGGGTCAAGCCCGCGCAGTTCGTCCATCGCAGCCCAGTAGGTCGTCGCCGGCCGCTCGCGGAGCAGCCCGGCAGCAGCGTAGACCAGAGCGCCGGTGCAGACACTGGTCATCAACGGGACGGTCGCGCGCTGGGCGCGGACCCAATCGAGGTGTTCGGGGTCGCGCAGAAGCCCTCGGGTGCCTTCGCCGCCTGGGTATATGAGCACCTGCAGGGGTGGTGCGTCCGCAATGGCATGGTGTACGCCCAGCATCAGGCCCTTGGCTGCGGTCACCGGCAGACCGTCCTGGGACATGCAGGACACCGCCCAGCCGTCGTCCGGGTGGTTGCGGGTCCAGTGCGCCAGTACTTCCCACGGGCCGACGGCGTCGAGCTCTTCGACGCCGTCGAACAGCAGGATGGCAATGTGGTGTGGGAACGTGCCCGGCTCGTTCGTCATCTTCTCAGCGTGCCTTAGGAGGAGGGCGGTCCGGGGTCGTCCGCTCTGGAGAACTCTCGCCCACTGAAGAGTTCAATCTCTGGCGGCGTGGACGAGCGCCGAGGGCGTCTCGCGGCCGACGATTGCCGGGGCCTCATGGACGAGTTCGTCGTTCTCGAGGGCCTCCACCATGAACAGGGCAAAGTCCACTCGACGCGTGAGGTTGCTGGCCAGGATCGGATCGCCCACGTGCGCGCTCCACACGGGCAGGCCCTGGCTTTCGCCTTCCTCGAGGTCGCTGCCGCGCACAACTGTCCACCGGGTGTCGCTGGCAAACACCCGCCGGCATGCCTCCACCTGGTCGTCGAGGTCGACCTTTCGAGCGAGTCGCGCAAGCCGGCCGAAGACGTTAACCATCAATTTGAGCTTCCACGAGTACACGTCCTGGCCGTCGCGGGTGATGTGCCACCCGCACGAGAACACAAGGCGCGCGCCCGGACGTGCGAAGTCGAGCACCGCCTGGGTCGTTCCCGTCGAGTACCCGTTGACGCCGACCGGGGTCATCACGACGAGCACCCCGTCGCACCCCGCGACCGCGCGCTTGATGACCTCGGGATCGTTCGTTGCTCCCGGGATCACGGTGATACGCCCCTTGAACCGGTCGAGTTTCCCCACGCTTTCCGGCCGGCACACGCCGACCACCTCGTAGCCCCGATCCAACGCGTGCTGCACCATGTACTGCCCGAGTTTGCCGGACGCTCCGACGATGCAGACTCTCATTGTGTGCCTCCAATAACGTAGGTGTCTTGGACGAACGCTGCCGGCGGGCTTCGATCGTCCCGGCGGCGTACCAGCGCACGGCCATCTGCCAAGCGAGTCCCACCGTGAGCGCCCACGTGGCCGATCTCGGGGCCGGCGTCGACGATCTCGAAGAGGCGCCCGTGCTGGGCGAGTTCGTGGCCCATGGCCAGACCGGCCTGCCCAGCTCCGATCACGCGCACGGCTAGCGGTGGCCGGTCTGCGTTGGGGGCCGTCATCGGACGCGCCCCGGCTCGCGGGCCACGTTGAAGCTGAACATCATGCCGCTCTCGGTGTGCTCAGCGATGTGGCAGTGGGCCATCCACAGCCCTGGGTTGCTGACGTCGAGCAGGATGTCCACCGTCTCCCCGGCCCGCAGCAGCACGGTGTCCTTCCAGACGAAGTTGGACTCAGGTTCCCCGTCCCGGGACAGGATGAGGAATCGGCCAGCCCCGTGGATGTGGAACGGGTGGTGCATCGGGTGATCGGAGTCCATCTCGTTGACCAATCGGATTTTCACCCGGTCCCCGACGGTGAACGTCCAGTCGATGGCGCCGTTCTCCGCGCCGGTCTCGCGGTCGATGAGCTGCCAGATCATGTTGCTCGGATCGGATGCCCGGTTGATCTCTGGCATCAGGTCCTCCCACTCCAGCCCGTCGCCGTGGTCATGGGACGGCGATCCGTCGTGCGCCGGGGCGGGCGGCGCATCGGAGGGAATCAGCTTCATGCCGCACTTCGGGCACGTCGCCGGCTCCGCCGCGGTCACCTCAGGGTGCATCGGGCAGGCGTAGGAGGATCCCTGTGACGAGTGGTCGCCATAGAGAAGCGGCATGCGGGAGACGAAGGCGAGCACCTTGTCCGGCGCCCTCTCGAGATCAGGGTCGATCGACTGGTGCTCGGCGGTGAGTTCGGGGTCGGTACGCAGCACGTCGAAGGTCGCGGCCGCAGTGCCGCCGCCCTTGGCCGGCGTTACGGAGATTGCACCCAGGTCGTAGACATGGTCCGGGGTTCGATGCTCGAGCGACACCTCGCCCGGGGTGTGGAAGTGCACGTCGAGGATGGCTCGCTCCGAGGGCGCCAACAGCACCTCCTCGACGAACGTCTCACGTTCGTACCGGCCGCTGTCGCCGCCGACGAGCTTCGCCCGTGCGCCGCGTACGGCGAAGTTGAAGATCCGCGTGTTCGCGGTGTTGACCAGGTGGAGCCGGACGACGTCTCCCGCAGCCAGCTCGGCCGAGAACGTGGTCTCCCCGTTGATCAGAAGGACGTTGCCGAATCGGCCCATGGCGGTGAACGTGGGCCCGGACCGGAGGAACGGCGCGATTTGCCCGTCTTCAACCAGCAGGTCGTCGAGCGTCAGGGTCAGTTCCCGGTCGACTGCTGGCCAGTACGTCGGATCCGTGGGCTCGACGACGATCGTGCCGTACAAGCCCATCTCCTGCGCGAAGTCCTCACGCATGTGAGGGTGATACCAGTAGAAGCCCGCGTCGGGGAACTGCAACTGGCAGCTGTATGCGCCGTCCACCGGGATCGGATCCTGCGTCTCGTGCGGTACACCGTCATAGCGGTTCTCCAGCCGCAGGCCGTGCCAGTGCACGGTCGTTTCGACATCGCCGCCGTTGTGTGTCTGCACGGTGAGCTGTGACCCCTGCCGAACATGCAGGGTCGGGCCGGGGATGGAACCGTTGTATGCGAGCATCCGCAGCTCGGCCCCGTCGATGTTCTTGCGTACCGGGCGGATGTCGAGGTCAAAGCGATCGCCGTCCGCAAGCCGCATGTCGCTCGGGCTCGCAACCTGCGTCAGTCCGGTGGTGTCGGTCGTGAACGGGTCCTGATCGGTCATCGTCCGTCCTTCGGTTGCGGTGTCGTGCTGGGTGGCGCACCGGGTCACCAGTGCTAGCCGGTCGCTACAGAGGGCACGACGGTCTTCGAGGGGGCGGACGGAGATGTCCGACCCGTGCCGGCCATTGAGCAGGGCGGCGTACGTTCCCTGGCTAGGCGCGCCAGGCGAGCGCTGCGATCACTGCACAGCGCGACAAAGCGATGCTGGGTCGCGGACCGACAAGCGTGCGGCCCGTCGGGAGAGGTGACGACGGGCGCAACACCAGGCCGAAGGCTGGTCGGGGAGGTGGGAGCGCACTCACAAAGCCTGCCGGACGGGCACCTTGAACCGCGTCGGAAGTCGACCTTGCTCGGGCTCGCCAGCGGCGCGCTTTGACGAAGTCCAACTGTGACCCTACAGCGAGCGGGCCGGTGCGGCGACCAGCAACGGGTCGTGCGCCCATCGCCTGACAGGCCGTGCACATGGCGGCCGAGGTTCCGCGGGGCCGGGCGGGTCCTCGACGCCCGGGGGCAACCGAGGTCGGCGCCAATCTCGGGAACGTGCACCCGGTCATGGCGTCGGCTGGCCTCCGACAAGTGTCGGGGGGTCGAGCTCCTTGATCCGGGCCACCGGGTACGTAACGCTGGGGACGTGACGGATCCCGATTCACTGAAGGCGGCGGATCGACGGCTGCAGGCGGCTCAGCTCGCCGCGGACGCGGTTACCCTCGACCAGCTTCTTGATGACCGCCTCGTCTTCACCGGTCCCGACGGACGCCTGTACTCGAAACACGACGATCTGGAGCTGCAGCGTTCTGGCCGACAGCGGTTGACCGAGGTGACTGAAGAGGAGCTGACCGCCGTGGTGGTCGGCGATACCGGTGTTACCTGGTTCCGGGGCAGGCTTGTCGGCCGATTCAAGGACGAGGAGTTCACCGCGTACGTGCGGTACACCCGCACCTGGATCAACACGGTCGCGGGGTGGCGGTTGCTCGCTGCGCACGTTAGCCAGGCGGCGTAGTCGCTGCGTCAATGGGCGGGAGCGTGAACCAGCGGATCAGGGAGTGTCTCGTGGATCGGCACGGCGTCCGCGGCGGACGGATCGCCACCCTTCGGCGAGGGCCACGAAGACGCCGAGCAGCGCCAAGACAGCGAGTGCGCCGGGAGCAGAGGTCCACACTGGTGTCGCGTAGCCGTCCTCGGTGGCGATCAGTTCCGGGTTGGCCCGGTCGGCGTAGACGGTCATCTCCCGGCCCTCGAGGACCTTGTCCATGAGCCAGGGGTGGCGGAGGTTCGCGCTGTGCCGCTTGCCTTGGACGGTGTAGCTGACCGTGAACCAATGGTCGATCTCGTCATCGTGATCGCTGATGATGACCGCCCGCGTGCGGGTGCCGTGTTCAACGATGTCCTTGCGGAGCTTGTCGTCGACAAAGAAGACGCCGGCCGCCAGGAGCCCGAAGACGACCGCGCCGAGCAACCCCCACTTCACCAGCGGCCGGTTGAAGATCATGTCGTGCCTCCGCCGAAATTGTTGTCGATGTGCTCGACCGTAGGGGATCGGCGCTCGCAAGGCCGCGATTGCCTTCCTTCCGTGTCCCGCTGATCTGAGGCAGCGGTTGATGAGGGAGTGTGCTCAGCTCCCGGCGCGTCTGCGGTAGTTGAGCAAGAGGCAGCCGCCCGAGCGGTCGACGTCGACAAGCTCGAAGCGTTGTAGATCGCCGACATCTTCGAACAGCCGGTGGCCACGGCCGGCGAGGCTGGGTGACACGACGAGCCGCAGTACATCGACCAGGTGCGCGCGCAGCAAGGAGCGGGCCACGGTCAGGCTGCCGTGAATACCGATGTCGCCCCCGGTCTGGCTCTTCAGGTCGGCGACGTAAGGCTCTGCGGGGCCGGTGACGTGGCTGGTCGCCGACCAGGCCCGGTGAGGAGCGGTCGACGAGAACAGGACCTTCGGGGTGTTGTTGATGAAGTCGGCGAAGGGTTGCATCGTCGACGTGGGCCAGTACGAAACCCATTTGTCGTACGTTCGCCGGCCCAGCAACACAGTGTCCTGGCCGGCGACCACCTGGGCGAGGTTGTCCATGAGCCGCTCGTCGGCGTCGCCGAACCACTGACCCTCGCCCGGTTCTTCGGCCACGCCGTCGAGTGAGACCAGCTCGTACAGCACCACGTCGCGCATGGGGTTCTCCTTCGTGGGTGGGCGGTTGTCTCGGAACGCGCCATGGACGTCATGATCGCGAACAACGATAACGACATTTGGCTCGGTGCTACGATCCAACGGCGTGACCGATTCCCAGACCAATCTCGCGTGGAGCACGCTGCTTGACCTGTCCGACCCGGGCGCCAAGCACGAGCGGTTGACTCGCGGCCTGCGCGCGGCGGTCCGCTCCGGACGGTTGCCCACGGGCGCCGCCCTGCCACCGAGCCGAACCCTGGCCGCCGATCTGGGCTGGTCCCGTTGGGTCGTCACCCAGGCGTACGCGCAGCTGGTCTCCGAGGGCTACTTGGAGGCTCGGGTCGGGTCGGCGACCCGAGTCCGGTGGTCTCCCGAAGTCCATTCGGCGCCGCCCGATCCCGGCCCGCCGCCGTCGGTGCCGACGCGATTCGATTTGACGCCGGGCCTTCCCGACCTGCGCGCCTTTCCGCGCGCCCGGTGGGGCGACGCACTTCGCGAGCAGGCCCGCCGTTTGGCCTCCGCCGACCTGGGGTTTCCGCCGTCGGGTGGACACGGCGAGCTGCGCCGGGTGCTGGCCGAACACCTGAGCCGTAGCCGGGGTGCCGTGGCCGGCCCTCACGACATCGTGGTAACCACCGGTGTCACCGACGGCGCGGCCCGTCTGTTCCGCGCCTTGCGCGCGGCGGGCATCGGCCGGGTCGCCGTCGAAGATCCCAGTTGGGCCCAGCTGCACGAGGTGGCCCGCGAGGCGGGGCTGACCGTCGTACCCGTTCCGGTAGACCAGCACGGACTGCGGGTGGCCGAGTTGGACCGTGACCCGGCGATCCGCGCGGTGCTCACCACCCCGGCGCACCAGTTCCCGATCGGCGTTCCGCTCAGCGCGCAGCGTCGCGGTGCACTGGTGAACTGGGCGCAGCGAGTCGACGGGCTGGTGCTGGAGGACGATTACGATTCCGAATTCCGCTACGACCACCGGCCGCTGAGCGTGCTCCAGGGGATGTGCCCGCGGCAGGTCGTGCTGCTTTGCTCGGTCAGTAAAACCCTCTCACCGGCCCTGGGCATCGGTTGGATGGTCGTGCCGCCACGGTGGCGTCAAGTACTCATGGCCAGCGGCACCGCCCGATCCGCACCATCGGTGCTGGATCAACTGGCGTTCGCCGGCCTGATCCAGACCGGCGGCTACGACCGACATCTACGCTCCATGCGACAGCGCTACCAAGCCCGTCGAGCCGCCCTGCTCCACGCTCTTCGCACCCAACTGCCGCAGTGCCGGGTGACCGGTTCAGCCGCGGGCCTGCACCTGGTGGCCGACCTCGGCGACGGCATCGATGCGGCCGCTGTCGTTATGGCCGCAGCTACCCGTGGACTACGGCTGACCGGTCTGCACACGTACCGGGTGAGCCACCGGCAACCGGCACACAGCCTCGTCCTGGGCTACGGCAACCTCCCCGACACCGCCGTTGACGATGCCGTCGCCGCCCTGGTAGCGACGCTTGCCGAACACCGGCTCACAACACGGCGGGGTTCGCTGGGATCGGCGCAGGCGTCGTGACTGATTGACGGGACCAGATCGATGACCTCGGCGTATCCGGTGGCAGGCTCCTTCACGCCCAGCTAGGCGAACACTCTCGCCGCTTTATCTTGCGCCGTCTGCGATGACGCCATACAACCGAAACGCCGCAGCAGTCGTCGGTCATCAGCGCCAAGAAAGAGAGGAGGTGAAGTCAGCGCCCTCTGAACCGGAGAGGACGATAAGCCACCACGTGCACTGATCTGCCGCCGTCCGTGCCCGCCGACAGTCGACGCGCCGTCACGCTCGATGGTCGGCTTCCCGCGCCGGGCGCCGGACTGACGCGTGAGTTGCCAAATCTACGGTGAGCAGCGAAGCCCGCGTCTCGCACTGCTCGCCGGTGTTCGTGGCCGTCATGCGGGGTGAATGCGGCCCGAAGATCCTGCGTTCGCCGTCTCGCGTCCTTTGTGACGACATACCGTGAGGCGATGACGGAGGGATCTTGGTCGTCTTCGACTCGTCCTCCCCGGTGGTGGCTGGCCGTACTGCTTGGATTGGCACCGCACCTGGCGCTACTCGTTTGGTTCGGTTGGCCACCGATCGTGTTCTGGGACGCGAGTCAGTGCGCATACGCGCTCGATCTCAGCACTGACGATGTGGCCGGAGCCCCTTACGCCACCTACAGTTGGCCGGAACTGTTCATCGTGCCCTTTACCCTGCTGCTGGTGATCGCGCTAGCCATTCGGCGGCGCGGCCGTCGCTGGGCGCTCTCGCTGCTACTGGGCACCTTGACGGGTGCCGCCGCTGTCTTGACGACGTTGGCGACGGCGGCCGCGATGTGGCGTTTTCAGCGCTAGCTGGGGCCGCGGTATCCCCTGCTGCCAAGCGAGCGATCGGGGGCGTGCATTCGGAGAAGCCGACTGACCCAGTAGACCGCAAAGAGTATCGAGACGAGCGCTACCCGGGTCGTCAGCGCCACTTCGTTGACTACTCCACCTACATAGCGGATCGGGCAGGGCCGATGACCGTGTCAGCGCCGCCGATGCCGCGACAGCTCACGAAATGATCGGCCACAGCCTTGGCATAGGCGCCCGGGTGCACTCTATGCCGCTGACCGTTCGGCTTCGTGCCGGTCGCCGAAGGCCCGGAGTCGCCACATGCACAGTCGCCGCCGGCCTCAATGGCCCCGTCCGTCAGTTCTGGTCCTGGGACGGCCCGACAGACCCTCGGGCACGGTCAGTTGCTCGGAGAACCTCAGCGTTCATAGCGGCTTGCTTGTCGAATACTTCCTTCATCGAAGCCGGAGTGAGTTCACCCTTGTCGATGAGGTTCATCATCTGTTGGTGGTACGCGAGAATCACGGGGAAGGCCGCGCGGTTCTCGGGTAGCTTGAGGATTCTGAGTTCGTAATCTTTGTAAGCGGTATCGAAGAGAAGCCGGGTCGATTCTCGCCGATTCTGGTAGACGTTCTGCACGACCAGGGTCAGCAGGCTGCTCAGGGCGCCGATGACCGCCCCGACCAAACCCGAGATCAACGCCGTGTACTCCATGACTCCTCCTCCGGCCGAACGAATGCCTTCACCCAGGCGCCTTGACATGGCCATCATGCTGCTTCAGCCGCAAGGAGTGTCGATTCACGCGACACGCCTTGTATCGGAAGCGGTTGAAAGGACGCGCGGGTCAACGGCGTGCCGCGCACTACCAGGTCAAATGCTGTCCCGTTTGCGACGTCCCCTTCTGCCGCTGATCGTGCTCCCGGGCCGGCGGGGCGACCAGGCGCACGGCCGACCATTGCCCTTCGCCAGTGGCCGACGATGATGAACTCACGATCAAGCTCGGAAGAGACCAGGCGTTTGTACCATCCAACTGGCTCCACCGAATGATGGGTACGCCTGCGTCCGACAACCTGGTTAACGATGACCGCGCCGCCTGGTCGCCGCTCTACACGATTGCAGGGACGTTGGACGAGTCGCTCGTCGAGGTCTTCACGCCCGATTACACCAGCCGTCTTCACGGCGCTCGCGAACGGCTACTAGACAGATTTGGGGATGTCGGGAGGCCGCCTTCCGAATGACGACGGCGGCATCCCTGCGATGCATCCTGTTCTGCCGCGAGTTGCGCGTTCGGCCCGCTCAATCGCCGATAAACAAAAGTTCGCCGTGCTGCTCTGCGCAGCGCTCCGCCATCGATCGAAGCCGTATCAGCCCACGATGCTCAGCGCCTGCCTTCGCCAGGGTGAGCAGCAGCTCGACGTCGGCGACGAGCTGCTGCATCTGGCTAGCGCCGAAACGGGTCTCCCCATGGGGATCGAGCTGGTCCAACAGCCCGAGTGCCGAATTCCCGGGGAACACCAGCCGGTCAAGTCGCCGGCGGCATCGAAGGACCCGCCGGCCGGACCAGGCACGCCGGAAGGCGAAGACCGCTTCCGCAACTCGGAAGAGTCATACGCGGGCCGGTGTGAACTTCGAACGTGTTCACGCTTTGTGCCTTGCTGTGCCGGCGGCCGAGACGGCCTGTTCGGTAGGCCCGCGGGAGTGCATCCCCTCAGGCACCCACGAGCTCGGTATTGCCCCGCCGCAACGCTCGCCGCATGTTAATCACTCCCTTTGCGCGCCTCCGGGTTGTTGATCGATTGCCAGGTGCCCGCCGTGGTCGGCCCTCACCGGGTATCGGTCAGCCGGTGCTGCGGAAACTGGTGCCGGAACCGGCAGACCGAACCGTTTTGCCACAGAATCCCTCTGGCATGTGCGTCGCCGAGAAACGACATCAGCCGCCAGGGCAGCATGCCCCGAGTGGTTTTGTATGTCAGTTCGAGCGCCAGATGTCGCTCACAGCGAGCGCCGCAGTCGCTGGGGTCATTCTCGTGTCGCTGAGTTCGAGCGCCACTTGGTGGCGTGGGCGTTGAGCGTCGTCAGTCGAAGCAAGCGACGAGCCGTACGCGGCTGTCCAAGGTTGATAGAGTGCTTCGGACGGCGTCGACCGGACGCCGAGCTATGGAACGTCCACCCCAGCCGGGGTTCCAATGGCGAAGGGGAAGTTGCCCTCACGGTCGTCGAACGTCACAGGCCATCTCTGCACACTGCGCCGCTGGGGGGCGAGGGGTGTCAAGAGGAGGTTTGTCATGACGAAGGACGGCAGTTTCAAGAAAGTGGTTCGCCACCACGCGCAGGACACCGGTCAGCGCTACACCGAAGCGCTGACCGATCTGAGGGGTCTCGGCGCGCGGATGGATCACGAGCCCGCTGGAGAGCGGCTGCTCGCCCATCTACGGGCTCGATACGACATCGACCCGATCGCGGCGACGAAGCTGAGCGTGCACAAGACCTACGTCTTTCGCATCGACCGCAGGGACGGCGAGCCGTGGGTCGCACGGGCCTTTCCGCCCGCTCGCCCCGGGGCAGGTGTCGAGGGCGACGCGGCGACCCTGCGGTTTCTGCAGCGACAGGACTATCCCGCGGAGCGCCTCGCGGTCGACGACGCCGTATCCGACTTCGACGGCAGTTCAGTGCTCGTGACCCGGTTCGTCCAAGGCGGCCAGCTTCCCGACAGCACGGAGAAGTTCGCAATGATGGGTGACCTGCTCGGACGACTGCACGCCCTGCCGCAAGACGAGTCCGTAAAGCGACCGGGCGGAGCGAGCGGCGAGGATCCAAGCCGTGAGGGCGCACCGCGTCAGGACCTGCTCGCCGCGCTCGCGTTCCTCGACGCCGTGGATACCAAGGTGCCGGACACTGAACGCGAACGGTTCGAGCGGCTCAGGGACAAGGTGCGCTCGGCCGATGACGGCGACGGTCTTCCCGAGGGGCTGCTGCATGGAAACCTGCTCCACGCCCCCGATCACGTCATCCTGAGCGAGGAAGCGCCGGTCGCGATCAATTGGAAGGCATCGGGTCGTGGACCACGCCTCGCCGACTTCGCTTACCTGATCTGGGGCACCGGCTCATGGAACCCGAGGCGGCCGGACCAGGAGCGCATCGACGCTGCCGTGGGCGCCTACCGCCGGCACATCGAGCCGACCGACGACGAACTCGACCGCCTCGAAGCACTCATGTATATCCGAACGCTCTACCTGACCTGCTTCGGTTACCGACGCGCGATCCTCAACGGCTTCCCGTTCGACGAATGGTGGTTCATCCAACCACCCGAATACTTCCGCTCCACCGCAGCCGCAACGCGAGCCGCGTTCCGCCGGTAGGCCGTCGATGGTCCAATACCGAACCGTCACGGAGTCATACGGCTTTGTCGATCTTGTCTTGGGTTACTGACCTTGGGTTTGTTACTGAGTTTGAGCGCCACCGGAAGGTAGTCCCGATCGGGTGGATTCGATGTCGGCGAGTTTCGGCGCCACGGCAGCGGTGGGAGCATCGGCGGGTCGGGACGGAGGTCCGCCGATGCCGCGGATGTCGAAGGTCGAGCTGTTCGCGGCGATCCGCAGGGACTCGCGGGCGGGCATGTCCGGGCGGGCCATCGCAACAAAGTACCGGGTCAGCCGGCACACGGTCAGCGATGCTCTGGCGTCGGCATGGCCACGGGAACGCAAGCCGTTGCCGCCTCGGCCGTCGGTGCTGGATCCGTTCAAGGCGGTCATCGACGACGTCCTGCGGGCGGACTTGGACGCGCCTACGACCAACTCCTCCGCCATCGCCGCACCGTCGAAGGGACCGGGTCATGACACGACACCGAGGACTCACCGAGCAGGCCGCTGACGCCGCCGTCGACTCCGCCTGCCGGCTGCTGCGGCTGCCCACCATCCGCTCGCAGTTCACCGACCTGGCCGAGGCCGCCGCCCGCGACCAGATGACCTACCGAGGCTTCCTCGCCGAACTGCTGATGGCCGAGTGCGACGACCGGGCCCGGCGCCGATCCGAACGCCGGATCAAAGCCGCCGCGTTCCCGCGGGACAAGAGCCTGCGCACCTTCGACTTCGATGCCAACCCGAACGTCGACCCCGCCGTCGTTCACACCCTCGCCACCTGCGACTGGGTGAAGAAAGGACTACCGCTCTGCCTGATCGGCGACTCCGGCACCGGCAAGTCACACCTGCTCATCGCCCTGGGCACCGAAGCCGCGATGGCTGGCTTCCGCGTCCGCTACGTGCTGGCCACCAAACTCGTCAACGAGCTCGTCGAAGCCGCCGACGACAAGATCCTCGCCAAGACCATCGCCCGCTACGGCCGCGTCGACGTGCTCTGCATCGACGAACTGGGCTACATGGAACTCGACAAACGCGGCGCCGAACTCCTCTTCCAAGTCCTCACCGAACGCGAGGAGAAGGCGTCCGTCGCTATCGCCTCCAACGAGTCGTTCTCCGGCTGGACCAAAACCTTCACCGACCCACGGCTCTGCGCCGCGATCGTCGACCGCATCACTTTCGGCGGCAACATCATCGAGACCGGCACCGACTCCTACCGCCTCGCCCAGACCCGAACTCGCACGCCATCCTGAACCGGCCAGCTCATGAACACTGACGAACCCCATGACGACCTGATACCGCTACTACTCGGAATCTGCGAAGACTTCTTCACCGGCACCAGCCCCGCGGCCCACCACGAGGTCGACGCGCTCCTGCGTGCCAGGGACATCACCGGCGGACCCGGCTGGCTGATCGACATGCTCGCGCTCACCCGCCGACGGCTGGAAACCCCGGCCGAGCCCAGAGACTCAAGCGGCCGGCAGGACCTCTGACTCGCGCTGGGCGGCTCTCAAACTCACCGACATTGATCATGCTCGGCCGCCCAAGCCGGCGCTGAAACTCGCCTACAAACGGCTCCCGTTCTCGCGGACACAATCACCCGAGACGCGTACACGGCCCGCCGCACGACGTACGCCCCATACCGGGACCAGCAGATGGTGCATCCGGGAGACGAGTTCGGTGCGGGGCGCGGCCGAGCCGGTCACGGCGGTCGACCAGCAGCCGCAACGCGACCGTCACTCCGTGACACGATCGGCGACTATGGCCAGAAGACGCACTCCCGGACCGCCGATGTGACGCTCATTTATTGTTGGCCGGACCAACACCTGTTATGTTGGTGCGGCCAACACATATTGCCTCAGAGGGGCCAGTTCATGGACCGTGCGGAGAACAGCAGAAGAGAACGGATCCTGGTCATCGGCCGCAGCCCGGCAGTGATCCTCGGCGCGGCCGACATCCTGCGGCGCAAGGGCTTCGCGGCAGACGCGACAAACCAATTCGACGAGGTGCTGACCGACTACGACACCGCAAAAGTTGATGTCGTCGTCTTCGGTGGCATGGTCCCGACCCGCATCAAGCAGCATCTGCGGGACGAGATCTCCAAGGTCAACGAGCACGCTACCTTCGTGCAAGGGCTTGCCGGGATTGCGGGGCTCATCGCCGCCCAGGTCGAGGGTGCCACGTCAACCGCCGGGGCCGACGGCAATGTGGGATATGACCCGACGGCGAGAACGGTGTGGTTCGGGCTGCGGAAACCGGTCCGGGTGGTCATCGAGGCCTGGTGGGCGACATCGATGACGCCGCCTGAGCCGAAGAGCACCTCGATGCGGGTGCTCGATGCGCAGCTCGAGCCCGGCGAGCACGCGGTTGAGCTTCCCGACGAGGTTCCTCTCGTGGCGTCCTTCGTCACCGCGTCCATCGGACCGTCCGTGCACGCCTTCACGGTGGGCGCCATGCCGGCCGTGCTGGCACGGTTGGTTCCCACCGGGGATCCGGCTCAGCCCTCGGCGCTCCCACCCGTACGGGCGGTGGCAACCCACATTCACGACTGAGGCGGCCTCAACGCGCCGGCTCGGTCCCGCTCGCGAGCAGCTTTGCCATCAGGGCGACGAACTGCCGCCGTTGGCCGGCCGTCAGCGGTTTCAGAACCTGCTCCTGAACAGCGTCGATGACGCCGTCGAGCGCCAGGAGCTGCTCGGTCCCGGCCGCGGTGATGGTGACGATGTTGCGGCGAGCGTGCCCCGGATCGGCGGACCGCTCGACCAGCCGGCGCGACTCGAGCTCGGACATTGCCGCTGTGACGTCACTGCGGTCGATCCCGGTCGCCCGGCCCAGGTCGGCCTGGCTCGCCGGCCCCCACTGCTCGAGCGCGGCCAGCAGACGGTAGTGGTAACTGCGTAGGCCGTGTCCGTGTGCCTCGAACGCTGCGGCGAGCAGGCCCGACGAGCGAGCGAAGACCCGGCTGATGAGCCACGTCGGGCGGTCGTCGACGCGGGCGATAGGGCGTCCCGGCGGTTGATCCATCGGCATGGCCCGACCCTACCCGTTGTTGGCGCTGCCAACATACCGGCCACGCGAGCGCTTACTCGGGCGGTCGCATCCCGTCCCGGGTGTCCGAATGAGTTCCCAGCACCTCCCTCGAAGGGACCTGCCAGCATGGATCAGAAAGATCTACCACCGCGCATCGCCGTAGAGGCCGGGCCGGTTGCGGTCCGCGGCCTGGGCGTCGCGACCTTCGTCATTGCCCTGGCCCGGTTCATCGTGGTGCTGGACGGCACGATCATGATCGTCGCGCTGCCGAGCATCCAGAACTCGCTGCACATCCCGCTGTCCGACCTGAACTGGGTGATCAACGCATACGCGTTGACCTTCGGCGGCCTGATGCTGGTCGCCGGCCGCGCCGGCGACAAATACGGTCGCAAGCGTGTCTTCCGTACGGGCCTGGTGCTCTTCGGCGCGGCCTCGCTGGCCGGAGGGCTCGCGTCCGACGGAACCTGGCTCATCGCCCTGCGTGCCCTGCAGGGAGTCGGCGCCGCGCTGGCCACCCCGGGCGCACTGTCGCTGCTCGTCAGTACCTTCCCGGAGGGCAGGGCGCGGTCCAAAGCACTCGGTCTCTACGGTGCTGCGACGGCTCTGGCGGCGGTCACGGGCCTGCTGGCCGGCGGGGTCCTGACCACTTATGTCGGCTGGCGTTGGGTGCTGTTCGTCAACGTACCGATCGTCATCGCGATCCTGTTGGGCCTCGGCCGGTTGGTCGAGCCCGCGCCGGAGCGCATCAGGATCGACATCCTGGGCGCGCTCACCGGAACTCTCGGCATCGGCGCGCTCATCCTCGGGGTGAATCGGGTGGGCGAGTACGGCTGGAGCGACCCGATCGTGATCGCCTGGCTCGCCACCGCGTCCGCCGCATTGATCATATTCGTGATCACTCAGCGGACCAGCGCGGCGCCGATGGTCCCGCGCGACGTGCTCAGCGACCGCGGCAGAGCCGGCGCGAACCTCGTCATCTTCATCCAATCCGCCGGAATGTTCACCACCTACTTCTTTCTCACCCTCTACATGCAGGACGTCCTGGGGTACTCGGCGTTGCGGACCGGCCTGATGTACCTGCCGTTCGCGGTGGGCTCCGGCCTGGGAGCCGGCGTGATCGCGCCTCGTCTGCTGAGTCGCCTCTCGGCACGAACCGCGCTCTCGACCGGCCTGCTGATCGCCGCCGTCGGCACGGGATGGCTGTGCCTCATCACGCCGGACTCCAGCATCTACACCGTCCTGATTCCGGCCTCGGTGGTCGCCGGGACTGGGATTGGCATCATCGCGACCACCGCCACGAGCATCGGCGTCCGTGGCATCGACAGCTCCGAAGCCGGCATCGGTTCGGCACTGCTGACCGCCGGCGGGCAGGTCGGCGGCGCGCTCGGCCTGGCCGTCCTGGCCACCGTCGCCGCCGCGACGACCCGTCGCGCGGCGGTCGACCACTCCATGAAGAGGCCATGACCAGCGGCTACATCGCCGGCTTCGCGATCGCCGCCGGCCTGTATCTGCTCTGCGTCGTCATCACGTTTTCCATGGTCAAGCTGTCCGACCGGACCAGCCTCCCCGCCAGCGGGCAACCTTGATGGATGCTGCGAGGGCACATCTCCGTTCGACTCCGCCGCCCAGCAGCGACGAGTTCGCCGCGTTGACGATCGCGTCGACCCGCTCGGCCGTGATGTCCCCGGTAGCCAGCCCGATCCGCACCGCATCTGCCTTTCCGCGCCGACGGTCGACCGCTCTCGGCGTTCACTTGATCAGAAGTATCGCCGGCCTGGTTCTCGGTGAGCCATGGCGGTCTTGGCGATCGCCTCCCCCGCGCACTGGAGTCCGAGGTTCATGGCCATTGACGGGTGCTGCTCGGTAGCCTCAACCAGATCGCCATCGCGAACCCAGCTCGCGGAACCTGGTGTCGGGCGAGCCGACGCTGGAGAACAGCATCGGCCAACTCGACCGGGTTTACCGGATCTGCCGAGTTTAGTGCGCCTGATCAACATGGTGGACGTTGGGTTCTCCGGGTTGATGGACGCCTGATCCCCGATCGTGCTGGCGAAATCGCGAGTATCGGTTCAGGGTGTCGTGGCAGGATTTCGCGATGACCTCCGAGGAGCAGATCGTTCCGCCTGAACGGGGTGCCGGGCAGCACGTTCGCATAGTGCATCTGCTCGGTCCGGTGTTCCGGGCCCTGGCCGATGGTGACCTCACCGCCGCGAACGCAGTGAGCCCGGTGCCTTTGTCACCGCTGTTCATCGACCCGTCGTCGCGGTACGTGTGGCAGATGCGTGCAGAACAGATCGCGATGGATCCAGCCAGCGCGGCCTGGGTCAACGGCGTCGTATGGTGTGAACGGGAGCAACTGGCCGTCGGTCACGCCGGCTACCACGGGCTACCCGATCCGTTAGGGATGGTGGAGATCGGATACACGGTCGACCCGGCATACCGGCGACGCGGTTATGCCCGAGCCGCGCTGGAAACACTGCTCCGGCGGGCGTCCCGAGAGCCGCGGGTGCGTACGGCGCGGGTAAGTATCCGACCGGACAACGTCGCCTCCCTCCGACTCGCGTCGCAATACGGCTTCGTCAGGGTCGGTGAACAGTGGGATGACGTAAACGGTCTGGAGATCATCTACGAGGTCGAGGTCGAGGGCCCGTAGGCAGACAGAGGATGTCCGGATTTGCCGCTGTCCGTGCGCGGCCGTTAGGAGCGCGTCTGCGGGAAACGGCGCCGGAGGAAGGCGTCGAAACCGCGACATGGCCCGGCGACGCGCCGCCTGCTTCGCGCTCGCATCTGGGTAGCTCGGAGCTCGACTCAGGCCGCCGCCGGCGACCCCGACGTGGGAGCAGATTGGGAGCAGCGGGGTGCTCCCAACTGCACTGAACTGCGCCCAACGGCTCTGAACTGCACTTAACTGCGTCAGCGTTTCCGCAGGCTGTCGTAGAGTCGCTGGTCAGCGGCTTGCGGACCGTTCGTTGACACCGAACTGTATCCAACCGCGCTCAACTGCAGCCAGCTGCAGCGAGCAGAGGCCATTCGCCCAGGTCAGGAAGGTTGTCGACAATCGCTCACGCAACGAGGACCTGACCCTCGAAGAAGGCTTCCTGCCCAGCCGAGGCACTGACCCTGTGCACGGCCTTGCCCGAGTAGGAGAGCCGAAGGCTGAACAGCGCGCAGGTTACGAGCTCGCCGCGCAGGCGGATGGCGACGTCGCCGAAGTCAACCTCGGCCTCGCGGCCCGGGAGGTGCTCTTGCGGGATGAACGCGTTGGCAGGTTCCCGTCCGACCTCGACGCGAATCTCGCGGCGTCGGGTGGCGACGTACTCGCGGACCATCCAGTACGACACCACCCCGGCCCCGTCATGTTCGTCAAGCAGTCGATCGAAGATCCGCTTCGCCGTGTGTGTCGCTGCTTCCGCGGCGCGTCGAGGTCCGAGCGCAGCCAGTCGTCGATCACCACTCGGTACGCGTCAAACCGTGTCCCGCGTTTGGGCGGTTGCTTTCTCTCCTTCGGCCATGCAGATTCCAGCGCCGCCGTCACGGTTCGGAAGCCGACGCCGTGCTTGCGCTGCAGCGCGGTTGGACATCCCAGCTCGGGCATCCCGTCGGATCGCCGCGTACAGGTCGACCCGGGAACGGTGACCGCATGCGACCACAGCCCGGAATCACTGGCCCTGCCGAGGTGCCTGGTCATGTGCTGCGCAGGGGTTCGGTGGGCGGCACTTGAGGCGGCCCGGAGTGCGGGGTACGACCGACGACGGAGCCGATGAGCAGCGAGTAGGCCAGGTCGAGTCCGACTGAAGCCCAGGTCAGTACGAAGGCCCGGCCTTGCGTGGCGACGAAGACGTTGGTGACGAGCACGCCCAGGATCAGGCCTGTGATGCCGCCGACGACATCAACCTCGGCACCACCTGTCCGCCCCGTGTCCCTGGCGCGACGAAGATCTGCTTGCGCGGTGCCTAATCGGTATTCCCGCAACACCTCGCGGGCCCCTCAGTGTTCGCTGCTGAAGAACCGTAGCAACAGCGGGCCGACGGTCTGTGGGTCGACGACGTGATCCGGCCCCTCGAGGGTCTCCCGTTGAGCGTGGGGTAGTAGGTCTGCAAGCTCGTCGGCCGCGCGGTCGAAGAAGTCCGAGGGCAGGCCTGCCATGTAGGGGACCGTGATCGGTCCTCCGGTGGTGACCAGGACCGGTTGGGTGACCGTTGCCAGTCGATCGGTCGGCAATTGGTAGCGGTTGTGGAAGATGCTGTCGTGGACCAGCGTGGGCGCGAGGGCGACCGAATCCGCCCAATGCGCCGTCTGCTTGCCTGCCGCTTTCCTGGCCGCGATGTTGTCGTCGGAAGCGCCGGACAGGCGCATGAACAGTTCGAGAACCTCCTCGTCTCGCCCGGCGTCGAAGGCGCGCCGGGTGTCCGCGATGTACTCCTCGAATCGCGGGCGTATGTCGTCCCCGACCGCGTAGGGCACCTCCCACACGGCGATCGTGTCGATGGCTGACCCGGCCGCGGCGGCTTCCAGCGCCAGCGCGCCACCAGAGGACGCCCCGAACAGGTGTGCCGAGCCACCCGCCTCCGCGATCAACGCATCCAGGTCCTCGATCTCTCTTTCCACGGCGTAGGGCTCGGTGAAGCCGCTCGCGCCGCGTCCCCGACGGGCATAGTTGTAGACCGTGAAGTGCTCGGCGAGAGCAGGTACCAAGGGAGCGTTCTCGGCTCCGTCGTCCAGCGCGCCGCCTACCAGGACGACAGCCGGGCCGCTTCCCTTCCGGTCGTAGGCGATGGTGGTGCCATCGTTTGATGTCACGCGAAAGTCCATCTCGTTCATCTCACATCTCCGTTCGAGAGGTTTGTCTCAGCGCCTGAGCAGCGTGCCGACGACGGCCTCGGTGCGCGACCACCGCGCCCTTGCGATCACGCCCGCCACGACGAGACAGGCGAGCGGCAGCCAAGGGCTCTGCTCGAGCACGAACTGATCGGTGATGACAGCACCGGTCAGCAATGCCGCCAACCCGAGACTGGCCAGGCCCGCCAGAGCCGGGATCAGAAGTCCAACCCCTCCCGCGACCTCCAGCGCTCCGACCAGGTACCGGAGCCACTGGCCAGCCCCGATGTCGGTGAACATGTCCACCATGACCGGGTCGCCGGCGAGCTTCGAGATTCCGCCGCCGGCGATTGTCGCCGCCAGCACGACTTGCAGAATCCAGACCCCGATGCTGCTCGCCCGCCCGGGCGTGTGCGCAACGGTTTCCGAGTTGTTCTTGGGGATGGTGCTCATTCGGCTCTCCTTGTCGTGTCCGGGCCTGGTACCGGTGATGGCGTTGGCCGAGTGGGCCGGGTTGTCGGAGCTGATTTCGACCAAGTGCTCGCGGGAGCGGCATCTACTTCTTGTTGCGGTAGAGGACCATGGTGATGGGACCGAAGACCGCGACGAGAAGTACTGACGAGACGAGCACCCAGCCGATTTCCCCGGCGGGCACCGAGCCGTCCATCAGGCCGCGTACCACGGTCGCCAGGTGGCTGATCGGGTTGACTTCGACGACCGCCTGCAACCACCCGGGCATCGTCTTCGGGTCCACGAAGATGTTGCTCACGAACGTCAGCGGGAACATCACCATCATGCTGACCCCCGCCACCGAGTTCGGCGTGCGCAGGATCAGGCTGAGCATCGTCCACAGCCACGACAGGCAGAACGAGAACACCAGCAGCAGCGCGACCGACAGCACCACGCCGACGGCGCCACCCTCCGGCCGGAACCCTAGGACCAGTCCGAGCGTGATCACGATCGCCGACCCGATCGAGTAGCGCATCACATCGCCGAGCAGGGCGCCGACCAGCGGCGACGGTCGCCACACCGGAAGTGACCTGAACCTGTCGAACACCCCCTTCTGGATGTCGGTGTTCAGCGTTATGCCGGTGTTCATGGTGATCATGACGTTCGCCTGCACCAGGATGCCCGGCAGCAGGAACTGCAGGTACTCCTGAGTCGACCCGGCGAGCGCGCCACCGAACAGGTAGGTGAACATCAGCGTGAACATGATCGGGAACATGGTCACGTCGACGAGCTGTTCGGGCACGTGTTTGATCTTCAGCAAAGCGCGCCAGCCGAACGTCAGCGAGGTGAGCACCGGGCCGGGGCGCGACGGCCGCTCGCCGGCCAACAGCACACTGCGCAGCGCGTCCCCGGTGACCGGCGTCGACGCCTGTTCCGCGGTCGTGGCATTCATGCGGCATCCTCCTCGGCGGCGTGTCCGGTCAGGGTGAGGAACACCTCGTCCAGGCTCGGCTGACCGAGCGCGAACTCGGTGACGTCGATGCCGCCGCGGGACAGCTCGGCCAGGGAACGGGCGACCCGCTCGGGGCCGGAGATCCGCGCGGACAGCGCGACCGGGTCGGCGGACGGCTCGACCTGCACCTCGAGGACGCCGGCGAGGACCCGTTCGGCCTCGGCCCGCTGCTCGGGCGCACGTAGCCGTACGTGCAGCGAGCCGGCGCCGACCGATGCCTTGAGCTCGCCGGTCGAGCCCTCGGCGACCACCTTCCCGTGGTCGATCACCGCTATCCGGTCGGCCAGCTGGTCGGCCTCGTCGAGGTACTGCGTGGTCAGCAACACGGTGGCACCCTCGGCGACCATGCCCCTGACGATCTCCCAGACCTGGTTCCTGCTGCGCGGGTCGAGCCCGGTCGTGGGCTCGTCGAGGAAGATCAGTTCGGGGGTGACGACCAGGCTCGCCGCGATGTCGATGCGCCGGCGCATCCCGCCGGAGTACTTCTTCACCTGCCGGTCAGCCGCCTCGGCAAGACCGAACGCGTCGAGCAGGTCGGCCGCCCGCTCCCTGCCTCGGCGGCGTGAGTAGCCGAGCAGCCTGGCGAGCAGCAACAGGTTCTCCACCCCGGTGAGGTCCTCGTCGACCGACGCGAACTGCCCGGTGAGGCCCACCCTGCTCCGCACCGCCCGGGCGTCACGCACGACGTCGTAGCCGAGCACTTGCGCCTCTCCGGCGTCGGGGCGCAGGAGCGTGGCCAGCATGCGGATCGCGGTGGTCTTGCCCGCCCCGTTCGGACCGAGCACGCCGTACACGCCCCCGGCGCTCACGGCCAGATCCACACCGGCGACCGCGTGGGTCTTGCCGAAGCTCTTCTTCAACCCTCTCGTCTCGATCGCGAGCTTTCCCATGGGTTCGAGTCCTTCTCTCGGTGTTGCGAACGGATTGGTTGAGCTAGTAAAGTTTGACTACTTGGCCAAAGTACGCGAGGAGGAAACGTCTAGTCAAAGTTGATTAGAAGCGCATCTTGAGGGGATCGTGGACCGTTCGCCACGAACCCGGATCATCGGCCATGGTGTAGGCGCCCTCAGACAGTCGTTTGCTCAGGCTCTTCGCCCACTCCAGTTCGGTGCGTGCGTGTCCCGCCCACAGTTCGGCCTGATCGCGGACGTGCTCGGGAATGTCGGGGTTCGGGTTCTCCCACCCCTTGGCCTGCTCTACGAGCTCCGCTTCCAGGCGCGCGACCCGCTCGTTAATGTGCGCGATGGCATCTGCCCTGGTCAGCATGGGCAACATGGCGATGGCCGCGTCGAGCATGGTGGGGTCATGGGTGCGCCGCAGACCGTCGCGGACCAGTTCGACTATCTCGTCACGTCCCCGAGCTGTCGCGCGGTACAAAACGCGCTCCGGCCCAGAGTTGCCCGGCTCGGCGTGTTCGGTGAGGAGGCCATCAGCCGCCGCCTTCTTCAGCGCGTGATAAATCGAGCCGGGCTTGATCTTGGCCCAAATCTCCGCACCCCAGCTCTGCAGTTCGGACCGCACCTGGTAGCCATGCGCGCCGCCGGAGAGGTGCACGATACCGAGTACCAGGAGCTTCGTCGCCGACATACGCCCACCTCCGCTCAATCTGCTTGTCTCGATCGCGAGCTTCCCATGGGTTCGATTCCTTCTCTCGGTGTTGCGAACGGATTGGTTGAGCTAGTCCAGTTTGATTACTTGGCCAAAGTACGCGAGGGGAAACGTCTAGTCAAGGTTGATTAGAAGCGCATCTTGAGGTGATCGGGGACCGTTCGCCACGAACCCGGATCATCGGCCATGGTGTAGGCGCCCTCAGACAGTCGTTTGCTCAGGCTCTTCGCCCACTCCAGTTCGGTGCGTGCGTGCCCCGCCCACAGTTCGGCCTGATCGCGGACGCGCTCGGGGGTGTCCCGATCGGGGTGCTCCCGCCACTTGGCCTGCACTACGAGCTCCGCTTGCGCGCCCGCCAGGTGGTGTCAACTCCCACCAACACTAGGCTGCCCTCCTGGTCCGGGTGGTGTCAGCACTGACCTACAAACGGTGCCGGTGGAGACCTCCAAAATCAGGTGGTCGCAGAAGGGTGAGCAGGTACGGCCGAGGCGATGGCCGAGGTCTTGCAGGAGCCTTCCCCACCGCTCAACTTCGTCAGCGGTCGGCGGAGTAATGGACGCGCCGGCCGCGATATGTTCTCCGACCTCATGCAGCGTCACATAAAGGTCCTCCGCGGTAGCCCTGTCGAGCCGCAGCACGATGTCATCCGCACGCGCCGAAGTTACTCTCATGCCGCGATGGGTGCGCTGGCTGACGAGCGGGTCGTCACGCGTTGTCCGAGCACCAGACCCTTTCGAACTCGGTGTCGGTGATTTTGAAAGTGCTCCAGTCCTCGTCGGAGTCGTAGAGGCTGGCTTGGTCGAGACCTCCGTTGCGGTCTTCATCGTGTTCGGGTCCGTAACGCAGGACGTGGCCGGCGTCGTACACCTCGACCTGACGAATGGGCCAGCCTTCGTCGTTCGTCTCGAAACACCAGAGTGAGTGGCCCCAGATGTCGAACTCATCGCCTCAGTTCTCGTCCCAGCCGCGGCGGTAAAAGCGGTTCGGCATGGCTGCAGGGTGCCGCCATACGACGTTCTCACCTGCCGCGATGCGACTGGCGATGGGTCCGTTCCGACGCGCCGCCCGACGCGGAGACGGTGACGTCCGGTCGGACCGCACGGCGGGACTCGGGTCGCTGTGAAAGGGTCCCTAACCTGGCGCCATGCGCGATCGGCTCGTCAATGCGGGTGAGCGCCGAGTGGCAGTATGTGGTGCATGCCGTTGCGCGCGCATCCTGTAAGGGCCTCGATCGCCGTGTCCGACATCGGACGGGCCGTCGCGTTCTACGAGGGCAAGCTGGGCTTGCGGTCGCTGTGGTCCGGTCCAAGCGCCCGCGTCGAGAACGGCAGCCGCGTCTACGAGTCCGCCGGCGGCGCGGCCCTGAACGTCTACCAGTCCACCACCGCCGGAGAGACCTCCGCGACGCTGGCCACCTGGTACGTGGAGGATCTCGACCAGATCGTCGACGAGCTCACCGCGGCCGGCGTCGAGATCAACCGCTACGACCAGCTCGAACACGACGCAAGAGGCATCACCGCGAGGGCTGGCGGCGGGCGGATCGCATGGTTTCAGGACCCTGACGGCAACACCTTCGCTGTCGAGGCAGACATCTGACGCAACGGGCCGATCTCCCGCGCATACGGTCGCGCCCGGTGCCGTGCCTGCAGGGGCCGTTCGTGTCGTCTGGCGAGAACGCCGTCGTTGCGCCGGCAACCGCTCGAAGAGAAACTGGCAGGTACCGCACCAGAAACTCAACTCGAACGCCGCTCAGAAGCGGCTCGGCATGGCCGCGGTCGTCGGTCCGGCGCATCGTGGAGAGTTCCGCCTCGCCGCTGGTCCAGATGATGATCTCCACCAGCAGTGGGAGCACCATCGGTCTTGATCTCCAATAGCCGACGATTCGAAAGTCAACCTAACCGATCAAGTCGTTACCAGGCACGCAGGAAGGCGAAGACCGCTTCCGCAACTCGGAAAAGTCAGTTGCAGCCGCAGCTGCCTGTCGAACACGTTCAACGGAGGCCTGCTTGGCTGGCCGGCGCCCGGTTCTGCCGAGATCAGTGCGTTCGTTCAGCCCTTGTGAGCGCAGGATAGGACCGTCACCGAACCCGTAGCCAAAGCCGGCACGTCACTTACCACTCAGGTCCAAGGTCCGAGGATAGCCAGCTCTCGGGACGCATGTGCACGATGACTTGTGCCCCGATCTGCGTACGCTCGAACTCCAAGTATTCCTCCACCCTCGCGGCCGGAATGTAGCGCCGTGCCAGTTCCAACGACCTTGCCGGTGAGCCCGGCTCGAAACGCACCACTGGTCCTTGCACCGACACGTACCTGACCGTCGGCGCACTGCGTTCCACCATCAGGCCGAAATGACCCGCCGCGCGGATCGCCCTTGTCTTTCGTGCGTCCGGTCCCGTGGCAATCCATAGCTCACCACCTGGCTCATACTGGTACCAGATAGGAACAGTCAGCGGCGCGCGATCAGGCCGCTCGACCACCGACAGGGCTCCCACGTGCGGTTCAGCGAGAAATTCTTCGCGTTCTTCTCTCGACAATGCCATGGCCCGGACGCTACGCCTGGGGTCCGACAAAACCTTCCCATCAGTGCACGGATCCGCCGCTGTTCGTGCGCGCGCCTGGAGACAGTGGTCACCGGGCGTGATTGTCGACGGGACCTAATTGGTGCCGATAAGCGTCGGCCCGGCCGCGGTCAAACGGACTCTGACCGGCAGGTGTAATCGGCGGTACTCCGCCGTGCGGCCTCGTGCAGCGGCTTGCGCTGGGAGCTCTGCGGACTGACTGGGTGCGGGGTGGTCAGGATTTGCTCGGTGCCGAACCTGGCGGCCAGGTCAGTGCACGGCGTTCCAGGCCCATGACATGTCGATGCCGGCGTCGCGCCATCGCTAGCTGTTGCGCAGGCCTGCACGAATTGGGTTGGCCACTTCGTCCGGATAGTGCACCAGCGCTAGTCCGTACATGGCATATGCCTCGGCGGGTCGGAACCGGTTGACAAGCCGGAGAAATCCGACGATGGCCTGGACCTGATCGTTGGCCGTCTGACTAGCGTACTGCTGAAAGGCGCTCTGAAGGGCCCGCGCCGTTCCTGCCGTCCGCCGAGGAGGAAGCCAGCGCCACCTCCAATGACAAGTGCGACGAGAGCAACGAGAACGAAGGCCATCTAGATCGATAGTCATGCCGCTGTACGGTCGGGGTGGCGGCGGCGCTGGCAGACCACGGCCCGTCCTTGTCTAGCCTCGAGTCGCGGACCAGCCAGTGAGCGGCATCGAGTCACCTTGCCGTTGTGCGCGGACGCCGATTCCCTGCCGCTAAGGGCTGACCCCCTGTACCGGGTGGCCGTCCTCCAGATAGCGCACCCGTTTTGCCTTCCAAGCGGCGCGTACACGACGTCGGACGGGTCCGCTGAGCAAAGGCAGCGCCGCGTCTATCGGCAGGATCCGGCTTTCGGCGATCTCGACCGGCTGGATGACCACCGTGTCCAAGACGGCGTCGTCGAAGACGCCGCAGTCGAAAAGGAAGCGCATACCACCCGGACGGTCAGGCCGTGGGCGGAGGAAGTCAACGCACTTGAGCCGCCCCGTGGTGACGTCGAGGCCGCACTCCTCCCTGGTTTCGCGGCGACACGCATCCCAGGGTGACTCGCCGATCTCGACAATCCCACCCGGGATCGTCCAGCCGCCCTTGTACGTCGGCTTCAGGATGAGCAATCGGCCCTTGCGGCCACGTATAAGAGCCCCGGCCGAGGCCGGGATGGTCGGGAGTACGAACGTCGGCTCGGGTAGCTCACCGGGGTTGACGTCGCTCATGGAGAGCATGCTAGATCTGGCGCCGGTTACTCCTCCAGCACTTGAGGACGACGCGTGATTGGCGCACTCATTTGCCGCGACACGCGCTCGATGGCTGCGGTGAGTGAGGCCGCGTTTGCCGTGTTCGAGGTGATCCCGCCTCACGGTTGTCGCGTTTCTCGTCTCAGGATGGCTCGCTGCCGGTCCGGGGGGCAGCCGGCCCGGTCCGGTAGGCACTTTGGCCGGGCTCGAGGGCCAGAACGTCGAGCAGGGTGAGGTCGCGTTCCACCGCGTGGTGAAGGTGGCTGAGCTCGGCCGTGGCGGGGTCGGCGTCGCTTGCACCGATGAGTGGCACCCAGAAGCCAGGGCTTCATCCACCGCTGACGCGGTCCACCACCCACCAGATGAACGGCAGATCCTCGTGGGCGCGGGCTTCGGTCGCGCGAAGGTCGGGGCCGCCTTCGGGTACGCGCGCGAACGGCTCGTCGACGAGCGAGCATGCGTAGCTGTCCTCGCGGTCGAAGAGTATTGCGTGGAACGCCGGCGCCAGTTCCTCCAACGAGGTTGTCACGGCGGTACAGTTCGTTGGAACGTGGTTCTACCAATTTCGGATTACTTGGGGAGGACCACATGACCACCGCTGAACGGCTCGCCCGTGACGTTCTCGACGCCCTGAACGCCGGCGATCTGGAGCGCGTCGCGCCGCTCGTGGCGGAGGACTTCACCGACCACGGGGCGCCGCCGTGGGCTCCGCAGGGCCGGGCCGGGTACCTGACGATCCTCGGGTTCCTGCACGGGGTGCTGCAGCTTCGGTACGAGGTGCACGAGGTCGTAGCCGCCGGGGACACGGTGGCTCTTCGCACGACCGCCCACGGGCGGCACAACAGCGGCCACCTCGGCTTTCCCGCGACCGGCAAGCCCTACGCGATGCCGGCCATGCACATGTACCGCGAGCGCGACGGCGTCCTCGCCGAGCACTGGGGCGTGCGCGACGAACTCGCCGCGCTGTGGCAGGTCGGCGCGCTGCCGACGCCGGAGCCCGTGGCACTGTGACCACGGCGCGGCGCTACTCCAGCCAGGTTCGGGCCGAGCAGCGCCGCGCCACCCGGCAGAGGGTGCTCGAGGCGGCCCGGGTGCTTTTGCTGCGCCGCGGCTACACGGGCACGACCGTCGACGCGATCGCCCACCGCGCCGGCGTCAGCGTGCAGACCGTGTACAACACCGTCGGCGGGAAGGCGGCGGTGCTCAAGGCCGTCTACGACACCGCCCTTGCCGGCGACGACGAGCCGGTGCCGATCATGGAGCGCCCGACGGTGGCCGCGATGCGCGAGGCCGTGGACGCACGGCAGTTCTTGGCGCTGTACGCGCGACTCGGCCGGGAGATGTACGCGCGCGCCGGCGCGCTGCTGCCGATCCTGCTCGAGCCCGCCGCCCGCGACTTCGCCGACAGCATCGAGCGCGAACGCCTCAAGGGTACGACGATGATCGCAGCGATACTCGGCGAGCGCTTCGCCCTGCGCCCCGGGCTCAGCGCATCGGACGCCGCCGACGTGCTGTGGACGCTGACCGCGCCCGAGCTGCAGGTGCGGCTGGTGCACCGGCGGGGATGGAGCCTGCAACGGTACGAGGCGTGGCTCGCCACCACGATGGCGAACGCACTGCTGCCCGCATGCGGATGATCCGTGAGTTCATGGACCTGCCGATCCCTCCTGAAAGGTGACGCAGGTGTTTGTGCAGTCGTCTTCGGTGCCCCGGCGAGATCTTCGGGAGGTTGGCAACCAGATCAGCCGGAGCGCTGGAACGACGTGGTCTCGTAGATCGTCCGTTGGGCCAGCAGATCGGTCGGGCCGCAGTCGTCGGTCAGGACGCTGATGTGCAGGATCTGGTCGGAGAGCGTCAGCCGGTAGGCGGCCTGGCAGGCGTCGCCGGTGGCCCGGACCTGGATGAGCGGTCCGTCGAGTTGATAGCCGCCCCGCCAGCCGGCTTCGAGGTTGCGACCGTCGGCGCTGACGAACACCGCCCATTCGGTCGCGGTCACGTGAAGCACGATCCGGTACTGCTCGGCGGGGCCGTCCATGGGGGCGCCGAGGAATGCCTTGGCTTCCGCGTCGCTGCCTCCGGCTCGCTGGTACGTGACCGCCCAGTCGCCGCCGGACAGCGACGGCGTCTGCCAGGTGCCGATCAGGTCGGTCCGGGACGGCGGGATCGCGCTGACCGGGGCGGGCGCTGAACGCCCGCCGAGACCGACGATGCCAACGGGGATGGCAGCAACCACCACCATCACCGCAAGGACGGCGGCGCGGCGATATGTCCGGTGGCGTCGTCCGCGGGCGGTGGCCTGCTCGAGCAGGGAGCCCACCGGCGGGTCGAGCGCATCGGCGGCGTTCGTCAGCGCCAGCCGCAGCCGGCCGTTCAGCTCAGCGTCGGTGGGCATCGTCGAGCTCCTTGTCGGCGAGCGCGGCGCCGAGCGTCTGCCGGGCCCGGTGCAACAGCAGCTTCGTTGCCGCGGTCGAGCAGGCCAGCAGATCGGCCACCTCCGTGACGGGGCGATCCTCGTAGTAGTGCAGCGCGACGGCGGCGCGCTGCTTGGCCGGCAATGCCGCGGTGGCTCGGAGCAGGTCGATATCCATGGGCGCCGACGCGGATGCGGGTGAGTCCCCGGCGAGCATGGTCAGCTGGATTCGTTGCCGGTCGCGGCGTGCCGCTCGTACCGCGAGACGGATCGCGACCCGCCGCACCCAGGCGTGCGGGGCCTCGTATCGCGCGACCTTGGCCCAGTGGAGGTACAGCTGCACGAAGGCGTCCTGGGTGACGTCCTCGGCGTGCTCACGGTCGTACAGGACGAGGTAGACGGTGCGGGCGACCGCCCGGAACTGTGCCAGGTAGAACGCCGCGTAGTCGGCCGTCGCCGGCGCGGCGTCGGCCCGGCCCCGCGGTGCCACCAGCGCGCCGTCCGGGAAGTACTCCGACATCGAAGTCAGCGCAATCACCCCCACCTACACACAGACGCGGGGTGCCGATCGGGTTACGACTCACCGTAACCCGATCGGGCCGCGGTGGCTGTGGATGAGTATGAGCACATCGCAGCGAACCACGGTGGCGGCCGTCGCCGTCGTCGTCCTCCTCGCCGGCTGCCGGTCCGGCACGGACGACAAGCCCCGAGCCATGCCGTCCGCGCGGCCGGCGGCAAGCGCGGCATGCCCACCGGAGCTGGGCACCTGCCGCGGCGATCTGCTGGCCGGCACCTACCGCACGGCGACGTTCCACCCGACGTTCACCTACACCGTGCCGGCCGGCTGGACGAACGGTATCGATCTGCCCCGCAACTTCCTGCTGGCCCGTTCCGACGACCCGGTGCTGGACTTCTACGGTGGGAACAGCGTCAACGTCATGTCGAACGTGGTGGCCGCATCGCAGAACTGCGACGAGGACGGCGAGCCGGGAGTGGGCCGCACGGCCGGCGATCTGGCGCGGTGGATCCACGGCCTGCCCGGCGTGACGGCGAGCACCCCGCGGCCCGCGACGGTCGGTGGATGGCCCGGCGTCGTCCTCGATCTTCAGCTCGCGAAAGGATGGACCAAGACCTGCCCGTACGCCGAGGAAGCCGTCGTCCAGCTCCTGCAGACCGGTGATCCCGCGCAGTTTCACCCCACCCGGACCACGCTGGCGAACGGCGTATCCACCCGCCTCTACCTGCTCGACGCACCGGGCGGCGGCACCATCATGGTCAACGTGATCGATGTCCCCGGCGGCATCAGCCTGCGAGACTATGTGCCGGTGGCGTCCCCCGTCATCGAATCCATCTACTTCGGTGCCTGACGGGGCCGCAACGATGACCCGCCACGATCCGGCCTTTCCCGCGCTGCACGTGCGCCCCGCCCAAGGGTGGGTCAACGACCCGAACGGGCCCTTCCACCACAACGGCCGGTATCACCTGTTCTACCAGCACAATCCGGCCGCTCCGGTGCACGGCGACATCCACTGGGGGCACGCCAGCAGCGCCGACCTGGCCGGCTGGCGCACCGAGCCCCTCGCGCTCAGCCCCACGCCCGGGCACCTCGACGCCGGCGGCTGCTGGTCGGGATGCGTGGTGGACGACGACGGCGTGCCCACCGCCGTCTACACCGGGATCGGCGCCGGGGTCCTCGACGCGAGCATCTGCCTGGCCAGGGCCGGGGATGACGAGCTGCTCACCTGGACCAAATGTCCGGCCGCGGCCGCCCGGCCACCCGAGGGCCTGGAGCTGGCCGGCTACCGCGATCCCTTCGTGTTCACCGTCGACGGGCACCGCTATGCCCTGGTCGGCGCCGGCCTCGCCGGCGGTGGGGCCGCCACCGTCCTGCTGTACGGCTGCGACGATCTGACCCGATGGACCTACCTGGGCCCGTTCCTGAGCACGAGCGACGACGTGGCCGCCGCACACTGCCCGGCCGACATCTGGGAGTGTCCCCAGTTCTTCCCGCTGGCCGGCCGCTGGGTCCTGATCGTCTCGCGGTGGACCGGCGAGGTGCTCGGACCGGTCGCCTATCTCGTCGGCGACCTCGGCACCACCGGCGGCCGGCCCCGATTCACCCCCACCCACGGCGGCCGGGTCGACGCCGGACGAGCCTTCTACGCACCGGCCGTTCTCGCCGGGCCGGAACGCACTCTGCTGTGGGGCTGGACCTGGGAGAACCGCGACGACCGGGCGATCGCGGCGTCCGGCTGGGCCGGCGCCCTCACGCTGCCCCGCGTCCTCGACCTGGACGATGCCGGCCGGCTCACCAGCACCCCCGCACCGGAGCTGCGGCTCCTGCGTGGCACCGCGAGCACGGTCGAAGCCCAGCCCGGACAAGTCATCGAGCTGCCCGGCGGCCCGCTGGACATCGAGATCCGACTGGGGCAGCCGCGCGACGCCCCGGTGACCCTGGTGATCGACCTCGGCGGCGACTCCCTGGCGCTGACCGTCGATCCCGGCGACGTACGTGTGCTGCTCGATGGGTCGGTGGTCGAGGTGTTCGTGTCCGGCGGCCCGGTCTTCACCGAACGGCTGTACCCGCCCGCCGCGACGCCGGCCGCCTCCCTCCAGGTGCGCGCGCCGCGAGAAGCCAGCGCCACGATCTGGCAGCTCGCCGGGAAATCCGCAACCAATTGACGTACGTCCATGTCTGTTCTACGTTCGCCTTGGTCGGGCGGCGGCCCGTCCTGGCCCCGGAAAGGGTGCGATGTCATGGCGAATCGGAGACAGTCGATCCTGGCGCTGCTGGCCGGTCTCGGCGGGACGGTCGTCCTCACCGCCCTGGCGACCTCCTCGGCCGGCGCGCCCGCCATTGCCTCGCCCGGCGGATGTGACGCGACCACGCGCATCGAGACGCAGTGGGGCAGCGGGCCGGCCGGTGGTCAGATCGCCGCGGTCACGGTCACCAACACCTCCCCGGCCACCACCACGAAGTGGACAGTGACCTGGGCACTCGCCTCCGGGCAGCAGGTGGTCTCCGGGTGGAACGCGACCGTGACCACCTCGGGCGGCACGGCAACGGCGGCCAACGCCTCGTACAACGGCGTGCTCGCGCCGGGCGCGTCGGCCACGTTTGGGATGCAGCTCTCCGGCACCTGGCCGGCGCCCGCGATGAGCTGCGACAACGGCGCCTCGTCACCGCCGACCTCGACGTCGCCGCCGGGCGGTCCGGACGTGACCGTCGACGAGTCCAGCAGCCAGAGCGCCGTCACCCTGGTCGTCGGGCAGACGCTGGGCGTGTCTCTCGGCGCCGAGTACCTGCCGCCGACGGCCGGGGGCTCCCTCACGAAACTCTCCGGGAGCGGCGGTTATCCGACCGGGCAACCCCTGTCCGCCCTCTACCGCGCGGCGGCCCCTGGAACCACCGACCTGACCACCCGGTCGGACTACGCCTGCCTGCACGCCACGCCGCCGTGCACGGTGCCGATCAGGCTCTGGATCGTGCACGTCACGGTCGTCGCCGCCACCGGCCGTACCGTCACCGTCTCCACGGCCGACAACCAGAGCTCGGTACGCCTGCGCGCCGGCGACACCCTGGTGGTGAGCCTGGCCGAGAACTACCTGCCGCCGAAGCTATCCGTCGCGGGCGTCCTCGTGCAGCGCGACACCACCGGCGGCTATCCGACCGGCCAGCCCCTGGTGGCCCGTTACGTCGCCGCCGCGCCCGGGACGGTCGGCGTGTCCACGGTGACCGACACCGCGTGCAACCACGCGCCCACGCCGTGCCCGTCTCCCCAGGTCCCGTGGTCGATCACCGTCACCGTCGCCTCCTGACGACGCGCACCGCGGCGAGTCATCGATGTCACGGCGAAGGCTCCTGGAAGGCCACCGCCCAGTCGCCGGTCATGCGCTGGGGCGTGACGGTGATGGTGACCGTGGCGCCTCGGGTGCGCTGCGTCGCGGAGGGCCAGTACGGGCTGCTCGCGCCGTCGACCAGGCCCTGGTCGAAGTCCCACCACTGGCCGGTCGCGACCACGACGCCGTTCATCGTGACGGTGAGCGCTCCCGGCGTCTGTGACCGCAGGGCGAGGTGGCCGCCGCTGCCCCAGGTGAACGTCCGGCTCACCGGCTGGTTCGGGTCGGCGGGGTCGGGCCGCAGCAGGAAGGTCGTGCGGTACGAGATCCCGCCCTCGTCGGTGACGGCCAGGTTGTCGCCGGTCTCGAGCGGGGTCAGGGCGGCCGGGCGGACCGGGAGGACGTACTGGTCGACCGGCACCCGCTCGCCGATCCCCACGGCGAAGCCGGCCGGTGGGGCCGCCGGGAACGTCACCTCGACGACGCTGCGATCGCCGACGTGGACGCCGAGGTCCCCGATCTCGTCCGGGGCCGCCGGAATGAACGAGGCACCGCACCCGGAACCGCTCATGACGTCGTGCCCGTTGAGCCTGAGCGCGAACTCCCTCTTCGACGTCGTTTCGGTGCATCGGACGAAGAACACCAGATCCGTCGAGGCGGGCACGAACGGCAGCACGAGCGACGTGGCGCCCGGCGGCAGCGTCGCCGACGCGAACAGGCGGGTGCCCTGGGCGTACACGGGAAAGCCGTTGATCGTCTTCGGACCGGCCACCGTGCCGTCCGTCCGCTCCGCTGAGCGCGAGATCGTCAGCAGGCCGGCGGGGATGGCCAGGACGGCGAGCACGGCCGCGGCCGCCGCGGCGATCCGCCGGCGCCGGCGCCGCACCTCCAGCCGCCGGCGCACCCCGGACAGGACCAGGTGCGAGCGGACCTCGGCCCAGTCGGCCGACGAGCGCTCGTCGAGCACGTCGCGCAGATCGGTCAGGTTCATGACAACGCCTCCTCGCTGGTCAGCGACTCGTCCAACCGCAGCTTCGCCAGCGCCCGGCTGGCCTGGCTCTTGACCGTCCCGATCGAGCAACCCATCGCGTCGGCGACCTCGGCGTCGGAGAGCTGCTCGAAGTAGCGCAGCACGAGCACCGTCCGCTGCCGGGCCGGCAGCCGGCGCAGCGCGCGCCAGAGCCCGTCCCGGTCGTCGATCCGGTCGGTCGCGAGCCGACCGGCCTCGGGCAGTGCGTCGGTGGGCACCTCGGCCCGCCAGCGGCGCCGCCACCAGCTCGCATGCGAGTTGACCAGAATGCGCCGCACGTACGGCTCCGGGTCGCCCTCGATCCGCGACCACGCCGACCAGGCCTTGACGAGCGAGGTCTGCAGCAGGTCCTCGGCGGTCGCCCAGTCGCCGGTCAGCAGGTACGCGCTGCGTAGTAGCTGGGTCGACCGGCTCACCACGAACTCGTCGAACCCGCCGGCCGACCCCGTTCTTTCTCTCGGCACCGTGGCCGCCTCCCCGTTCCGGTCCGTCGCAGGGTAATACCGGGCGGGGTGGTCGATCGGTTGCCTGAGATGCGGCCGAAGTTGCGAGAAAGGCGTCCCCGGCGAGCCGCGCCCGCCGGGGACGGTGGATCAATGAGCGACCTGGGTTCCGCCGTAGAACGCGACGGCGTCCTTGGCCGGGACGGTCACGGTGGCGACACCGTGCCTGCCGACCACCACGGTGGGGCCGGTGCAGTGCCGGTTCCGGAAGTCGCCGTGGATGATGTCGCAGTACGTGCCCTGACTCAATCCGGTTCGGAACGTATGGGTCTGCGCGGTCGTCTCGTTGTTGATCGCGATCCAGCCCTTGCTGCCACGGCTGAACGCGATCAGGTTCGTGCCGTCGTCGAACCAGTTGGCGACCGGCGCGTCACCGACGCTGACGAAGTTGTGGAAGCCGACCATGTTGGCCACACCCGGGTATCGGTCGACACACACCCAGCCGCTACCGCAGTCGGTGTCGGTGATCATGCCGTTCGCGTCCGACGGCGGGGAGTCGTCCGGGGTGTTCCAGGCGAAACCGGCGTACACCTGGGGGCGTCCGTATCCGTACGCGAGAAGGAACTCGTTCGCGATGGTGTTGGTCGCGCCGTCCTTGTAGTTCAGGGCGTCACCGTTGCGCTCGGTGTCGTGATTCTGCACGAACGCCAGCACCTTGTCGCCCGGCGGCAGCCCGGCGTTCGTGCCGAACACCTTCAGATCACCGATGTTGCCGTCGTTCGGCGGGCTGTTGTAGCTCTTGAAGGCGTTCTTGATCTGTACGTCCACGTCGAGGCCCAGCACGCTGCCCTGACCCAGGAACGCGAACTGCGAGAGCCGCCCCGGGCCACCCGGGAACACCTCGAGGGCGACGTACGGCCGGGTGCCGTCGACCGTGTTGTGCAGCCGGGCCTCGATCGCCGCCAGGTCGGCCTGGCCGATGTGCTTGGCCGCGTCGACCCGGAACCCCGACACGCCGTACCCGATGAGCTTGTTGAGGTAGTCGGCCAGCGTCCTCTGCACGTCGGGAGTCTCGGTACGCAGGTCCGAGAGCCCGACGAGCTCGCACTTGAAGACCTGGGTGTAGTCGTTGAAGTCGTCGATGCCACCGGTGGTCGGGCAGCCCGCGCCCGGGTGGTGGAAGTTGCCGGGCTGGTAGAGGCCCGGGTACTCGTACTTGGTGAAATCCACGCCGCCGTACGAGGTGTGCCCCTGTCCGGTCATGTGGTTGATCACGGTGTCGACGTACACCTTGACGCCCGCCCCGCGGCAGGTGTCCACCATGTCCTTGAACCGGGTCTCGTCGCCCATCCGGCTGGTGAGGTGGTAGTCCACCGGCTGGTAGACCTCCCACCAGGGGTGCAGGATCGTGTCGCTGCCGTTCCCCAGTTCGGTGCGCTTCACCGAGTCCTGGGGCGGAGAGACCTGGACGCCGCCGTAGCCCTTCGGGCCCAGGACGGTGACGCACTCGTTGGCCACCGACTTCCAGTTCCACTCGAAGAGGTTCGCGATCACGTCGCCGCTCGTGCGCGTCGCCCCGGCTCCACCGCTGCCGCCGGCCGAGCCTGGTCCCTCGAGTGCGACGCCGACCGCGGGGACCAGCGCCGCCGCGAGCACGCTCGCGAACACCAGCGCCGATCGCCGGAGGCTGCTCGAGCTCCGCCGAAAGAGATGTCCCATCCGTCCTCCTGTAGGGCCTGCGCGCTCTACTTCGGTCACGCGACAGAGGAAATGCCGGCCGTGGGAACACTAGCCCTGCCGTAACGAGAAGGTAACCCTCCGTGCGTCGCCGACAGCGATGAGGAATCCGATGACGTGGGGATGGCGGCGCAGGTCGAGCAGCAGTGACTCGAGGTGGTCGGTGCCACCGGTCGCAAGACGGTCACCGTCGTCACCACGACCCAGTTCGGGCGAAGTTCCCCGACGTGCAGGCGGCCGACCAGCGGGTGGTCGACGCGGCGATCTGCACGATGCTCGGCCGGCCGATCCCGGCCGCCTGACCGCGGCCGGTAGGGTGCGAATCGCCGGTGCGGATTGATCGTTGGAGCACACGATGAGCGAACAGCTCGAGGTTGTCTATCGCGACTACATCGCCGCGTTGAATGGCCGGCGTTTCGACGACCTCGACCGGTATGTACATGATCGACTCACCTACAACGGCGAGGAGTGGACACGCGACGAGTACAAGGCCCTGCTCGCCGACGATGTCGAGAAGATCCCTGATCTGCACTACGAAATTCGGCTGCTCGTCGTTCGCCCGGACCAGGTCGCCTGCCGGCTGTGGTTCGATTGCACGCCCCAGCGGGTGTTTCTCGGCATCGATGCGGGCGGCCGCCGGGTTTCGTTCGCCGAGCACGTGTTCTATCAGTTTCGCGAGTACCGGATCGAAAGCGTGTGGTCGTTGATGGACACCGACGGCATACGACGCCAGTTGCTGACACCGGAGAAACAATGAAGGCGGGATCGTGACGATCCTCGCCGGGGCAGTGGCTCCGACTGGACGACGTCCGCCGATCTCATCCCCGCGCCAGCAGCGAAACTCCGGCCGCAATCAACGACAAGAGAGTTGTCGAGGTCAGCAGCCATCCGAGGTTGATCAGCCGATGCTTGCGAAGCACCGTCTTCGCCAGACCGTGGACGTTGTAGGTGAGGACCTTCACCTCGAGGTCGTCGTCCGCGTCGGTGAGCATGCGTTGGACCCCTTGCCATTGCAGCTGAGCGATATGGCCGAAGTACCACATGCCCTCCGGCCGGTAGGTGCTGTCGTCGGCAGGGTCGATGCCGAGCTGAGCGAAGTCCTCCCGAATGTGCCGGCCATGCTGCGAGAGCAACGTGGCCGAAGCCGCCGAGATGGATCCGGACAACGCGACTATCGCGAACGTCAGGAACAGCCAGGTCAGCGCTCCGGCGACGTCGAGAGCGCGCCGCAACTCCGCAACATTGCCCGAGACGAGTCCGAAGGCGATCGTGACGAAGGCCCCGTTCACGGTCAAAAGGAGCTGCGCCTTCGTCTCGGCAACCTTGTACCAATCGATGACCCGGTCATACATACGTCGCGCAAACTCGACATTTGCCGGACTGGCCGACACCCGCACGCTGCGTACATCACCCATGGACCCAGGGTAAGCGGGGGTGTCACGGCGTGGTGATCGGGAACATCGCCCACACGCCGGTCGGCTGACCGAGGCATGACAGAAACCGCACAGCCGATCCATAGGTAACGGACCTTCTTTCCACAGGCGGGCACCCGATGGTGGGTGCATGACGACAACGGCCCCTGCTCGTACCCCCGCCCCGGTTGGCGTCGTGTCGCCACGGGTGACGCCGCGCTGGTGGGCCGACCTGGGCGGCGTGACGGCCGGCGTGACGATGCTGATCGTGACCGCGCTGTGGGTGCGCAACGGCGGCGTGCAGCAGGTCACCGCCGGCGGCTCGGGCGCGGTCTCGGCGATCGGGCGGCTGACCGGCCTCTGGGCGTCCGACCTGCTGTTGCTCCAGGTGCTGCTGATGGCCCGGGTCCCGCTGGTCGAGCGGGCCTTCGGGCAGGACCGGCTGGCCCGCTGGCACCGCTGGACGGGGTTCACCTCGTTCTGGCTGATGATCGCGCACGTCGTGCTGATCACGCTCGGCTATGCCGGCGCCGCGCACGCGAACGCGTTCGCCGAGCTGTGGGACATGGTCTGGACCTACCCCGGGATGCTGCTGGCCACCGCCGGCACCCTCGCGCTGGTCATGGTCGTGGTCACCTCGATCCGGGCGGCGCGGCGCAAGCTGCGGTACGAGTCATGGCACCTGATGCACCTGTACGCGTACGCCGGCGTCGGTCTTGCTCTTCCGCACCAGCTCTGGACCGGCGCCGACTTCATCGGCTCGGCCGCCTCGACGGCCTATTGGTGGACGCTGTACGCCGTGTCCGCCGGCGCCGTCATCGCGTACCGGATCGGCCTGCCCGCCTGGCGCAACCTTCGCCACCGCCTGGTGGTCTCCCGGGTGGTCCCGGAAGGACCGGGTCTCACCTCGGTCTACCTGACCGGCCGGCGCCTCGACCGGCTGCCGGTGCGCGCCGGGCAGTTCTTCCAGTGGCGCTTCCTCGACGGGCCGGGCTGGACCCGCGGCCACCCCTACTCGCTGTCGGCCACCCCGCACGGCCGCGAGCTGCGGATCACCGTGAAGGACCTCGGCGACGGCAGCTCCCGGGCGGCCACGCTGCGCCCGGGCACGACGGCGCTGATCGAGGGCCCCTACGGCAAGCTCACCGGCGAGACCTACCAGGGCGGGCCGGTGACCATGCTGGCCTGCGGGATCGGCGTCACCCCGCTGCTGGCCCTGCTGGGCGAGCTCCCGTACGCGCCGGGCGACGCCACGCTGATCTACCGGGCCCGCACCGAGGCCGAGATCGCGTTCCGGGACGAGCTCGAGTGGTTCGCGGCCCACCGCGGCGTCCGCGTGATCTTCCTGCTCGGGCCGCGCGCCGCCGATCCGGGCTGGCTGCCCGCGCAGTACGCCGGCCACCCCGACGCGCTGCGGCAGATGGTTCCCGGCATCGCCGCCGCCCACGTCTACCTGTGCGGGCCGGAAGCCTGGACCGACGCCGCCCGCACCGCGGCCCGCGACGCCGGCGTCCGCCCCGAGAACCTGCACACCGAACTGTTCGCCTGGTAAAGACGAAGGACCTCTGATGCGCCGGATCACCCTGTGGCTGTTCTCCACGATCGTCGCCCTCGTGCTGCTCTTCAGCTACCGCACGAGCACCAACGGCAGCGGCAGCGGCGCCGCGGTCGCCGCCGCCGTCCCCGCCCCCACGGAAAGCAGCGCGTCGCCCACCCCGAGCACGTCCAGCAGCGCGTCGCCCTCAAGCTCCGCGTCCTCCTCGGGCAGCAAGACCTACACCGGATCCACCGCCTCGACGCGCTGGGGCGACGTCCAGGTCACCATCACGGTCACCGACGGCAAGATCACCGATGTCCAGGTGCCGGTCTATCCCACCGAGAACGGCCGGGACCAGGAGATCAACGCGTACGCGCTGCCGATCCTCACGCAGGAGACCCTGCAGGCGCAGAGCGCCGACATCAACACCGTCTCGGGCGCCACCGTCACCAGCGACGGCTACCTGCAGTCGCTGCAGGCCGCGCTCGACGCCGCCCACCTGGCATGACCGCCGCGGCGCTCGCCCAGCGGGCCTGGGTCGAGCAGATCATGGGGCTGCCGGTCAGCATCCACGTGCGCGGTGCGGGGCCGGTCGCGGACCGGGTGGCGGCCGCCTTCGCCGGCCTGCGCCGGGTCGACGAGGTGCTCAGCCCGTACCGCGACGACAGCGACCTCTCCCGCTGGGAGCGCAAGCGGCTCCGCCTGGCCGACGCCGACCCGATGCTGACCGAGGTCATCGAGCTGTGCGAGCGGGCACGCGAGCGCACCGGCGGCTGGTTCGACCCGCGCGGCCTGCCCGACCCCCGCGACGGCCGCCCGCGCTACGACCCGTCGGGGCTGGTCAAGGGCTGGGCGGTCGAGCGCGCCGCGGCCTCCTTCGCCGGCCTGACCGGCGCCGGCTGGTGCCTCAACGCCGGCGGCGACATCGTCCTGCACGCCCCGGACGACCAGCCGCCCTGGCGCGTCGGCATCGAGCATCCCGACGACCCGGCCCGGGTGATGCGGGTCGTCGAGCGCCGCGGCGGCGCCATCGCCACCTCGGGCCGCACCCATCGCGGCCGGCACATCATCGACCCGCACACCCGCCGCCCCGCGGCCACGACCAAGGCGGTGACCGTCATCGGCCCCAGCCTGCTGTGGGCCGACGTCTACGCCACCGCGGCCGCCGCCCGCGGATCGGCGGGCATGATCGAGGGCTACGAGGCGCTGATCGTCAGCGCCGGTGGTCTCGTGCGCACCACCGCCGGATGGCCCGGATAGCGGTCAGCGGCGCGGCACCGCCAGCTCGTGCTGGAGGTACCAGCTGTTGAGCATGGCCAGCTCGGCCGGGTTGCCGCCGTGGTCGCTCTCCACTACGACCCAGCCGGGATAGCGGTGCTCGCGCAGCGCCGCCACGAAACCCTTCACGTCGACCAGGCCGCCCTCGGCGCCGAGCTCGTAGAACCAGCGCTCGATCCGCCGGCCGGCGCCGCCGCGCAGCATGGTGGTCTCGGCGGCCGGCATCCGGTACTCGGCGCCGGTGTCGGCGTAGCGCGCGTCCTTGAGGTGCACGTGGCTCACCCGGTCGGCGTGCGCGCGGTAGAACGCCACCGGGTCGAGGCCGGCCACCGCGAACTCGGCGGTGTCCAGCGCCAGCCCGACCAGGCCGGGATCGGTGAAGGCCAGCAGGTGCTCGAGGTCGGCCAGCGTGTGCACGGCGCCGAGGCAGTCGTAGTGCAGGCTCAGGCCCACCCCGGCGGCGGCCGCGACCTCGCCCACCCGGTTCCACACCGCGCCGATCGCGTGGAAGGCGGCGGCGTCCGGCGGCGGGCCCATCCAGGCCGAGCCGACCGGGCGGCACACCAGCTGGGACGCGCCGATCGCGGCCAGGAAGTCGACGAACGGGCGCGCCGACTCGACGATCGCGGCGTGGTCGGCGGGGTTGCGGGTCGAGCGGAACGCCCAGCCCTCCTCCTCGACCGGCTGGCCCGGGTCCCAGAAGAAGCTGGAGACGCCGGTGACCGCGCACGAGCGTACGAAATCGAGAAATGCCGCCGGCGAACCGTGGTTCAGCGCGATGGTCTCGGGACGGCCGAGGTTGTCCCATCGTCCGGTGCCGGCCGCCAGCTCGACGTGGTCGAAGCCGAGCGCGGACACGGTTCGCAGGGCCCGCCGGTGGTCCTCGTGCCGGACGAAGACGTCGAGCCGGAAGTTCCACTGGTTGAGGGCGTAGGACCAGCGCAGCGTGTCGTTCATGCGGTCACCTCGGCGAGGATGTTGTCGATGTACCACTTGGCGACGCAGGTGGCTTCCGCGTAGCTGCCGCCGCCCAGCTCGGCCTTGTCGTGCTCGACCGTCAGCCAGCCGTCGTAGCCCGACGCGACGATCTCGCGCATCAGCGCCGGGAAGTCGACGAGCCCGCCGGGCGTGCCCATCTCGTAGAACCAGCGGGACACGTCCGGGGCCATCAGCTCGGGGTCGGGCGGGGTGCGGTAGGCGTCGCGGGTGTCGACATCGTGGGTGTCCTTGAAGTGGAACCCGGTGCACCGATCCCGGTAGTCACGGAACATCTGCACCGGATCCACGCCCGCGATCGTGTGCTGGGCGGTGTCGCAGAAGAAGAACACGTACGCGGGATCGGTGTATTGGAAGAACAGGTCCAATTGCGTACGCGTCCGGATCGCGCCCCAGAACTCGAAGTGGCACGTGGTCTTCATGCCGTGCGCGAGCGTCATCCGGCCGACCCGGTTCCACAGGTCCGCCATGATCTTGATCTTCTCGTCGGTGACGGGCTCGACCTGGAAGAACGTGGTCGACGGCATCACGATGAAGTTCTCCACCGCCAGCTTGTCGACCGCCCGCACGGTCGCCTCGCAGTCGGCGAAGATCCGGTCGTGCGTCTCCGGCACGTGCGGCGCGGTGAACCGGGTCGCCGACGGGTAGGCCGAGAAGATGCCGGTGATCTTGTCGAAGCCGTGGTCGCGCAGGAACGACTCGAACGCCGGCAGCGAGCCGTACATCCCGGCCAGCATCGGCAGATAGAAGAAGAACGTGTCGAAGCCACGGAACCCGAGCGCGGACAACTGCTTGATGTACCGGTCCATGTAGGCGCGGTTGAACGACGGCGGTTGGGGGCCCTGGGGCGTCTCGGTCACCCAGTGGTCCATGTACGACCATTTCATCGTCGCGCCCCTTCCCGCTCCAGCCGGAGCAGGGCGTGCTGGCGGCGCAGCTGGTCGGCGGCCCGGCCCGGCGCGTAGTCGCCCTCGTACTCGCTGGACAGGCAGCCCGACCAGCCGCGGCGCACGAGGAGCTCGACGATCGCGGGCCACGGGATGTGCCGGTCGACCAGGTCGTCGTCGATCTCGTAGAACTTGGCCTGGATGTGCACGACGTGGTCGAGGATGTCCTCGAGGTCGGCGACCGGCACGGTCGGCGTCACCGGCGGCCGGCCCCCGCCGTCCCCCATCCGGCTGGCGACCCCGCCCCGCCGGAAGTGCATCGAGGTCTGGAAGACGCCGGTGTCCATCAGCAGCCCGAAGTGCCGGGTGCCGGTGCGCTCGATGAACGTGAGGTAGTCGTCGACCACCTTGGACCTGATGACGCTCGGCCAGTGGATCTCCGGGCAGATGACGATGTCCTTGTCGGCGGCCAGGTCGAGGACCCGTTCGGTGGCCGGTTCCCAGATCGGGTCGGGTTCCAGGTCGGCGGTGACCACGCCGAGCTTGGGCCGCACGTAGGAGAAGCCGAGCGTCGCCGCCAGCCGGATGTCGGTCTCCAGCTGGGCGGTCGCCTCGTCGACGGTCATCGGCCGGCCGCCGCGTCGGGTGTCGACCCACGAGCCGTAGCAGGTCGGCGTCAGGCCGTGCCGGACGAGCCGCGCGAACCAGGCGTCGATCCAGGCCGTGGACGGGTTCGGGTAGCCGGCGACGTGGGCCTCACCGAGGATCTCCAGGCCGGTGGCGCCGAGGTCGGCGACGTCCTCGACGCAGTCGTCCAGGCTCATCGTGACGCCGTACTCGCCGGTGTAGCTGTAGAGGGAAACGCCGTACGAGATCATCGGGTGATCACCAGCCTGCGCTCTTCGGTCCAGACCGTCGGCTGGAGCTCGTCGGGGATGTAGGACATGGTCAGCCGCAGCTCGGCCGCGACCGTGTGGAAGCCGATGGACAACGGCTCGGCCCGTTCGGCGGACAGCACGGCCGGCACGTCGACCGGCCACCGGTCGCCCAGGCTCCACCGCACCGGGTACCGGACTCCGTCCACGGTGAGCGACGCGCCGACGATGAGGTCGGTCCAGACGCCGCGGTAGTAGGGCAGCCGCAGCCGCACCTCGAAGCCGTCCGCGGTGTTGCGGAAGCCCCGCGTCTGGATCATCTGGGGGTCAAGCATGGTCACCTCCGGTCGCGGCGCTCGCCGCGTTCTCGAGAACCAATTGGGATGCGATGTCTCGGGCCCCGGCGACGGCGAGCGCCACCGAGGTCAGCGTCGGGTTGCAGGCGATCGGCGTCGGAATGACGTTGTTCCCGGCGACGTAGAGACCGCCGACACCCCAGACCTCGCTCGTGGGCCCGCACACCGAGGTGCCGTCGTCGGCCGGCCCCATCCGCGTGGTGCCCTGGTAGTGCAGCGAGGCCCCGGGCGACAGCACGAGCGGCTCGTCCCCGATGAACTCCCCGAGCGCCCGCGCCGCCCGCAAGATCTGCTCCCGCGCCGCGGCGAGGGAGGCGTGATCGCGGTCGGTCAGCGTGTAGTGGATCGACGGCTTGGGCATCCCGTAGTCGTCGACCTCGGTGTCGGAGAACTCGATCCGGTCGCTGGCCTGAAGGTCCTTGCCGCAGAACCAGCCGAGCCCCACGATCGTCCCGGGTGACGGCTCGTCGTCGCCGACCAGCGGGATCGGCGAGGCGTCGAGCTGCATGACCTGCCCGTGAAACGGATGCGCGTCCGTATAGGGCACCCATCCGACGCCGCTCTGCCCGACGATCTCCCCCTGACCCGCACCTTCGCCCGCGCCACCTCTGCCCTCGCCCGACATTTCCGAAATGTCGGGCGCGATGGACGTGCCGGACGGGGACGCGTCGCGCAGGCGAACCGCGAAGACGGTCTGCGGCTGGTCGTTCAGATAGCGGCCGAGCGCGGGCGGCCGAACCCCCGAGGCAAAGAGCAATTGGGGGGTACGCAGGGCATCCGCGGCCACCACGACGAAGCGCGCCCGCACTTGCCAGTCGCCCACCCGCACGCCCACGGCCCGGTGGTCCTCGACCAGCACCTCACGCACCGGCGAATCCGGAAATAACGTGAAATTGGGGTTCGAGCGGGTGACCGAGCCGAAGACGATGTCGGGGCCGGTCCACACCAGGGCGCCGTCGGGGCGGCGGTGCACGGCCAGCGGCATCGGCTGCACCCGCCGGGAAGCCGCCCGCCCGGCGTCGAAGGCAGCCGCGAGCCGCGACCGCACCAGGTCGGTGTAGGGGGCCCCGGCAAAGGGATGCCGGTCCACCTCGAGGATCCGTTCCGCCTCGGCCAGCAACTCGTCCAGGGAAGGGAGGAACGCGATCCGCTCGCCCTCCCCCGGCCGCGGGCAGGCCCCCGTCCAGTGCGCGCCCATCCCGCCGACATTCGTCGACATCGCCAGCGCCGGCAGCCCGTCCTCCCCCGGCGCCTGATAGCCGTCGGGCAGCAGATGGGTGCCGGGCCGCAGGATCCGGCGGGCCGGGTCGGCGTACCGACCGGATTCGCCGCCGGTGTGCGGGTGGCGACCCTCCGAGCGGCGCTGCGCCGCGCGCCGTTCCTCCTCCCCCGCGATGTTCTTCACGTGCATGCCCGGCGGGTCGGTCAGCGCCGGTCCCGCCTCGAAGAGCGCGATCGTCGCGGACGGTGCGCGCTCGCTGAGGATCCGGGCGTACGCCGCGCCGGTCGGCCCGCTGCCGACGACGACCACGTCGACGGACTCGGGATAGGGCCTGGTCATGGGTGGACCTCCAACGGTTCTCGGGTTTCGCTCAGCCGGTGGTCCGGCAGCAGGAGCGAGGCGAAGAGGGCGAGCACGAAGAGCGCGGGCAGCGCCAGCAGCAGCGGGCGCAGCGCGTCGAGATAGGCCACCGCGTAGCCGCCGCCGGTGGGCACGAAGCCGGGACCGGCCAGCAGCCGGGCGGCGAGCAGCCCGCCGAGCGCGGCCGAGCCGAGCGTGACGCCGAACTCGCGGATCAGCGTCACCGCGGCGGTGGCGGCGCCGACCACCGCAACCGTGCGGTTGCGGAACATCCACAGGGGAACGATCGGGTGGGCGCGGCGGCGGGCCCAGGCGACGAACAACGCGAACGCGACCACGGATCCGGCGGCGACCGCCCAGGTGAAGCCGGCGGCGGCGAGCGTCGCCCCGGTCGTCCACACCGTCAGCAGCGCGGCGCCGGCCAGGTCGAACGGCTCCCGCACGGCGAGCGCGACCCGCGGGACGGAGAGCCAGGCGAGCAGCAGCGCCAGGCCGCCGAGCGGCGCGTTCACCCAGAAGATCCAGCGCCAGCCGACGGTGTCGGTGAGGGTGCCGCCGAGCAACGGCGAGACGACGCCGGCGATCGCGAAGACGACCAGGGCGACGAACAGCAGTCGCAGCGAAGGCGCTCGGGAGAGCCGAGCACTCGGCCCGATCAGGAGCGTCCCCCGGACGACGCCAGCGCGGTCGCGCCGCGCAGGGAGAGGGCCACGCTGGTGAGGGTCGGATTGCACGAGTTCGCGGTCGGGATCAGCCCGTTCCCGGCAACGATCAAATTCTCGAATCCCCAGACTTTCCCGTACGTGTCACAGACGCTCGTCCCGTCGTCGACCGGCCCGGTGCGGACCGTCCCCATGTAGTGCAGCGAGCTGCCGGCGGGCATCGTCACCGGCATGCCGTCGACGAACTCGCCGAGCGCCGCCGCGGCCCGCGCCTGGAACTTGCGGGCCCGGTCGAGTTCGGCCTCCTCGCGGTCGGTCAGCTCGTAGGCGATCCGCACGCTGGGCAGGCCGTTCTCGTCCGGCCGCGCGTCGTCGAACAGCAGCCGGTCGGCGGCCCGCGGCCACTTGCGCACACCCCAGCCCATGCCGACGTAGCCGCCGGGGTTGTCGCGGAACCGGCTGTCCGGCGGCAGCGGCGCCGGGCAGATCGGCGAGTACATGAGCTGGGCGTGGAACGGGTGCCGGTCCTCGTCGTAGCCGATCGACACCACGGCCCGGATCGGGTCGACCGGGTTCGCGCCGTCCGGCGGCGGCAGCACGCCCTCCCGCACGGCGACCACGCCGAAGATCAGCGGGTGCTCGGTGAGGTAGCGGCCCAGCGCCGCCGGCCGGATGCCCGACGCCCACAGCAGTTGCGGCGTACGGATCGCATCGGCCGCGACCACCACGGTGTCGGCGCGCGCCTCCCGCTCCTCGCCCGTCCGCAGGTCGCGCAGCACCGCGCCGACCACCCGGTGGCCGTCGCGCAGCAGCCGCACGCACAGCGTCTCGGCCAGCAGCGTGAACCGGGGGTCGTCGACGACCGGCCCGAGCACGACGTCGGTGCCGGACCAGCGCAGCGTGCCGTCCGCGCGGGGGTCGGCGGCCACCGGAAGCGGCCGCACCGTGATGCCGTCGGCCGCGAACTCGGCGCCGACCACGTCGAGGATGGCCTCGGCCTGGGGCGCGCCACCGAACGCGGTCTTGGTGACGTGCAGCAGCGACTCGGCGCCGGCGACGTGCCGGTCCCACTCGGCCGGGTCGAGGAACGGGATCCGTTCGCTGCCCTGCGGCCGCGGGGTGGCGCAGGTCCAGTGCGCGCCCTGCCCGCCGACGCAGGTGGCCACGGCGGCGGCCGGCATGCCCGGCGAGCCCTCGACCGGCTGCCCGATGAGGTGGGTGCCCTGCCGCGCGGTGACCGTCCCCTCGACGACCACGCCGCCGGGGATGCCGGCGACGCCCGAGGCGGCCCGGCCCTGGGAGGCGAGCCGGGCGGCGGCCTGCGCGGCCGGGTCGGCGATGTTCTTGACGTTCATCCCGAGCGGGGTGTCGATCACCGGTCCCGCCTCGACCATCAGCACCGAGGCGTCCGAGTTCTCCACCAGGGTGCGGGCGTACGCGGCCCCGTTCGGCCCGCTGCCGATGATCAGCACCGTGCTCACGCCGCCACCTCCACCCAGGCCTGGGTGCGGGCCGACTCGAGGACCGCCTCGGTGAGCACCGCCGCCCGCAGCCCGTCGTCGAACGTGGGCAGCCCGTCCGGCGCGTCCCCGCCGATCGCGGCGTAGCTGTCGGCCACGAACGCGTCGAAGCAGTCCTGGTAGCCCTGCGGATGCCCGGCCGGCACGGTGACGTACCGGGCGGCCGGGGCCGAGCCCGAGTCCGAGCCGCGCAGCAGCTGCCGGTTGACGTCCCGGCCGCCGATCCACAGCGTCTCGGGGCTCTCCTGGTCGAAGCCGAGCGACTCCACCGACCCGTCGATCGACACCCACAGCCGGTTCTTGCGGCCGGGCGTGATCTGGCTGATCGTCACGGTGCCGACGGCGCCGCGGTCGGTGCGGAACAGCACCACGGCCGCGTCCTCGGTCGCGACCGGCCGCCCGCCCCGGTTCGGGACGGCGGTCATGGTCTGGGCGGCGACGGCGACGATCCGGTGCCCGCTGACGAACTCGGCGAGGTCGCACCAGTGCACGCCGATGTCGGCGAACGCCCGCGACGGCCCGCCGGTGGCGGCGTCCACCCGCCAGTTGTCGTCGGTCTCCGCGGCCAGCCAGTCCTGCAGGTAGGAGCCGTGCAGCAGCCGCACCGGCCCGGTCACGCCGGTGGCGACGCGGTTCCGGGCCTCGCGGACGGTCGGGTAGAAGCGGTAGACGAACGGGACGGTGGCGGTCACGCCCGCCGCGGCCGCCAGCCGGGTCAGCTCGGCGGCCTCGGCCCGGCCGACCGCGAGCGGCTTCTCGCAGATGACGTGCTTGCCGGCCTCGATCGCGGCGCGCACCAGCGGCGCGTGGGTCGCGTTCGGCGTGCAGACGTGCACCACGTCGACGCCGGCGGCGAGCAGCTCGTCGTAGCTCTCCACCGGACGCTCGGCGCCCAGCTCCCCGGTCGCCCGGCGCGACGACTCGGGGGTGGAGCCGACGGCGCCGACCACGACGCCGCCGGCGCGCCGGATCGCGCGGGCGTGCACGGTTCCCATGAAGCCGACGCCGACGATGCCGGCCCGAAGACGATCGGTCACCATTCCCCCTTGATGTACTGAATCGACTGCGCGGACTCGACCGTCGGGTAGTACTCGAGCCCGATCGGGCCGTCGTAACCGGCGGCGCGCAGGGTCTTCAACCGGGCCGGCCAGTCGATGGCGCCGCTGCCCGGCTCGCCGCGACCCGGCGCGTCGGCGATCTGCACGTAGTGCACGAGCCCGCCCGCGTTCGCCAGCTCGGTCGCCGGGTCCTCCCCCTCGGTGATCGAGTGGTAGAGGTCGTACAGGATGCCGAAGTTGTCCGCCCCGACCGCCTTGGCGACCCGGACGCCGTCGGCGGTGCGATCCAGCAGCGCGCCGGGGTGATCGACCCGGGTGTTGACCGGCTCCAGCACGAAACTGATGCCGGAGCCCGCGGTCCGCTCGACCACGGTGGCGAAGACCCCGGCCAGGATGTCGAGGTTCTTGTCCCGCGAGAGGCCGGGGAAACCGAGGCCGGAGGCGAGCACGAGGCGCGGGCAGCCGATCCGGCGGGCGTCCTCGACCGCGCGGTCGACCATCTCCAGATACGCGGTGTGGTCGGTGCCGGGGAAGGTGAAGCTGGTCTTCGGCGGGTACTCGACCAGGGCCGCGGTCACCGCGACGCCGCTGGCGGCCAGCGATCCCAGGTCCTTGCCGGCGAGGCTCCACAGTTCGACGGCGTCGAATCCGGCCGCGGCGGCCGCCCGGGCGCGGTCCCCGTAGTCGGGTCCGGCCTCGGTGAACAGCAGCTCGATGTTGGGCGACAGCATCACGCGGCCTCCGCGATCGAGCGGCGGATCAGGGCGTGCTGCTTGCGGACCAGGTCGACGGGGTCGGCCTCGTCGAGGTCGGCGAAGGCATGGCCCTCCCACTCGCTGGAGAAGAAGCCGGTGTAGCCGCCCTTGACGAACTCGCGCACGATCGCCGGGTAGTCGATGGCCGGCTCGTCGCCGTTCTCGTCGATGTCGTAGAACTTGGCGTGCACGTGGGCGATCTGCGGCATGATGTCGGACCACTCGCGGGGGTCGACGTGGCCGTGCATGTTGAAGGCGAGCCGGGCGAACGAGCCGAGGCTCTCCGGGGCGATCTTCTGCGTGTGCAGGTACTCGATGAACTCGCCGTGCCGCTCGTTGATGCCGGTGTCCTTGGCCCAGATCTCTTGCAGGACACCGAGATCCCGCGGCCGCAGCCCCTTCTTGGTGAGGCCGCGCAGCAGCGCCGGCGACATGCCGTGCATGGTGGAGCTGAAATCGGCGACGAACCCCAGGCGCGGGGAGCCGATCTGCTCGTACGTCTCCCGGATCGCCAGCACCGGGGGCGAGTTCGGGCCCATCGGCGCGTGGATCTCCCAGCCCAGCGTCAGATCGAGCTCCTCGGCCAGCGGCATCAGGCGCCGGATGAGCGCGGGGTTGGCGCTCTGGATGCGCACCAGCGGGAAGCCGAGCGCGTGGGCGCTGCGGAACTGGGCGGCGGTGAACTCGTACTCCTCGTCGGGGGTCATGTCCCGGTCGCGGCGGCGGCCCATGTCGAGGTTGGCGCCGAACGAGCTGGGCACGAAGCCGTGCCGGTCGAAGGCGTCCCGCCACTCGCGGACGAACTCCTTGGTGACGTCGGGGTAGGTGCGGATCGTCTGCGAGGCGACGATCTCGATGCCGGGGCCGATGCCGGCCTTCGCGACCACGTCGAGCAGGCCGGCCAGGTCGTAGCGGCCGGCGGCCCATTCGCTGGTCAGCGAGTAGAGGGTGAGACCGAGCTGGATGGTCATCGTGGTCTCCTCAGCGGACCGCGAGCGCGCGGCGGTTGGTGGCGTGGTTGGTCACGTACTTGCCGGGGGCGATCTGCATGTAGGGCAGCCGGACGGCCATGCTGACCTCGACGTCGACCCGCTCCCCCGCGGCCGGCGGCCGGTCCCGCGGCACGACGATGACGAGCCGGTCCTGCAGGAACCAGAGGGTCTCGGACTGCTCCGGCAGCTCGTCGATCCGGTAGGTGCGGTCGCCGAGCTCGGCCCGCAGCTCGTCACGCGGGACGGAGGCGCCGTCGAGGGTGACCGCGATGTCGCTGACGCTGGACAGCCACAGGCTGCGGTACCACGGGATCTTCACGGCGATGCCGAGGCCGCCCGGCCGCGACCGGAGGCTGTCGTCGGTGAGGATCGTGTCGTCGGTCGCCATCAGTGGTCCCCTTCAGCGGCGCGGATGATTGCCTGCTCGGCGGCGACGACCTCGAACGGGTCGTCCCAGTGGTTCCAGTGGAAGCCCTCCCACTCGCTGGAGTAGGAGCCGGTGTAGCCGCTCTTCACCCAGAGGGCGACCAGGTCCCGTACGGGAACGGAAGGCTCGTCGCCGTTCTCGTCGATCTCGTAGAACTTGGCGTGGGTGTGGACGGTCCAGGGCAGGACGTCGGCCCAGTCCTGGACCGGGGCGTGGCCGAAGAGGCCGGTGAAGTTGACCGCCATCTCGATCGCCCGGTCGCCGGCGCCGTGCCGGTGGGCGAGCTGCATGACCTCTCCGAACCAGCGCCCGTGCTGCTGCTCGGTCATCGGCGGGCCCTCGGCGTGGTGCCGCTGCCAGGTGGCCACCAGCTCGTCGAGAAGCTCCTCGGGCACGCCGGCCTCGCGGTACTTGCGCAGCAGCGTTTGCGGGACCGCCCGCAGCGACGCGCCCCAGTCCGGCACGAAGCCGAGCAGCGGCGAGCCGAGCTTCTCGTAGCGTTCGAGCAGCGCCTGGATGGCCGGGTGCTTCGGGTGCTGGTGCGAATGAATTTCCAGCCCCAGCCGTACGCCGTAGTGCTCCGCCACCGGCAGCAGGCGCTCCATGTCGTCGGGCGTCAGCGAGATCTGCACCCGCACGACCGGGAAGCCCAGCTCCTTGGCCGCGGCGATCTGCGGCCGCATGTAGTCGACCAGCTCGTCGTCGGTGAGCATCCGGTCGCGGCGCAGTCCCGCGTCGGCGTTGGCGGACAGGCAGGTCGGCGTCAGCCCGGTCTCGTCGATCAGTGCCCGGAACTGGTTTTTGAAGTCCTCGTCGATCGCCGGGAAGCCCTTGATGCTCTGGAAACCGACGATCTCGAGGCCCGGGCCGAGGCCGCGGCGGGCCACCTCGCGTACCAGGTCGGCGAAGGTGTACCGGCGCTGGTGGAAGGCCCGGGTGAAGCTGTAGAGGGTGACGCCCTGGATCATGCCGCCATCTCCTTGACGTCGCTCTCCTCGATCAGCAGCACGCCGTGATCGGTGGTGATGTACGGGATGTAGAGGGCGAGCGTCACCGCGACCTCGTGCTTCTCGCCGCCCGTCGCCGCCAGGTCGCCCTCGATCACGGCCGAGTCCAGGACGTACCACCACCGGTCGTGGCGGGGCGGCAGGTCGTCGAGGCGGTAGGTGGCGCCGTCGACGGTCCAGGTGATCGACTCGCGCGCGATCGGCCGGCCGTCGACCGTCCAGCGCACGTCGGCGACCGAGGACAACGGCAGCGCGCGGTACCACGGCATGCGGACCTTGACGCTTACTTTGTCGTCGCGCATGCGCAGTGAATCCGGCTCGATGATGAGCTCCGGCATCATGGTGTTCTCTCCTCAGCCCTTGAGCCCGCCGGCGTACCCCTGAATGAATTTCTTCTGCGCGAAGAAATAGAACGCCAGGATCGGAATCATCGACACGATCACGACGGCGAAGATGAGGTTCCACTGGGAGACCAGGGAACCGACGTAGTTGTACATGACCACCGGCAGCGTCTGGTATTCCGAGCCGTTCAGGAAGATGAGCGCGGTGAAGAAGTCGTTCCAGACGATCAGCCCGGCCAGAATGGACACCGTTCCGGTCGCCGGGCCCATCAGCGGGAAGACCACCCGGGTGAAAATGCGGGTCCGCGAGGCGCCGTCGACGGTCGCGGCCTCCTCGTAGTCGATCGGCAGCCGGCGGAAGAACCCGGCGTAGAGGAAGACCGACAGCGGCATGAGCATGCCGGTGTAGATCACGGCCATTCCCCACGGCGTGCCGACCAGGCCCAGCGTGCGGGCCTCGACGTAGAGCGGGACGATGCCGAGCTGGGTGGGCAGCAGGATCGCGATCAGGAACAGGTAGTACGTACGGTTGGACCAGCGACTGGTCGAGCGGGTGAGCACGTAGGCGGCCGGCGACCCGACGGCGATCAGCGCCAGGATCGTGCCGGTCGTGATCAGCACGCTCGACAGCAGCCCGTGGAAGATGCTCGACGAGGCGCCGCCGCCCGGCGAGAGCAGCGTGACGAAGTTCTGGAACGTCGGGCTGGTCGGGAACGACAGCGTCGACGTGGTCAGCACCTGCTGTTCCGATTTCAGCGAGGTGGAGACCAGGAAATAGAACGGCATCAGCATGACGACGGCCGCCAGGACCGTGCCGATCTCGAGGATCAGCGTCTTCTTCGTGTAGCGGAACACCGCGTTCTCCTCTCGTTTTCTAGGCGCGGTCGCGGGTGGCGTACTGCTGGATGACGGTGAAAACCAGAATGAGCACGCTGAGCACCAGCGCGAGCGCGGCGCCGAACCCGAAATTGCTGTAGACGAAGGTCTGCTGATAGACCTCGGTGGCCAGCGTCTGGGTCGCGCCGGCCGGGCCGCCGCCGGTCAGCGCGAGCACCTGGTCGAAGATCCGCAGGCCCTGGATGAGCATCAGCGTGGTGGCGATCGCGATCGACGGCTGGATCATCGGGACCGTGATCGCCCGGAACCGGCGCACCTTGCCGGCGCCGTCGAGCGCGGCCGCCTCCTCCAGCTCGATCGGCACGGTCGCGAGGCCGGCCAGGTAGATGACCATGACGAAGCCGGTGTTCTGCCAGACCATCACGACCAGCACGCAGGCCAGCGCCAGCTTGGGACTGGCCAGCCAGTCGTGCTGCCAGCTCTTCAGCCCGGCCGCGCCGAGCGTCTGGTTGAGCGGGCCGTCGAAGGCGAAGATGAACTTCCAGATGTACGAGACGGCGATCGGCGCGATGACGACCGGCATGAACAGCAGGGTCCGCAGCACGTACCGGGACTTCAGCCCGCGGTTCAGGGCGAGCGCGAAGAGCAGGCCGAAGACGTTGGTGAAGACGAGGAACCCGAACGCCAGCACCAGCGTGTTGACCAGCGACCCGGTGAGCTCCTCGCCCTGCAGGATCTTCTTGAAGTTGGCCAGGCCGGTGAAGTCGAACGAGCCGATCCCGGACCAGTTGGTGAAGGCGTAGAAGGCGCCGCCCGCGGTGGTGGCGTAGATCAGGGCGAGCATCAGGAGCACGGCGGGAAGGGCCCACCACCAGTGGCCGTAGCCGACCCGATAGGAGCGGTTCCGTCGGTTCTGATGGTCCGCGGGCTTGGTCACCGGCTTGGCTGTTCTTTCCATCGTGGTCATGACGCTGTCCTCTCGGGGGCCTCAGCCCCAGGCGGAGTCCATGGACTTGAGCACGTCGTCGATCGACTTCTGGCCGGTCAGCAGGCCGGTGACGCCCTGGCCCAGCGCCGCGTAGATCTGGCCGTTGGGCCAGCCGTCGGTGCCGTAGGGCCGGTACTGCTCGCTCGAGAGCAGGTCGGCGACGCCCGCGTACTGCGGCAGCAGGTCGGACGCCTTGGTGGCGCCGATCGGGATGCTGCCCTGGGCCTCGGCGAACTTCTTGGCCTCGGCCGGGGTCACCGAGAACTTGATGAAGTCCTGCACCAGCGCCGGGCTCTTGGTCTTCTTGCTGCCGGCCAGGCCGAGGTCGGAGGTGACCGCCATGTAGGTCTTGCTGCCGGTCGGCGCCGGGAACGGCAGCGCCACGAGCTTCACGGCGCCGTGGGCGGCGTCCATGATGTCCTTGGTCGCCCCGCTCGGCGCGAAGAAGCCGAACAGCTTGCCCTGCGAGGCGCCGTTGGTGAGGGCGTCGAAGCCGGCGCCGGCCGCGCCGGCCTGGAAGCACCCGGCGGCGTTGAGGTCCAGGACCGCCTGGAGGGCGTCCTTCCAGCCCTGGGTGTCGGCGAACTTCACCTTGCCGGCGGCCCGGTCGGCGTTCCAGGTCGGCGTGGCGCCGTAGACGGTCGAGGAGGCGATCTCCATGGCCATGATCCCGGTGTTCTCCGGGATCGAGCCGGCCAGGCCGAAGATGGACTTGCCGGCCGCCTTGGCCTTGCCGCACTGGCCGATGACGTCCTGCAGGGTGGAGCTCGCGGTGATCGTGACACCGTTCTGCTTGGCCAGCACGTCGTTGTAGACGATGCCGCTGATCGCGGTGGCGCTCGGCACCCCGTAGACCTTGCCGTTGTAGGAGTAGCCCTCCATCTCGCCCGCCGGGATGCCGGCGGCGGCGTCGGGCAGTTCGAGCAGGTGGCCGGCCTTGGCGAGTTGGCCGATCGAGGCGGCCTGGCCGGTGCCGGCGGTGATGTACATGACGTCCGGGCCGTTGCCGGCCTGGACCTGGGTGGTCAGCGTCGAGTTGTAGGCGTTCAGCGCGACCCGGTTGGTCTTGACGGTGACCCCGGGGTGCGCGGCCATGTAGTCCTTGGCGAGCGTCTCGTACGCCATCTCGGTGGTGTTGGCACTGGCGTAGGAGAACGTGATGGTCTGCGATTCGGCGCCACCGGAGTCGCTGCCGCCACCGCCACAGGCGGCGAGCAGGAGTCCGGCCACCACGGGCAGCGCCACGGCGGCGGCGGGGCGGCGGGCTGTCGAGAACGTCATGGTGAGCCCTTCGGTCGTTGGCTGGTGCTGAGCGTCACACGAGTTCTGTTGAAAAACAACATAAGTTTTGCTGATAGCCGGAATAAGGCAGGTCGATGGGGTACGGTCAGGGCGCTCCCACCGCGTCGGGAGCGACTCCCGGCATCGCTTTCCGTCGCCGGCCGGGGTAACTTTCGCCGGTCTCCGGATGAACGGACTGATCTCGTAATCCGCCCGAAACGCGCGAGGAAGGACCGCCGTGCCCATCGAGCGAACTGAGAGCCTGGCCGCCGTGCTGATGGCCATCCGCGGCCGGCACGGCGTCACCCAGCCGATGCTCACCGAGCAGGTGGGCTGGGGGCGCAGCGTCGTCGCGAGCCGGATCGCCGAGCTCGAGGCGGCCGGCCTGGTCACCACGGCCGGCGTCGGCCCGTCCACCGGCGGCCGCGCGCCCCGGCAGCTGCGACTGCGGGCCGAGTCGGGGCTGGTGGTCGGCATCGGCATCGGCGCGACCCGGATGGAGGTGGGCGTCGCCGACCTGGCCGGCCGGCTGCTGGCCCGCAGCGAGGAGCAGATCGAGGTCGGCGACGGCCCCGAGACGGTGCTCGGGCACGCCGAGAAGGTCGTCGACGAGCTGCTGGCCCGCGGCGCGGAGGGGCGCGCGGTCTGGGGCGTCGGGATCGGCGTGCCCGGCCCGGTCGAGTTCGCGACCGGGCTGCCGGTGGCCCCGCCGATCATGCCCGGCTGGGACGGCTACCCGATCCGGGACCGGTTCGCGGACCGCTACGGCGCCGCGACCTGGGTGGACAACGACGTGAACCTGCTGGCCCTGGGCGAGCTGCACGCCAACCCGGCGGCCGCGGCGGCCCGCGACTTCCTCTACGTGAAGATCGGCACCGGCATCGGCGCCGGCCTGATCTCGGGCGGCCGGCTGCACCGGGGCACCAACGGCTGCGCCGGCGACATCGGGCACGTGGCGGCGGCCGAGACCGGCGGCGTGATCTGCCGGTGCGGCAACGCCGGCTGCCTCGAAGCCGCCGCCGGTGGCGCGGCCCTGGCCCGCGAGGGGCGCTGGCTGGCCGAGACCGGCGGCAGCCCGGCGATGGCCGCGATGCTGGCCGCGCGGGGCACGCTGCGCGCCTCCGACGTGACGGCCGCCGCGCACGAGGGCGACCCGGCCGCCCAGGCCCTGCTGATCCGGGCCGGCCAGCTCGTCGGCGGCACGCTCGCCACCCTGGTGAGCTTCTACAACCCGGCGCTGGTGGTGCTCGGCGGCGAGGTGTCCCGCACCGGCGACTACGTCATCGCCGCCATCCGCGAGTCGGTGCAGCGCCGCTCGCTGCCCCTGGCCACCCGAACCCTGCGCATCGAGCCGGCCACCCTCGACGAGGCGACCGGCCTGACCGGCGCCGTGCACCTGGTGGTCGACGAGCTGTTCGCGCCGCACCGGCTGGCCCGCTGGCTGCCGCACTCGAGCCCGGCCGGCCGGCCCTCGCTCGCCTCCGTCAGCCCGGCCGGTTGAGCCTCACTCAGCCCGGCAGCCTGACGGTGAACGTCGCGCCCGCACGCGGGCTGCTCGTCACGGTGATGTCGCCGCCGTGGGCGCGAGCCAGCTGGCGGGCGATGGCCAGGCCGAGGCCGCTCCCGCCGGTCGCGCGGCTGCGGGACTCGTCGGCCCGCCAGAAGCGGTCGAAGACCTTGGCCAGATGATCCGGCTCGATGCCGTGCCCGGTGTCGCGCACCGTGATGAGGACGTCGTCGCCCGCGGCCGCGCCGGTCACTTCGACCGAGCCGCCGGGCGGCGTGTGCCGGATGCCGTTCGAGACCAGGTTGCCGACGAGCTGCCGGAGCCGCACCGGATCGGCCGGCACCGTGACCGATTCCGATAACCGGGCGGCCAGCGCCACCCCGGCCGTCCCGGCCGCGCTGATGTGGGCCGCCACCACCTGATCCAGCACCTCGCGCAGGTCGACCGGCTCGGGGTGCAGGCGCAGCGTGCCGGCGTCGGCGGCGGCCAGATCGGCGAGGTCGTCGATGATGTGCTGGAGCAGCACGGTCTCGTCGTGCAGCAGGGCCAGCAGCCGGGCGTCCGGGCGGGCCAGGCCGTCCTGGGCCGCCTCCAGCCAGCTGCGCACGTTGGTGAGCGGGTTGCGCAGCTCGTGGGCGACGTCGCCGACCATGGCCCGCCGCTGCGCCTCGGCCTCGTCGCGACGGCGGGTCGCCTCGTTGAGGGCCTTCGCCAGGTAGCCGATCTCGTCGCGGGTGGTGACCGGCGCCGGGGCCTGCCCGGCCGCGCTCTCGGTCAGCGCCCGCAGCGGCCGCACCAGCCGGCGCCCGGCCAGAACGGTGACCAGGATCGCGACCAGCAGCACCGCCCCGGTCACGGCGGCGATCCGCTCGACGTTGCCGCGGGTCAGGGTGAACGTGGTGCGCGACAGGCCGGTGTCCGGATCGGTGACGAACAGCAGGGCGGCCGGCGCGGTGTACGGCTGGAGCTGCGCCCGCCGAGCCTGGTCCAAGCAGGAGCGCACCTCGGCCCCGCCGCGCGGATGCAGGGAGCCGTCGATGGCCGCGAACGTGGGCGGCTGCGTCTGCCAGTCGACGTTGATCGCGATGTCGCCGGCGTCCGGCCGGCCCAGGCAGGTGGCGGTCAGCTCGGCCAGCGCACGCATCGCCTTCTCCTCGGTCGGCATGCTCCAGCCCTGGTAGCCGGCCGCGCACTGGCTCATCGCGCCCTTGGGATCGCCGCCCCGGGCGATGGCCACCATCGGCCGCCCGCTCGCCGACGCGACGATCCGGCCCTCGACCCCGGTCAGCGACAGGCAGGTCAGCACGTCGTGCGCGATCTTCCGGACGGAGGTGACCTCGGTCGCGGTCAGCCGGTACGGCCCGACCACCCGCGCGTCGACGCCCTCGGTCCCGCCGGTCACGCCGAGGTCGAGCCGCAGCGGGTCGACGGTCGCCGAGGGCAGCGTCGCGTCCAGCGCCGGCCCCGGCGCCGATTCGGCGATGACCTGCCGCCGCGGCGTGGTCAGCGTGACCCGCCGCCCGAGCTCGGCCGCCTGCGCGCGCAGCAGCGGCCCGGCCCCGGACCAGTCCCGGTGCGTGGCGGCATAGCCGACCAGCGCCTCGTAGAGCCCCATCTCCCCGGCCAGCGACCGCCCCTGCTCCTGCCGGATCGCCCGGGTCGCGGTCTGCGTGGCGAGCCACGCGGTGGCGGCCACGGCCACCGCGGTGACCCCGATGACCAAGGCGAGCAGCCGCGTGATGAGGCTGTGCCGGAGCGGCACCCGCCCGGTCACGGCGCCTCGCCGGTCAGCCGGTAGCCGGCGCCGTAGACGGTGCGCAGGTACATCGGGCGCTTCGGGTCCCGCTCGATCTTGCGGCGCAGGTGGAGCACGTGCACGTCGATGGTGCGCTCGGTCGAGCTGCGGTCCAGGCCGCGGGTGTGGCTCAGCAGCTGGGCACGGCTGAACAGACGGCCGGGCTCGCGGGCCATCGCCGCCAGGATCGCGAACTCGCCCGGCGTGCACTCGATCTCCTGGCCGTCGACGAACGCCCGGTGGCGCGCCGGGTCGACCAGGAGCGGGCCGATCTCGTACACGGACGCCGGTGTCGTGCGGCGCAGCAACGTGCGGACGCGGGCCGTCATCTCGCGCGGGCTGTACGGCTTGGTCAGGTAGTCGTCGGCGCCGACCTCGAGCCCCGTCAGCAGGTCGTCCTCGGTGGCGCGGGCGGTCAGCATCAGGATCGGCACGTCCGACTCGGCCCGCAGCTTGCGGCAGACGGTCAGGCCGTCCAGGCCGGGCATCATGACGTCGAGCACGACCAGGTCGGGCCGGTGCTCGCGGGCGTGCCGCAGCGCGCTCTCCCCGTCGTGGACCATCGTCGCCCGGTAGCCGGCCGCCGCCAGGTATCGCCGCACGACCTCGGCCTGCCGCGGGTCGTCCTCGGCCACCAGGATCCGCCGGGCGCTCACGTGCTCACCAGGGCCTCGGCCGGGTGCAGCCGGGCCGCCCGGATCGCCGGGTAGACGCCGGCCAGCACGCCGACGGCCAGCGCGCCGGCGAGACCGCCCACGGTCGACCGGCCGGGTATGACCAGCGGCCAGTCCTGCACGGCACCGTAGGCCGCCGTCGCCAGCACGCCGAAGACGATACCGGCGGCGCCCCCGAGCACCGACAGAACCAGGGATTCGGTGAGGAACTGGACGCGGACCTGACCGCGGCTCGCGCCGAGGGCCCGGCGCAGGCCGATCTCGCGGCGGCGTTCCAGCACCGAGATGTACATCGTGTTGGCCACGCCGATGCCGCCGACCAGCAGGGCGATCCCGGCCAGGCCGAGGAACAGCGCGCCGAACGTCTGCCGCACCGCCCGTTTCGCGCCGAGCGCATCCGAGGGGCGGCTGACCAGGACGTCGCCGGGGTGCTCGGGGTCGACCGTGGCGGCCAGCACCCCGCGCACCGCCTCGACCTGGTCGTCGGTGGTCCGCAGATAGATGCGGGTGGGGTGGCCGCCGAACCGCAGCCAGCGCCCGGCCGCGTCCCAGCCGATCAGCACCGACCGGTCGATCTCGGGCGCGAGCGGAACCGGGTCGAGGATGCCGATGACCGTGAAGGATCGGCGGCCGACGGAGACCTGGACGGGCCGGCCGGGGTCGAGGCCGGCGAAGCCGAGACGTTCGGCGGCCACCGACCCGAGGACGACGGTCGGGAAACGGGACATGGCGTCGTCCAGGAAACGGCCGGCGCGGACCCGGCCGTTGATCGCGGTGAGCAGGTTGGTCCTGGCGGCCAGCACGGCGAGCGCGTTGAAGTCGCCGGGGGCGGCGTGGTCGGAGCGGGCCACCGTGCGGCCGAAGTCGGCGACGGCGCTGGCCACCGTGACCGGGCCGATCCGGGCGACCATGTCGACCGACTCGGCCGGCAGCACGACCGGCGGGTCGCGGTCGGGCACGGGCGCGGCCTGCAGGCGGTTGGTGCCGAGGGCGTCGAGCCGCCGGTCGAGGGCCTTGCCGCTGGACGCGGGAATGCCGGTGACGACCACGAGGGTGGCGATCCCGATGGCGATCCCCAGCGCCGAGAGCGCGGCGCGGACCTTGCGCGTACGGACCCCGAGCAGTCCCAGCCCGAGCAGGTCGGCCGGGGCGAGGCGGGTCACGCGCGACCGCCCTCGTCGGACACCACGCGGCCGTCGCGGATGCGGACCCGCCGGGGCACCCGGGCCGCGACGTCGCGGTCGTGGGTGATCAGCGCGATCGTGGTCCCGGCCCGGTTCAGCTCGGCGAGCAGGTCGAGCACGGCGGCGCCGGTGGCCGCGTCGAGGGCGCCGGTCGGCTCGTCGGCCAGCACCAGGCCCGGCCCGTTCACCAGCGCCCGGGCGATCGCGACCCGCTGCCGTTCCCCGCCGGACAGCTGTCCCGGGGTGTGCCCGGCCCGATGCGCGAGGCCGACCCGGTCGAGCGCCGCCAGCGCGCGTCCGGGCCGATGCCGGCGGGCGACCCCGGCGTAGAGCAGGCCGGTGGCCACGTTCTCGGCCGCGGTCAGGCCGTCGATCAGGTGGAACTGCTGGAAGACAAAGCCGAGCCGGCGGCCCCGAAGGCCGGACAGCTTCCGGTCGGGCAACGTCGTCACGTCGGCGCCGTCGATGCGGATCACGCCGCTGGTCGGCCGGTCGAGCGTGCCCATGACGTTGAGCAATGTGGACTTCCCCGACCCGGACGGCCCGAGGATCGCCAGGAACTCCCCCGGCTCGATGCGCAGGGTCACCCGGTCGAGGGCGAGCACGCTTCCGCCGTACACCATGGTCGCCTCTTGAATCTCGAGAACCGCGGTCATGACGTCGTCACCACGCTCGCGCCGGCGGTGAGGCCCGTGCCGGTGACCTGGACCATGCCGTCGGCGAACAGGCCGACCCGCACCGCGGTGAGCGCGCCGCCGTCGACCTGGACGCCGTAGCCGCCGCCGCTGAGGGCGAGCAGCGCGCCGACCGGGACGGCGAGGACGCCGCGCACGGTCGTCCCGGTGAACCGCACCTCGACGTCGGCCGAGCTGAGCGCGGCGATCGCGGACGGCTTGTCGGCGGCGATGACGACCTGCACCTTGGGCCCCTCGCCGCCGTTCTCGCCGGGATCGGCGGTGACGACGGTGCTGACCGAGGCGACGGTGCCGGTGGTGGTCTTGCTGTCGGGCAGCGTGAGGCGCACCTTCTGGCCGGCCCGCACGTCGTCGGCCCGGCTCGCGTCGATCTCGGCCGTGACCGCCTTGGCCTGGTCGCTGACCGCCATCACGTTGCCGGTGGCGTCGTCGCCGAGCCGGGCCGTGGCCGCACCGACCCGCACCTTGCCGGGCAGCACGAGGATGTCGCCGAGCTTCACGACGCCGTCGGCCGGCCGGATGTGCCGGGCCTCCTGCCACCGCCGCACGGCGGCCATCAGATCGGCGGTGAGCACGGCCTCCTGCGTGGTCACCCGGGTCTTCCCGACGTACGCCGGCTGCTCCCCGGTCCGATAGCCCAGCGCCCGCAGGTTGGTCGCCAGCACGCGGACGTCGCGGCCGATGAGGCCGGCCGTGCCGAGGTCGCGGAACATCGGCGTCGAGCCGTAGAAGAGCGTGACCGGCCGGTCGTCGACGCGGAACAGGGTGTCGCCGCGGCCCTCGACGGCGCCGGCCCGGGGCAGCCAGGTCACCAGGCCGGGCGCGGCGCCGCGGAGGGTGCGCTGCTTGCGGTAGCCGACCGCGCCGGTCTCGGTCCAGTAGTCGGACAGGTCGGCGCGCACGACCTTGGCGGTGGCGACGTGCCCGGCCGCCGGCGTGGGGGCGGGCGCACCGGTCGTGCGCGCGTGGTGCAGGTAGACGCCGGCGCCCACGATCACCAGCGTCGCCAGGCCGGCGGCAATGCGCGTACGTCTCATTTCTTGGTGTAGGCCCGCAGTTCGCAGTCCCGCTGGATCTGCATGGCCGCGTCGCTCTGCACCTTGCGGTAGTTGGCGTCCGTCGCCGGGCGCACCCAGAGGCCCTGCTGCCCGGGGACGATCGCCAGCGGCAGGCCCTTGGCCTTCACGCAGGTGAGCTCGTCGCGCAGGTCGTCCCAGTAGTCCGGGTTCTGCTGCGGGTCGAGCTCGGGGGCGTTGAGCGGCTCCCGGTCGGCGCAGGCGTCCACCGCCGCCTGGTATTTCTTCGGATTCAGCTTGTACGTCAGCAGCGGCCCCCCGTCGGCGTTGCCGCTCCTGGTCGAGGGGACGCCGTGCGCCGTCCAGCAGGCGTAGTAGGCGGCGTAGGCCCGGTCGATCTCCTGCTGGCTCGCGCCGAGCGGCAGGGTCCGGTCGACGACCGGCTCCTTCGACGTGCTCGTCGCGGCGGCCTCGGGAATCGACGCGACCGTCTTCTCCGGTGGGTTGCCGCCGCCGCTGCCGCAGGCGCCGCTGACGAGCACCGCGGCAACGACGACGGCCATTCTCTTCGCTGTCATGGCGACCGACCCTGGCCGACGATTGTCAGGAAGCTGTTAGGCGGTCAGCCCCGGAAGAACATTCCGCGGTGCCGGAAACACCGGCCGCGCGGATAATCGGCCGGGTGAAGGCCATCATCTATCGCGACAACGGCGGCCCCGAGGTTCTCGAGCACGCCGACCGTGACCTGCCCGAGCCCGGGCCCGGCGAGGTCCGCGTCCGGATCGCCGTCTCCGGGGTCAACCCGACCGACTGGAAGACCCGGGCCGGTGCCACCAACCCGAAGCAGTTTCCCGAGGTCACACCCCACCTCGACGGCGCCGGGACGATCGACGCGGTGGGCGGCGGGGTGCCGGCCGAGCGGGTCGGCCGGCGCGTGTGGCTGTTCATGGCCACCGCCGGGCGGCCGACCGGCACCGCGGCCGAGTTCACCGTCGTGCCCGCGGAGAGGGCCGTGCCGCTGCCGGACGAGGCGGGCTTCGAGCTCGGCGCCTCGCTCGGCGTGCCCGCGCTGACCGCGCACCGGGCGCTCACCGTCGCCGAGGACGGCCCGCGCCGGCTGGGTCCGGGCGCGCTCGACGGCAAGGTGGTGCTCGCCGCGGGCGGGGCCGGGGCGGTCGGGCACGCGGTCATCCAGCTGGCCCGCTGGTCCGGCGCCACCGTGCTCAGCACGATCAGCGGGCCGGAGAAGGCGCGGCTGGCCACGGCGGCCGGCGCCCACCACGTGATCAACTACCGCGAGGGCGACCCGGCCGCGGAGATCCGGAAGGTCGCCCCGGACGGCGTCGACATCGTGGCCGAGGTGGCCCTGGGCGCGAACCTGGCGCTCGACCTGGCCGTCCTGCGCACCCGGGGGACGATCGCGACGTACGCCAACGACGGCGGCAAGCCGGTCTCGCTGGACGTGCGGCAGAACATGACACTCAACACCCGCTTCCAGTTCCTGGTGCTCTACACCGTCGGCCCGGCGGCGCTGTCGGCGGCGGCCGAGGACGTGGCCACCGCGGTCGGCGCCGGCGCGCTGCCGGTCGGCGAGGAGCACGGGCTGCCGCTGGTGCGGTTCCCGCTCGACCGGACCGCCGACGCCCACCGGGCCGTGGAGAACGGCGTGGTCGGCAAGGTCCTGGTCGACGTGGCCTAGATGATGCGGCGCGGGCTGATGGCGGCCCTGGCCTGTGGGCTCGTGGCGGCCTGTTCCGGGCCGCCGGCCGCTCCCCCGGCTGTCCATTCGCCGAGTGCGCAGCCGCGCCCGAGCCCGTCGGCGACCCGGACCGGCGGCGCCACCGCGGCCCCGGCCTGGCTCGGCACGCGAGTGCTGCCGGCCGGGCCGGAGGGGTACGCGGCGGCCCGGACGACGCCGCCCGAGCTGCGGCACCGGTCGTTCCGCACCACCGACGAGCTGCCGCCGCCCGCCGACGGCGCCTTCCACGCCACGATCGAGGCGGTGCCGGCGAGCGTGCTCGCCCGGTCGACCTGGACCGGCGCCTGCCCGGTGAAGGCCACCGACCTGCGGTACGTGACGGTCGGCTTCCGCGGGTTCGACGGCCTCGCGCACACCGGCGAGCTGCTGGTCCACAAGAGCGCGGCGGACGGGCTGGTCACGGTGTTCGGCCGGCTGTTCGCCCAGCGGTACCCGATCGAGAGCATGCGGGTGACCAGCGTGGCCGAGCTGAACGCGCCGCCGACCGGGGACGGCAACACCACCGACGGGTTCGCCTGCCGGCCGGTGCGGGGCGCCAAGGTCTGGTCCCAGCACGCGTACGGGCTCGCCGTCGACGTCGACCCGTTCCAGAACCCGTACCACAAGCGCCAGGTCGTGCTGCCCGAGCTGGCCACCTCGTACCTCGACCGCGGCGACGTCCGGCCCGGCATGATCGAGCCGGGCGGGCCGGTGGTGAAGGCGTTCGCCGCGATCGGCTGGAAGTGGGGCGGCGACTACCGCTCGCTCAAGGACTTCATGCACTTCTCGGCCAACGGCGGCTGATGCCCGCTCAGGTCGCCCCGGTGGCGAGCCGTCCCCGGCCGTTGTTCTTGGCGTGGTAAAGGTGCCGGTCGGCGCCGGTGAGCAGGGCCGGCAGCTCCTGCTGGCGGCCGTGGTGGACGCCGACGCTGATCGAGACGGCCAGGCCGGGCGCCAGCTCGGTCCACGGATAGCTGCGGACCGCCTTGAAGTGGTCCACGTCGATCATCAGCACCGCGTAGCCCTCGGCCGCCGCCGGCGACTGCACGGTGCCGGCGACGTAGGTGTGGTAGCCGCGCCGGTTGGCCAGGCCGGTCAGGTCGTCGACCAGGATCTGCCGCTGGAGCAGGTCGTGGTCGCGGCGGCGGCGTTCCACGGCGATGGCGTCGCGGACGGCGGCCAGCCGGTCCAGCCGGTTGTTCCAGCGCAGGGCCGCGAGCTCGTCGGCGTAGCGCACGGCGACCGGCGGGGTGTCCGGATGCCGCGCGGCCAGGCGCAGGCACAGCAGGTGGGTGTTGCTGGGCACGCGGGACCGGAACAGGTCGGTCACCGGCCCGGCCAGCTCGGCGGCGCGCCGGTCGTCGCCGGACCGGGCGGCCCGGATGGCCCGGCCGAGAGCGGCGATCTCGCCATCTCCCGGCGTGCCCTCGGTCCCGGCCAGGGCGGCGAGCAGTTGCCGATGCGCGCGGTGCTCGGCGACCCAGCTCTCCGGCCAGTCCCGGTCGACGCCCTCGCCGGTGGTCTCCAGCAGGGCCGCGGCGCGGGTGGCGGCGGCCGGCCAGTCGCCGACGATCGCGTGCGCGCTCGCCCAGTCGAGGGCCAGGTCGGTCCGGTTGTAGACGACGGCCCGGCGTTGCCGGCGCAGGGTCGGCCGCCAGTGCGGGTCGGGCTCGGCGGCCAGCTCCTGCTCGGCCACGGCGTAGTGCCCGACGGCCAGTTCCCAGAACCCGAGCGCGTGCAGCACCGAGGCGACCTCGATCAGCGCCGCGACCCGGTGCACGACCGGCCCGCCCTCGGCGTCGAGCAGCACGATCGCGCGCACCAGCGGGATCGCGGCCGACTCGTCCTCGGTGACCGACCGCCGGCCGAGTGTGCGGCGGTTGGCGCTGGTGGCCCAGGCGAGCGCCAGCAGCACCGGGTCGTCGAGCGCCCCGGCCCGTTCGATCATGGCGGTCACGTGGGCCCCGTCGTCGGGAGCCGCCAGCGACCGGGCGAAGTCCAGCAGGATGCGCACGTCGGCCCAGCCCCGGGCGGCGGCCACCAGGTCGAGCGCGTCGATCCGGCCGTCGTCGTGCCGCCCCTGCACGAGCTCGACGAGCGCGTAGGCCTCCGCGATCGCCTCCGCATGCGAGCTGCGCACCGCCTCATTATCGAGATCGCTCGTCGCCCGCGCGGCGGATTCGGCCGAACCCGCGGTATAGTTGCTGCGTCAAGCAACTGGAGGTGGGGAACGTGACGGTCGTGGTCATCGGCGCCGGCCAGGCCGGACTGTCGGCGGGCTATCACCTGCGCCGCCGCGGGCTCGACTTCGCGATCCTCGACGCCGAGGCGGCACCCGGCGGCGCCTGGCAGCACCGCTGGGACTCGCTGCGGATGGCCACCGTCAACGGCATCTTCGACCTGCCCGGCTTCCCCCGGCCGCCGCTGGACCCCGACGAGCCCAGCCGCACGGCCGTGCCCCGCTACTTCGCCTCCTTCGAGCGCGAGGCCGGGCTACCGATCCAGCGGCCGGTGCGCGTCACCTCCGTACGACCGGAAGATCAAGATCCGCACGGCCGGCTGATCGTCGACACCACCCGCGGCCGCCGGCTCGCCCGGGCGGTGATCAACGCCACCGGGACCTGGACCAATCCCGTCCGGCCGCACTATCCCGGGCAGGAGACCTTCGCCGGGCTGCAGCTGCACACCCACGAGTACGTGTCGGCCGACCTGCTCGCCGGCCGGCGGGTGGCCGTGGTCGGCGGCGGGATCTCGGCCGTCCAGCTGCTCGAGGAGATCTCCCGGGTCGCGACCACGTTCTGGTACACCCGCCGGGAACCGGTCTTCCGCGCCGGCCCGTTCGAGCCGGAGGTCGCGGGCCGCGAGATCATCGCCAAGGTCGTCGCCGACGTCGAGGCCGGCCGGCCCACCGGCAGCGTGGTCTCCTACACGGATCTGGCCTGGACCCCGTACGCGCTGGCGGCCCGGGAACGCGGCGCCCTCGACCGGCGGCCGATGTTCGCCGCGATCGAGCCCCACGGCGTACGGGAGGCGAACGGCTCGTTCACCGCCGTCGACACCATCCTCTGGGCCACCGGCTTCAAGGCCGCCCTCGCCCACCTCGACCCGCTGGGCCTGCGCAACGAGCACGGCGGCATCCGCATGATCGGCACCCGGGTCGCCGCCGAGCCGCGCGTGCACCTGATCGGGTTCGGCCCGTCGCAGTCCACCGTCGGCGCCAACCGCGCCGGTCGCGAGGCCGCCGCCGCCCTGGCCAAATACCTGGTGTGACGGTCAGACCATTCAAGTCGGCGCCCGGCCTGCCGATATCCCCGTCGACCGGACTGTGCGGCGTGAGGGGGCGAGGTGTTCGAGGCGAACCGCTGGCGCGCCTGGTTCACGCCGGCTGCCCTGGTGCTCGCGCTGGCCGACGTGCTGCTGATCACGCTCGGCACCCGCGCCGGCTTCTCCAAGCTGCTGGTGTGGGCGCCGGCCGTCGGCGGGCCGGCGATCGCGGTCGCCGCCTTCCGCGGCGCGGCCACGCAGACCGCCGGGGCGCTGCGCGTGTTCTGGCGGCGGCTGGCGGTCGGCATGGGCTTCGTCGCGGTGGCGGCGGTCAGCCAGACCATCGACATCGCCACCACCGACTACACCGGGATGCCGCCGATCGGCGCGCGCACGCTGCTGCTGTACGTGTTCGGCACCCTCTGCGCGATCGGCGCCATGCTCCGGCTCCCCGGCGGCGGGCGCAGCTGGCGGCAACTGACCACCGCCCTGCTCGACGTCGCCGTGGTCGCCGTCACCGCCGGCATCGCCTCGTCGCAGTACGTCGGCTGGTTCATCGACCGGTTCGGGGTGAGCGCCTCGGCCTGGTGGCTGAACATCGCGATGATGGCGATCGCGGTCGCCGGCGTGGTGGTCGTCGTGAAGATCATGGCGGCCCGGGTCAGCCCGGTCCCCCGCGTCTCGCTGTGGTGGCTCGCGCCGGTCGGGCTCTGCGGCCCGCTGTCCACCATGCTGATGTCGGTGCTGAAGCCCTGGCCGCACCTCAACGGCAGCGCCGCGGTGCTGCCGTTCGTCGGCCTGTTCGGCGCGCTCGCCGCCCACGCCCAGCGCCGGCAGCGCCGCGAGACGCTGGTGGTGGCCCCGGTCGTGGGCCGGCGCGGCACCGCCATCCCGCTCGTCGCCACCGGCCTGACCAGCCTTCTGCTGGCCATCGTCTTCCTGCGCACCGGTCACCTGAGCGTCGTGCAGGTCGGCGGCACCACCGTGTTGCTGCTGCTGGTCGTGGCGCGGCAGGCGGTGGCGCTGGCCGAGAACGCCGGCCTGCTCGGCACGGTCGCGCAGCAGGCCATGCGGGACGACCTGACCGGGCTGGTCAACCGCCGCTACTTCACGGCCGCGGTGGCCGCGGCCGAGGGACCGCACACCGTCGTGCTGATCGACCTCAAGGAGTTCCGGGCGCTCAACGACGGCCTCGGGCCGGAGGCGGGCGACGAGCTGCTCACCGCGTACGCCGAGCGCCTCACCCGGCTGGCCGGTGACCAGCCGGCGGTGGCCCGCCTGGGCGGCGACGAGTTCGGCCTGCTGCTCGCGGGCGTGCGGCCGTCCTTCGCCGACGAGCTGCGGGCGGCCAACGCCGAGCCGCTGCGCGCCGGCGGGCACGAGGTGCTCGTCGACGTGTCGGTCGGGGTCGCCGACGGAGAGGCCGACGACCTCTACCGGCGGGCCGACATGGCGCTGCGCGAGGCGGTGGCCGGGGCCGGATACGCCCGGTACGACGCGTCGCTCGAGCGCCGGCTGACCCAGCGCGCGACCATCGCCGCGGACCTGCGCCGGGCACTGATCGACGGCGACTTCCACATGCTCTACCAGCCGATCGTCGAGCTGCCGCACGGGCGGATGGCCGGCGTGGAGTCGCTGATCCGCTGGACCCGGCCGGACGGGACGGTGGTCTCCCCCGCCGACTTCATCCCGGTCGCCGAGGACAGCGGGCTGATCGTCGAGCTCGGCGCGTGGATCCTCGACACGGTCTGCGCGCAGGCCGCCGCGTGGCGGCGCGAGCACGGCCCGGACGCGCTGGGCTCGGTGGCCGTCAACGTGTCGGCGCGGCAGTTGCTCGACCCGGCCCTGCCCGAGCTGGTCGCCTCGGCGCTCGCCCGGCACGGCGTACCGGCGCGGCAGTTGACCATCGAGATCACCGAGACCGCCGTCTTCGGCGGCGGCCGCGCCCTCGCCACCGTGCAGGCCCTCTCCGACCTGGGGGTGAGCATCTCGCTGGACGACTTCGGCACCGGCCACTCGTCGCTCGGCCTGCTGCGCACCTGCCCGGTCGACGCCATCAAGGTCGACAAGTCGTTCGTCGACGGGCTCGGCGGGACGCCGCAGCAGGAGGCCATCGTGACCGCGCTGACCGGCATCGCCGAGAAGATGGGTCTGCGCACGGTCGCCGAGGGCGTGGAGACCGCGGCCCAGGCCCGGCGGCTGCACGAGCTCGGCTACCGCTACGTGCAGGGCTTCCACTTCGCCCGGCCGCTGCCGGCGGCGGAGATCGGCGCGCTGCTTCAGCGGCCGGGCACGACCAGCCCGGACTCGTACGCGACCATGACCGCCTGAGCCCGATCCCGCAGGCCCAGCTTCGCGAACAGATTGCCCACGTGCGTCTTCACGGTGTGCTCGCTGAGCCGGTGATGGGCGGCGATCTCGGCGTTCGACAGGCCGCCGGCGATCAGCCGCAGCACGTCGGTCTCGCGGGCGGTCAGGCCCCCGATCGCCGCGGCCAGGCCGGGATCGGGGTGGCCGCGGCGATGCAGCTCGCCGATCACCCGGGCGGTGACGCCGGGGGCGAGCAGCGCGTCGCCGGCCGCGACCACCCGGACGGCGGCGACCAGGTCGGCGCGCGGGGCGTCCTTCAGCAGGAAGCCGCTGGCGCCGGCGCGGAGGGCGGCGTACAGGTAGTCGTCGGTGTCGAACATGGTCAGCGCGAGCACCCGCGCGGCGGTCTGCGCACAGACCCGGCGGGTGGCGGCGACGCCGTCGAGGATCGGCATCCGCATGTCCATGAGCACCACGTCGGGGGCGTGTTCGACCGTCGCCCGTACGGCCGAAGCCCCGTCCGCCGCCTCGGCGACCACCTCGATGTCGGGTTCCGCGCCGAGGATGGTCGCGAAACCGGCCCGGAAGAGGTCCTGGTCGTCGGCGAGGATCACCCGGATCACGCGGGCACCGCCGGCAGGACGGCCGTCACCGCGAAACCCCGCTCGGCCGGGCCCGCGTCGAGGGTGCCGCCGCACGCTCGTGCTCGCTCGCGCATGCCGATGATCCCGTAGCCGCTGTCCTTTCCGGCCGTCTTGTCGCCGTCGTCGGTGACCGTGACCGTCAGGCTCTTTTCAAACCGGACAACCACTTCCACGTTTGCGGCATTTCGCGCATGTCGGATGACGTTGGTCAGGGCTTCCTGCACGATCCGGTACGCCGCGGCGCCGACATCGGCGGGCGGATCGGCGGGCGTGCCCTCGACCCGCAGCCGGGCGTCGAGTCCGGTCTCGCGGACCCGCTCGACCAGGTCCGGCAGCTGGGCCATCCCCGGCTGGGCCATCCCCGGGGCCATCCCGGGCTGGTCTGGGCCGCGCATGCCGCCCACCGCCCGGCGCAGCTGCACCACCGCGTCGCGCCCGGTCCCGGCGATCGCGGCGAACGCCCGGTCGGCCCGGTCCGGGTCGGTGCGCACGAGCAGCGGACCCGCCTCGGCCTGCACGATCATGACGCCGACCGCGTGGGTGACGATGTCGTGCAGATCCCGGGCGATCCGGGTGCGCTCGCGCAGCACGGCGGCCTCCCGCTCGCCGGCGACCCGCCGGTCACGCTCGGCGCCGGCGCGGGCGCTGGTGCCCAGGGCGTACGCGAAGACGTAGGCGACGGTCAGGTAGCGCAGCACCTCGAGGTCGGGGTGCGGGTAGAGCAGCGAGAACAGCAGGCCGACGGCGGTGACCGCGACGCCGAGCAGCCGGATGGCCAGCGACGAGCGCTCGGCGAACGTGTAGAGGCACACCAGCGGGCCGACCGGCAGCAGCGGCGGCGCCCCGAGCGAGGCCGAGAGCGTGGTGGCGGCGCCGGCGATCAGGGCGACCGGGAGCAGCGCGCGCTCGCGCCAGTAGACGGGCACCGACGAGGCGATCGCGAGCGGGAGCACCCACCAGGCGTGCGGGCCGCCGATCAGGGCGGGCAGCACGGTGGCGACCACGGCGGCCACGGTCACGGCGAGGTTCACGTACCGCTTCACCCCGGCAGTATCGGCCGGAAGTACTACCGCGCGCCTCCCTCCACGGGACCAGAAGGAACCCGTTCTCCGGACCGATCCGTTCTTGAACCCGCCCCGGCAGGCTCACCGCATGCTTTCCATCGCTGCCGCGGTCCTCAGTGGCCTGCTCTGGCTCGGCGGTTCGGGCCTGCACCCCATCGCCGGGCTGGCCTGGCTCGCTCCGGTCCCGCTTCTGATCAATTCCTTGCGCGTACGGCCGGGAGCCGCGCTCGCCTCGAGCGTGGTGGCCTGGCTGATCGGGCAGCTCGGCGTGCTCGGCTACTACGCCGGCACCCTGCACCTCCCGGTCCCGGCGGTCGCCGGCGTGGTGCTGCTCGGCGCGGCGCTGGCCGGCGGCACGGTGCTGCTCGCCCGGGCGCTGCTGATGCGCGGCCGCCCGGTCGTCGCGATCCTGACCGTTCCGGCCGTGTGGGTCCTCGGCGAATATGCGGCGTCGCTGCTGCTGCCGCACGGCGCGTGGTGGAGTCTCGCCTACACCCAGGCCGGGGTGCGGCCGGTCATCCAGGTGACCGCGCTGACCGGCGTCTGGGGCGTCACCCACCTGTTGCTGGCCGTCCCGATCGCTCTCACCGCTCTCCTCGCCGGCCCGCGATCCGGCCGGCGCGCCGCCCTGACCTGTCTGCTCGTCATGGCCGTCACCGTCGGCGGGTGGTCGGTCTGGTTGTCGAGCCGGTCCGCGGGGCGCGAGCCGGTGGCGGTCGGGCTCGTGGCGCTCGAGCAGTCCGACGACGGCTTGCCGATCGACGAGGCGTCCGGGCGGGAGCTGCTCGGCCGCTACCTACCGCGGGTGACCGGGCTGGTGGCCCACGGGGCGCGGTTCGTGGTGCTGCCGGAGAAGGTGTTCGGGGTCAGCGACGCGACGCTCCCCCGCCTGGTCGACGCGTTCCGGCCGGCGACCTCGGGCGGCTCGCAGGTGATCGTCGGGGCGGTGCTGCGGCACGGCGGCACGGCCGCCAACGTGGCGCTGGTGCTGGGGGCGGGCGGGGCCGTCGCGGTGTACGAGAAGCAGCACTTGATCCCCGGCCTGGAAGACTGGCTCACGCCCGGCGACGCCGACCTTATCGTAGGCGGGCAGTTCGGGGTGGCCATCTGCAAGGATCTCGACTTTCCCGGGCTGGTGCGCGGCTATCGCACCGGGGGCGCGACGATGATGCTGGTCCCGGCCCTCGATTTCACATCCGACGGCCGGCTGCACAGCCGGATGGCCCTGGTCCGCGGCGTCGAGAGCGGGCTGACCGTGGTGCGCTCGGCCGCCTACGGCCGGCTGACCGTCACCGGCCCCACCGGCCGGCTGCTCGGCGAGACCTCCGCGGGCAATGCCGAGCTGCTGGTCACCGCCGCACCGGCCGCGCACGCCACGCCTTACGGGCGGGTAGGCGACTGGTTTCCGTTTCTGGCCTTGGCCCTGCTGATCGGTGCCGTCGTGTCGATTCGGCGCATTGCCCACGCCACCGAACCGGCGTAGGAATAGATCGCTACCGCTACGGCCACCGGGGGGTTTCCGTGACGCGCCGCTTCCTCATCTTCGCCGCCGCCGTGCTGGTCGCCGTCGCACCCTCGGGGGCCGCGTCCGCCGCCGGGCCGCCGTCCCTCGCCGGGCCGCCATCCCTCGGCGGGCCGCCTTCCGCCGCCGGGCTGCTGCCCTTCCCGAGTGACCGGCTCACGGTCGCCGACCGCACCAGCCCGACCGGGCGCCGGGTGCACTTCGACGCCGGCGCGCTGCCGGCGAACCTGGCCGGCAAGCACGTCGACCCGGCCGAGTGGAACCGGCAGGACGGGTTCAGCCCAGGCACGCCGATCCTCGTGCGGGTGCCCGGCCTCGACCCGGTCGCCACCGGCATCGCGCCGGTCACCGACATCGGGCGCTCGCTGGCGCCGGACGCGCCGATCGTGCTGCTGAACACGCGCACGTGGGAGCGGACGCCGTACTGGGCCGAGCTCGACGCGCACGCCGCCGGCGATCCCGGCCGGTTGCTGATCATCCGGCCGGCGGTGGCGCTGCGGGAGGCCACGCGGTACGTGGTGATCCTGCGCGGGCTGCGCGACGGCTCCGGATCGCTGATCCCGGCGCCGGGCCGGGCCGGGCGCCTCGGCGACGACCTGCGGCGGGCCGGCATCGGGGACCGCCACCTGTACCTGGCGTGGGACTTCACCGTCGCGAGCGCGCCCGACCTGACCGGGCGGGTGCTGCGGATGCGCGACGACGCGTTCGCCGCCCTCGGCCGGCACGCGCCGGCGTTCACGGTCAGCCAGGTCACCGACTTCACCGCCGAGCAGGACGCCCGCATCGCGCGGCAGGTGCGCGGCACGGTCGCGGTGCCGAGCTATCTCCCCGGCGACGGCGGGCCCGGCTCCCGGCTGCACTACGGGCCGGCCGGCGGCGACGGCCGGCCGCCCACCGCCGGATCGCTGCCGACCGCCTCCGGCGCCACGCTCGCCGCCGACTTCGTCTGCAACATCCCGCGCGCCGCGAGCGCCGGCCGGCCGGCTCACCTGTCGCTCTACGGTCACGGCCTGCTCGGCGCGCCCACCGAGATCAACGCCGGCAACGTCAAGGACATGGCGCAGACGTACGACTTCATGTTCTGCGCGACCAGCTGGATCGGGCTGGCGTCGGGCGACATCCCGTTCGTCGCGGCCACCTGGAGTGACCTGAGCACGTTCCCGGCCGTGCCCGACCGGCTCCAGCAGAGCTTCCTCAACTTCCTGTTCCTCGGGCGGGTGATGGCCGCGCCCGGCGGCTTCGCGACCAGCCCGGCCTTCCGGGACGCCCAGGGTCGCAGCCTGCTCGACCGGGCCGGCGGCATGCACTACGACGGCAACAGCCAGGGCGGCATCAACGGCGGCGCGCTCACCGCGATCGCCCAGGACTGGACCCGCTCGGTGCTCGGCGTGCCCGCGATGAACTACAGCACCCTGTTGCAGCGCAGCGTCGACTTCGCGCCGTTCCAGCAGCTCATGGACCAGTCCTACCCGGACAAGACCGACCAGCAACTGCTGCTCGCGCTGATCCAGATGCTGTGGGACCGCGGCGAGGCCAACGGGTACGCCCAGCACCTGACCGCCCATCCGCTGCCGGGCACGCCCGCGCACCAGGTGCTCATGCACGTCGCGTTCGGCGACCACCAGGTGTCGCCGGCCGCCGCCCAGGTCGAGGCCCGCACCATCGGCGCCCGCATCCACCGGCCCGCGCTGGCGCCCGGCTGGTCCGACGAGGTGGTGCCGTTCTGGGGCATCCGGCCGCTTCCGCCCTACCCGTACCGCGGCTCGGCGCTCGTGGTGTGGAACAGCGGGCAGGCGGCGTCGCCACCGCCCACGAACCTCGCCCCGGCCGGCCCGCAGTACGGCACCGACCCGCACGAGTTCCCGCGCGCCCAGCCCGCCGCCCAGCGGCAGAAGGCGGCGTTCCTGCTCACCGGGCGGGTGATCGACGTGTGCGACCGGGGTCCGTGCCCACCGGCCGCTTGATCTGTCGAAGCGTGCAGCCGGACTCGAGGCGATGGTCCCGCCGATCTGGCCCACACATGACGCGCCTCACATGGTTGGCCCGGCCCGGGACGGGTATTGCCACAGACGTACGCCCGACGATGTGGAGGCAAGTCATGGCTTTCGATGACAAGGTCGACAACAAGGCCGAGGAGTTCGGCGGCAAGGTCAAGGAAGGCGTGGGCCGTGCCACCGACGACGAGCGCCTCGAGGCCGAGGGCAAGGCGGACCAGAGCGAGTCGAAGATCAAGCAGGCCGTCGAGAACGTGAAGGACGCCTTCAAGTCCTGATTTCCCCGTTCGTGCTTTCTTGCATGCCGCGCCCGGCCCCGGCGGTTCGCCCCGGCCGGGCGCGGCATGATCGTCGGGTGACAACAACCGACGGTGTGGACGCGCTGCTGACCCGGGCGCGGAGCGGCATGCGACGCCTGGACCCGCACGAGACCCGGGCGGCGGTCGCCGGCGGCGCGCTGCTGATCGACACGCGGACCGACAGGCAGCGGTCCAAGCAGGGCGACCTCCCGGGGGCGATCGTCATCGACCGGACGGTGCTGGAGTGGCGGCTCGACCCCGCCTCGGACCATCGGATCCCCGAGGCCACCGGCCATGACCTGCTGATCGTGGTGGTCTGCCGGCAGGGCTACAGCTCCAGCCTGGCGGCGGCGAGCCTGCGGGCGATCGGCCTGCACCGGGCCACCGACCTGATCGGCGGCGTCGAGGCCTGGCTGGCGGCCGGCCTGCCGACCACGAGCGAGCTTCCGGACGTACGCGAATGATCTCTGTTTCGGCCGACGAGCTCGAGGCGCTGCGCAGCCGCATCCTCACCACCCGCTGGCCCCGGGCCGACTGGACCGACCCGACCGGCGACGCGTGGACGGCCGGTACCCCGGACGCGGAACTGCGCCGGCTGGCCGGCTACTGGGCGGACGGCTACGACTGGCGGCGGTACGAGAACGAGATCAACGCGCTGCCCTGGAACCGGGCCGACATCGCCGGCACGGGGCTCCCCTACCTTCGCTTCGACGCGGGCCGGGCCGACGCGCTGCCCCTGGTGCTCACGAACGGCTGGCCCAGCAGCTTCTACGAGCTGGTCGGCCTGGCCCGGCGCCTGCAGCCCGGCTTCACCGTCATCGTGCCGTGCCTGCCGGGCTTCCCGCTCGGGCCGCGCCGCACCCACCTGCGCACCCACGAGCTGTGGCACCGGCTCATGCACGACGAGCTCGGGTTCTCCCGGTACGGCGCGCACGGGGGCGATCTCGGCGCGGGCACCACGTCGCTGCTCGGCCAGGCGTTTCCCGATGTCGTCGCCGGGATCCACCTCATGTCGGTCGCGGACCCGCCCGAGTACGACCCGGCGACCCTGACCGGCGAGGAACGCGACCACCTGGCCCAGGTGGCACGGTGGACCGCCGACGAGGGCGCCTACGAGCACCAGCAGATGACCCGGCCGTCGACCCTGAGCTACGGGCTGTCGGACTCACCGGTCGGGCTGCTCGCCTGGCTGCTCGAGAAGTACCACGCCTGGGACGGCGCGTTCAACGACGACGAGATCCTCACCCAGGCCTCGCTCTACTGGCACACCGGCGTCATCGCCACGTCGTTCCGGCCGTACTGGGAGTTCGGCCGGGGCCGGGCCGAGCGGGTCCGCCGGGTCGAGACGCCGACGGCCGTCGCGGTCTTCCCCACCGACCTGTCGCAGCCGCCTCGCAGCTGGGCGCAGCGGACGTACAACGTGGTCCGCTACACCCGCATGCCCCGCGGCGGTCACTTCGCACCTCACCAGGAGACCGACCTGCTCGCGGCCGACATCAAGGCCTTCTTCGACTCGCTGCGGTCAGCGTGACGGTGCGCTCGGATCGTTCGCCGGCGCGCGGTGACGGGCCAGTTCGAGCTCGGTGAACGCGGCGATCATCGCGCGCCAGATCGCCTCCGCCACGGCGGCGTCCAGTCCGGCGGCGGTGGCCTTCTCGCGGACGGCGGCGACCACCCGTTCGACCCGATCGGGCGCGCGCACGGCCTGCTCATCGTGCTTGAAGCCGGCCGCGGCCTCGACGAGCTCCTGGCGGCGGGCCAGCAGCGCGACGAGTTGAGAGTCGAGGTCGTCGATGCGGGAACGGACGTCGGCGAGGGATCGGGGCTCGGACATGCCGTTCATGATCCCGCACGCCGCCGCCGGACATCGGACAGTGCCGGGCGTCGATCGGTGCGATCCTGGACCGGTCGAGAAGTCGGGAGGGTGAGGCAGATGCTGAACCGCGCGATCCAGGCGGCGCTCGTCGCCGGAATGCTGGCGATACCCACGGCCGCCGTGGCCGCTCCGGAAAGCCCGGCGCTTTCCTGGACGGCCTGCCCGTTCCCCGGCTCGCCCGACGAGCTGCAGTGTGCCTCGATCCAGGTCCCGGTGGACTACGCGCACCCGGGCGGCCCGAAGGCGACCGTGACCGTGGACCGCCTCCCGGCGACCGGCGCGCACCCCGTCGGCAGCCTGTTCTTCGATCCCGGCGGCCCCGGCGGGTCCGGGACGCAGTTCGTGTTCGGCGAGTCCCTCGGGGCCGGCCTGTTCTCCGCCGCCACCCGGGAGCACTTCGATCTGATCGGTGTGGACCCGCGCGGCGTCGGGCTCAGCAGCCCGGTCCGCTGCGACCCGGCCCTGCTCAACCGCCAGGTCCCGGCGTTCCCCACGAACGCGGCCGAGTTCCGGCAGGTGGTCGACCGGAACCGGGCGCTCGGGCTGAGCTGCCGCCGGCTCACCGGGCCGCTGCTGGAGCACGTCGACACCGTCAGCGCCGCCCGCGACCTCGAGCTGCTGCGCCGGGCGCTCGGCCAGGGCAAGCTCAACTACCTCGGCCTGTCCTACGGCTCCCAGCTGGGCTCGACCTATGCCGAGCTGTACCCGGATCGCATCCGCACCCTGGCGCTGGACGGCGCGCTCGATCACTCGCTGCCGGCGCTGACGTTGTTCACGGACGAATCGCACGCGTACGAGGACGCCCTCAATCGCTTCTTCGCCTGGTGCGCGGCGACGACGTCGTGCGCGCTGCACGGCCGGGACGTGCCCCGGCTCTTCGACGATCTGGTGGCGACCGCCGACCGCACCGCGATCCCGGCCCCGACCTGCGCCCAGACCGGCGCCTGCCGCCCGTCCGTGACCGGCGCCGACATCCGGCTCGCCACGCAGGGCTTCCTGCTCTTCCCCGATCCGATCCCGTTCATCTCACCGGACGGGCGCAACGGGCTGGCGCTCGCCCTGCGGCAGGCCGAGGCCGGTGACGCGTCGGCGTTCTCCCCGCCGGTCGCCACCGGGCCGAGCGACGGCAACGCCAACGGCAGCGCGATCGCCATCGAATGCCTCGACTGGCGTACGCCGGTCCGGACCTTCGACGACCTCAAACGCGTGCAGCGGCTCGGGCGGGCGGTCGCGCCCCGTCTCGGCGGCGCGTCCCAGTCGTGGACCATCATCACCGGCTGCGTCGGCTGGCCGGCGCCGGTGGTGAACCCGCCGCAGCCGATCGTGGTGCGGCATGCGCCCCCGATCCTGATCACCAACGCCACTCACGACCCCTCGACGGCGTACCCGTGGGCTCTCCGCCTGCACCGGGATCTGCCGTCGAGCGTGCTGGTGACCCGCGAGGGCGACGGCCACACCAGCTACCTGGCCCACGGCGTCAGCCACACCCGGGACGCGATCGACAGCTATCTGGCCACCGGGCGTACACCGCCGCCGGGCACGGTCTACACCGACTGACACACACCAGGCCGGAAAGTTCGTCGTAAGGGCTGAAACTTTTCCGGGCCCGGGACGCGACAGTGGAGGTATGGAGGGGCTCCCGAGCGACGAGACGCTGCTGATCGGCGTCGCCGAGCGCGACATCGGCGCCTTCCGTACGCTCTACGAACGGCATGCCGGGTGGCTCGCGCTGCGGCTCGGCCGCCGCTGCAACGACCGCGACCTCGTGGCCGACGCCGTCCAGGACACGTTCGTCGCGATCTGGCAGAAGCCGCGCGGCTTCCGCGGTGACGGCAACGTCGCGGCCTGGTTGTGGGGCATCGCGATCCGCCGGCTGGTCAGCCGCCTTCGCACACGGACCGACATCGCGGCGGTGTTCGACACCGCCGGGGCCACCCCGGCGGCCGAGGACCAGGTGCTGCTGTCGGTCGAGTACGGCGACATCGGCGGGGCCCTGGCCCGGCTGTCGCCGGAGATGCGCGCCGTCATCCAGGCCGTCGTGCTGGACGGCCTGACCGCCAAGGAAACCGCGCAACTGCTGCACGTGCCGCTCAGCAACGTCAAGACGCGGCTGTACCGGGCCAAGGCACAACTGCGGGCCGCGCTAGCGGAGGGACTGTCATGACCGCCTGGCATGTCGACGAGGAAACGCTCCGGCGGTACGTCGAGCGGACCGACTCGGTGGCCGAGGGCGCCTCGGTCGAGCAGCATCTGCTCACCTGCGCGCAGTGCCGGGGCCGGGTCAACGGGGCGGCCACCGCGTTCGACCTCGCGACGATCTGGGAGCGTACGCGCGACGCCGTCGAGGTCCCGCTCCCCTCGCCGTTCGAACGGCTGCTGCGCGCCGTCGGTCTCCCCGCCCACGAGGCTCGCCTGGTCGCCGTGGCCAGCGCGTTTCGCGGGGTGTGGCTGGTCGGCGTGGCCGCCGTCCTCGCGTTCGCCGCGCTCGCGGCGATGATCGGGCACGCCCGCGGGATATGGCTCTTCCTCGCGGTGGCGCCGCTCATGCCGTGCCTGGTGGTCGCGTTCAGCTACGACCGGCGATGGGACCCGGCCCTGGAACCGGAGATGGTCACGCCCTACCCGGCCCTGCGCCTGGTCCTGCTGCGCACGATCGCGGTCCTCGCGCTCGCGTTGCCGGCCGTACTGCTGTTCGGGCTGGTCGTGCCCGGCGCGGCGCCGTTCGCCTGGCTGCTGCCGGCGGTCGGCTTCGTCGCGGTCGTGCTGGCCGCGTCCACCTGGGTCAGCCCGATGAACGCGGCCACCGTGGTCAGCGTCGGCTGGTTCGCCGCGGTCTGGGTCACCAGCGCGCGGTCGGCGGCGCCGGCCGCGATGCTGCAGGGCCGGACGCAGGTGGCTTTCCTGGTGGTGGCCGCGGCGTCGTTCGGAATATTTCTGGTACGCGGGCGCCATCTGCGCCGGCTTCGACCCTGGAGGTAGCGGCGATGACCGCTTCGATCAGCCTGCGCGGCGTCGGGCGCTCGTTCGGGGCGACCCGGGCGCTCGCCGACGTCGAGCTCGACCTGGAACCCGGCGTGATCGGCCTGCTCGGCCCGAACGGTGCGGGCAAGACCACGTTGCTGCGGCTGCTGGCCACCGCGTTGCCGCCGAGCCAGGGCGCCGTACGCGTGCTGGGCCGTGACCCGGACGTGCCCGCTCAGCGCACCGACATCCGCCGCCGCCTGGGCTACCTGCCGCAGGAGGTCGGCTTCCCGCGCGGGTTCACGGCGTTCGCGTTCGTCGACTACATCGCCATGCTCAAGGAGTGGACCGAGCCGGACGCCCGGCACGCCGAAGTGCGCCGGGTGCTCGGTCAGGTCGGGCTCTCCGACGTCACGACGAAGCGCATCCGGGCCATGTCCGGTGGCCAACGCCGACGGGTCGCGCTGGCCCAGGCCCTGCTCGGATCGCCGCCGGTGCTCATCCTGGACGAGCCGACCACGGGCGTCGACCCGGAACAACGCGTCACCTTGCGGACCGTGCTCGCGGAGATCGCGCGTACGTCGATCGTGGTGTTGTCCACGCACCAGACCGAGGACGTCGCGGCGCTGTGCGAGCGCGTCGTCGTTCTGGACCAAGGCCGGATCCGGTACGACGGGCAGGTCACCGAGCTGGTCCGGCAGGCCGCCGATCGGGTCTGGCTCGCCGACCAGCCCGACCCGGCGGCGGCGGTCTCCTGGCGCACCGGCACCGGCCGCTATCGCAACGTCGCCGCGCGGGCGCGTGCCGGCGTCGAGCACGTCGAACCGTCCCTCGAAGACGCCTACCTGCTGCTCCGAGGCGAAGGGGTGACGTCGTGACCGTGGCACTCGCACCGACCCGGCCCGTCGCCGGCCGCGGCCTCGGCATGCTCGCCGTCCGCGAGCTGCGCCGGTTCGTCGTCATCCCGGTGTTCCTGCTGGCCCTGGCCTTCACCGCGTGGGTGACGGCGACCACCCCCTCGGGGGTCACCGAGATCGACTCCTTGAACTGGTACGTGCCGTTCTTCCTGGGCGGCTTCGCCATGATGGCCACCTTCGGGTTGACCCGATCGACGCGCGCCAGCGAGCCGGTCCTCGGCGTCACCCCGACGACGCTGCCGGTGCGCACGGCCGCGCTCTGCACGGTCGCGGTCGTACCGATGCTCTGCAGCGTGGTGATGCTGCTCGGGTTCCTGCGCGTCTACCCGATCGGCGACCCGATCTACGGGGCGTTCAGCTCGCCGGCGCAGGCCGCGATCCTGGTCAGCCAGTTCGTCGTCCCGTCGCTCGGCGGCCCGCTGCTCGGTGTCGCGCTCGGCCGCTGGGTCCGGTTCCCCGGCGCCTCGTTCGTGGCGCTGCTGTTCCTCTTCGGCTGGGGCAACCTGTCGACGGTCCCGTCCCTGTCGCATCCGGACTCGGCGGCCGCCACGGCACTGCGGATGTTCGCGCCGTTCACGCACTTCTCCTTCGCCGACAACGGACCCGACGTCACGCTCTGGCGCGGATCGCCGTGGTTCTTCCTCGGCTGGCAACTAGCGCTGTGCGCGATCGCGGTCCTGGTGGCGATGCTGCGCGGCGCCGAAGGGCGGGTGCGCTACCGGATCGTCCGCACCCTGGCGGCCACGTCGGTGCTGGCCGTGCTCCTGCTCGCGCTCGCCGTCGTCGACCCCGTACGCGCATGATGGTCCGAACGATGTTGCGGGCCGGAGCGTGGCCCGCGGTCGTGGGGGTCAGCGGCGCGGCCGCGTTGATGGGCGGCTGCGGAGTCGCGTTCCCCACGACCGCCACCACCATGCTGCCGATCGCCTTCACGCTGCTCGCCGCCGCCGCCGCGTTCGCCCTCGACGAACCGGCCAGCCCGGTCGTCGACGTGACCCCGACCGGGCCGGTCAAGCGCACCGGGATCCGCGCGCTGGCGCTGCTCGCCCCGCTCGCCACCGGCGCGGTGCTCATGCTCGGCGGCGCGCTGCGGGGGCTGACGTTGCCCTGGCCGGCGACCGCGCTCGCGCTGGCCGGCAACGTGGCGCTGGGCTTCGTCGTGGCGTGCGTGGGCCGTACGCGGATCGGCGAGCCGGGGGCGCCGGCATCCGCCGCCGTCGTGCTGATCCTGCTGGCGCCCACTCTCCTACCGGCGGTGGCCAGCCGGGTCAGCACGTTCCCGACCGGCGGCGGCGACGGGCTGTCGTCGAACACCGTGTGGTGGGGCGTCCTCGTCGCCGGCGCGGCGGCCGTCGCCGGGTCGGTCAGCCGCTGGCCCCGGTGGATGCCCGGCCCGCGGTGACCGCGCTTGCCTCGGGGCGGCGCATCGGGATGGCGCAGGCCAGGGCGAGGACGACTCCCAGGGACGCCCCCAGGGTGTCGAACCAGAGACCCTGCGGCGTGGCGAGGCCGAGCTCCGGCGAAGGCTTGGGGGCCAGGAAGGTGACGACCACGCCGGCGAGGTTGACGATGCCGGCCACGGCCCGCGTCCAGAGCGGCCCACGGCCGGAGATCGCGTAGCCGCCGGCCATGGCGAACAGGGCCAGGCCGATGGGGCCGGGATCCAGGCCGGCGGTCGCCAGGCTGGGCATGACGCCGATCAGCAGCGGGGCGAGGATGAGCGGCCGGTACTGACGGCCGCTTCGGTGCTGGTATTCGGCCCAGCCGAGGAGCGCGCCGACAACCGCGCCGGTCGGCAGGATGATGCCGAAGGTGCCGCTCATGGTGAAGGTCGAGGCCGGGCCGGCCAGCTGCGCCATGAAGCCGCGCAGACTGGCCGCCCAGGCGACGCCGACAACGCCGCCGACCACGATGAAGCGGCCGCGGACCACCGTCACGCTCGGCGCAGCAGGACGAGGGCCACGATCGTCGCGACGATGACGAAGCCTTCGACGGCCATGACCCAGGCGGGCGCGCCGGCAACGAACGCGGCACCGGCCAGGACGGCGGAGAGGACCCGGGTGACGACGGCGGCGATGAGCCACGGCCGGCTGCCACGCCGGGCGGGAACCAGGGCGACCAGGGTGACGAGCCCGAGCGTCGCGATGGCGATGCTGATCCCCAGCGGCGGGGCGATCGAGGAGCCCACCACCCCGAACAGTCCGATGTCGATGAGCCCGAGAACGGCGAAGATGGCGGCTGACGACGACGGGAGGTGCGCGGGTCGGGTGGTTGTCCGGGCTGCTGCGGTCATGGCACTTCTCCTTTGATAGACACCTCACCTGTCGCGCCCCGGTCCCGGAAAAGTTTCAGCCTTCACTCCATCGGTTGCGCAGCAAGATGGTCAGCACGGTGCGGGCGTCGCGTCGTCGTTGCGAAGCCGGCGCCAGCAGCGCGGTGAAGGCGGCCGTGGTGACCGTTGCGGTGTAGAGCAGCGTGCCGATGCCGGCGGCGAACGCTCCGTCATGAATCAGCGAGAACATGGTGGACATGTCGCCCTTTGTCGGGTGTCCGGTGCCTGTCCGCCGAGCCGTTTCGGCTACATTCTGATCATGTCCTGCTCACTGATGGTGACGTCGGGTCCGGTTCGGTCCGGACCCGGACATCCTCCGGACAGCAGCCGGGCCGCGCGATGATCAGGCTGTTGACCGAGCTGGCGACGTTGCGGGAGGCAACCGCCGGAGTCTCGTACACCACGCTGGTCCGTCAGGCTGCCGCCCAGCAACCGCCGTTGCCCATCAGCAGACAGCGGCTGAGTGACTGGTTCGGCGGCAAGGCGGTGCCCGCCGATCCCGCTGTAGTGCGCTTTCTGGTCGAGTACCTCCAACCCCGCGCCAGGGGCTACCAGCAGCGTCCTCTCTCCTGGTGGTTGGGACTTCACCAGGACGCCGTGCGGCAGCGGAAGAGCACCCGTGACAACGCCGGGGCAACATCGCGTGATCGGCTGGGCCGCCCGATCGGCGACTGCGACCCGCTCGCGCTCGAAGTGCACCCGGCCATTCGGGTCGCCGGCATCACCCCGTCCGAACCGTTGCCTCCGTACGCGCTCCGAGCCCACGACCTGGGCCTGCGGAACACCGTCGACGACATGCTCGAGGACGGCCGGTCACGTCTGATCACCCTGGTGGGTGGCTCGTCGACCGGCAAGACCCGAGCGTGCTGGGAACTGGCAAAGTACGTCGACAGTGCACAGCCCGGCCGGTGGAGGCTGTGGCATCCGTACCATCCGGAGGCCGCCCTGACCGAGCTCGACCGAGCCGGTCCGGGCACGATCGTCTGGCTCAACGAGGCACAGCACTACCTCAAGCCCACCGACCTCGGCCTGGGTGAACGGGTCGCCGCCGGCCTGCGCGGGTTGCTGGCCGACCAGGACCGCTGGCCGGTGCTCATCCTCGCTACCGCGTGGCCGGACGACTGGAGCATTCTGACCACCCGTCCGGCCGGGGACCCCGACATCCATGGGCAGGTCCGGAATCTGCTCGCCGACACCGCGGTCACCCTTACCGGCGCGTTCACCCCGCTCGAGCCGGCCGCCCTCGGCAGCGATCCGCGACTGCGGTACGCCGCCGCACACGCCGAAGGCGGCCGCATCACCCAATACCTTGCCGGCGTCCCCGAGCTGGAGAGCCGCTACCGCACCGCCGAACCGGCCACCAGGGCGGTGATTCAGGTGGCGATGGACGCACGCCGGCTCGGCCACCCGCTTGCCATCCCCCACTCCCTGCTGGAGAACGCCGCCCCCGGCTACCTCAACGATCATGATTGGGACACGGCCTACGACGACTGGCTGGACCAGGCCCTGAGGTCCGCCGGCAAGCCCTGCCGCGGCGTACGCGGCCCGTTGACCCGCATCCGGCCCCGCCCCGGCGACCCGTCTGCACAAGACGGTCAGCCCCACTACCGGCTGGCCGACTACCTCGAACAAGTCGGCCGCACCGAACGCGCCGGCATCTACCCGCCTGACAGCCTGTGGCGCGCGTTCGCCATCATCGTCACGGATGACCACCTGCTGCTCGGCCTCGGAGGCCAGGCCGAGCGACGAGGGCGTTATCGGCACGCCATCTCGCTGTACCAGCAAGCCGCCGACCGCGACAGCACCTCAGCGCTGTACGCCATGGCTCGGCTGCGGTTCAAGACCAGGGACTACGACGTCGCCGAGGCGCTGTACCAGCAGGTAGCCGATCGCGGCGACACCCTCGGGATGTACCAGCTGGCGATGGTGAGCGAAGACGCCGGCCGGATCGATGAAGCCGTGGCGTTTGCGGTGCGGGCCGCCGACCTCGGTGATACCCGCGCCCTTCATGCGCTGGCCATGGTGCTGGAAATGGACGAAGACTTTTCCGGTGCGGAGGCTTTGTACCGGCAGGCCGCAAACCGCGATGACACCCGCGCCATCTGGCAACTCGCCCAACTGCGGGAGAAGGTCGGCGATGCCGCCGCTGCCGAGAATCTGTACCGGCAGGTTGCCGACCTCGGTGACACCAGCGCCATGATCAAGCTGGCCGACCTGCGGAAGATGGCCGGGGACGCCGTCGGCGCGGAGGCGCTGTACAAACGGGCCGCCGAGATCAACGGCCCGAGAGAGGACGCGAGACTTGCCGGCCGCCGGGAGAAAGTCGCCGGCGCCGAGGCGCAGTGCCGGCAGGCCGCCGAGTTCGGTGACACCGGCGCGATGCTGGAACTAGCTCAGATGCGGAAGCTGGCGAGAGACAAAGCCGGCGCGGAAGCTTGGTATCGGCAGGCTGCCGGCCTTGGTGACGCCGGTGCGATGACGGCGCTGGGCATCCAGCGCGCCGAGGCCGGAGACGAAGCGGGCGCCGAGGCGTTGTTCCGGCAGGCTGCCGACCTCGGCAATACCGGCGCGATGCTGGCGCTGGCCATGCGGCATGCCCAGGCCGGGGACGACGCGGGCACCGAGGCCTGGTACCGGAAGGCTGCCGATCTCGGCGACACGACCGCTCTGCACATGCTGGCGTTGTGGCAGGAGCTGACCGGGGACGCTGTCGGCGCGGTCGCTCTCGCGGCGCGGGCCGCCGACTTCGGCGACCTCAGCGCGCTGAAGGCGTTGGTCGACCTGCGCGAGTCGAGAGGCGATCCGGCCGGGGCCGACCGACTGCGTAGGTTCGGACTGACCGGATCCGGTGCAGTTCAAGTCGTTTGACCATGGGCCTTCGACCACCGCGACATCGGACTCTCGTCCGCGGGCACGCAGCCCTTCAGCGAAATCGACGGCATCAGTTGTCGGCGGCCTGCACCGCGGCGGCGATCGGCTCGAGCCCCGCGATCAGCTCGTCGAGCTCACCGGCGTCGAGCACGCGGTACGCCGGGGCGGCCAGCTCGTCGGTGACGGCCTCGACCCGCTGCCTGATCTGCCGGCCGGCGTCGGTCAACCCGCCGGCCGCGTCCACCAGGCCGCGGTCGCGCAGCCCGTCGACGACGGCGGCCAGCTGCGCCGCGGGCAGGTGGTGGACCCGGCCGAACTCCTGCGCTCGCATGCCGAGGGAAAGCGCCAGCAGGACGTGCGCCTCGGTGCCGCCGATGCCGTGCGCGACCAGGGCGGCGTTGTGACCGTCCCCCCGGTGCTCACGCAGCAGCGTCGTCGCGTGCCAGAGCCTGGCCACCGGCTCCTCGGGCACCGGAAGCGCCCGCAGCCCGGCGTACAGCACGCGGCCCTCGACCGGCGCGCTGACCCCGGCCCGGGTGGCCAGGTCCGCGACCCGCACCAGGGCGGGCGACTCGGCCAGCGGTCCGATCATCTGCCGCAGGGCGGTGGCGCTGCCCCGCTCCCGAACCGCGATCGCCTCCTGCGGGGTGACCTTCCCCCAGACCCACGGAATGTGGCGGGCCACCTCACCGTCGGCGAAGTTGTAGAAGACCGCGTGCACCACCTCGGCCGGCGCCGGCCCCAGCGGCGCCGCCCGGCCCGCGAAGTATCCGTCCCAGTAGTTGCGCATGCCCACCGCCAGGAACGCCTCGGTCGGCACCTCGGAGAACGTGACGGTGGCGATCGGCTCGACGAGCTCGAAAACGCGGTGAATCTTGGCCGGCGGGTGCTGCATCGGTCGGGATCTCCTCGGGTCGTGACCAGCGTGGCCTCATGCCGATACTGGCAGGACTCATCAACGCTCAGTCGTCGTCGCGTCCAGGGGGACGGGTTTCCTCCAGAAACGCCAGCAGGCCGGTGACGTCCAGAACCTCGCGCGGTACCCCGTTCGCGCCGACCACGGCAAACCGCTGACCCCGGTCCTCCGCGAGCTTCCGCGCTTCGACGAGGGCTTGCATCCCGGCCGATCCGAGAAATGTCACCGCGGCCAGGTCCACGCGCACCGTCGTGGTGCCCTCGCGGCGCAGCTCCGCCGTGAGGACGCGCAGCAGGTCGCCGCTCACGCTCATCTCGATCTCGCCCGACAACGCGACGGTCGCCGACTGCCCGACGCGACTGACGTCGTAACTCCAGATCTCCGCGTTCATGACCGCCTCCAGCAATCAACCTCGCCCGGCTCGGTCCTGCATGCCGAGCTCGCCGGCCAGGGCCACCGCGGCGCCGCGCCCGGCGACGCCGAGCTTGCGGTACATCGATGCGGTCTGCGTCTTCACCGTTGCCGGGGAGAGGTGCAGGTGCTGCGCGATCTCGCCGACGGACAGGTGAGTGGCCAGCAACGGCAGGAGGCGCAGCTCGGTGACGGTCAGCGAGGAAATCCCGCTGCCGGTCGCGGACAGGTGCCGCAGGTGGGACTGTAACTCGCCGGCCTGACTCCAGAGGTTTCCCAGGTCGGGGCGACGACGGCGGATGGCGGCGGCCTGCCGCAGGACCGCGGCGGCGCCGTCGGCGTCGGCCAGCGCGAGGTAGCTGCGCGCCATCTGGAGCAGCGCCTGCACGGAGACGACCGGCAACGCGTACGTGAGCAGTGGTCGCAAGCGGGTCGCGCGAACCAGATGCCGCCGGGCCGCCGCCGGGTCGTCGCGGTGCGACGCGGCCAGCGCCGCCTGGGCGAAAACCAGGGCGCTGGTCCAGTACTCCTCGAAATGCCCCTCCTCGACGATGGCCAGCGCCCGCGCGGCCAGCTTCTCGACCTCGGTCATGTCGCCCCGGGCCGCGGCCGATATGCAGCGTTCGGCGAGGACGAGGGCGGCTACCGGCGGCGCCCCGGCCGCGAGCGCGTCGTCGAACGCGCCGGCCAGGATCGGATCGGCCCGGTCGAAGTCGTTCTGGAGCAGGTACGAGATGCCGACGTAAAGCGTGGTCGACACGCGATAGGGGCTGTCCGGGCTGAGGCCGGCCCCGCTGTCCCGGGCGTCGCGCCGCATCGCCTCGACCCCGTCCCGGCAGAGCAGGGCACGCAGATAGGCGAGAACGCTCGGCACGGTGCTGCCGTCGGAGAGGACCCCGGACCTCTCGCCCCGCTCGGCGACGGCCACCCACCGGTCCGTTTCGCCGGCCCGGCCGAGCAGCGCCAGAATGAGGGACCCGTGCACCGCGATGGCCGGGTACCGCTCGACCGAGTGGCGTTGCTCGAGCCATTCCATCCAGCGCAGGACGGTTTCCACGCGGCCGCTCGCCCAGACCGGCTGGGCCGCGTCCAGGACCAGTTCGGCGACGAGATCGGCCTGCTCGGCCGCCTGCGCCTGCCGGATGGCGGCCTCCGGCATGCCGTGGTGCCGCAACCACTCGGCCGCTCGCAGGTGAAGCGGCCGGACGCGCTGCGGCTCCCGACAGTGCAGTTCGGCGCCGAGCAGGCGACGGAGAAGGTGGTGGTAGCGATACCACTCGCCGTTGCGATCCAGCGGGACGACCAGCATGTTGCGGCCGGCGAGATCGGCGAGAACGCGTGCCGAGCCGGTGGTCTCCAGCACCGCGTCGCACATCGGGCCGTTCATCCGGTCGAGCACCGACGTCCGGATCAGGAACGACGCCTCCCCCGGTGACGCCCGGTCGAGCAGCTCGAAGCGGAGATAGTCGATCATGAAGCTTTCGCTCCGCGCCGCGGCGAACCCGGCGTCCCGGTGGGGTGTGCCGGCCCGGATGGCGAGCGCCGCGAGGTAGAGGCCCGCGGCCCAGCCCTCGGTCCGCGAGATCAGATCGTCGAACTCGGCGGGCGGCACGTCGACCTCGGCGGCCGCGATGAGCTCCTTCGCCTCGGCCGGATCCAGGGCCAGCTCCGCCGGTCCGATCTCGACGATCTTGCCGGCGGTCCGGAGCCGCCCCATCGGCAGCGGCAACGCGAACCGCGACGCGATCGCCAGCTGCCACCCCCGCGGCAGGGTCAGGGCCAGCTCGCCGAGGATCCCGCGCGACTCGGAGCCGGTCACGGCCTCGGCGGAGTCGATCGCGATGGAGACGGGGTCGATCGCGCAGAGAGCGGTCGTGAGCTCGAACATGGCGGCCGGACCCCGAGCGGACGAGGCGACGGTACGGAACGCCGCCCGCGCGCCGGAGTCGACCCGGCCGAGAGCAGCGCCGAGACAGGTCAGCAGCACGGCGGGGTCATTGTCGAAATCGTCGCAGGACAACCACGCCGTACGGGGTCCGCGGCGTTTCGCCCACTGGGTGAGGAGTGTGGTCTTGCCGTAGCCGGGTGGCGCGGCCACGGCGATCACCGAGACGTCGCGCATCGCGTCGAGCCGCTCGAGCAATGCCGTGCGGACGACGGTCCCGGATCGGTGGGCGGGCGGCTCGAGTTTCGCCTCGAGCAGCTCGAACGCCGGCCCGGCGGCTTCCAGCGGATCGTGGCCGATCTTGGGATCCACATCTGCGAATCTACTCCGCGCGGCACACCGCCGCTGTCGGATGACGAGCCGCGGCACCCGAACCCTGAGGTTCTCGAACGGAACGGCCAAATCCCTTACGGGGCACCGCACCGCGAAGTTCAGGGAGACGTCGGAGTCGATGCCGGATGGCCCGGCGGGCGCGAACGACCAGGCTCCGAAGCATGTCAATGATCACGGGGAGAAACCGGCTGCGGCCACCGGGAAACACCGCCGAGCGCGTGCGTCTGCTGCCACAGGTGGCCATCATGGTCGCGGCCGTCGCGGCGTACTTCCTGGTCCGGGGGGCGACCCAGGCAGCCACCACCGAGGCCGTACGCAACGCGCATTCCGTGGTCGGCCTGGAACGCGCGCTCGGGCTCTATCACGAACCCGGATGGCAGGCGTCGGTGATGAGCATGCCCTTCTTGCGTACGGTGCTGAACGACATCTACATCTGGGGTCATTGGCCGGTCATCGCGGTAACGCTGATCTGGCTGGCGCGGCGGCATCCCGCCGTCTATCTGCGGGCCCGCAACACGATGCTGCTGTCCGGCGGGATCGGGCTGGTCATCTTCGCGACGTTCCCGGTGGCGCCGCCGCGGCTGGCCGGTCTCGGCATGACCGACACCGTCACGGTCGGGGCGCACGCCTACCGGGTGTTGCAGCCGGCGATGTTCACCAACCAGTACGCCGCCATGCCCAGCCTGCACGTCGGCTGGGACCTGGTCATGGGGCTGGCCATCGCCGCCGCGTCCCGGCACGTGCTGCTCCGGCTCGTCGCGGTCACCCTGCCGGTGGCCATGGTGATCACCGTGCTGTGCACCGCGAACCACTACCTCGTCGACGCGATCGCCGGCGCAACCCTGACCACGCTGTGCTGGCTGGCGGCCGGATCGTTCCGGCCGCGGCGCACCGACATGATCGAGTCGCCGCCGCGGGAGGATCTCGACCGGCTGCCGGCCCTGGCCGGTCAGCGCTGAGCCTAGAAGCGGAACTTGTCCCGAGCGCTGCGCCGGTTCACCCGGGCCGGCAACTCGTCCAGGTTGTCGCGTTGGGGCAGCACGTCCGGCTTATAGCCATGGGGAAAATCCCGCATCGTCACGACAAAACCCTGGACCAGGCGGTCCGCACGCAGATCGCGGTACGTGGCTTCGACCAGCACCTGGCTGTCGTCGGCCCGCACCAGCGAGCAGAACACCACACCGTCGCCGGAGCCGCGGAAGGCCTGACGCAGCTGGTCGCGGTCGTCCGGATGCACCAGGTCGTCGAGTGTGGCCAGCGGCGGAAGCTCGGCGAGGCCGAGCAGCTCACGCAGCGACGGGCTGGCGTACCGGATGCGCTGGTCCTCGTCGATCACCACCACGATGTCCGCGCTGTTCCGGATCACCGCGCGCAGATAGAGGTCACTGTCGCGGCGGCCGACCGCCTTCACCAGGGAGATGCGATCCAGTGCGAGCGCCGCCTGACCGGCCAGCACCTCGAGGGAGTCGCGAGTGGCGGTGAGGGTGTCCCGGCGACCCACCAGGATCAGGGCTCCACCGCCGGGCCTGGCGACGGCGAGCGGTTCCAGCCAGAGCGGGCAGACCAGGGTGGCGTAGTCGTGGTCCGCGTCGTCGATCCACCAGCTGCGGGGCGGCGGGCCGGCCTCGGGGCCGGGCACCGACTCGGGCGTGAGCTGGCGGTCGTCGACGGCGAAGACGATGCTGCGGATCGCGTCCGGCGGCATGAGCTGGGCGATCGCCGCTCGGACGGCCTCATCCACGGCCGGTGTGTCGGCGGCGGCGACCAGCGCGGCGCTCGCCTGCCGCAAGCCGCGCTCACGCGTCAGGGCCTGACCGTTCAGGGTCACCGAGTCGGTCAGCCGCGTAATGGTCAGGAGAAGAGTGATCGCACCGGCGACGGCGATCACCACCCCGTCGCCGACCCTGCCGTGAACCGCCTCGACGAGCAGAACCACCGGCGGGGTGGCAACCGAGATGCCCAGCAGCGCCGCCCAGCGCCCACGCCACGGGCTCGGACGCGGCGTCGCGGGCTCGGTGAGCCGGACCATCGACGGGTGCAGCGCGGCGGCGCCCCAGGCCAGGTAGAGCACCGCGAACCCGGACTCGCTCAGCCGGCCCGGCCACAGCGGCTGCAGAATGTCGCTGACCAGGACACCCACCGCGCCGACGACCAGCAGCGCGGCCGAGACGTTCCGGCCCACGGCGACCAGCACGCGGGCGACCACCGCCAAGAGCAGCAGGGCTCCGATGACGTACGCGCCGGAGACGTCCCCGATCTGGCCGGCATCGCCGATGGCGAACACCCAGACCACCAGCAGCGTCGAGCACGCCAACGCGAGCAGGTCGATGAGCCGGGCCCGGTCGACGAGAATCGCGCCGATCCGGGTCAGCTGCAGCAGGCTCCAGGCGATCAGCACGAACATGGCGTAGAAGCAGAACGCGGCGACGCCCGGCCGGTCCAACGCGGTCAGGACGTCGCCGGCGCCGCTGGCCACCACAGCGCCGGCGAGCAGCAGCCAGGGCCCGGCCCGGGCGGGTCGGTGACGGCGGACGCCGTAGACGATGGCGGCCGGGCTCCCGATGCCCAGCACGATCCATTCGATGGCCCTCAGCACGCCTAACTAGTACCAGCGGCGTTGCTGTGTGTCCACGCGCTCATATACGTAGCGCTATGGCTCGTCGCCGGGCGGCCGCGGTCTCGCCGCGTGCCGTCCGGCGTCGGCGTGCCGGCGGTCAGGCGGGCTCCACCGCCGTGGCCGGCTCGTCAGCCGCCACGGCCGTCCCGCCCTGCGGCGATCGGCCGCCGGGGTGCGCGAGGGACACCAGGAAGGAGACGCCCAGGGCGATCGCCATGCCGCCCAGAACCCAGCCGGTGGCGACGGCGAAGTCGTGCCGGATGGTGTCGGCCACCGCGGCCGGGATGGCGCCGCCGCTGCCGCCGCCTTGTGCGCCGGCCGAATCGGCGAGGCTCTGCGCCTGCGACCGCGGCACGCCGAGCGCGACCAGCGAGGACACCAGGCGGTGGGCGAAGACCGTCGACAGCACCGTGCCGAGCACCGCGACGCCGAGCGCCGAGGCGTAGTTGCGCACGGTCTGGGTGATGCCGGTGACCTCGCCGTACGAGGCGCCGATCGCCCGGTTGACCGCGTCGGTGCTGGCCGGCCCGAGCAGCAGGCCGATCCCGGCCCCCGCGATGACGATGTACGGCCACTGCGCGCCCAGGCTGAGGTCGGTGATCTTCCAGGCCCACAGCGCGAAGCCGACGGCCGCCACCGCCGATCCGGCGATCACCGGCAGCCGGGCGCCGCCCGAGTCCAGCAGCCGGCCGCCGACCTGGGCCGCCGGAGCGAAGCCGGCGAAGAAGACGAGCAGGTAGAGGCCGGCCTCGTTGGCGTCGAAGCCGAGCGAGAACTGGGCGTACACGCTGGCGAAGAAGAACACCGGAATGAACGCGATCATCGAGAGGAACAGCACCGCGTTGTCGACGACGAAGGCACGATCGCGGAAGATCCGGACCTTGATCAGCGGGCTGCCGGTACGTGCCTCGACGAACACGAAGATCACGATGACGGCCAGGCCGCCGACGATGCACAGCCAGGTGCCGGCGTTGTCCCAGCCCCACACCGGCGCCTGCTCGAAGCCGAGCACGGACAAGCCCATGCCGGTCGCGGCGAGCAGGGCGCCGACGTAGTCGATCCGCTCCCGGCGCCGGGTCGAGGCGATATGCGCGGCGGCCAGCAGGATGAGCGCGATCACGGCGATCGGCACGTTGATCCAGAAGATCGCCCGCCAGGTCCACTGGGTGAGGAAGCCACCCGCGATCGGGCCGATCGCGGTGAGGCCGCCGCTGACCCCGAAGAAGATCGCCATCGCCCGGCCGCGCTCGCGGACCGGGAACGCCGAGACCACCACCGCGAGCGCGGCCGGGATCATGATTGCGCCGGAGACGCCCTGCAGCGCCCGGAAGATGATGATCCACGCCTCGGCCGCGCCGTTGTTCGGGGTGAGCCCGCACAGCAGCGAGGACACGGCGAACCCGAGGATGCCGATCGTCGCCATCCGGCGATGGCCCAGCACGTCGGCGAGCCGCCCACCGAAGGCGAACGTCGCCGCCAGCGCCAGCAGGTAAGCGTTGATCACCCAGCGCGAGCCCTCCGCGCTCAGCGACAGCTCGGACTGGATGTTCGGCGAGGCGATCGCCACGATGGTCTGGTCGATGAAGGTCATCGCCACCGCGAGCAGCATCGCGATGAGGGCTATGTTCTTCGAGCGGGTGACGGGCGCGTCGGGCTGAGGCATGCGTCGATCTTCGCATCGCCCGTGGACTGGCGATGTCCCTCGAGGGCCCGACCCGCTTGTCCATCGGTCGACGGACAAGCGGTGGTGCGCGCCGACCGATCTAGTGCGCCGCGACGGCGTACATCGCAAAGGTTTGTGAAATGATCTTGCCGTTGTCCACGACGAAGGTGTCGGTGCCCAACGGAATGTCGTCGCCCACCCGCCAGGTGATGTACGCGATGTTCCGATCGGCTCGCAGGCTGGTGAGCTTGAAACGGTTGACCGCCTGCGCCGGCAGCGAGGCGATGAAGTTCTCGAAGAAGCCGTGGATCTCTTGCTTTCCGCGATAGATCCTGGCTTCGGTGTAGAAGATCGCGTCGTCGGCGTAGTCGCTCACTATCGCGGCAATGGGCTTCTGCTCGACGAATGCCAGCAGATGGTTACGGACAACGGTCTCGGTGACAATCGGGTCAGCGTGCATGTCACGAGGATGCGGAGTCCGGTGGCGAGCCGGCCAGTGATGATGTCGTACCGCCGCACGCCCGCTCCGGCGCTAGGGCGAAGCGGGATGAACCGGGCCGACCAGCACGCCGAACGGCTGGTCGACCGGTTCTCGACGGTACAGAATTCGTACTACTGGGTGGCGCCGGGCGGGCGCATGATGTCCAGATGAACCGCAGGGAGTACTGCCCGATCGCCGCCAGCGTCGAGGTGCTGGGCGACCGCTGGACCCCGTTGATCATCCGCGAGGTGATGGTCGGAGCCGGCCGGTTCAACGAGATCCATCGAGGGATCCCCCGGGTCAGTCGCACCCTGCTCGCGCAGCGGCTACGCGAGCTTCAGCGACGCGGTTTGCTGACGCATGAAGCGGGTCCGTCGGGGCGCCCGGGCGTCTATGCGCTGACTCCGGCCGGTCAGGCGCTGACGTCGGTGGTCTGGGCAATGGGCGCCTGGGCCGCGGAATGGATGTTCGGCGATCCGGGCAGCGAGGAGTGCGACGGCCTGACCCTGATCTGGCGGACGCATCAACTCGCCATTCCCGCCAAGCTCCCCGAAACACGCACCGTGGTGCACCTCGTCCTCACCGGGGCCGGCGGCGCGCAGGGCTGGCTCGACATCCAGCGCCCAGCCATCACGGTCTGCCGAGACGATCAAGGCTTGGCCGTCGATCTGGCCCTCGAGGCCGACACCGCGCAGATGCACCGCTGGCTCGTCGGCATAGCGCCCTTCCGCGACCTGGTCGCCAACGGACACGCCCGGTTCCTGGGGCCGAGCCGCCTGGCCAAGGCCTTCCCCACCTGGTTCGACACCACGTTATTCGCCCACAGCCTGCAGCGGGGCGAACAACGGCGGAACCGCGACATCCCCGAGCCGGCGGCGTCTCCCGCCGGTCCGGGTGGGTAGCATCGCCGGATGCGTGGGCTGCGAACGGGGCTGCTCGTGACGGTCGGCCCGTTGCTGCTGGCAGTCGCGGGCCTGGCCCATCCGGGCGGGCTGTCGGCCGCCACCGCGCACGACTGGGTGCACCTGCATATCGTGCTGCTGCCGGTCTTTCCGCTGCTCGCCCTGGGCTTCGTGGTGTTGCTGCGCGGCCGGCCCCGGCTCGATGTGCCCGGGATTGCCACCGTCGTCGCCTGGATCGGCGCCGGTGTCTACGCGGCCGGCTACACCGGCTTGGACGCCGTAGCGGGAATCGCGGCCGGCACGGTCGCCGGGCAGAGCGGTGACCAAGCCGAGCTTCGCCGGCTCGTGCTGGCCCTGTACGACGTCGGTGACCTGCTCGGCCGGACCGGCGTGTACGCCTTGCTGGTCGCCGTGCTGGCCGGCACGGTCGCGTTGGGTGTCCGGCACGGCCCGCGGGTTCTCGTGGGCACGGTGGTGCTCCTCGGCGCCGGCTACTCGTTCATCGACAGCCACATCTTCTGGCCGCGGGGTGTGCTGACCATGCTGGCCTTCGCCGCCGGGTTCGCCCTCTGGGCATGGGCCGCCACGCCCCAGCCATCCCATCGCGAGCTGAGGCCGGCCGAGCACTCGCCGGTGTGAGGCAAATGCGTTCCGGCCGGCTGACGGGAGAGCGGTTCACCTGCCCGTTCGTCGAGAGCCGGGTCGCCGGCCGCCACGCGAAGGCCCGGAACTGCGGGGCCGGCCCGGCTGATCGGCCGGGCCGTCGACGGCGCCGGGGCTGGAGAACGACACCGAAGGCGCCGCCGGCAGCGAAGACTTGGGCGGCGGCCATTGCGTCGCCGCGATCTGCGCTCCGGTCACCGGCAGCGCGGGCGAGATCTGGTCGAGCAGGCGCTGCGCCAGCGAGGCGTCGATCTCGATGTCGGCGTTGATGCGCACGTCGGCAGCCGTCGCCAGGTCCACGACGTCGTCGCTGGTGAAGGCATCAGCTCCGAGAGTGCTCAGCCGCCGCGCGAACTCCTGCACATTGATCATCTGCAGCCTCATCCCCCGGGTTTACTGACGGTCCATCATAATCGCCGCCCCGGTCGCCCGTGCGTGCGCCCACCACGCCGGCCATTGCGGCCGACAGCGGTGCCCGCTGCTTGACGATCCCCAAGTCTTCGGGGAGTCGCCACAGCTTGGCCGAGTTGCGGCGGTCACAGTAGGGGAAGATGCGACGATTTGTCTCGTGAACACGCCGGGGTGGGACAACGAAGGGTGGCAGCGGATCCGCGACTACGAGCGGTTCTGGACACCGTTCGACGCCCGCTTCCGCTTTCGGCCCGCGACGAGCCCCGAGACGTGGCCGTCGATCGACGAGCCGGCCGTCTGGCTGCCGCTGAAGCGCCGGAACTGAGGGCGCCGCTCAAACCGCCGCGAGGGAGCGGTCCGCCCGCCGGATCGCGAACGCCAGGATGATCGCCGTGACGCCGCGGATCAGCGCCATCAGGCCGACCCAGAACAGGACCAGGAAGGCTCGCGCCTGGAGGTTGAAGACTCGGTCCGAACCGGACACCCAGAGGCCGAGCAGGATCAGCAGCACGCCGACCACGAGGCCCAGCCACCAGTACGGGTTCTCGGCGCGCGAGGAGACGCCCCGGACGATCTCGAAGGCGCCCTCCAGCAGCAGCACCAGGCCCAGCACCGAGACCAGCGCGAAGAACGTGTTGACCGGGCGGATGAGCGCCCACAGCCCGCCCAGCACGAAGATCGCCGCGATCACCCAGTGCAGGACCTTCCATCCGCCGCCGACCAACGTGGCGACGAAGGCCTCGTTGAGGCCGGCCACGATGAACAGCACCCCCAACAGCAGGCCGACCGTGGCCAGCGACGTCACGTTCGCGCGCAGCACCAGCCAGGCGACGACCAGCCAGCCGATCCCGGCCACCAGCTCGACCCACCAGTATTTGCTGCGCTCGGCCTGGAGCATGCGTCCCTCGAACATCGACACTCCTCACGATCGCTCGCGGAGCCGTCAGTGTGCGGGACCGGCCGGGCACAAGGGCTCATCCGCGTCGGATGAGCGGGATGAACCGAGGTCAGGGAGCGTCGCGCTCCAGGGCGCGTTGCATGCGGGCGATCGCGTCGCGCACGATCTGCCGCTCGTCGTCGCTCAGCTCCGCGAGGCGGTACTCCACGATCCACGCGATCCTCGGCAGATCGTGGATCAGCCACGGTGTGAGCCGCTCGTCGTGTCCGGGTGGCGAACTCATGCTTCCGAGTGTGGACCCGCGGCGGGGCCCGGTCCAGCCTGTCCGATGGCAGCGTGAACCTGTCCGACCGGCGGCGGCAGGCCGGCCGCCGGCGGGCGACGATCGAACGGTCACCCAGCGGCCATCGCCGCTCGAACCGAGGAGATCTTCGATGTTCATCGCCATTCTGGACTTCAGCACCGCGCCCGCCGACCGTCCGGCCGCCCTCGCCCAGCTCGACCGGGAACGCGGACAGGTGCGGAGCATGCCGGGCAACATCGCCTTCCGGGTGTACGCCGACCGCGACGACGACACCCAGGTCACCGTGGTCCACGAGTGGCAGGACGAGGCGTCGTTCGCGGGCTACCTGGACTCGGCCTCCTTCGCCCGCTCCGGCGAGGTGCTCCGCCCGATGATGGCCGGCGCGCCGGTGAGCCGGCGTTTCCGGGCCGAGCTGATGGAGACCGTGGGCTGACCCCGGACGCTTACGATCAGCTCGTGCGAGAGCGTCGATGACCCGCCCGGCGTACAGCTTCGTCCGGACGTTCCCCGCCGAGCCCGAACGGGAGCTCTGCGTCGACCGCCACTACCTGCTCTGCGCCTCGGCCGGCGTGCTGCGGCTGGAGGCGCAGGGGCAGGCGTGGCTGTTGCCGCCGGCCCGGGCCGCCCTCATCGAGGCGGGGCGGCCCATCCGGGTGAGCATCCCGCGGCCGGTCACGACCTCGTCGGTGCTGTTCGACACCGCCTTCGTGCCGGCGCCGCCCGCGCCGCTGACCGTGTTCGATCTGAACCGTCTGGCCGGCGCCCTGCTCACCGAATGCGGCGCCTGGGGTCCGAGCGAGGAGCCTCTTCCGGCGTACGCCCAAACGCTGTTCGCCGCTCTGGGAGCGGTTTGCTGGCGGCTGGCCGAACGGCCGAGCCCGGTCGTGGTGCCGGCCGGCCGCTCGCCGGAGCTGCGCAAGGCGTTGCGGCTGACCGAGCAGCGGCTGGGTGACGAGGCCCGGTTCGAGGAGATCGCCGAGGAGGTGGGCCTGGCGCCGCGGTCGCTGGCCCGGCGGTTCTCCGACGAGACCGGCATGACCTGGCGGGCGGTCCTGCGCCGGATGCGGATCCTGGCCGCCGTCGAGAAGCTGGCCGACGACGACCTCCCGATCACCGCGATCGCCTTCAGCGTCGGCTACAACTCGCTGTCCGCGTTCAACGCCGCGTTCCAGGAGCTGACCGGGCGCACGCCCACGCAGTACCGGCTCAGCTACTCCGCGCCTTGATGAGCTCCTCGACCGGGCTCGGCAGGGTGGTCTCGAAGTCGATCAGCTTGGCCCAGGTCGGGGTCACGACGATCCGGACCATGCCGTCGCGGTAGAGCGACCGGACCTCCCGCTCCCACTCGACCCGCTGCTCGGGCGTCATCTCGTAGGTGCTGGTCTGCTGCATGTACTCGTCCGGGATGCCGTCGACGTAGTCCAGCTCGGCCCGGCCCCGGACGAGCAGGATCTTGGGCGGATGCGATTCGGTGTCGATGGTCAGGGCGACCATCGGGTTCGCTTTCAGGGCGTGCAGCTTCGGGGCGTTCTTCGGCGTGCACACGACCATCTCGGAGCCGTTCCAGGCGAAGATGATCGGGATGGCGCGGGGCGTGCCGTCCTTGGCGACGTAGGCCATCCGGGCCACGTCGCGGGCCAGCAGCTCCCGGCTCAGCGGCCGGTCCAGAACCTCGGTGATCTCGTTCGGTTGCACGGGAGTCCTCCTCATGAATGGGGCGCGAAGTAGTCAGTTGGTGGCGATCGCCAGGCGCACGGCGACGGTGGCCAGGAGCAGCCCGGTGACCTGCTCGATGCGGGCCTTCACTCGCGGGCGCCGCAGCCAGCGTCCGAGCCGCTCGACGGCGGCGACGTACAGCCCGAACCACGCCAGGTAGAGCGCCGCGAAGATCGCGGACAGCAGCATCGCCTCGGCCCGCGGCGAGCCACTGCCGGGGCTGAGGAACTGCGGCAGGAAGGTGACGAAGAACAGCGCCACCTTCGGATTGAGGGCATTGGACAGAAAACCTTGGCGGAGGTACGCGGACCGGCGCGCCGGCGCCGCACCGACCGGTTCCGCCGCCGACGGGTCCGGTGACCGCCGCGCCGACCACAGCATCTGCGCCGCCAGCCACAGCAGGTACACCGTCCCGACGATCTTCAGCACCGTGAAGGCGGCCGCCGAGGCGAGCAGCAACGCCGAGAGCCCGAGGGCGGCGGCGCCGGCGTGCACGCTCAGCCCGAGAACGCCGCCGACCATGGTCAGCAGCCCGCCGCGGCGGCCGCCGACCAGCGCGTTGCGGGTGATCAGGGCCTGGTCGGGCCCCGGCAGCATGATCAGCACCAGGGCGGCGATCGCGAACGTCAGCATGGTTTCCTCCGTAGGGCTCGATAACGACCCTGCCGCCGGGCAATCGATAAGTCCAATGCCAATTTCCGCCCGAATACATGTCTAAAATCTATGCATGGTGACTCTGGTTCAGCTCCGCGTCATCGACGCCGTGCGGCGGCACGGAAGTGTCACCGCGGCCGCCAAGGACCTGCAATACACCCAGCCCTCGATCAGCCATCACCTGTCCCGGCTCGAGACGCAGCTCGGCGCCCAGCTCGTGCAGCGGGTCGGCCGCGGGATCCGGCTCACCCCGGCCGGCCGCCTGCTGGCCGACCGGGCGGCCGAGATCGTCGGCCGGGTCGACTCGGCCACGACCGAGCTGGCCGCCCTGGTCGGACTGAACGCCGGCCGGGTCCGGCTGGCCGGCTTCAACTCGGTCATGAGCTCGCTGGTCCCACCGGCCGCCACCGCCCTCGCCGGGCAGCACCCCGGCCTCGAGCTCGGCCTCACCGACACCCACCCCGAGGACGCGCTGGAGCTGCTGCGCGCCGGCCAGGTCGACGTCGCCCTGATCTTCCGCTACGAGGACACCGGCCCCGAGGACGACTCCGTCCGCCTGACCCACCTGCTCGACGACCCGCTCTACCTGCTCACCACGGGCGGCGGGCCGGCCCTCGCCGACCACGCGGGCAAGCCCTGGATCGCGGGCTGCGAGCGCTGCCGCACCCACCTCGTCGAGATGTGCGAACAGGCCGGCTTCTCCCCTCGGCTGGCCTACACCACCGACGACATGGTGGTCATGCAGAGCCTGGTCGCCGCCGGCATGGGCGTCACCACGATCCCCGGGCTGGCCCTGCGCGCCCATCAGCACCCGGCGATCACGGCGACCCGGCTGCCCGCGCCGCCCCGCCGCATCTACGCCGCCACCTACGGCGAGCCACCCGACCCGCCGGCCACCGCGGCGCTCCTCGACGCCCTCGTGCGCGCCGCGGGCGCTACCCCTGATCCAGGAAGCCGGTGATGAACGGCAGCGTGCGCCGCATCGGGCCGAGGTCGGCCGCCGACATGAGCTCGCCCAGGTAGTCGCCGTGGCTGCCGGGGACGATCAGCAACCGGGCTCCGGGAATGAGCGAGGCCAGCCGTACGAAATGGCCGGTCTTGACGACGTCCTGGTCGGCGCCGACCACCAGCGTGGGCGCGGAGATCGAGGCGACCAGCTCGTCCGGCCAGTCGGTGAAACCGGTCAGCATCTGCTCGCGGTCGAGGTGGAACATGCGCTCGGCGTGCGCCGGATCGCCGCTCACCGCGAGATCCGCCTCCCGGTACGGCGCGGGCATGTCCGCGTACGTGCCCGCCTCCATGCCCTCCCAGAAGCCGTCGATCATGCCGTCCCGGCGGTAGGGCGCGGACGCCACGACCAGCCGCCGGACGGCCTTGGGATGCCGCGCGGCCAGCTGCATCGCGACCTGGCCGCCGTTGCTGAAGCCGAGCACGTCGACCGGCCCGGCCTCCTCCCGCTCCAGCAGCGCGGCGACGTGATCGGCCGAGCCTTCGAACGACGCGGGACCCTCGCCCGAGGCGGTACGCCCATGACCCTGCAATTCAACGGCGATCATCCGGTACGCCGATTCCAGCGCCGGGATGAGACGCCCCCAGTTGGACTCGATCGTCGAGCCGCCACCGTGGATGAGCAGCAGCGGCGGCCGTTGCGGGTCGGGCGAGGAGCCGTGCCGTTCGAAGTACAGGTCCATTCCTCAGGCCTCCGTGCGAACGCGGTCGTAGAGCAGGCAGAGCGCCCCGCTCTCGGTGGTCGTCGAGTCGGTCAGCCGCCACGAACCGGCCGGTAGGCCGTCGGAGAACAGCCGCGCGCCGCCGCCGACGGTCTCGGGGCAGAGCGTGATGCTCAGCCGGTCGACCTCGTCGGCGTCGAGCAGCTGCCGGATGACGCTGCTGCTGGCCAGCACGATGATGTCACCGCCGTCGAGCCCGCGCAGCTTCTGGACGGTGGTGGCGGGCTCGGCGTCCGCGATCCGGGCGCCGTCCCATGCGGCGCCGGCCAGGTCGGCGCCGGCCAGGTCGGCGCCGGTCAGCGTCGTCGAGAAGACCACCTTCTCGACCCCGTTGAGCCAGCGGGAGAACGTACGGTCGGCCGGGTCGGCATTTTCGTCGGCGGCCACGCCCGGCCAGAAGCCGCCGAAGCCCTGGTAGTTCTTGCGGCCCAGCAGGGCGGTGGTGGCCGGGCCGGTGACCCGGACCATGTGGGCGCGGGCGCCGGCGGTGATGGCGTGCGGGACGATCCACCCCATGTCGTACTCGCCGTTGCGGCCGGAGATCCGGCCGTCCAGGGAGAGCGCGATGTTGGCGACGACGGTCCTGCTCATTTCGGTGCTCCTTCGGTCTCGGTGACTGCCGGTTAAGGTTCTCCTGCCGGGGGCCGGGCGGTCGTCGTCAGACCTGATGACATCGGGCCCGGGTTGGGGGGTGGCCTGGTGACGTCGGTGGTCAGCCCGGTCGTGGTGGGCCGGGTCGCGGAGAGCGCGGCGGTTCTCGCGGCGTACGAGCGCGCCCGCTCCGGCCGGCCGGTCACCGTGCTGATCTCGGGCGAGCCGGGGATCGGCAAGTCCCGGCTCATCGAGCACGCCGTGGCCGCATTTCCCGGCGACCCGCTCGTGCTGACCGGCGGCTGCCTGGAGCTGGGCTCGCAGGGCGCGCCGTTCGTGCCGTTCGTGGCGATCATGCGAGGGCTCGGCCGGCCCTTCCACGAGCTCGTGCCCGAGGGCTCCGGCCGCACCCGGCTGCTCGAGGAGGTGCTGGCCGTGGTCACGGAGGCCGCGGAAGCACGACCCGTGGTGCTGGTCGTGGAGGACCTGCACTGGGCCGACGAGTCCAGCCGCGAGCTGTTCGCCTATCTGGTCCGCAACCTGGCCGGCGCCGCCGTGCTGACCATCGGCTCGATGCGGACCGGCGATCGCCTCTTCGCCGAGCTCGGCCGCCGCGGCGAGGTCGTGCACGTCCCGCTGCCGCCGCTGGGCCGGCGGGAGGTGGCCGACCTGCTCGCCGCCGTCGACGGGCAACCCGCCGATCCGGCCCGCATCAAGCGGATCCACCGGCGCAGCGGCGGCAATCCGCTGTTCGTCGAGGCGCTCGGGGCCGGCGAGTCGCCGGCCGCCGACCTGCGGGCGCTGCTGCTGGCCCGGGTCGGCGACCTGCCCGGCCCCGAGCGCGAGCTGCTCTCGCTGCTCGCCGTCGCCGGGTCGGCGCCCGCCGACGACCCGCATCTGCGCGGCCTGGTCGACCGGGGTCTGGTGGCCGTGCACGACGACCAGTGCGCGATCCGGCACGACCTCATCCGCGAGGCCGTCTACGACTCCCTGCTGCCGGGCGAACGCCGCCGGCTGCACGAGCGGTGCGCGTCCGATCTGGCCGGGCGCGAGCCGGACAGCACCGCCCTGGCCGAGCACTGGATGGCGGCGGGCCGCCCGGACCAGGCCCTGCCGGTCGCGTGGCGGGCCGCCGACCGGGCCCGCCGGCTGCACGCCCGCGACGAGGAGCTGCATCTGCTCGAGCTGATCCGGGGCCAGGCGCCGGATCGGGTGGACGTGCTGGAACGCGCGGCCTCGGCGGCGCTCGCCAGTGGACGGTCGGCCCGCGGCGTCGAGCTGACCACGGCGGCGCTCGACCTCCTCGACGACGCCACCGAGCCGGAACGTCTCGCGACGCTGCTGGCGCTGCGCGGCCGGCTGCGGCAGCGCCTCGACGGCGGCGGCACGCCCGACCTCGAACGAGCGATCGCGCTGCTGCCCGCCGACGCGCCACCCGGTCTGCGCAGCCGCCTGCTGTCGGCCCTGGCCACGATCGGCATCGGCGCCCTGCGGCCGGCGGCGAGCGGCGAGCAGGCGGCCGAGGCGCTGCGGCTGGCCGACGAGGACGGTCTCCGGGCGCCCGCGCTGCTCGTGCTGGCGGTGCTCGCGGGCGCCGACGGCGAGGTGGCCGAGGCGCGACGCATGTTCGCCGAGGCCCGCCGCTTCGCCGACGACGATCACACGTACCTGACCTCGTTCCAGTGGGAATCGCTGATGCTGGGCCACGCCGGCCGCTACGAGGACGCGGTCGAGCTGGCCCTCGCCGGGCAGCGGGCGGCCGAGCGCCGCGGGCACGGCCGCGACCGCGGCAGCATGCTCGCCCTGGCCCGCGCCGTCGGCCTGCGCCGGCTCGGCCGGTGGGACGAGGCGGTGGCGGTGGCCGAGGACGCCCTCGCCGACGTTCCGCCCCCGCTCTACGCCGCCGCGCTGCGGCTGATCGTCGCCGACGTCGCCCGCTGCCGGGGCGAGATCGACCGGTTCGAGCCGCTGCTGCGCCAGCTCGTCGAGTTCTCCGTGCACACGCAGGCCGCCGACGAGCTCGACTCCGAGATCGTGATCCAGCGGCTCGCCTGGGCCTGCGACCAGGGCGACCACGAGACGGCCGACCGGATCCTGCGCGAGCACTTGAAGGCGGCACGGACCGACTGGATGCCGGTGGACGCGCTGCGGCTGGCGCTGGAGGGCGCCCGGGCCGCGCGGGCCCGCCGCGCCGCCGCGCCCCGCAACCGGGCGGTGGCCGGGGCGGTGGCGGCGCGGATGGCGGAGCTGACCGACCTGCTGGACGCCAAGTCGGCGGCGACGCCGGAGACCGAGGCGCACCGGTTGACCCTGGCCGCGGCGGCGCTGCCCGGCTGGGACCGGGCCGCGGCGGCGTGGCGTGGTCTCGGCAACCGCTACCAGACGGCGGTGGTGCTGGTCGACGCGGCCGCGACGGCGCTGGCGTCGAACAACCGGCCGGGCGCGGCGCTGCGGCTGGACGAGGCGCACGCGATCGCGGCCGGGCTGCGGGCCGCGCCGCTGCTGGCCCGGATCGGCGAGCTGCGGCAGCGCGGGCGGCTGACCGCGGATGCCCCGGCGCGCAACGACTTCGGGCTCACGGCCCGCGAGCTGGAGGTGCTGCGGGTGCTGGCCCGGGGGTCGTCCAACGGGCAGATCGCGGCCGAGCTGTTCATCAGCGGGAACACCGTGGCGACGCACGTCGCGCGCATTCTGACCAAACTGGGGGTGGCCACCCGTACCGAGGCGGCCGCCCGGGCACACGAGAAGGGCCTGCTATGACCACGCTGCAGGGGCCGGACGGCACCTCCGGGACGGTGCTCTCCTACGGGCATTGGGGCCGGCCGGTGCTGGTGTTCCCGACCGAGAAGGGCAACGCCTGGGAGTGGGCGAACACCGGGATGCTCGCGACCGTGCAACCGCTGCTCGACGCCGGCCGGATCAAGTTGTACTGCGTCGACTCGTACGACGAGGGAACCTGGTCGGCCCAGCACCTGCCGCTGGAGGAACGCGCCCGCCGGCACGGCCTCTACGAATCGTGGATCCTCGGCGCCGTCGTGCCGCACATCCGCGCCGGCACCGGCGAGGGCATCGACATCGTCACCACCGGGTGCTCGCTCGGCGCGTTCCACGCCCTCAACTTCGCCTTCCGCCGGGCCGACCTGTTCCCGCTGGCGCTGTGCTTCTCCGGCAACTTCGACCCGGGCACGTGGAACGGCTGGGGCGAGCGCGGCGACGCCGCCTACTTCAACAGCCCGCCCGACTACGTGGCCAACCTGCACGGCGACCACCTCGACTGGCTGCGCTCGCGCCTGTCGATCCTGCTGGTCTGCGGGCAGGGGCAGTGGGAGGACACCACCGGCACGCTCGCCTCGACGCCGCGCATGGCCGAGCTGCTGGCCGAGAAGGGCATCCGCCACGAGCTCGACATGTGGGGCCCGGACACGCCGCACGACTGGCCGTCGTGGCGCGCCCAGGTCGCCCACCACCTGCCCCGCTTCTGCTGACTCTCACGTGGCCGGCGTCATGATCGACACCGCGCGGAGGTGCGTCAGGTCGGCCGCGGGGATCAGCTCGACCGTGTCACCCGTCTTGGTGGTGGCCGCTCGCCCGATGGTGATCGCCGTGCCACCTGCCGGGTCCGGCACCATCACCCGGTTGCCCTGGTAGACGTCCATCTTCTCGCCGGCCGGGATGTGCTCCATGACGAGCTTCCCGCCGGCGCCGCGCACCGAGCCCGGGACATTGCTGATGTTCGTGTACGCCGATCCGGCGAACCCGCCCCCGGTGACCAGCTCGACGGTGGCCTCGCCCCGAGCCTCGTCGACCGCCGCCACCCGGCCGGCCAGGCCCGCCGCCACGACCGCGTACTGACCGGCCCGCACCGCTCCCCCGTCGCCGCTCAGCGACACGACGATCCGATCGCCGTCCCGGCGGACCACCTGACCGCGCACCGCCCGGGGGTCGCCGGACGCCCCGCCGTCGCCGGGCGCCGCGAACACCTTCCTGGCCCGGGCGAGCGGCTTCGCCGCCCGGACGTAGCCGGTGACCGTCGTCGTCTCGGCGGTCGCGTCCGGCAGCCCCGCCACCACGAAACGGCCCGTGATCGCGCCCGGATCCCCGTCCATCTCCTCGTCGATCGACGTGCTCGACATCTTCACCGTGGTCACCCCCGGCATGGCGACGGCGACGGCGTAGGTGTCCCAGAAGGTGTCGCCGGCCACCCCGGCCGGCCCGGTCAGCCGGCTGCTGACCAGGCTGACCACCTCGGTCGCGGACGGGTCGGGCGCCGCCCGGTCGGCCCGCAGGCGCAGCGCCCCGGCCGCCGTCTTGTCACCGGTGAAGAACGCCAGCCGCGCCTCGTTCCGCCGGTCGTAGCCCTCCAGCACCACCACCGGGCCCAGCAGGTGCTGGCGGGTCGCGACCAGCGGCCGCACCGCGGTGTGCGCGCCGCCGCGGTCCCAGGCGGCGGTGGCCTCGGCCAGCAGCCCGGCGTCCACCTCCCCGGCCGGCGCCCAGCCCAGGAACGGGCCGTCCGGCGGCGTCGCCACGAGTCGCGGCGCCGGGCCCACCCCCACCGCCCAGAACAGCGACGCGAGCATCGCCACGCACACCGCGGCGGCGGTCGCCCCGGCGATCCGCCGCCGGGCCCGGATCCGGCCCGCCCGGCGCAGCACCCGGCCCTCGTAACCCTCGACCGGCGTCACCGGCTCGGCCAGCTCGATCAGCTGGTCGCGCAACTCGGCGGGGCTAGGCATAGCGCACCTCGTCCTTTGCCTCGGCCCACCGCTCGCGCAGGGTCTTGAGCCCCCGCGACGACAGGCTCTTCACGGTGCCGACCGAGCAGCCCAGGGCGTGCGCCGTGTCCTGTTCGGACAGATCCTCGTAGAACCGCAGGACGACCGCCGCCCGCTGCCGCGCCGGCAACCCGTCCAGCGCCCGGCGCAGCCAGTCCCGCTGCTCGACCGGCCCGTACTCGTCCCGGGCCCGGCTCTCCACGACCCGGCTGACCGGCTGCTCCCACCAGGAACGACGGCGACGCGAGCTCACGTACGTGTTGACCAGCACCAGCTGCACGTAGTGGTCGATGCCCTCCGACCCCTGCAGGCGCGACCAGGCCACCACGGTCTTGGCCAGCGTGGTCTGCACCAGGTCCTCGGCCTTGCCCCGGTCGCCGCAGAGCAGGTAGGCGGTCCGCAGCAGGCGTGGGTAGGCCGCCCGCACGAAGGCCGTGACCTCGTCGGCCTCGCGTTTCTTTCTCACAGGCTCTACTTACGCTCCGAGGTCCGCCAAAGGTTGCCGCCCGATGCGCTCACCGCCGGAAGCGCTGGACACCGCGAGTGTTGCCGAAGTAGGTCGCGCGCAGGTCACCCTGCACGTCGTGGACCCGCAGGCCGGCGGCCACGGCGGTGGTGCGGCCGCCGAACCGCGCCCGCAGCGAGCAGGGCCCGGTCTTCGCGCAGTCGGACCAGAGCACGCGCCGGCCGTCGAACGATACCGAGCTGACGGTGCGGCCGGCCGTCGGCCGCTGGAGGGTGATCAGCGGCCGACCCGTGATCCTCTCGCGCACCGACCCGCCGGCGTCGCCGTAGTAGACGATTCCGGGACGCACGAACACGGCGGTCACGGCCCGGCCCGCGGTCGTGACGAGGGCATGGCCGCGCGAGGTCGTCCGATAGATCCTCTTGCCCTGGGCGTAGTAGACGGTGTGGCCGACGAGCCCGAGGTGGTTGATGCCGGCGCCGCTCACCAGGGTGCGTTGCTTGCCACCGCGGATCGGGACCGCCCGCAAGCCCTCGGCGTCGGCCCAGATCAGGGACCGGCCGTCGGTGATCAGGTCACGGGTGCCGACGGCCCGCGGCGAGGTGGCGAGGACGGCCGCGTGCGTACGGTCGATCACGCGCTTGATCCGGGACCGGCCGGCGGCGTTGACGACGACGTAGAACCGCCACTGGCCGTCGATCTTGGCGAAGGTCAGGGCGCCGAAGTTCCGGCCGGCGCCGGGTTCGCGATAGAGCACGGTCTCCTGGCCCGGCCGGGCGCTCTTCGAGGTGCGGTAGACGGCCGTTCCGCGGGTCCAGTACAGATTGCCGGTGGACTGCACGAGCCGGGTCGGCGCGGCCGCGGCCACCGGCGCCGTCAGTTGCGGTAGTTCCCGCTCGGTGAACGGGACGGACGTGGGCGCGGTCATGGCGGACACCATGGCGAGCGTGAGTGGGATGAGCATCTCGGTCCTCCTTGTCGGATGGACTCACGCTCTCCTCCCGGCGGCCGCCCCCACATCGGGAGCGGCTCTTCAGAAACCGCCCTCGTCCTCTTCAGATTCGCGGCCCCGGCGCCTACGGGCGAGCTCGGCCAGTTGCACCCGGTTAGCCGTCCCGGTCTTGCGGAGCATGTTCGAGATGTGCACGCCGATGGTCTTCTCGCTGAGCACGAGGGCCTTGGCGATCTCGGCGTTGGTGTGGCCGGCCAGCAGGTGACCGAGGACGTCCCGCTCGCGCCGGGTGAGGCCGGGCAGCTCCGGTCCCGGCCCGGCGGCCGGTTCGCTCTCGGCCAGCTCGATGCGGGCGCTGCGCGCCAGTCGTTCCAGGTCGGTGAGCAGCGGTTGGGCGGCGAGCTCGGCGGCCAGCCGGTGGGCGAGCCGAAGCGCCTCCGGAGCCTGCCGGTGCGTGGTGCGGTCGCGGAGGGCGGCGTGGGCCTGCCGCCAGCGGGAATACGCCTCGTCCCACGGCAGCCGGGCCGCGCGGCAGGCCTCCGCGGCTTCCCGCCAGAGCGCCAGTTCGGCGGGGTCGCGGGTGGCCCGGGCGGTCTCGGCGTCGGCGCTCAGCTGCCACGCCCGGTGCTGGTCGGGCGGCCTGGCCTCGTCCGGGTCCGGGATCACCGTGGGGAAGCGCCGGCGGAAGTCGGCGAGCACGGCCAGCGCCGGCGCCGGGTCGCGGCCGGCGTCGCGGTCGCGGTCGGCCCGGTCGGCCAGCGCCCGGGCGGCGATCGGCAGCATCTCCTCCACGTACGCCTGACGCTCGAGGTCACGGACGGCCAGCTCGAACGCCCGCTCCGGGTCGCCGGCCGCCAGCGAGACCAGGGCCAGCGTCTCGTCGAAGAAGACGTACTGGAAGCCGGCGACGTCCGGCGGGAAGATCTCCTCGGCGCGGGCGAGGTGCCCCTCGGCCTCGTCCTGCCGGCCCTGCAGGCAGGCGAGCCGGGCCGCGGTCAGCCGGGCGACCACGTCACCGCGCGGGCCGGGCCGGGCGCCGAGCGCCACCCGCAGCCGATCCCGGCTGCCTCGCCAGTCGCCCGCCAGCAGCAGCAGCCGGGACTCCCAGGCGCACATCTCGGCGACGTGGCTGTGCGGCGCGCCACCCGCGGCCAGTTCCTCGCCGGCCCGGTGGAAGACCTCGGCGATCTGGCGTGGCGACCCGGCCAGCGCGTTCGCGGTCGCGTAGACGGCGAGCCGGAAGCACCGGAAACGAGGCAGGCCCGACGCGATCCGCCAGGCCCGGGCCGCCGCCTCGGCCGCACCCGGCTCGCCCCGGAGGAGCTTGGCGAACATCGTGACGACGAGCGCGTTCGCGATCGCCTCCCCGTCGCCATTCCGCTCGGCCCGGTCGAGCGCCTCCGCGGCCAGCGAAACGCCCTCCGGATCGCCGAGCGTGAGCAGGTCGTCGGCCAGCATGGCGGTGGCCAGGGCGTGTTCGGCGCTGTCCGGATGGTGCGCCGTGGCGGCGACGAGCGCCCGGCACGCTTCGACGTCCGGGCCGGCCAGGCCCATCCCCCCGCGCAGCCCGAGCCGGCGGTACACCAGGCGGCAGTGCCGAAGGGGTTCCCGATCGGGCGGCACCAGGCCGATCAGGGCCTCGACCGCCTCCAGCTCCTCCGGCCCGAGCCCGGCCTCCTCGGCCGCGTCGCGCACCCGATCCCACAGGTCGACGCGGCTCGGACGCGGCTCGTCCAGGTGCGGCCACAGCGACAGCGCACGCCGGAGCAGCCGCAGCCGTTCCGCGGCCTGCGCCGTGCCGCCGGCGGCCCGCAATGCCCACCGGAACGCCGGCTCGGTCATCCCGGCCCGGTCGTGGTGGTCGGCCAGCTCTCCCGGGTCGTCGAGCACCCTCGCGTACGCGATGTGCATCTGTCGCCGTTCTTCCGGGAGAAGGTCGGCGTCGAGGACCTCGGCCAGCAACGGGTGGGTGAACCAGTAGCGGCCGTCCGGGTCGGCCCGCAGCACCCCGGCGCCGACCGCCTCGCGCAGCGCAGGAAGCACCGGTTCGGTGAAGCCGAGCGCGGGCGCGAGCCGGGTGAGCCGGTCGTCGGCCCGGGGATGACCGCCGACCGCGACGATCCGGGTCAGCTCCCGCGCCGCCGGCGACATGGTCTGCCAGGGCCGGATCACCGCCTCACGCAGGCGCGCGGTCCGCGTGGCCGGCAGCGTGGTCGCGCGCGGATCGACGTCGCGCACCAGCAGGCCGGTCAGATACGGGTTTCCGCCGGCTCGTGCGTAAACCTCGTCGACCAGCCGCTCGTCGGCCGGACGCCCGAAGATCCCGGCGATCTGCTCCCCGGTCCCGGCCCGATCAAGACGATCAAGACGCATTTCCCGTACGCGCGGAAGCCGTTGCACATCGGCCAGCCACCCGGTCAGCCATTCCCCCTCGGCGCCGGCCCGCAGGGTGGCGACCACCGCCAGGCGCCGTTCCCGGCGTCCCGCGATCACGTACAGCAGAACGTCCAGCGAGCTGCGGTCGGCCCACTGCAGATCGTCGACGACCAGCACCACCGGTCGCTCGGTGGTCACCCGGTCCAGCCAGTCGTCGAACTCCACCACCGTGACGCCGTCGTCGAGTCCGGCCCGCCGTACCACCTGGCGAAACGGCAGCAGCGGCACGGTCATCGAGCTCAACGGGAGGCAGGCGGTCCAGATCGTCTCGACCCCGCCGCCCGCGGCCCGGCACGCCTCCCCGACCAGCGCCGTCTTGCCGACTCCCGGCTCGCCACGCACCAGCAGCGTCGAGGCCCGCCCCGCCACGACCTCGGCGACACACCCCGACACGGCCGCGATCTCCTCGGCTCGCCCGGCCAGTGCCACACGTCGAGTCTCCGCCCGCCGGCCGTCTTCGTCGAGGCCGCGGCCCGCAAGCGCTAACGGCGCCGAGCGACGAGGACGATCTCGGGTGCGCCGGGCGTGATCGGGCTCCGATCCCAGCCACCGTACTGATGCGAGATCGAGAATCCCGCCTCGTCGAGGGAGCGGCCGAGCGAGCCGGCGTCGCGGAACGCAAGCACGTCACGGCTCGATTCCTCCTCGCCGGTGCGCAGGTTGCGGGTGAAGGGGCCGAGGTCCAGCACGCTGGTGGCCCGGAGATCATCCGCCAGCGAGGCATAGAAGCGATGGTCGTGACGCCCCGGGTTCAGCTCGTCGTAGGCGGCGGCGAAGTCCAGGGCCATCCGTTCAGTAGTACTGGACGAGGCAGAACTCGTGCCCCTCGGGATCGGCCATCACGACGACCACGCCCTCGTCGTAGTCGTGCCGCTCGCCGGTGAAGCGGCCGCCCAGCGTGGCCACCGTCGCCATCGCCTCGTCGATGTCGTCGACGGTCACGTCCAGATGGATGCGCACCTTGCCCGCTGCCGGCGCGGACACCGGCTGGAAGACGAGGCGGGGCTGGGGATCGCCGCGCTCGCCCAGATAGACCCAGCCATCCTGGGCGGGCCCGGGCGGGCGGCCGAGCAGGGCGCTCCAGAAGCGGCCGACCAGCTCCGGGTCGAGGCAGTCGATCGTCACGCCGGACCACACGTTCGCCATCGGCCGATCCTGTCAGGCCGCCTTCGCCAGCAACTCGGCGGTGGCCTCCCACAGCCGGCGCTCGCGCTCGCGGTCCCGGGCGACCGGCTTCACCTCGACCACCCGGTCCTTCAGCACGAACGCGCCGTCGCGCAGGCCCGCCCACTTCGCGTCGAGGGCGACCGAGGCCAGCGCCGGCCCGGACCGCTCGGGGGTGGAGACCCCGGGGATGCGGGCCAGGCCGCGGCCGATCGCCTGCAGGGCCGGGGGCGCGTCGCGGCTCAGCGAGGTGCCGGGCATCCAGCCGGGCTCGAACACCGAGACGCCGATGCCGGGGCCGGCGTGCCGCTGCAGCTCGTGGGCGTAGTAGAGGAGGGCCAGCTTGGCGTTCGAGTAGGCCACGCCCGAGGCCTTCATGCCCGGGTTCGCGGCGCCGACGGCCGGGCGGGCGATCTCGACCGGGTCGCGCCAGTCGGCCTCGGGCACGCTCAGCATCTTGCGCCAGACATTGGCGTGGTACGTGTTGGAGCCGAGCAGCACGATCCGGGCCGGCGTGGCGAACGAGCCGAGCAGGTCCCCGATCAGCTGGGCGTGCGCGAGGTAGTTCACCGCGAACGTCAGCTCGTAACCGTCGGCGGACGCCGTGCGCGTGTCGGCCGACATGGCGCCGGCGTTGGCAACCAAGGCATTCAAGGGCCCGATTTCCCGTACGGCCGAAGCCGCCGCCCGGACGTCGGCCAACCGCGACAGATCGCAGTTGATCTCGTGTACGCGGGCGCCCCGGGCTCGGGCCTCGGCCGCGACCGAACGAAGACCGCGCCCGACGAGCACCAGCTCGGCGCCGGGGCGATCGGCCATGGCGAGGGTGGCGGCCCGGCCGAGACCGCGGGTCGGGCCGGTGATGAGGGTGGTGGTCATGGCACCAGCGTGCGGAAGAAGCCGCCGGTCAGGCAGTCGTTCCGTTGTCGTAGGAATGGCAGGGCCAGGACAACGGCGCCGGCGCCGCGCAGACTTGAGCGCGTGGAGTCGTGGGAGTTCGGCCGGACCGTGCGCCGCTGGCGCGACCGGGTCGCGCCCGAAGACGTCGGCGTGCCCGTCGGCCGGCGCCGGCGCGCGAGCGGGCTGCGCCGCGAGGAGCTGGCCACGCTGGCCGGCATCTCCGCCGACTACCTGACCCGGCTCGAGCAGGGCCGGGCCACCGCGCCGTCGGCCCAGGTCGTGGAGGCGCTCGCGCGGGCGCTGCGGCTGGCCGGCGCCGAGCGCGACCTGCTCTACCGGCTGGCCGGGCACGCCGCGCCCGGACTCGACGTCGTGCCGTCGCGGATCACGCCGAGCGTGCAGCGGCTGCTCGACCGGCTGTCGCACACGCCGGTCGTGGTCTACGACGCCACCTGGACGCTGGTGCTGGCCAACGCCCCGTACGACGCGCTCATGGGCGACACGACGACCTGGCACGGCATCGAGCGCAACGCCGTCTGGCGCAACCTGCGCGGCCCCGGCGCCCGGGTCGTGCACACGCCCGAGGAGCAGGCCGACCACGTCACCCGGCTGGTCGCCGACCTGCGCCTGACCGCGTCCCGCTACCCGGCCGACCGCACGCTGCGGCAGCTCGTCGCGCGGCTGGCCGACCAGAGCCCGCGCTTCGCCGAGCTGTGGGAGTCGGACGTGCCGCCCCCGCCGCCGGACCCCTCGAAGCGCAAGGTCATCGACCACCCGGCGGTCGGCCGGATGACACTCGACTGCGACACGCTCGTCGTCGCCGTCGACGACCTGCGCATCACCGTCTACACCGCCGAGCCCGGCACCGAGGACGCCGAACGCCTCGCGCTCGCCGTCGTGCTCGGCACCCAGTCGCTGGTCGAGTAGGCCCGCCGGCCGGGGCTCCGGGTCAGCCGCCGGTGTAGAAGGCGAAGACGCGGTCGGCGCGCTCGGCGGCCGCCTTCGGGTCGTCGCCGTCCTCGACGGCCACCCGGGCCCAGGCGTCCGAGCTCGCCCGGTAGAACTGCTTGCCCTCGTCGGTGGCGACCCAGGCGATCAGCTCCTCCATCGAGGGGCGCGTGGCGGACGGGTCGTCGAGGTGGCGGGCCAGGCCGTAGAGGCCGCCGTCCCAGCCGACACCGGTGGCGCCGGGGCCGAACTGCTCCCACCACTCGTCCTTGACGTGGGCCACGTGCTCGAGCTCGAAGCGGGTGCCGGCGCCCTCGGGGATGAGCCGGACCTCGATCCACGAGACTTCCTCGCCGTACTCCCAGGTCGCCTGGAAGCCCTTCGGTTTGTCGCAGGCGGTGACCGTGCCGCCGGCGTTGCCCTCGAGCTGGTAGTGGCCGCCCTCCTTGAGCTCGCCGGTGATCGGCATGAACCAGCGCTCGATGCGCTCGGGGCGGGTCACGACCTCCCACAGGTCGTCGATGCCGGTGTCGTAGACCTGGCTGATGGTGGAGACCCGGGCCTCGCCCGCCTCCAGGGTGCGGCGGCCCAGCGTGCGCCGCACGTTGCTGATCTGCTGGCGTACGTCGATCATCGGGTGTTCCCCTCGTCTGCGAGACGTCGTTGTCGTTTGCCGCGGGCGACCTCGGTGGCCATGGCGTCGAGATGCGGCGCCCAGAACCGGCGGAACCGGCCCAGCCAGGCGTCGGCCTCGCGCAGCGCGGTGTCGTCGACGGCGTAGAGCCGCCGGGCCCCGGCGGGCCGGACCGTGGCGAATCCGTTGTCTCGCAACACCTTCAGGTGCTGCGAGACGGCCGGCTGGGATATGCCGAACTGGGCCCGGATGACCTCGGTGACCTCGCCCGAGGACCGTTCGCCGTCGGCGAGCAGCTCCAGGATGCGACGGCGGACCGGGTCTCCGAGCACGTCGAACGCGTGCATGGGCGGTACGTTATCAGACCACACTTATATAAGTCACGCGCGAAATACAGCGTTGCGGATCGCCGCGGCCATGGTCTCGGCGGCGACCGCCCGGAGCAGGTCGAGATCGGCGCCGGGGGTCTCGCCGGTCGCCAGCGCCACGACCGCGTCGCCGTCGTAGCGGGAGTGGGCCGGGTGGATGGCGCGGGCATAGCCGGTATTTCCGGATTGGGCGAGGAGGAAACAGTCGCTTTTGGAGAGGGCGGCGTCGGTCAGCAGAACGCCGATTGTCGTGTTGAATCCGGCATGGGGTTGTGCTGGAGAGGGAGGCGCGGCCGAGCCCTCGAACAACGGCGCGCCGTCCGGGGCGAGCACGTCGCCCCAGGCGTTCACGACGACGATCGCACCGAGCGAGGCCGGCCCGGCACTGCCGTAGGCGACGCCAAGCCCGCCGGGATCGAGCCGCGACCGCCACTTCCCGGTCGTCGCGCCCGCGCCCGCACCCACGCCGCCGGTCCGGAACGGCTCACCACCCAGGGCGGCCTCCAGGGCCAGCGCGCCCGAGGAGGCGGTCGGCGGATCGCCCGCGACCGAGCCGTCGAAGATCGACATTCCGACCACGATCGGCACCGGCCCGAGCGGCGTCGCGAAGCCGCGCCCGAGGGCCCGCAGACCGCCCATCACGCCGTCGCCGGCGGCCAGGCCGAACGCCGAGCCGCCGGACAGGACCACCGCGTCCACCCGGTCGACCAGGCGGGACGGCTCGAGCAGCGCGAACTCCCGGGAAGCCGGCGCGCCCCCGCGCACCTCGCCGGACCCGACCGTGCCGGGCGGCGGCACGATCACGGTGACGCCGGTTCCGGCGCCGGTCCAGTTTCCGGCGAACGCCGACAACAGCTGCGGAGTGCTCACTCCCCCATCTAACCGGTCAGTACCGGAACGTGGACACCAGGCCGGTCAGCTCCGCCGACATCCGGGCCAGCTCGGCCGTCGCCTGCTGCGACCGCTCGACGCCGCCGGTGGTGAGCCGGGCCGCCTCGGCCACGCCGGTGATGTTGCGGGCGATGTCGCCGGTGCCGGCCGCCGCCTCGCCGACCGAGCGGTTCATCTCGGCCGTCGTCGCGGTCTGCTCCTCGACCGCGGACGCGATCGTGGTCTGGAAGTCGCTGATCCGCGCGATCACCCGGCTGATCTCCTCGATCGCCACCACCGCGCCGCCGGTGTCGGACTGGATGGCCGCGACCCGCCGGGAGATGTCCTCGGTGGCCCGGGCCGTCTCCTGGGCAAGGTCCTTGACCTCCGACGCCACCACCGCGAAGCCCTTGCCGGCCTCCCCCGCCCGCGCCGCCTCGATCGTCGCGTTCAGGGCCAGCAGGTTGGTCTGCTCGGCGATCGACGTGATCGTGTTGATCACGTTGCCGATCTCCGAGGACGACTCGCCGAGCTGGTTCATCGTCGACGACGTGCGCGAGGCGAGCCCGACCGCCTCGGTGGCGACCTGCGCGGCCTCGGACGCGTTGCGGGAGATCTCCCGGATCGACGCGCCCATCTCCTCGCTGCCCGCCGACACCGTGTCCACGCTGCGGGAGATCTGCTCGGCGGCGGCCGACACCGCCTGCGCCTGCACCGCCGTCTCGGAGGCCGACGACGCGATCTGCCGGGCCACCCCGCTCATCTGCTCGGAGGCCCCGGCCAGCGAGGACGCCGACCCGTCGATGGTCGAGACCGTCGAGCGCAGCCGGTGCATGGCCGCGTCCAGCGCCTGGCCCATCTGCCCGGGCTCGTCGCCGGAGGTGAGCCCCGAGGTGCGGGTGAGATCGCCGGCCGCCAGCCCGTCGCACACGTCCTTGACCCTGCGCAGCGACCGCACGATCGTCCGCGCGATGTAGGCGCCGAGCCCGATCGCGGCCAGCGTGCCGGACACCAGCAGCAGCACGGTCTGCAGGCGGCTCTCGCGGTGGTCGCGGTTCGCCTCGGCGACCGATGCCGAGGCGTCGGCGCTCTCGGCCGTACGCAGATCGGCGATGTTGTCCTTGATCTTGTTCGTGATCGGGGTGATCTGCTGGTCGCGGACCGCCCGCCAGGCGGCGATGTCCTTCGTGCGGCCGTTCTCCAGCTGCTCGTTCTTCGCGATCTCGGTGTAGGCCGCCCAGTTCGCCTCGAACGCGGCGATCAGCGCGGCCTCGGCGGCCGGCCCGCTCGCGTGGTAGGCGGCGATCGCCTCGTCGACGGCCGCGAGGTCATTGGTGAACGTCTCGGTGTACCTCGCGGTGGTGGCCGTGTCGCCGGAGAGCATCTGGTTGGCCAGGCTGAGCCGCGACTGCGCGGTCGTGCTGGCGATCAGCCCGAGCGCGTTGGTGCTGGCCAGGTTGTTGGCGTAGATCTCCCGGGCGGCCGCGGCCGCGCCGCTGAGCGCGTGCAGGCCGAGAATGCCGATCAGCAGCGAGACCGCCACGCCGACCACGACGATGATCCCGATCTTGACTTGCACGCTGAGATCGGCAAAGGATCGACCCGTTCTGCCGGCGCTCATCCCTTTTCTCCCGCCCGCCGCGCTTCTCCGGAAACAACCGTACGATCCGGGGATGGGGTCATGGCGAGGTTTGCCGTATTCACGCCCCCGCCATCGACGGGCTTGACACCCCCGGCGAGCACGAGCAGTCTCCGTTATATCGATTTAGCACGCCCGTCCCAGGCGACTCACCGGCGAGGGGACGTCCCATGGACCGAGTTTTCGCGCTGACCGCGGCGGGCGTCACGGTGCTGATCGAGGCGTCCGGCGGCCTCCCGGTGATCGCCTACTGGGGCCCGGAGCTACCGGGCCTCGACGCGAGACAGGCGGCCGAGTTGCTGCGCGCGCTCGATCCGGTGCCCGGCACCAACGATCTCTCCCGCCGCCCGCGCGTCTCGGTCCTGCCCGAGCACGCCGGCGGCTGGATCGGGCGGCCCGGCCTGAGCGGTTCGGCGTCGGGCCCGGGGTGGTCACCCTCTTTCAAGGCGATTCCCCCGTACGCGACGGCACCCTCCCGCGGATCCCAGGTGACCGGGGCCGGCGACCCCGCGCGCGCGAGTGAGGAAGGAGCGAGCCGCGCGCCGGGCGACGAGCAATCCGGCGCGAGCGGCCCCGGCGCGAGCGGCCCCGGCACGGGCGGCCCCGGCACGGGCGGCCCCGGCACGGGCGGCCCCGGCACGGGCGGCCCGGACGCGTTCGGGTTCTTCGCGGGCGGCGCCGGCGTTCTCGCGTTCGCGGCGGCCGACGACGAGGGGCGGCTCGGGCTGCGGCTGGAGATCGAGCTGCTGGAGTCGGGGCTGCTCCGGGCGCGCGCCGAGCTCGAGAATCGCGCTGCCGAGGCGTACGCGCTCAATGACCTTGTGCTGTCCTTCCCGGTGCCGGACGAGGCGAGCGAGATCCTCGACTTCGCGGGACGGCACAACCTCGAGCGGGTGCCGCAGCGGGCGCGGTTCGGCGTCGGGACGCACCTGCGCGAGAACCGGAAGGGGCGCACGGGGGCCGACAGCGCGTACGTGCTGCATGTCGGGACGCCGGGGTTCGGCTTCGCGAGCGGGCGGATCTGGGCCGTGCACACCGCGTGGAGCGGGAACCACACGCACTACGCCGAGCGGGTCTTCACCGGCGAGCAGCGGATCGGCGGCGGGGAGCTGCTGCTGCCGGGCGAGATCCGGCTGGCCGAGGGCGAGCGCTATCGTAGCCCGTGGGTCTACGGCGCGTACGGCGAAGGACTCGACGCGATCGCCCGCCGCTTCCACCGGCATCTGCGGTCGCGGCCGCGGCCGGTCGGCGCCCGGCGGCCGGTCACGCTCAACGTCTGGGAGGCCGTCTACTTCGATCACGACGCCGACCGGCTCATCGATCTCGCCGAGCGGGCGGCCAAGGCCGGGGTCGAGCGGTTCGTGCTGGACGACGGCTGGTTCGGCTCGCGGCGGGACGACACGTCGGGCCTCGGCGACTGGGTGGTCTCCCCCGACGTGTGGCCGGACGGGCTGCATCCGCTGGTCGACCGGGTCAAGCGGCTGGGCATGCAGTTCGGCCTGTGGTTCGAGCCGGAGATGGTCAACCCGGACTCGGAGCTGGCCCGCGAGCATCCCGACTGGATCATGGCGGCGCGCGCCGAATGGCCGGTCGCGTCGCGCCACCAGCAGGTGCTCAACCTCGCCATCCCGGACGCCTTCGCGCATATCAAAAATCAAATACTTGCGATATTGGACGAGTACGACATCGGCTATATCAAGTGGGACCACAACCGGGACCTGATCGAGGCCGGCAACCAGGCCGAGCACGGCCGGGCCGGGGTGCACGAGCAGACGCTGGCGTTCTACCGGTTGCTCGACGAGCTCCGCGCCGCACACCCGGGCCTGGAGATCGAGTCGTGCTCGTCCGGCGGCGCCCGGGTCGACCTCGAGGTGCTCGAGCGCGCCGACCGGGTCTGGGTCTCCGACAACATCGACCCGCACGACCGGCAGTCGATGCTGCGCTGGACGACGCAGCTGATCCCGCCGGAGCTGATGGGCTCGCACATCGCCTCGGGCCGCTCCCACGAGACCGGCCGCCGCCACGATCTCGCGTTCCGGGCCGGCACCGCGATCTTCGGCCACCTCGGCATCGAATGGGACCTCGCCCACGCCACGCCGGCCGAGCTGACCGAGCTGGCCGACTGGGTGGCGCTGTTCAAGGAACACCGGGACCTGCTGCTGGCCGGCGACCTCGTGCGCATGGACGGCTACCCCGGCAATCTGTTCGTGCACGGCGTGGTCGCCCCCGACCGCTCCCGCGCGATCTTCGCGATGGCCACGCTGGACAGCCCCTACCCCGATCCCCCGGCGCGGTTGCGTTTCCGGGGCCTCGACCCGGCGCGGCTCTACCGGGTGCGGCCGATCCGCCCGATCGGCATCGCCCCGCCGTGGTGGTCGGACGCGCCGGCCGCCACGGCTGTCCCGCTCATCGGCGGCAGCGAGGCAGGGGGCGGCGCGATGACAGGCGGCGCGGCGGGGGGCAACGCGATGGCAGGCGGCGCCGCGACAGGAGACGCAATGGCAGGCAGCGCGGCGACAGGCGGCGCGGCGACAAGCGGCGCGGCGAGCCGCACGGGAGCGGGGGATGCGGCAGCGAGCGGCGCGGTAGCGGGGGACGCGGCGACGGGGGGTCCGGCAGCAGGCGGCGCGGCGGGGGGCGGCGCGGCAACAGGCGGTGCGGCAGCACGCGGCACATCAACGGCCGGCGCGGTGTTCAAGGCCGGCGCGGTCCTCTCCGGGGCCGCCCTCGAGCACGTGGGCACGGCCTGCCCACGCGTACATCCGGATCAAGTAGTTCTCTATCGCGCCGACGCCGAAGGCTGAGGCGCACGCCGCCGGGCGCCCCCAGGGGCGTCGACGACGTTCCCCCGGCGAAGGAGACACGATGGCCGTCGAAACCCCCACCAAGCCGGCCGTGGCCGGCACCACCCCCCGACGAGCGAAGAAAAAGGACGACACCGGGCTCGCATTGCTGTTCATCGCGCCCGCGCTGATCGGCTTCCTGGTCTTCATGCTCTGGCCGACGCTGCGCGGCATCTACCTCAGCTTCACGAAGTTCAACCTGCTCACGCCGCCGAAGTTCAACGGCTTCGACAACTACGTGCGGATGGTCCAGGACCCGGTGTTCTGGAACGCCCTCAAGGTCACCATCTACTACGTCTTCGTCAACATCGTGATCCAGACCGTCGTGGCGCTGGTCATCGCGGTCATGATGCAACGGCTGACCAAGCGCACCTGGTTGCGCGGGATCGTGCTCACCCCGTACCTGGTCTCCAATGTGGTTGGCGCTCTGGTCTTCCTGTGGATCCTCGATTACCAGCTCGGCATCGCCAACAAGGTGATCGCGGCGATCGGCCTCGACCGGGTCGCGTTCCTCACCAGCAGCACCTGGGTGATCCCGACGGTCGCGCTGATCAACGTCTGGCGGCACGTGGGCTACACGGCTCTGCTGATCTTCGCGGGACTGCAGACCATTCCCGAGACGATGCACGAGGCGGGGCGCGTCGACGGCGCGAGCGAGCTGACCATGTTCCGCCGCATCACCGTCCCGCTGCTGCGGCCGATCATGGCCCTGGTCCTGATCATCACGGTCGTGGGATCGTTCCAGGTCTTCGACACCGTGGCGATCGCGACGAAGGGCGGCCCGGTCGACTCGTCCCGGGTCCTTCAGTACTACATCTACGACATGGCGTTCGGGCGCTTCCAGTTCGGCTACGCGTCGGCCATGTCGGTGGCGCTGCTGATCGTGCTGGTCGTGATCACGTTCGTCCAGTACCGGCTCACCCGGGCCTCCTCGTCGGACCTGGCATAGGGAGGCTGACGTGACCGCATTGACGACCCCCACCCCCATCCCCGTGGCCGAGCCCCGGCGCCGGTTCGGCATCGGCCGTACGCTCGCCTGGGTCTTCATGATCTTGGTGATCTTCCTTTCCCTCTTCCCGTTCTATTGGATGCTCCGCACCGCCCTCTCGAGCAACAACGCGCTTTATGCCGGGTCGGACAGCCTGCTGCCGGTGCAGTTCTCGTGGGGCGGGTTCGCGCGCGTTTTCGGGCTGCAGACCGGGCAGGAGGCGATCGACGCCGGTGGCGCCGGGCAGCCGATCGCGTTCTGGCACTACCTGCTCAACTCGGTGATCGTGTCGTCGCTGGTGACGGCCGGGCAGGTGTTCTTCTCGGCGATGGCCGCCTATGCCTTCGCCCGGCTCCAATGGCGGCACCGGGAGAAGTTCTTCGCGTTCTTCCTGGCCGGCCTGATGATTCCCACCATTTTCACGCTGCTGCCGAACTTCGTGCTCATCAAGCAACTGGGCCTGGTCGACACCCTGCTCGGGATCGCCCTGCCGAACATGCTGATGACGCCGTTCGCCGTTTTCTTCCTGCGGCAGTTCTTCCTCGGCATCTCGCGTGAGGTCGAGGAGGCCGCCCTGGTCGAGGGCGCGTCGAAGGTGCGCGTCTTCTTCCGGCTGATCCTGCCGATGTCGTCGGCGCCGATCGCGACGCTGGCGATCCTGACCTACATCACCTCGTGGAACGACTATTTCTGGCCGTTGATGGTCAGCTACACGGATCGGTCGCGGGTGCTGACGGTCGCGCTCGGCGTCTTCAAGTCGCAGACGCCGCAGACCGGGCCGGACTGGTCGGGCCTGATGGCGGCGACGCTGGTGGCGGCGCTGCCGATGCTCGTTCTGTTCTGCTTCTTCGCCCGGCGGATCGTCAATTCGATCGGATTCAGTGGTATCAAATGAGACGACTACTCGCTTTCTTCTCCGTGGTGCTGCTCGCCGGGTGCGGCTGGTCGGGCGTCGACGCGGCCACCAATGCCGGCGGCGGCAACGGGACCATCGAATATTGGCTGTGGGACTCGGGGCAGCAGCCCGGTTATCAGAAGTGCGCCGACGCGTTCGCCGCGAAGAATCCAGGGCTCAAAGTTCACATTTCCCAGTACGGCTGGGACGTCTACTGGCAGAAGCTGACGGCCGGGTTCATCGCCGACACCGCGCCCGACGTCTTCACCGATCACCTGGCGAAGTTCGCGCAGTTCGTGGACCTCAAGGTGTTGCGGCCGCTGGACACGCTGGGGCCGACGGCCGACGTCAACGACGGCGACTATCAGCCGGGCCTGGCCGAGCTGTGGAAGGGCCAGGACGGCAAGCGGTACGGCACGCCGAAGGACTGGGACACGATCGCGATGTTCTACAACGCGTCGGCCCTGTCGGCGGCCGGCGTCGACCCCGCCTCGCTGAAGGACCTGACCTGGAACCCGACCGACGGCGGGACGTTCGAGAAGACGATCGCGCACCTGACGATCGACACCCACGGGGTGCGCGGGGACGAGCCGGGCTTCGACAAGAGTCACGTGAAGCAGTACGGCTTCGGGTCGGACGGCAGTGGCGGCGGCGGGTGGGGCCAGACGCAGTGGTCGGCCTTCACCGGAAGCGCCGGCTGGCAGGCCACCGACAAGAACCCGTGGGGCACGCACTTCAACCTGGACCAGCCCGCCGTCCAGGACACGCTCAACTGGTACTTCGGCCTGGTGCGCAAGGGCTTCATGCCGACGTTCCAGGAGATCGGCGGCAACAACCCGATCGGGCCGGACAAGCAGATCCAGTCCGGGATCGCCGCCATGGCCCTGAGCGGCTCCTGGATGATCTCCACGTTCACCAAGCTGACGGACGCCTCGGGCAAGAAACTGAACATCGGCGTGGCGCCCACCCCGATCGGGCCGTCCGGCAAGCGAGCCTCGATGTTCAACGGCCTGGCCGACTCGATCACGACGTTGTCGAAGCAGCCCGAGAACGCGGCCAAGTGGGTCAAGTTCCTCTCCGGCAGCGAGTGCCAGAGCATCATCGGCCAGTCGGGCGTGGTCTTCCCGGCCCGCCCCGAGGGCACCGACCTGGCGATCGCCTACAACCGCGACGAGCGCAAGCTCGACGTGTCGCCCTTCACCGACCAGGTCAAGAACAAGACGACGTTCCTGTTCCCGGTGACCACCAACGCCGCCGACATCACGGCGCTGATGATCCCGAGGATGGACGCCGTCTACATCGGTGATGCTCCGGTGTCGTCGCTGACCACGCTCAATGACCAGCTGAACAAACTCTTCGAGGTCGCCGGGTAGGGGCGGGCTCTGCGGGGGCCCCGCGCGGCGGCGGGGGTCAGGCGCCGCGCGGGGCCGGACGCCGCAGGCCGCGCGGGGCCGGACGCCGCAGGCCGCGCGGGGCCGGACGCCGCACGCCGCGCAGCGCCGTACGCAAGACGCCGAGCGGGGCCACCCACATGCCGCGCCGGGCCCTGCGCCGCGCGGGGGCCACATGCCGCGCACCGCGCGGGAGGTCACATGCCGCGCACCGCGCGGGGCCACATGCCGCGCACCGCCCGGGAGGCCACATGCCGCGCACCGCGCGGGGGCCACATGCCGCGCACCGCCCGGGAGGCCACATGCCGCGCACCGCGCGAGGCCGCACGCCGCGCGGGCCGTGCGCCGAACGCCGCGCGGGCCCTCCACATGCCGCCCACCGCGCCGGGCCGTGCGCCACACGCCGCGCGGGGCCGCACGCCGTCCACCGCGCGAGGGGGCAGGCCGCACGCCGCGCGAGGTCACGCGGCCGTGGCGGGGCTACAAGCTGCGCGCACACGCTGCTCGCCGCGCGGGGTCACACGCTGCGCGCCGCCCGGGGTCGCACGCTGCGCGGGGGGCGCGCGGGCTAGCGGTAACCCTCGTCGTCGGCGGGGCGACCCGGACTCATCACCTCCGTGAAGTAGCGGGGAAAGTCGGGGCGGCTGCCGTCGGCGTCGGTCACCGCGTACTCGACGGCCAGGTCGTGGCTCGACAGCGTGCGGCCGGTGAAGCGGGACCGGCCTGGGTCGGCGGCCAGGGCGGCGACGCCGCGGGCCACGTAGGACGGCGACTCGGTGATGCCGAAGTGCGGCGCACGGGCCGTGCCCTCGCGCCAGGTGGGCTCGGTTACGCCGTACTTGTCGAGCATGCGCTCCGACCGCAGCCAGCCGGGGGTCACCGCCACGGCGGTGGCGTCGTGCGCCTCGAGCTCGGCCGACTGGGCCTGGGCGAGGCGGATCACGGCCACCTTGACCAGGTCGTAGAACGCCGAGCCGCGGTAGTCGCCGTCGATCGCCTTGCCGTCGGTCATCTCCACCACGAGACCGCCGGGACGCCGGATGAGCAGCGGCAGCGCGTGGTGGCTGGTGATCAGGTGGGTGTCGACGCCCTGGTGGAGCAGGCGGAGGCCGCGGTCGAGGGAATGCTCCCACAGCGGCTTGCCCCAGTCGGCGAACATGTCGCCGCCCCACACGTTGTTGACCAGGATGTCGAGGCGGCCGTGCTCGGCGTCGATGCGGGCGATCAGCGCGGCTACCTCGGCCGGAACGGCGTGGTCGACCCGGACGGCCACACCGGTGCCGCCGGCGGCGTCGACGGCCGCGGCGGTCTGCTCGATGAACTCGGGACGGTCCATCTCCGACCGGCGCGCCGCCGTGCTGCGGCCGGTGGCGTAGACGGTCGCGCCCAGCGTGCCGAGCTCGACGGCGATCGCGCGGCCGGCGGCCCGGGTCGCGCCGGCGACCAGCGCGACCCGGCCGGCGAGGGGACGGTCTGCGGTCATGCCGGCATCGTCCCAGGCGGGTACGACAGAAATCAGGCGCGCAGCGACCGCATCGCGCCGGCTACGCGGGCCAGCTCGTCGAGCATCGCCACGGCGGCGGTCTCGGTCGTGTCGCTCGCGTCGAAGCGGCCGTCGGACATCTGGTTGTGCACGAACGGGATGTTGACCGCCTGGTTGATCATGAACAGGTTGAGGGCGTACGCGCTGGCGTGCAGGGCCACCGCCGAGCGTGTGCCGGCCGAGACGCCGCCGTAGCTCACGACGCTGGCGGGCTTGTAGCGCCACTCGTTGTGCAGGTAGTCGAGGGCGTTCTTGAGCGACGCGCCGATGCCGTAGTTGTACTCGGGGGTCACGAAGACGAACGCGTCGGCGGCCGCGACCTTCTCGCTCCAGCGCTTGGTGTGGTCGTGCTCGTACTTGCCGAGCCGCGGGTGGTGCGGCTCGTCGAGCATCGGCAGGTTCTCCTCGGCGAGATCGGCCACCGAGACGTGGAAGCTCCCGTTGGCCTTGGCGGCGTCGACGAACCACTGCGAGACGGGCAGCCCGACCCGGCCGGGACGGGTGCTCGCGACGATGACCAGCAGATTGAGGTCACTCACAGTGGCGGTTCCGTTCTCGTCCGAAGAAGTTGCTGTAGCAAGCAACAAGACTACGCCACGGTCCCGGATCCAGGCTCGGCGCATGGCGCACGGCCGTGCGGGCGCCGATCGGCATGCGCGACGGCGGCGCCGTGATCATCGTCCCGGCCGACGCCGACGCCGACGCCGACGCCGACGCCGACGAGCGCGATCGCATCGCGAAGGTGCTGATCGGGCTCGGCGGGCGGTCGGTGTACTACTTCGGGTTCGAGCGGGTCGAGTCGCTCAGCCCCGCCTAGCGTTCGCCTCGATCTCGTCGATGATCTGCGGCCACAGCGGGACCGGCAGGTCGTGGCCCATGCCCGGGATCAGCACCAGCGACGCGCCGGGGATCGCCTCGGCGGTGGCCTCGCCGCCGGCCATCGTGATCAGCGGGTCGGCCTCGCCGTGGATGACCACGGTCGGCACGGTCACGTCGCGTAGCGCGGGGGTGCGGTCGGGCGACGCGATGATCGCGGCGTACTGGCGGAGCGTGCCGGCCGGGCGGTAACCGCGGTCGTACTTCGCGGCCACCCGGCGCTCGATCTCGCCGTCGGGCGCGGGATAGGCCGGCGAGCCGATCACCCGGGCGGCCTCGATGCCGGCGGCGATGGCGCCCTCGCGGTCGGTGGCGGGCGGGCGCAGCAGCACGGCCTGGGCCTCGGGGGTGGGCCGGCCGACCCGGGCGCTGGGCGTGGACATCATCGAGGCGAGGCTGGCGACCAGGCCGGGGTGGTCGATGGTGAGCTGCTGGGCGATCATGCCGCCCATCGAGGCGCCGACCACGTGGGCGCGCTCGACGCCGAGGGCCTTGAGCAGGGCGGCGGCGTCGTCGCCCAGGTCGGCGAGCAGGTACGGCACCGAGGACGGGTCGCCGGCGATGATGGCCGGCACGTCGGGCAGCCCGAGGCCGTCGAGCGCGGTGGACAGGCCCGAGTCGCGGTTGTCGAACAGGATCACGTGGAAGCCGCGGGCCGCGATCTGCTCGACGAAGGCGGCCGGCCAGTCGATCAGCTGCGCGCCCAGGCCCATGACCAGCAGCAGGGGCGGGTCGGCGGGGTCGCCTACGGTCTCGTACCAGATGTCGATGCCGTTGGCATGGATCTCGGCCACGTCAGCTGTTCCTTTCGGGGGTCGGAGCTCTGGCGCACCTGGAGATCGGCCGGGAACACCAGGCGCCAATGCGGGGCGAGGCGGCGGTCGACCAGGGCCCGGGTGGCGGCGGCGGCCATCTGCTCGACCGGCTGCCGCACCGAGGTGAGCGGCGGGATCGCGCAGGCGGCGATCACGCTGTCGTCGAAGCCGACCACGGCGACGTCGTGCGGCACCCGGCGGCCGAGATCGGCCAGGGCCTGCATCGCGCCGGTCGCCATGAGGTCGCAGCCGACGAAGAAGGCATCGACATCGGGATCGGCCCGGAGGATGGCGTGCGTCAGGTCGTAGCCGGCCTGGCGCCGGAACTTGCCGGTCTCCGCGATCTCGGGCAGCCCGAGCTCACGCACGGCTCGCTGGTACCCGAGGCGGCGGCCGGCAGCGTCGTGGTTGCTGTCCTGCCCGTGCAGCGCGGCGATGCGACGCCGGCCGGTCGCATGGAGATGCATGACCGCGGCGTACGCTCCGTCGGCGTTTTCCATGCTCACGTACGGGACCCCGGGCGCCGACGGGGCCATCGACACCACCCGGTCACAACGGTCGAAGAAGGACGCCGCCAGCGCGTCGGGCACGTTGATCAGCAGCACGCCGATCGAGACCGTCTCGACCAGGCGCGACAGCAGCGCCGCCGCGTCGCCCTCCTCGACGACGTGCACGCTCAGGTGCGCGGTGGTGCCCGTCAGCTCCTGCAGGATGCCGGCCGTGACCCGCCCGTAGTAGGGGCTGTCGCTGAACACCGAGGCCTCGTCGACCACCACGAGCTCGACCAGGTCGCCATGCCCGGAGGCCAGCGCCCGCGCGACCGGGTCGGGCCGGTAGCCGAGCCGGGCGATCACGTCCTGCACGTGGGTGCGGGTCAGCGGCGAGACGCCGGGCGCGTCGTTGATGACCCGCGAGACGGCCGCCTTGGACACGCCGGCCTCGGCGGCGACATCGGCCAGCGTTGGCCTCCGGTGCGGCATCGCCCCACTATAAGCGCTAGCGAATCGATCGGAGAGTACGCCTACCGGCCAGTACGGCGACCGCCGAGAGCACGACGAAGGCGGCCACGGCGGCGCCCAGCAACGACAGCGGCCGGGGCAGTGCGGGCAGCGGCAGGGCGGGCGGGTCGAGGCCGGCCAGGGGCAGCGCCCAGCCGGTCAGCCGCCAGCCGAGCAGCGCGATCGCGGTGCCGGCCACGACCGCGGCGCCGACCAGCACCGGGTACGTCCAGAGCGTCGCCCGCCGGACGGCGACCCGGGTCAGGCCCTGGCCGCGCAGCGCCGACAGGTCCTCGATGCGCCGCGTGCGGTCGACGGCGGCGGCCAGCACCAGGGCCCCGGCCGCGAGCGCCGTGGCCAGCACCGCGACGATCACGTAGAACCACAGCGCCAGGGCCGGGCCCTGCTTGTCGAGCTGGGCCCGCACCTGGGCGGCACGGATGTCGGCGGTGACGACCAGGCCGGTGGCGCGCAGCTTGTCGACGGCGTCGGCGGGGGCGTTCGCGGCCAGCCAGACCTGGCCCTGCACGGTCGGGGCGGCGTCGGTGGCGAGCCGGTCGGCGTACTCGAGGTCGGCCAGCACGGCGCCGGTGCCGAGGCCGGGCACGGCCGGCACGCGCAGCGCCTCGAGCACGGTCAGCGGGCGGCCGTCGAGCCCGACCACCGAGGAGACGGCGACCGAGCCGGCGGTGGCGACGGGCAGCGGGCTGGGCGCGTCGGCCGGCTGCACGAACAGGCCGTCGGTGAGGCCGTTCAGCGAGGTGATCTCGACCCGCAGCCCGCCGGGACCGGCCGTGAGCTTGCCGCCCTCGGTCGCCCGCCACCGGCCGGCGGCGGCCAGGGCGTCGGCCGGGACGCCCGCGGGCGCGACGTCGTCGGCGGTGGCGCCGGCCGCAGCCCGGACGGAGTGCAGGGTGATGACGCCGGTGAGGTCGAGCGACCCGGCCCGGCCGGCGAGCTGCAACGACTTGAAGGCACAGCCGGACGCGCAGGCCGGGACGTCGGCGACGTACGTGTGCCGGCCCGCGATCAGCTCGCCGAGCTCGGCGGTCTCGTCGGCGGGCCCGGCCGCCGGGGACAGCACGACGGTGGCGAGCACGCCCTTGCCGATGGTCAGCTTGTCGGCCGTGATGTCGAAGGTGAACCGCCCGCCGCTGACCGGGATCGGCGGACCGGCCGCCGGCCGCAGCACCGGCGCGACCCGGCCGGGCGCGAAGCCACCCCAGTCGGCGACCTTCGCGGCGCGGGTGGTGTCGATCGCCAGGACCGAGGGGCGGCCGCGCTCGGCGGGCAGCCGGACGGCGGCCATCGCAAAGGAGCCGGCCGGGTCGGCGGCCCGGACCCCGGCCAGCAGGCCCTGCCGGCTGACCGACCCGACCGAGACCACGCGGGCGGCGCCGATGCCGACGCCGGCCTGCACCTCGCGGCCGCGGGCGCCGACGTCGATCGCGCAGGCCGCGTAGCCGATGACCGCGATCGCGGCGGTGAGCAGGGCGAACAGCCGGGCGCCGCCGGGCCGGCGGGACACCTGGAAGGCGGCGAGCGCGGCCGCGAGCCGGCCGTCGCGCAGCTGGCGGCGGGCCATCACGGTCGACCAGGGCAGGATCACCCGGGCCGCGACCAGGGCGGCGGCGACCAGCACGAGGCCGGTGGCGAAGGTGCCGACGCCGGTGAGGCCGCCGCCGGTGATGGCGAGCTGGGCCACGGCGACGGCGGCGAGGAGCACGACGACCGCCTCGGCGGCGATCGCGGAGGCGGTACGCGACGGCGGCGGCACCCGGCGCAGCAGTTCGGCGACCGGGCGGCCGAGCTGACGGCGCTCGGCGAGCAGCGCGGTGACCACGGCGGCGGCCGCGGCGGCCGGCGCCCAGCGCAGCGCCTCGAGCCCCGGATCGGCGCCGACGCCGGGGAAGCGCCACGCGGCGAACAGGTCGACGAGCACCTGCCCGGCGAGGCAGCCGAGGATCGCGCCGGCCAGGATCGCCACCAGGTTCTCGCCGGTGGCCAGCCACCAGCGCTGACCCCAGCGGGCGCCGCGCAGGGCGACGACGGCGAGCTCGGGACGGCGGCCCTCGGTGCCGTAGCCGACGGCCAGGTAGATGGTGAGGCAGGCGAGCAGCACGAGCGAGACGGCGAGCACCGGGACGATCCGGTGCGCGGCCGAGCGGCCGGCGTCGATCCGGGCGAGCAGGTCGGGCATCCGGGTGTCCACCGAGATGCCGCCGCCGAGCTTGGTCACCTGCGCGTTCAGGCGAGCGAGCCCATCGCGTACGGCCGGAAGGCGGTCGACCGAGAGCGCGGCGGCCGGGGCCGACCCGTCGATGCTCTGGTCGACGTCGCCCCGGTCCATGCCGGTGAGCGTGGCGTTGGTGACGAACGCCGGCTCGCCCACCCGGGCCCCCGCGTCGGCGCCGAAGTAGTTGTGCGCGCCCCAGTAGGGCTCGGCCGGGTCGGTGGCCCGGTAGAGGCCGGTCACCAGCAGCCGTTTGGGGGTGCCGTCCGGGATCCACTCGCGCGTCTTGCGGTTGAAGAAGCTGTACACCAGGTGGATCTCGTCACCGGGCGCGATCTTCAGCCGCTTGGCCGTCTGCTCGCCGAGGACCACATCGGACTCGCCGATCAGGCAGCGGCCGGCGGTCATCGTGAGGTGCCGGCAGGCCTCCTGCCGGTAGACGAGCCGGGTGCGGTAGCGGTTGTCGGGGTCGATGCCGGTGACCGGGAACTCGGCCGCGAACGTGTAGGCGAAGCCGGGCAGGCTGACCAGCGACGAGCCGGTGTCGCCGAGCGTCACGTCGTTGGCGGTGATATCGGCCCGGGTGCGGCCGGGGCGCCGGTCGTGCTGCCGGGCCACGAGCGAGAGGCTGCGCTCGTCGGCCGGCGAGGTGTCGACCTGGCCGGCGGCGACGGCCCGGTCGGCGGCGCGCAGGTAGGCGGGCGCGGCCACGGCGGCGGCCACCCCGAACAGGGTGAGCAGGGCGAGCGTGACGGCCTGGCCGCGGCGGTTCCAGACCATCGCGAGGACGAGCGCGATCATCGGGCCCCCTTCCGCGCGGCGCGGGTCGAGACCCAGCCGACGATGCCGAACACGACCAGGCCGGCGCCGGCGGCGAGCAGCAGCACCGGCGGCGACAGCACGCCGGGCGGCGGGACCACCCGCCAGTGGTCGGCGAACGGCGGCGCGGTGATGTTCGCTACCGGGCGTGCCACCACGGCCGCCACCAGGCCGCCGGCGACGCCCGCGAGGACCAGGGCGATCATGCCGAGGTAGCCGCTGACGGCGGCGGTGCGGCGGGAGAGGCCCTGCACCCGCAGGGCGTGCAGCAGGGCGATCTGCGGTTCTCGGTTGGCCGCCGCGAGCACGCCGATCAGGGTGGCCGCCAGCAGCAGCGACATCGCCACGATGAACAGGCCGAACGGCGCGGTGACGACCGAGCTCTCGGCGGCCAGGGCCGAGGTGCGGGCGGCGGCGCTGTGGTCGGCCAGGACGGTCAGGCCCTGGGCGCGCAGCGCGTCGAGCACGGACGCCGGGGCGCCCTCGGCGAGCCACACCTGGAATGTGCCGCCGAGGTCGGCGTCGGCGGCCAGGCGGCGGGCCGCGTCGAGGTCGGTCATCAGCCCGGCGCCGCCGAGCACGGGCAGCACCGGCACCGAGGCGACGACGTCGACCGGGGTGGTGGTGCCGCCGAACCGGGCCGACATGGAGTCGTCGAAGTTCCACTTGTCGGGCCGGGCGCCGGCCAGCACGATCGGCAGCGGGAGCGGCGCGTCGACGGCGAAGACGTCGGTGCCGGAGCTGTCGCTCGCGGACACGTCGAGGCCGCGGGCCGAGGAGAGGTAGCGGGCGGCCACCCCGGTGTAGCCGGCGTGCCAGCGGCGCACGTCGGCGAGCCGGGCCGCGTCGAGCACGGTGGCGGCCGGCGCCTGCTGGGCGACCGAGGTGATGGTGAGCCCGCCGGCGGCCGGGAACAGCTGCCAGCCGACCAGCCGGCAGCCGGGGGCCTGGGCGCAGGACGGCACCGGGGCGGTCGCGCGCTGGCCGCCGGCGTGCAGGCCGCGCAGCTCGACCCGGAAGCCGTTGCCGGTGCCCTCGTGCTGGAGGATCACGCCGAGCAGGGCCGGTCCGTCGGCGTCGCGGTCGATCCCGACGGTGAGGGTGCGGCCGGTGATCAGGGGCGCCTGAGCGGGCAGCGGCACGGGCCGGGTCAGCGCCCCGATCGGGCCCTTCCACGTGGTGACGGCCGCGAGCCGGGTGCTGTCGACGGCCAGCACCGGCGGGTCGGCCGTGGTGTCGACGACGACCGCCATCGCCTGTTTGCCGGCCGGGTCGGCGCGGCGCACGGCGTACTCCAGCTGGGTGCGCGACTCGGCCCGCACGGTCAGGACGCGGGCGGCCCCCAGCTCCTGCGCGGCGCGGTCGGCCCGGGCCTGGCGGCCGGCGACCAGCCCGCCGGTGGTCAGCGCGATCAGGGCGACGGCCAGCACCAGCACGGTGAAGACCCGGTCGACGCCGGACTGCCGGGAGATCTGCACGGCGGTGAGGCCGGAGCGGACCCGCCCGGCCCGCAGCGCGACCCCGCCGGCCCGGTCGGCGACCCAGCGCAGCAGCCGGGCCAGCAGCAGCCCGACGGCGAGCGCGACCAGCGCCGGGGCGGCCACGCCGAGGCCGCTGGTCGGGCCGCCGGTGCGGGCCTGGTAGACGGCGCCGGCGGCGAGCGCCACGAACGCCAGGTCGACGAAGCGGGACCGCCAGTCGCGGCGGGCCAGCGGCACCCGGCGCAGCAGCGCGACCACGGGCGCCCGCTGCGACAACGCGTCCATGGCGGCCAGCACGAGCAGGCCGCCGAGCGCGACGGCGAGGACCGCGCCGATCGCCATCAGCAGCGCGATCCACCACTCGGAGCGGACCGGCAGCGAGCCGGCGACCAGCCAGGAGGCGAGGATGCCGAGCGGCAGGCCGACGGCGGCGCCGATCAGCAGCGGCGGCACGTGCTGGCCGGCGGTCAGCCGCAACAGGCCGCCCCGGGTGGAGCCGCGCAGCTTGAGCAGGCCGGCGTCGGCCCGGCGGTCGCGGCCGGTGAGCCGGCCGGCCAGGCCGAGCGCGAACCAGGCGAGCACCAGGAACTGGACCAGCGCGACGAGCACGCCCTCGAGAACGGTGGCCCGGTCGGCGATCACGGCGTCGAACAGCTCGCCGGTCGGGTTGTCCAGGTCGAGCTGGGCGGCGGCGAACCGGGTCTCGGCCTCGTTCAGCACGCCGTTGAGGTCGTAGAGGTGGTCGCCGCGCAGCAGCGGCAGGGGCACCGGCAGCGCGACCGCGAGCGTGGGCTTGCTCAGCTGCGGCTGGCGGAAGGTGTCGAGCGTGGTGAAGACCGGGTCGAGGTCGCCCTGGGCCAGGAACAGCTTGTCGGTCCAGGTCGAGCCGATCGGCACGTAGACGCCGACCACGCGCAAGGTCATCGAGCCGATCGCCCCGTCCGGGCGTACCGGAAAGGTGTCTCCGATCTTGAGGGCCAGGCGCTTGGCCACGTCCGCGCTGATCGCCACCGTCGACGGGGTGGTGGGGCAGGCGCCGGTCAGCCGCACGTTGGCGCAGAAGCCGTCCCGGTAGGCGATCGGCATGCCCGAGGGCGCGGAACCGTGCAGCGTGTCGATGTAGATCGTGTCCTGGGCGACGCCGAGGATCGGCGACGTGCCCTCGAGCGGGAGCAGGCTGTGCACCCGGGCGTCGAGCGCGTCGAGCGCCTGCCGGGGATCGCCGTTGGTCTCGGCGTCGGGCTGGTGCACCGTGATCACCCGCTGGTTCGCCGGCCGCGCCGCCACCTCGGCGCCGGCCGCGCGCGACGCCACGGTCAGGCCGAACCACGGGCCCGCCGACGCCGCCGCCGCGGCCAGCATGGCCAGCACCGCGAGCAGCACGGCCTGCGCGGTGCGCCGTCGCACCGCGCCCCAGCTCACGAAGTACATCCGGCCGTCCCCGTTTCCGTGCTTCCCCGTTTCACCGCAGCCGCGCCGCCCGAGTCGTCAGGTAGCGCCGCTCGGGCAGGCTGGTCGTGCGGCCCGCGGCGGCAGCGTACAGCCGCGCGGCCTCCTCCGGCTCCCCTGCCCGTTCGAGAAGATGGGCGCGCACGGCATCAATGCGATGATTCCCGGCGAGACGGTCGCCGAGGTCGTCGAGCGCCTTGATCCCGGCGCGCGGGCCCTCCACCATGGCCAGCGCCACCGCCCGGTTCAGCGCCACCACCGGGTTGCCGGTCATCCGCTCCAGCAGACCATAGAGGGCGAGGATCTGCGGCCAGTCGGTCTCGGCGGCGCTTCCGGCCCGGCCGTGCAGGGCGGCGATGGCCGCCTGGAGCTGGAACTCGCCGACCCGGCCGCGGGCGAACGCGGCATCGAGCAGGGCGGTTCCCTCGGCGAGGCGGGCGCGGTTCCAGAGGGTACGGTCCTGCTCCTCCAGCGGCACGAGATCGCCGTCCGGGCCCAGCCGCGCCGGGCGGCGGGCGTCGGTGAGCAGCATGAGCGCGAGCAGGCCGGCGTTCTCCGGGTCGTCGGCGCTCAGCAGCCGGGCGAGCCGGATCGCCTCGGCCGACAGCTCGGACCGGTGCAACGCCGGGCCGGTGCTCACCGCGTACCCCTCGTTGAAGATCAGGTAAAGGACCCGCCGGACCTGGATCTCCGGGCCCGGACCGAATCCCTCGCCGCTGTTCTTGATCTTCTGTTTGGCCCGGCTGATCCGCTGGGCCATGGTGGCCTCGGGCACCAGGAACGCCGCCGCGATCTCGCCGGTGGTGAGGCCGCCGGCCGCGCGCAGGGTGAGCGCCACCTGCGACGCCGGGGTGAGCGACGGGTGGCAGCACATGCTCAGCACGGTGAGCGTGTCGTCCTCGGGCCAGGCGTCGCCGTGCTCCGGCTCCCGGAACGCGAGCTCCTCCCGGCGGCGGCGCGCCTCCTCGCTGCGCATCGCGTCGATCAACTTGCGCGACGCGGTCTGCAGCAGCCAGCCGCGGGGATTCTCCGGGACGCCCGCTTGCGGCCACTGCAGATAAGCCTTCAGGAGCGCTTCCTGTACGGCGTCCTCGGCCGCCCCGAAATCGCCCGACCGGCGCGCGAGCACGCCCAGCACCTGCGGGGCGAGCTCGCGCAGCAGGTCGGCCGTCATGCTCCCAGGGCCTCGAAATCCGCGTCCGACATGACCCGGCGCACCGTGATCGGCTGGCGCAGCGGCACTCCGCCCGGCCCGGGCACGGCCGAGACGAGGGCGGCGATCTCGACCGCCCGCTCCTCCGACTCGACCTCGACGATCTGGTAGCCGGCCAGCATCTCCTTGGCCTCGGCGTACGGCCCGTCGGTCACCACCGTGGCGCCCGAACCGTCCGAGATCACCTCCTTGCCCTGGGCCGGCGCCGTCAGCGCCTCTCCCCCGACCAGCTCGCCGGTCTCGGTGAGCATCTGGTTGAGCGCGCCGTAGTAGTCCATGTGCGCCTTGATCTCGTCCGGCTTCCACCGGTCCATCGGCGTGTCGACGTCGCCCGGCCGGTAGTCGACGATGAGCAGGTAACGCGGCATGAGTCTCTCCTTCTCTCGGTCCCTCACCCACCGAACGGAGCCGATCTCCGCCGTTCGACATCATCTCTTCGATTAAGTTGCTTCGCATGAGTGTGCGCTTCGGAGTGTTCGTGCCCCAGGGCTGGAAGATGGACCTGACCGAGATCGCCGACCCGGTGGAGCAGTACGAGGCGATGACCGCGGTGGCGCGCCTCGCCGACGCCGGCCCGTGGGACTCGATCTGGCTCTACGACCATTTCCACACCGTGCCCGAGCCGACCGACAACTCGGTCTTCGAGTGCTGGACGGCGACGGCGACGCTGGCCCGCGACACCAACCGGGTCAACATCGGCCAGATGGTCGGCTGCAACGGCTACCGGCAGCCGTCCCTGTACGCGAAGATCGCCTCGACCGTGGACGTGGCCAGTCACGGGCGCCTCTACGCCGGGCTGGGCGCCGGCTGGTACGAGCACGAGTGGAAGGCGTACGGCTACCGGTGGCCCGAGGTGCCCGAGCGGATGGGCGCGTTCCGCGAGGCGGTCGAGATCGTGCACCGGATGTGGACCGAGGACCGGCCGGTCTTCGCCGGCAAGCACTACGCCATCGACGGCCCGATCAACCAGCCCCGCCGCAAGCCCCGCTTCTGGATCGGCGGCGGCGGCGAGAAGGTCACCCTGAAGCTGGTCGCGCGCTACGCCGACGGCAGCAACGTCGGCGACGGCGACCCCGACCTGATCCGGCGCAAGTTCGCCGTGCTGCGCGAGCACTGCGACGCCGTGGGCCGCGACTACGCGTCGATCGCCAAGTCCACGTCTCTCGACATCGACCTGTCCTGGTCGAACGCCGAGGTCACGGCCCGCGTCGACCGAGTCCTCGAGGCCGGCTGCGACTACGTCATCTTCTACCTCCCGCGGCTCGCCTACGACCACGAGCCGCTGCAGCGCTTCGCCGAGGAGATCCTGCCGCAGTACAGCTGAGCAATTCCCGCCTCGGGTGCTTGACGTCCCCGGGTTCGTCCGGCCAAGTGAGGACAGAGCCCGAGCGGAGGAGAACCGATGGCACGATCGAGGAAACGGCTCAACACGGGGGCATACTCGGCGATCGGAGCGGTAATCGTCACGCTCGCCGTCGGCGCTGCGATGGCCGCGTCGCCTTATCTGTTGTCCAAGGTCGGCCGGCTCGACCGCGACTGGGAGAAATTGTCGGCGGTGGGCCAGTCGTTCGGCGCGGCGGGCGCGATATTCAGCGGCCTGGCATTCATCGGCGTGGCCCTGTCGCTTTTGATCCAAAACCGTCAGGCCGCGTTCCAGCAGGCCATTTCGCTGCGGTCCCTTCATTTCGATGTGCTTCGCGTGGTGATCGAGCACCCGGAATACGAACACGCACTTTGGGACGACCGCGGACGACAAGATCTGCCGCTCTGGGCATTCTTCAACCTTCGCCTGCAGACGATCTACTTCTTCTGGCGCAGCGGCGAGGTCGACGACGCGAACGCGGCTCTCGAGATCGGCCTGCTGATGGGCCGCCCGGCATTTCGTCATTGGTGGATCCGCAGCGGAGCCCCGGCATGGACTGCGGGCCGTCAGACCCGATCCGAGCGGAGGTTCATCCAGATCATCGAGGACGCCGCCCGTTCCACGCCGATCGTCGGCTCCCCCGCCGAGCAGCCGGATCGGGCGGCCGGCCGCGACGCCAAGGTGCGCTCCGGAGCGATGCCGTTGGCGATCACGGCCGGAGCCGTGATCGCCGTCGCATGGTCGGCCGTCAGCCGCGCACGAAAACGCGCATGCGGGACGGGGCGAGAAGATAGTCGAACTCGCCGTTCCGTACGCCTTCCATAAACGCGCTGAATTCCGGGACGGTGTAGTGGATGACCTGACCGTGTTGATCGCGCATCGCGACGAAGGGCGGATCGGCCGCGACTTCGACACAATGCCCGCTCCCGCAATGGCTCGACGTCCGCCACGCGAGATTTTCCTGAGTCATTGACGAATCTCCCCACGAAGAAGGTGCGTTCGGAGCCCCTGCCCGGGCTCACCGGAGCGCACGAGACGCGATTGCGGACCCGCGTGTCCGATCGCAACTCGGTGGAAACTATCTCATGTTCGCCGCGCGCCGCGGCACTTTTGCTCTAACGACGCACCGGCGGCGGGGTGGCGGCAGGAATGAGCTCCGTTTGCTCATGTGGGCCGCCGAATTGCCATGCCGCAAACAGCCATATGGCATTCAGGCGAGCGGGATGTCGAACTCCGGACCGCGCTCGGTTTCGGGGCGCGGCCCGAACAGGCGGCGCTCCGACTCGTCGATCCGCAGGTCGTTGATGGACGCCTCGCGCCGGCGCATCAGCCCGTTCTTGTCGAACTCCCACAGCTCGTTGCCGTAGCTGCGCCACCACCGGCCCTCACGGTCATGGCACTCGTACTGAAACCGGACGGCGATGCGGTCCCCCGCGTACGCCCAGAGGCTCTTGCGCAGCGCGTAGTCGAGCTCGCGCTCCCACTTGGCAGTGAGGAACGCGACGATCTGCTCGCGGCCACTGACGAACTGGTCGCGGTTGCGCCACACCGAGTCGGCCGTGTAGGCGAGACTGACGCGCTGCGGGTCGCGGCTGTTCCAGGCATCCTCAGCGGCCTGGACCTTCTGCCGCGCCGAGGCCTCGTCGAAGGGCGGCAGCGGCGGCCTGCTCTCGGTCATGCCCCGGAGTCTCTCACGCCCGGTAGCCCTCGACGACCGACCGTCGCCCGGGTGGCGCCTCCGGGACGCGGGCCTCGCCCGGCGGCCCCGGGGCACTAGTTCCGGCGCCCTTTGCTCTGCTCACCAATACGCGCATCGTGAATCGATATGCGCGATGCGCGTATCGGTAAGCAGAGCAGAGGGCAGCCGGCAGACCACGCCGCGCGTATCGGTAAGCAGAGCAAGGCCAGCCGGCAGACCACGCCGCGCGTATCGGTAAGCAGAGCCAGGCAAGCCGGCAGACCACGCCGCGCGTATCGGTAAGCAGAGCCAGGCAAGCCGGCAGACCAGGCGGCGCGTATTGGTGAGCAGAGCAAAGGGCGCGCGTCAGGGGGCGGCGGGGAGGGCTACGCCCAGCTTCTCGGCGGCCACCTCCAGCTCGGCCCAGACCTTGGGGCCGACCGGGATGCCGTTGGCGGCCCGCGATGACGCGACGGCCGCGCTGTGCTCGCCGGGGTAGCGGATCTCGGCGTCCGGGGAAGAGCGCGGCAGGCCCTGCAGGGCGTCGAGGGTGGCCGAGACCTCGGCGGTGAACGTGGCGGGATCGCCGAAGGCGGCTGGGTCCAGGGCCAGGATCAGGGCGTTCTGGCGGTGGGACCGGCCCTGCGGGTCGTCGGAGTGGAAGGAACTCACGATGGGGGCGCCGAGCAGGACGCTGGTGATCAGCTCGAAGGCCAGGGACATGCCGGCGCCCTTTGCGCCGCCCAGGGGCAGGGGCATCTTGGCCAGTGCGGGGTCGGTGGTGGGGGTGCCGTCGGCGGTGGCGGCCACGCCCTCGGGGAGGGTCTTGCCGGCGTTGCGGTACTGGGCGATCTTGCCGAGGGCGATGCCGGCGGTGGCCATGTCGAGCACGACCGGGGGGCGGTCGCCGGAGGTGGGTACGGCGATCGAGAGCGGGCTGGTGGCGACCGCGGCGCCGGTGACGCCGGGGTAGCTCATGTTCGGCATGCCGGCCACGAAGGCGATGCCGACCAGGCCCTGGGCCGCAATCCGGGACGTGTAGTAGCCGATCGCGCCGGTGTGGACCGTGCGGCGGACGCCGACCGCGCCGATGCCGACGGCGCGGGCGCGGCGTACGGCCTCGTCGGCGGCGGCGGTCAGGGCGACCGGGCCCGGCGCGCGGTCGGCGTCGAGGACGGTGACGCCGGACGGGCCGCCGGCGAAGGTCATCTCGGGGGACGCGTTGGCCTCGCCCGAGCCGAGCAGCTCCAGGTAGCGCGGGACCCGGGCGACGCCGTGCGAGTCGACGCCACGCAGGCTGGCCCAGAGCAGCACCTCGCTGATCGTGCGGGCGTGGTCGGGGCTGGGGACGGACGCGGTGAACAGGGCGGTGACGAACTCGCCCAGCGAGGACGCCGGGATCACGACGGGCATGGCGGAAGCTCCAGGAGGTGAGCGAGAAGGAGGTCAGCGCGAGAAGGAGGTCAGCGCGAGAAGGAGGTCAGCGCGAGACGCGGACGTTGACGATCGCGGTGGTGCCGCTGCGGACGGACTTGAGCGCCCGGTCGAGGGCCGGGGCGAGCTCGGCGGCCGAGGAGACGGTCTCGCCGTGCATGCCGAACGGCTCGGCGAACGCGGACAGCGACGGCTGGTCGCTCAGGTCGTTGCCGAGGAACTCGCCGGTCTGCACCGCCGCGCCGTGCGGGTAGAAGCGCAGGTGGTTCATCTTCATCGAGCGGTACTCGTGGTTGTTGAACACGACGATGAGCAGCGGCAACCCGTTGGCCTTCGCCGCCTCCAGCGACGGGATCACCGGGTTGTAGAGGAACGCGCCGTCGCCGATGGTGAGCGCGACCGTACGCGAAGGGGCGGCGAGCTTGACGCCGAGCGCGACGGCGATGCCCTGCCCGAGCCCGCCCTGCACGTAGAAGTACGAGTCGGGGGCGGTGCGCCGCAGGTGCCGCTGGACGACCCGGCTGTGCGTGATGGTCTCGTCCACCACGATCGAGTCATCGCCGAGCAGGTCCCGCAGCGCGGCCGTGACCAGCACCGGGTCGAGACCGGTCGCCTTCTCCTCGGCGGCCCGGACGGCGGCCGGCTCGGCACTGGCGAACGCGCGATCGACCGGGGTGGCAACGGTGGCGAGCGAGCGCAGCGTCGCGGCGACGCCGCCCTCCAGGTAGGCGTCCGCGCGCAGCACCTGGTAGACGATGTGCGGCCGCTGCGGCACGTCGTCGATCACCAGGATCTTGGCGAGCGCCGGCCTCCGTGAGGGCGGGTAGAACGGCGCGCGGCAGTTGACCAGGATGATCAGGTCGGCGGTGTCGACCCACGGCTCGAGGTCGCCGCCCGCGTGCAGCTCGTGGTCGCGGGGGAAGTTCGCGCACACCGCCGAGTTCGGCTCGACCACCGGGATGTTCCAGGCGGAGGCGAACTCCACCAGCGCCTCCAGGCCGCCCTCCTCCCGGCCGGCCGTCTCGGTGACGATCACCGGGTTGGTGGCGGCTCGGAGCAGAGTGAGCGCCGAGGAAAGTGATGACGGCGAGCTGACCGTGGCGCCGTGCGGCACGACGGGGGGCACCGGCTCCGCATCCCACGGATCGAGCAGGACCTCGAGCGGGATGTTCAGGTAGACCGGCCCGGCCGGCGCCGCCGAGGCGAGCTCGAACGCGCGCGTGACCATGCCCGGCAGCGTGTGCACGCTCGCCGCCTGGTTGCTCCACTTGGTGAACGGCGCCGCCATGACGTGCGGGCCGCCGACCACCGACAGGTTGCGGTACCACTGGCCGCCCGGGTCGGGACCGGGCCCGTCGCCGTACGTGGTGGACTCCGAGGACGCCACCACCATCGGCACGCCGGCCAGCAGCGCGCCGTGGATCGCCACCGAGCCCTGGAGCAGACCGGGCCCGGCGTGCAGCAGCACACCCTGGGCCCGGCGCGTGACCAGCCCGTACCCGGTCGCCATGCCGACCGCGACCGTCTCGTGGGTCAGGTCGAGATAGTGCGGGCAGGGCTCGCCGTCCCGGTGGCGGCGGGCGATCGACTCCCACACCGGGGCCCACTCGGAGCCCGGCGAGGAGAAAACGTAGTCGGCGCCCGCCGCCAGAACGGCGTCGAGGACGGCGTCGCCGCCGTCGGTCACTTGACCGACCCCGAAACGGGCCAGTTCAGGCACTCGCTGATGCCCCGGCCCATGATCCACTCAAGCTCCTCGGCGGTGAAGTCGAAGTGCTTGGTGAACTGCTCGATGGTCTCCACGTAGCTGAGCCCGTGACCGAGCAGGCGGGTGATGTCGGTGCCCCAGAAGCAGCGCTGGGGTCCCATCTTGTCGACCATCTCCCGCACGTACTTCTCGATGTTGAGGTTCGGGAACGGCTGGGTCGAGTAGCCCGGGATCGCCGACACCTTCACGTAGATGTTCGGGTGCGTGTGCAGGTCGGCGGTCTCCTGCACCCAGTAGCCGATCGCGTCGTCGACGCAGCGGGCCATGATCCCCATGTGGTCGATGATGATCTTCAGGCCCGGGTGCCGGTCGGCGATCTGGCCCAGCTCGGCCTTCCAGATCGGGGCGTGCACCATCGTCGGGATGTTCAGCTCCTCGGCGATCGGCCAGTACCAGTCGTTGGTGCCGTCGATCATCCAGTTCCGGTCGATCGGCCGGTGGAAGGTGAGCCGCGTGCCCTTCACGTACGGGTTCTGCGCGAAGTCCTTCAGCATCGCCGTGCCTTCCAAAGGCTTGTTCTGCGGGATGCGCGCCATGATCCCGAACCGCTCCGGGTGCGCCTCGCACGCCTCGAGCGCGTAGTCGATGCGGTCGCCCTCCCACGACGGCGGGAGGATGAGCGCCCGGTTGACGCCGGCCTCGTCCATCAGCGCGAGGCATTCCTCGTAGCTGAAGGGGTCCTCGCGGTGGCCGTTGAGGCGGATCCGCTCGCGGGCGCCGGGGACCCACGGACGATCCGGGGTCTCCTCCTTCCAGATGTGCACCTGGGAGTCGACGACGAACATGGGCACTTCCTTCCTCTACCGGCGAGGGCGCCGGCTGCTGCCGGGTGTGGCATTGACGCTAGAGCTGGGAAAGCGCCCTGCGGAGTCCGCGGCGTGCAAGCGGTTGTTGCACGAAACGCAGCTTTACTCCGACGACTTGCCGTCGAGGACGTCGAGCACGTGCTCGGCGATGGCCATGCTGGAGGTGGCGGCCGGCGACGGTGCGTTGCGCACGGCGGTGACCGGCCCGAGGCGGTGGATGCGGAAGTCGTCGACGAGGCTGCCGTCCCGGTCGAGGGCCTGGGCGCGTACGCCCGCACCCGCTCTTACGACGTCCGCGACGCCGATCTCGGGGACATAGCGGCGCGCGGCTTTCATGTAGGCCCGCTTGGACACCGAGCCGTACATTTCCTTGATTCCCGTACGCCAATGCTGCCCCGCCATCTTCCAGGCGCCCGGCCACGAGGCGATCCCCCACAGGTCCCGCAACGAGAAATCGCCGAGCCGGTAGCCCTCGCGGGCCGTTGCCAGCACGGCGTTGGGTCCGACCTCGAGGGTCCCGTCGACCCGGCGGGTGTAGTGCACGCCCAGGAACGGATATCGCGGATCGGGCACCGGATAGATCAGCCCGTTCACCATGCCTGATTTGTCGGGCTTGACCCGCATGTACTCGCCGCGGAACGGGATGATCCGTGGCGCCGCAGTGTCCCCGGCCAGCCCCGCCACCAGGTCGGACTGGATGCCCGCGCAGACGATGACCTGGTCGGCGACGACCTCGCCGGAACCGGGCGCCGACCGCACCGCCAGCCCGCCCGGCACCGGGGCGACCGACGTGACCGGGAAGTTGAACCGCACCTCTCCCCCGGCCGCGACGATGTCGTCGGCGAACGCCTCGGCGATCCGCACGTAGTCGGTGATCGCGGTCCGCGGCGAGTAGAGCGCGGCCAGCCCGGCGCCGTGCGGCTCGATCTCGAGGATCTCCTCCGGGCCGACCCGCCGCAGCCCAGGCACCGCGTTGTCGCCGGCCCGGGCGGCGAGCGCGGCGAGCCGGGTCACGTCGTCGGGCGTCACCGCGACCACGAGCTTGCCGCACTCGTCGTACGGCAGATCACGCTCGGCGCAGTACTCCCGCAGCATCGCCCCGCCGCGGGTGCAGAGCCGCGCCTTGAGGCTGCCGGGCTTGTAGTAAATGCCGGCGTGCACGACACCGGAGTTGTGCCCGGTCTGGTGGACCGCGACCCGGTTCTCCTTCTCGACCACCACCACCCGCGCGCCCGGGCGCCGCCGGGTCAGCTCGCGGCCGATGGCCAGGCCCACGATGCCGGCGCCGATGATGGCGATCGTCTCGTCCGACATCCCGGTCACCGCCCGAAGTGGATCGCGACGGACTTGACCCGGGTGTAGAAGTGCAGCGCCTCGGTGCCCTGCTCCTTGAACGCCGAGCCGGAGTCGCGGAAGCCGCCGAACGGGTGGTGCACGTCCCAGCCCGAGGTCGTCGTGTTGATCGCGATCTGGCCGCACTCCACCTCCTCGGCGAACCGGAACGCGGCCTCGATGCTGTCGCTGAACAGGGCGGCGGCCAGGCCGTACCGGGAGTCGTTGACGGCCGCGATCGCCTCGTCGAGGCCGTCGACCGCGCGGACCGCGATCACCGGGCCGAAGACCTCGTCGCGCCAGATGTCCATCTCGGTGGTGACGCCGGCCAGGATCGTCGGGTTCACCCAGCAGCCGTGGGCGAGGTCGCCGGCCGGGGCGTCGCCGCCCAGCTCGACCCGGGCGCCCTGCTCGACGGCGGTGGCGATGTCGCCGAGCACGCCGTCCCGGTGCGAGCGGCTGACCAGCGGCCCGACCACCGTCTCGGGCTCCTGGCCGGGCCCGAGCCGCAGCGCCGCCACCTGGTCGCGCAGCGCGGCCAGGAACTCGTCGTGGATCGAGCGATCGACCAGCACCCGGCTGGTGGCGGTGCAGCGCTGGCCGGCCTGGCCGAACGAGGCGGCGACCACGGCCGTCGCGGCGGCCGGCAGGTCGGCGCCGGCGAGCACGACCGACGCGTTCTTGCCGCCGAGCTCGGCCTGGAAGCGGACGTTGCGGGGGGCGATCCGGGCTCGCAGGGTCTCGCCGACCTCGTTGCTGCCGGTGAACGTGACCGCGGCGATCCGCGGGTCGTCGAGCAGCGCCGCGGAGATCTCGGCGGTGCGGCCGGTGACGACGCTCAGCACGCCGGCGGGCAGGCCGGCGTCGTGCAGGGCCCGGGCCAGGAACAGGCCGGAGGCGGGAGTCTCGGAGGCGGGCTTCAGGACCGCGGCGTTGCCGGCGGCGAGCGCGGGGGCGAGCTTGCGGGCCGGGGTGAGCAGCGGGTCGTTCCACGGGGTGATGGCCAGGACCACGCCGATCGGCTCCCGGTGGAACGAGGTGCGGGTGTCCGGGCGGACGTCGTGCACGAGCGACCCGTACGCCTCGCGGGCGTGCCCGGCGTAGTAGTCGAGGAAGTCGGCCGCCTTCTCGACCTCGCCGCGCGCCTCCTTGAGGGTCTTGCCGTTCTCGGTGACCACGCCGACGGCGATCTCGTCCACCCGGGCCCGCAGCAGCGCGGCCGCCCGGGACATGATCTTGGCGCGTTCCAGGGCCGGGGTGCGGCGCCAGACCGCGAAACCGGCCTCGGCCGCGTCGTAGATGGTGGTGACCTGGGCCGCGGTGAGCGCCGGGACCCGCACCACCGGCTCGCGCACGTCGACCGGGTCGAACACGTCGACCCACGTCTCGGCGCCGGTCCACTGACCCCCGGCGAGCGTCTCCATGGTCCGTACCAACATCAGCACTCCTCGTATCGCGGCATCCAGGCCGAATAGTAGGAACCCTAATCGCGGCCAACCATGGGCTCGGCGGCATGCATTGGTTGCATCACACGCGGGCCCGGACCTGATGGAATTCGCGGGCCCCATTCGATCGACGAGCCACGGAGGACCTCGTGCCCTATGCGGTGATCGCGCACTACCGGTGCGCCGCCCCGGATGCCGCCCTCATCCAGGATGCCCTGCTCACGATGCGTGAGCACACGCTGAAGGAGCCGGGCAACCTGGCCTACGAGGTGCACCGCGAGGAGGGGGCCGAGCCGCCCGCTTTCATTCTCTACGAGCGTTACGCCGACCGTGCGGCATTCGACGCGCATGCCGCTTCCGAGCACTTCGCGGAATACATTCTCGGCACCGTCCGGCCCCGGCTCACCCAGCGTGACGTTCTCTTCGGCGTGACGCTCGGCTAGGCACCGCGTCCCCGCGCGTATGGGTAAGCAGAGCCGCTCTGCTCACCTGTCCCCCGCGCGTATGGGTAAGCAGAGCCGTTCTGCTCACCCATACGCGCGGGCGGCGCCGCGGGTCACAGCTCGTTGCCCCAGCACATGCGGGCGATCGTCTCGACGTGGATCAGCTTCCGGCGCTGCTGTTCGGCGGAGATCGAGGCGCCGCCCGCCACCGGGGCGAAGCCGGCGCTCGGGCTCACCGCGATGTCGTCGAGGTCCCGGATCGCGAACGCCACGTCCATCCGGTCCATGATCGTGTCGATGTCCTCGAGCGCGGCCACGGCCGGATCGACGATTCCCAGGCAGACGTCGCGGTCGGCGGGAACGGCGCGCAACAGCGTGACCTCACCCTCGGTTCCGCGGTCGTACGGCAGGAGCCAGCGCTCGACCGGCAGACCGGTGAAGAGCCGCTCGGCCGCCGCGACGTCGATCGGGCCGGTGGCCGACGTCGCCGGGCACAGGCCGATGCGGACGTCCGCCGGCCGGTCGACCGACACCGCGCGACTGTCGATCGCGATGGCGTCGTCGAGCGTCAGACCAGCGATCCGCCCGCCCGCGAGCGCCGCGGCGTACGTGTGATTGTCGATCTGGATGTAGCGCACGCCGCGTTCGAGAATCGCCCGGATCTCCTCCCGGATGATCTCCGCGAGGGCGAAGCCGAGCTCGCGCGCGCTCTCCCACGGCCCGGCCGGGTCGAACAGCACCGCCGCGAGCAGCGCCGGCGACGGGAGGGTGGCCTTGGCCGGGAGCTGGGTGAGCTTGGTCAGCGCCGCCACGTCGTCGGCGACCATCGTGCCGTTCGTCGTGAAGGAGCCCTCGACCAGGCCGCCGACGGCCTCCAGGAACGCGCTGACCTGGTCCTTGCGGCGGAACTCGCCGTCGGTCACCGCCGTGAGGCTGAGCCGGCGTTGCAGGCGTACGGCATCGGCGATGGCCTGGTCCTCGACGGCGCGCAGGTCGTCGGCATGGTTGCGCCGCGCTTCGAGGAGCTCGGCCGGCCGCACCAGGCTGCCGTGGTGGTCGATCCGGAACTTGAAGGTGTCAGCCATCGCTCGCCTTCCTGCCCGGGACCCCCCACGCCGCGAACTCGAGCTGGTAGCCGAGCGCGGCCAGCACCTCGTCGCAGATCTGCTGGTCCTCGTCGCCGGTGCCGCCGGCCACGCCGAGCCCGCCGAGGATCTCGCCGTCCCGCTTGATCGTCACGCCGCCCTCGGTGGCGACGATCGGCTGCGCGCCCATCGTCGACAGCGAGGCGAAGAAGCCCGGATTGCCCTCGGCCCAGCCCTTGAGCATCTTGGTCGGGCGCTGCATCACGGCGGCGCTGTAGGCCTTGACGATCGCGATGTTCGGGGTGAGCGGGCGGGCGCCGTCGGGGCGCTTGACCACCAGCAGGAACCCGCCGTCGTCGACCACCGCGACGCTCGCCGCCTTGCCGAGCGCCTGCGCGGCCTTCTGCGCGGCGTCGACGATCGCCTCGGCCTCGGCCATGGTCAGCTTCATGCGACCGCCTCCCGTACCCGCGTGACGGCGGCGTTGAACAGGTCGGGCCGCTCCCAGTACATCGAGTGCGGCGCGTCCGGGATCAGCTCCAGCCGGGAGCCCTTGACCAGCACGTGCGCCCGCCGGACGGTCGCGGGCGACAGCACCGCGTCCTTATCGCCGGCCAGGAACGTGACGTCGAGGCCGGAGGCGACGACCTCCTCGATGCCCGGCCCGCCGGTGGACAGGTTCTTCAGGTCGGCCATCTTCGCGACGTTGAACGTGCCCATCTGCTGGAACAGGAACGTCTTGGCCGGCTCGTTCTCCTGGAAGCTCCTGGAGAGCAGCCGGTCGAGCACCGGCAGCTTCACCGCTTCCGAGCGGTCGGCGGCGACCAGGTCGGACAGCTCCGGGTCGGCGATGCCGCCGAGCGAGTGGGCGAGCACGACGCCGCTCACCCGGCCGGGCCGGGCCAGGCCGGCCCGCAGCGCGGCGACCGCGCCGATCGACTGGCCGACGAGCACCGCGCCGGTGACGTCCTCCCGGTCGAGCACGGCGACGATGTCGCCCGGGAAGTCCTGGCCGTCGAACTCCGGCATGGACGAGTCCGACCTGCCGAAGCCGCGCAGGTCGACGGTGATGACCGTGAACTTGTCGCGGAGCGCGGCGACCTGCTGCCACCACGCCGCGTGGTGCCCGCCCGAGCCGTGCACGAACAGCACCGCGGGACCGGACCCGTGCCGCTCGTAGTAGATGGAAACGCCGTCGGAATTGGCGACCGCCATGTGTTGTCTCCTCAGCCTCGAACTACGCCGGGCGCTTGCCGTGGTAGACGAGCTCGATCATCGTGTGGTCGGGGTCGTGGATGTAGCAGAACTTCGACTGGTTCTCGGGCCGCTCGACCGGGCGGGTGTGCCGGATGCCCAGCTCCTTGAGGTGGGCCAGGAAGCCGTCCCAGTCCTCGACCTCGATGGCGAAGTGGTAGGGCGCCATCCGGTCCATCTCCTCGACCGGGGTGAAGTGCAGGTCGAAGTTGCCGCGCGTCATCAGCACGACCTTGGTGTTGCTCTTGGGCGTGATCGCCTTGAGCCCGAAGACCTTCGTGTACCACTCCTTGGTCCGCTCGGGGTCGGTCGTCGGGAAGTTCACGTGGTGGATGTACTTGGGCTTGTTACTGGTCTCGCTCTGAGTCATGTCCGTCCTCTGCTAGTACCGGGTTCGACAGCACGCCTATCCCGCTGATCTCGATGTCCACGACGGTGCCCGGCTCCATCTGCACGGTGGCGTCGGCGCCCATCCACAGCACGTCGCCGGGGTGCATGGTGATGTACTTCGTGATCTCGACGATGTAGTCGTACGGGTCGAAGATCATCGCCCCGGTGGCGAACGCGGCCCGGACCTCGCCGTCGACCCGTACGGTCGTGGTCTGCGCGAGGGGGTCGACGTCGGTCTCGATCCACGGGCCCATCGGCTTGAACGTGTCGCTGTTCTTGCTGCGCCAGAAGGTGCGGTCGCTGTTCTGCCACTCGCGGGCGCTGACGTCGTTGCCGATCGTCCAGCCGAGGATCGACTCCTGCGCCTCCGCCCGCGTCGCGTTCCTCAACCGGCGGCCGATCACCGCCACCACCTCGGGCTCGGCCTCGAACCGGCCGGTCACCCCGGCCGGGCGGACGATCGCCTCGCCGTGCCCGATCAGCGCGTTGGTGGCCCGGTAGCCCACCTCCGGCCGGTCCGGCACCTTGGCCGCCGCGTAGCCCTTGGCGAGCGCGTGCTCGATGTGGCCGCGGTAGTTGAGGCCGACGGCGTAGAAGACCGGCGGGATGACCGGCGGCAGGAACGGCGCTTCCGTCGCGACGCTCCCGGGCCGGCCACCGTCCAGGGGCGACCGGTCGAGCAGGCGGATCTCGCCGCCGTCGGCCACGCCCCAGCCGTCGGCGGTTCGGCAGTAGCGCATCAGTCGACCAGCAGGTGCGAGACGCGCTTGGTGATCAGGTAGCCCTCGAGACCCTCGGGGCCACCCTCCTTGCCGTACCCGGACTGCTTCACGCCGCCGCTCGGCGCCTCGTGCACCGATCCGCCGCAGTGGTTGATGGAGAGGATGCCCGCCTCGAAGCCGGCGATCAGCTTCTCCGCCGTCTTCGAGCTGCGGGTGAAGCCGTACGCGGCCAGCCCGTACGGCAGCTCGTTGGCGATCCGCAGCGCGTCGTCGAGGTCGGTGAACGGGACGATCGGCGCGATCGGGCCGAACGGCTCCTCGGTCATGACCCGGGCGCCGGCCGGCACGTCGGTCAGCACCGTGGGGGCGAAGAAGAACCCGGCCCGGTCGAGCCGCTCGCCGCCGCGGACCAGGGTGGCGCCCCGGCTGACGGCGTCGGTGACGAGCTCCTCCATCGCCTTGAGCCGGCGCGGGTTCGCGAGCGGTCCCATCGTGACGCCGTCGGTGAGCCCGTCGCCGACCACGACCCGCTCGGCGGCGGCCAGGAACTCGGTGACGAACTCGTCGTACACGTCCTCGTGCACCAGGAAGCGGCTGGGCGAGGTGCAGACCTGGCCGGCGTTGACGAACTTGGCGAACGCGGCCTTGCGCGCGGCCGCCACCGGGTCGGCGTCGGCGCAGACGATGACCGGGGCGTGGCCGCCGAGCTCCATGAGGCACGGCTTCATCTCGGCCCCGGCCTGCGCCGCCAGCAGCTTGCCGACCGGGATCGAGCCGGTGAAGGCGACCAGGCGGGTGACCGGCGAGGCGATCAGGTGCCGCGACACCTCGGCCGGCTCGCCGAAGACCAGGTTGAGCACGCCGGCCGGCACGCCCGCCTCGGCGAAGCAGCGCACCAGCTCGACCGCGGTGCCCGGGGTCTCCTCGGAGGCCTTGATGACGATCGAGCAGCCGGCCGAGAGGGCCGCCGCGATCTTGCGCATCGGCGAGCCGGCCGGGAAGTTCCAGGGGGTGAAGGCGGCGACCACGCCGACCGGCTCGTGGCGCACCGAGAGCACGGAGTCGCCGGCCGAGGGGATGATCCGGCCGTACGCGCGGCGGGCGTCGTCGGCGTCCCAGCGCAGCGCCCCGGCGACGCGCATGACCTCGCCGCGCGCCTCCTTGACCGGCTTGCCCTGTTCGAGGGTCATGATCCGGGCGACCCGGTCGGCCCGGCCCGCCAGCAGGTCCGCCGCCTTGTGCAGGATCGCGGTGCGCTCGGCGATCGGGACCGCCCGCCAGACCGCGAACCCGGCCTCGGCCGCCGCGATCGCGTCGTCGAGGTCGGCGGTCGTGGCCATCGGGACGTGGCCGAGGACCTCCTCGGTGGCCGGGTTGATCACGGGCGCGGAGAGGCCGCTGCCGCCCGGGCGCCATTCGCCGGCGATGAACAGGCCCAGCTCGGTGTACTGCTCGGTCACGATGACGCCTCCTGGTCGCGGGAGCTGCGCAGGGTCCAGATGTGGTGCGGCGGGGCGGTCTCGTGCACGTTCGGGCCGTACGTGTCGTCGACCCGGTCCATGTCGGCGGCGAGCTCGACCCGGCCACCGGACGGCGCGTGCACGAAGCGGAAGACGTTGGAGCCGACCGTATGCCGCCCCAGCCGCCGCGCCTCCTGCCAGCCCTTCTCGATCATGTGGTTCCCGCCCTCGATCACGTCGTCGAAGCCGGGCACCTCGAACGAGACGTGGTTGACGCTCGCCCGGTCGGGCCGGTGGCAGAGCAGGAAGTTGTGCTGGTCGGCGTCGCCGGGCACGCGCATGAACACGCCCATCGGCCGGACGATGTCGGTCGGGATGAACCCGAGCCGGTCGACGTAGAACGCCACGGCCTCCTCGCGGCCGGCCTTCGGGATGTTGAGCGCGACGTGGCACATGCGCAGCGGCCGGACGGCCCCGACGCTTGCCAGCGCCCGGTTCCAGCGGTTGACGGCGCCGGAGACGTTGGCCGGGCGGGGCGCCGCGTTCTCGTGGCCGGAGACGCCGGCGACGGTGAGCCCGACGCCGAAGCCGGTCTCGTCGACGGTGTGCCAGACGCCCTCGGCGTCCCGGGTGACCTCGCGGTCCTTCGCCAGCTCGGCGACGAAGCCGGCCAGCTCGTCCTCGGTCGCGGCGCCCCAGACCACCTCGCGGATGGTGTTCTCGCCGCTCTCCACCGAGGGCGGCAGGCCGTCGGTGGCGGCGCCGGCGCGCAGGTGCAGCGTCTGGCCGATCAACGTCGCGAAGACGGCCCGGTCGTCCGCCCGCGAGACCGGCGTCAGTCCCAGGTCGGTGAAGAAGCGCACGCAGGTGCCGAGGTCATCTACGCTGTAGATCACCGACTCGATGCGCTGGATTCCCATTGTCGCTCTCACCTCGTATTTCTCCGCCAAAGGCAATATCGATCCTATGGGCGCGCGCGGCCGGCACAGCATTCCGATGGCGCAACCTAAGATGCACGAACCAATGCCGGAATCGGGTTGGCCGAGAACCATTCGGTGAGGAAGCTCAGGAAGACCTCGACCTTTCGCGGCGCCTGCTGGGCCGGGCCGTAGATCGCGTACAGCGACCGGCTCGGGATGGGCAGCTCGGGCAGCAGCACCCGCAGCGTGCCGCTCATCAGGTCGTCGTAGGCCGGCCGCACCGGCAGCAGCGCGATGCCCCGGCCGTGCACCGCCGCCTTCTGCAGCGCGATGTACGAGTTCGAGCTGAACCCCACGTTCCTGATCTTGTGCAGGGTGCTCTCGTGGCCGTGCCCGATCCGCCAGACCGGGTCGTTGGAGTGCACGAGACAGTCGTGGTCGGCCAGGTCGTTGGGGTCGGTGAGCAGGCCGCGCCGGTTGATGTAGCTCTCCGACGCGCACAGCACGAACGGCAGCGACGCGATCTTCTTCAGCCGGACGCTGGAGTCGCGCAGGTCGCGGGTGTGGAACGCGATGTCGAACCCGGAGTCGAGGAAGTCGTACGTGCGGTCGGACATGCCGCCGAGCTCGAACCGGACGGCGATCTTGGGGTGGGCCACCGAGAAGGCGGCGATCGCGTCCCCGAGGTCGAGGCTGCCGATCCATTTGGGGCAGATGATCGACAACGGGCCCTCGGGCCGGTCGTGCAGCTGGGCGATCGTCGCGTCCTCGGCGTCGATCTCGTCGAGGATCCGGTTCGCGAACTCGCTGTAGCGCAGGCCCGGCTCGGTCAGGCTGACCGAGCGGGCGGTGCGGTTGACCAGGCGTACGCCCAGTTGTTTCTCCAGGTCCGCGACGTGCCGCGAGATGAGCGAGCCCGAGGTGCCCAGCTGTTTGGCGGCGCCCGAGAAGCTGCCCACCTTGGCCACCGTGACGAAGCTGCGCATGACGAGAATGCGGTCCATGGATCCTCCTGCCGAACCCGCGTGAGCTCGGATGCTACGTCGTTGACCTGATTGTCAACAATCCCCGGTTCAGACGCGCGAGTAGCCCCGGATGTCCGGGAACGGCGGCTCCCGGTCCGCCTGCAGGTCGACCTGGAAGGCGTTCAGGCACATCCCGAGCATCGAGAAATTGCCGAGCGAGCCGACCGTGTCGACCAATCCCTGCGGCCCGAAGAACGCCAGCGCATCGGCGAAGGTCTTTTCCGTGACGAAGTGCTCCTCCAGCAATTCCCGGCAGAACTGATAGAAGGCCGCATCCTCCGGGTTGTCGAATTCCGGCGTCTCGCGCCGCGCGATCGCGTCCACCGCCGCCCGCGGGATGCCCTCCTCGACGCACTTGGCCACGTGCGCGTTCCAGGAGTACTGGGCGTCGAAATGCCGGGCCGCGATCAACAGGGACAGCTCGCGCAGCCGCAGCGGCAGGGCGGACTCCCAGCGCAGGAACGCGCCCAGCGCCTCGACCCGCTCGCACAGCTCGGGGCTGTTCAGCCAGACCTGGAACGGACCGCGGACGGCGCCGCGCCGGCCCGCTATCCGGGCGGCGATCTCCTGCTGCCGTGCGGTCATCTCGTCCGGCTTGATAACGGGAAGTCTCATCGGCGGCGTGCCCCTTGCCTCGGTGGTTTCGCCATTACGTAACCACCGGACGGCGCCGCTTCACACGTCGCCGGACGCAACGTAAGGCTGCGTCGCGCGTGCCCCGGCCCGCCCTAGGCTCGATGCCATGACCGTGATCATCAAGGCCGCCGACGTGCAGGTGCTCGACCGCGGCGGGGCGATCGTGACCACCCCGCTGATCACCACGGCCGCGGCCGGCGGGGAGAACCGGATCACCAGCGGGATCAGCGTCTACCCGGCCGGCACCGGCGCCCCGATGCACTCGCACAACTGCGACGAGCACGTGACGGTCCTCGACGGCGAGGCCGAGGTGCTGGTCGAGGGCACGGTGACGCGGCTGAGCCGGTACGACACCACGTACATCCCGTCGCCCGTCCCCCATCTGTTCCGCAACGTCGGCGACGGGCCGCTGCGGATCCTGTGGGTCTACACCTCGGGCGTGGTGACCAGGACGTTCACCGACACCGGCATCACCGTGGAGCACCTGTCTCCCGATGATCAAATGGGGTTGGACTGAGCATGAGCGCCTCGTGCAGCTTGTGCAGCAGCTCGCCGCTGGTGAACGGCTTCTCCAGGAACGGGATGCCCGATTCGAGGACGCGGGTGCTGCCGAGCAGCCCGTTGCTGTAGCCGGACATGTAGAGCACCGGCAGGCCGGGCTCCCGGTCGTGCACGAGCTCGGCCAGGCGCGGCCCCGACATCTCCGGCATGATCACGTCGGTGAGCAGGGCGTCGCAGCCGCCGGCCTGGAAGATCGCGTACGCCTCGGCGCCGGTCGCCGCGGCCAGCACCCGGTACCCGGCGCCGGCCAGGATCCGGTGCACCACCCGGGCCAGCGCCTCCTCGTCCTCCACCACCAGCACGGTCCGGCCCTCGCCGGCCGGCGGCGGGGCCGTGCGGGAGGCCGGGACGGCCGGCCCGGCCGAGGTGACGGCGACCGGCAGGTAGATCCGGAACGTGGTGCCGACGCCCAGCTCGGAGAAGACGTTGATGCTGCCGCCGGCCTCGGCCACGATGCCGTAGACGGTGGCCAGCCCGAGCCCGGTGCCCTTGCCGCGCGGTTTCGTCGTGTAGAACGGCTCGAAGATGTGCGCCGCCACGTCCGGCGACATGCCCTCGCCGGTGTCGCTGACCTGGATCCGGGCGTAGCGGCCGGCGGCCACGGCCGGCTGCATGTTCAGCTCCTCGCCGTCGAGCTCGGCCTCGTCCGCCTCGATTACCAGGGTGCCGCCGTCCGGCATCGCGTCCCGGGCGTTGATCGCGAGGTTGAGCAGCACCTGCTGGAGCTGTCCGGGGTCGCCGTGCACGACCAGCGGCCGCTCGCACGGCCGGGCGAACAGCGCGATGTCCTCGCCGATCGTGCGGTCGAGCATGGCCCGCACCTCGGCGATCGCGGCGTTCAGGTCGACGTCCTGGGGCTGGATGGTGTCGCCGCGGGTGAAGGTGAGCAGCTGCCGGGTGAGGTTCATGGCCCGGCCGGCCGCCGTGCGCACGTGGTCGAGGTCGGCGCGTACGGCCGGATTGCCCTCGGCCGCCTCGGCCGCGAACTCGGTGTAGTTCACGATGATGGCGAGGATGTTGTTGAAGTCGTGGGCGATCCCGCCGGCCAGCTTGCCGAGGCTCTCCATCCGCTGCTGCTGGTGGGAGCGCTCGGCCAGGGCCCGCTGCCGGTCGGCCGCCTCCTTGGCCGCGCTGATGTCGCGGGCCACCACCGAGAAGCCGATGATGGCGCCGGTCAGGTCGCGGACCGCGGTGAGGTTGACCGAGATCTCGATCCGGCTGCCGTCCTTGCGGATCCGGCGGGCCTCGTACCCGACGCTCGGCTCGCCGCTCAGGACCCGATCCAGGATGGCCCGCTGCTCCAGGCCGCCGTAGTCGTCGGTGATGACCCCGATCTTCTCGCCGATCATCTCGGCCGCCGTCCAGCCGAACATCGTCTCCGCGCCGCGGTTCCAGGCGTTGACCTCGCCGTCCAGCGAGACGCCGATGATCGCGGCGTCGGTCTGCTCGGCCACCGCGGTGAGCGTGGCCCGGTGGGCCTCGGCCGCGTCGCGGGCCGCCCGCTCCCGGGCGTCGGCCTCGTCGAGGCGGTGCTTCTCCCCGGGCGCCACGTAGATCGCGCCCTTGCCCAGCAGCACGCCGTAGCCACGGCGCAGGGTCCAGTAGTAGACGCCGACGCCGGCCGTGAACAGGTCCCAGATCGCCGACGGCCAGGACCAGCCGGCCGGGACGGCATGCTCGAGGTGGCCGCTCACGATGCCGTGGTAGGTGACCACGGCGTGCAGCCCGTGACCGACCGCGCAGCTGAAGAAGATCATGGCGGTCGCGACCGCGAGCTTGTTGGTGCGCAACTGCCCCGCGCGGCTCACGGGCACGACGACGGCCACCATGATCGCCGCGTACGCCACCATGATGACCAGATTGCCGAGAAGGAATAGCTGTTCCGGCACGATCGTCCTATCGGCTGCCCGCCCCGCGGAACTGAGCCGGTGCCGAGCGTGTTCGCCCGGCGCACACGCCGCTCGCCTCCCGCACCGTCAGCGGGCGAGCGGCGGGACGACGGCGGTGATGGTGACCCGCCCGGCGGCGATGAGCGGCAGCCACCTCACGCGTGGACACTCAGGCGGCCGCCCTGGCCGCGGCGTCGAGCGCCGGGAGCGTCTTGTCGATGATGTACCGCACCGACAGGACGGTCGGGCTGCGCAGCGAGGAGAACTGCGGGCCGGTCAGCGCCACGTACGAGCCGCGCTTGACCGAGGCCAGGTCCTTGAAGAGCGCGTTGCCCTCGAGCGCCGGCCGCAGGCTCGGCTCGGCGTAATAGATCAGCGTGACGTCGGCGTCGAGCAGGCTCACCTTCTCCAGGCTCAGCTGCACCGCGAACTCGTCGCCCTGGAGGCCCGCCACGGCCGGCGCGAGCTTCATGCCGAAGTCGTTGAGCATCTTCACGCCGGCGTCCTTGTCGGAGCGCAGCACGCCGATCGAGCCGGCCTCCCACATCTGGCTGAGCGTGAACTGCTTGCCGGCCAGCGCCGGGTGGTCGGCCTTGGCCTTGGCGACCCTGCCGTCCACCTCGGCGATGACCTGGTCGGCCTCGGCGCTCCGGCCGACCGCCTTGCCCACCTGACGGAGAGTGTCCTGCCAGGGATCTTCGAAAGCGCCGGTGCTCTCGTACGCGGTGGTGGGCGCCAGCTTGCTCAGCTTGGCGTATTCGTCATCGATGTAGTAGTCGCCGCCGGCCAGGATCAGGTCGGGCCCGAGCTCGGCGATCTTCTCGACGTCGAACCCGGTGTCGCCCGCGGTCAGCACGGCCGGCTTGCCGGTCAGCAGCGGCCGGGCCCAGTCGGTGATGCCGCCCTCGCCCGAGGACTCGGCCACCCCGACCGGCTGCACGCCGAGCACGAGCAGCGCGTCGAGGTCGGCATCGGAGAGCGCGACGATCCGCTTGGGCGCCGCCGGGATGGTCGCGTCGCCGAGCTTGTGCGTGACGGTGACCGGATAGCTCGCCGCGGCCGCCGACGAGGCCGGCGCCGCGGTGTCGTCACCGTCGCCGCCACCGCACGCCCCGAGCGCCAGCGCGGTGGCGGCGGCGAGGGCGGCGGCGAGCACGGCCGGAGTTCGAAAGGACATCGGGGACCTCACGTTCGCAGTTAGGTGAGGCTAAGCTAAGCGTCACCCGCCGTGGAAGGCAAGAACGGAAGGAGAACCGGATGACGGCCCCCGCCCGTACGGGGACCCGCGGTCGTGGCGGGGTGCTGATCGGTCTCGTGGCGGCCGTCCTTCTCGCCGTCGTGCTGAGCCTCGCGGTGGGCGCCGAGACGCTGAGCCCCGGCGCGGTCTGGCACGCCATGGTCTCCCCTTCGCCGGCCGACCCGGCCACCGCGATCGTGCGGGACCTCCGTCTGCCCCGGACGGTGCTGGGCCTGCTGGCCGGCCTCGCCCTCGGCGCCGCCGGCGCCCTGATGCAGGGCCACACCCGCAACCCGCTGGCCGACCCCGGCCTGCTGGGCATCTCGGCCGGCGCGTCGTTCGCGGTGGTGATCGGCATCCAGCTCGGCGCCGGCGCCCTGACCGGCTACATCTGGTTCGCCTTCGCCGGCGCCCTGCTCACGAGCCTGGCCGTCGCCGGCATCGCGGGCGGCCGGCGGGGCGGCCCCACCCCCGTGACCCTGGCCCTGGCCGGCCTGGCGATCAGCGCCCTGCTGGCCAGTTTCACCCAGTCGCTGCTGCTGGCCGACAACGCGAGCCTGAACGTCTTCCGCTTCTGGGTGGTCGGCTCACTCTCCGGCCGCGACGCCTCGGTCGCCGCGCAGGTGGCCCCGTTCATCGCCGCCGGCCTGATCCTGGCTCTCGCGAACGCTCCCGCCCTGAACGCCCTGGGCCTGGGCGAGGACGTGGCCCGTGCCCTGGGCCAGCGGGTCGTCCTGGCGCGGGCGACCGGTGTCACCGCGGTCGTGCTGCTGGCCGGCGCCGCCACCGCCGCCTGCGGCCCGATCGGCTTCCTGGGCCTGATGGTCCCCCACGCGGCCCGCACCCTGACCGGCCCCGACCACCGCCGCCTGATCCCGTGCTCGGCCCTGGCCGGCGCCGCGCTGCTGCTGCTGGCCGACGTCCTGGGCCGGGTGGTGGTGCGCCCCGCCGAGCTCCAGACCGGCATCGTCCTGGCCGCCGTCGGCGCCCCGTTCTTCATCGCCCTGGTCCGCCGCCGCAAGGGAGTGGTGAAGCGGTGACCGCGACGCTGGTCCGGCCGAGCGGGCGGCGCGTGCTCGCCGCCGGGCGGGTCGCCGGGACCGTGTCGTTGCGGGGCGCCGCCGTCGGCGTGGCCGGGCTCGTCGCGACCACCGCCGTGGCCGTCCTCAGCATCGGGCACGGCAGCTTCACGATCGCGCCCGGCGATGTCGTCGCCGTGCTGCTCGGCGGCGGCACCGCGGCGCAGAAGCTGGTCGTGCTCGACCTGCGCCTGCCCCGCATCCTGGTCGCGCTGCTGGTCGGCGCCGCGCTGGCGGCCGCCGGCGCGCTCACGCAGACCTTCGCCCGCAACCCGCTCGCCAGCCCCGACGTGCTCGGCGTGACCACCGGCGCCTCCCTCGGCGCGGTCGCCGTCATCGTGCTCGGCGGCTCGGCCGCGATCGGGGTGCCGTTCGCCGCCCTGATCGGCGGGCTGCTCACGGCCGCGGCCGTCTACCTGCTGGCCTGGCGCCGCGGCGTCGACGGCTACCGCCTCGTGCTGGTCGGCATCGGGATCGGCGAGATCGTCAGCGCCGGCGTCTCCTGGTTCCTCGTGCGGGCCGAGATCGTCGACGCCGCCCGGGCCACGCTCTGGCTCAACGGCTCGGTCGCCGGCGCCGGCTGGGAACAGGTGCGCCCGCTCTCCCTCGCGTTCGCCGTGCTGCTGCCGCCGGCCGTGGCCACCTCCTTCACGCTGCAGATCCTTCAGTTCGACGACGACGTGGCGCGGGCCCTCGGCGTACGGCTGAAATTCGCCCAGCTCGCCGTCGTGGTCACCGCCGTGGCCCTCGCCGCCACCGCCGTCGCCGCCGCCGGGCCGATCGAGTTCGTCGCCTTCGTGGTGCCGCAGATCGCCCTGCGCCTGTGCGGCGGCAGCCGCCCTCCCCTCCTCGTCTCCGCCGTCCTCGGCGCCCTCCTCGTCTCGGCCGCCGACCTGGCCGCCCGCACCGTCCTGCCCGGCCGCGAGCTCCCGGTCGGCCTGGTCACCGCGATCGTCGGCGCCCCCTACCTGCTCTGGCTGCTGGTCCGCACGAACCGGAGGACGTCATGACCCCGCCCGAAACCGGCGTGCGGCTGCGGGCCCGAGGCCTGCGCCTCGGCTACGGCGAGGAGAACGTCGTCGACGGCCTCGACCTCGACATCCCCGGCGGCGCGGTCACCGCCGTCATCGGGCCCAACGGCTGCGGCAAGTCCACCCTGCTCCGGGCGCTCGGCCGCCTGCTGAGACCGCGCGCCGGGGAGGTGCTGCTGGACGGGAAGCGGATCGACCGGATGCCCACCCGGGAGGTCGCGCGCATCGTCGGGATGCTTCCGCAGTCGCCGGTCGCGCCGGACGGGCTCACCGTCGCCGATCTCGTCATGCGCGGGCGGCATCCGCATCAGACCTGGTTCCGCCAGTGGTCGCCGGCCGACCAGGAGATCGTCGCCGAGGCGCTCGCCTGGACCGACATGCGCGAGCTCGCCGACCGGCCGGTCGAAGCGCTCTCCGGCGGGCAGCGGCAGCGGGCCTGGATCTCGATGGCCCTCGCCCAGGGCACCGAGGTGCTGCTGCTCGACGAGCCGACGACCTACCTCGACCTCGCCCACCAGATCGACGTCCTCGACCTGGTGGCCGAGCTGCACCGGGAGCGCGGGCGGACGATCGTCATGGTGCTGCACGACCTCAATCTCGCGGCCCGCTACGCCGATCACGTGGTGGCGATGCGGGACGGCGCGATCGTGGCCCGGGGCACGCCGGCCGAGGTCTTCACCGTCGAGCTGCTCAAGGAGGTCTTCGGGCTGGCCGCGCTGGTCGTCCCCGACCCGGCGACCGGCACGCCGCTGGTGGTGCCGCTCGGGCGCGGCTGAGCCGGGCGGGGCGGTATTCTTCGCAGCACGGCGCGGGGGGCGCGCGCCGAGGGCGAGCGCGAGGGCACGGTTTTCGATGGCGGCAGAGCGCGACGGTGACCGTCGGCACGTGAGCGACGCGCTGCGCGACGCGATTCTCACGGGCGAGTTCCTGCCCGGTGAGCGGCTGGTCGAGGCGCAGCTGATGACGCGGTTCGGGGCGAGCCGGTTCAACGTGCGGGCGGCCCTGCAGGACCTCGCGGCCGAGGGCCTGATCGAGATGCAGCGCAACCGCGGCGCCCAGGTGCGCAAGGTGTCGCTCGACGAGGCGGTCGAGATCACCGAGGTACGCATGGTCGTCGAGGGCCTGATCGCGGCCCGGGCGGCGGAGCGGATCGACGCCGAGCGGGCGTCCGAGCTCGACGAGATCGGCCTGCTGATGCGGCGGGCGGTCGAGGCCGGCGAATACCGGCGGTACAGCGACCTCAACCAGCGGCTGCACGCGCTGATCCGGCAGATCGCCGGGCACCGCACCGCCGACCGGATCGTCGGCACGCTGCGCGGGCAACTGGTGCGGCACCAGTTCGTGCTGTCGCTGTTGCCGGGCCGGCCGCAGCAGTCGCTGCCGCAGCACGAGCGGATCATCGCGGCCGTGCGCGACGGCGACGCCAAGGTGGCCGAGGCGGCCATGCGCGAGCACATCGCCAGCGTCATCGAGGCGCTGCGGTCGATCGATCAGCTGGGCGGCCCGGCCTGATCCTGGTCGGCCGGCGGCAACCGGATCGTCACCACCGTGCCGGTCGGCGTCGACGGTCCGGCCGACACCGAGCCGCCGTGCTGCGCCGCGGTCTGGGCCACGATCGCCAGCCCCAGCCCCGAGCCGGGCATCGACCGCGCCGCCGTGGCCCGGTAGAACCGGTCGAACACGTGCGGCAGATCCTCCTCGGCGATGCCCGGCCCGTTGTCGGCCACGGTCAACGTCCCCGCGGCGGACAGGGTGGTCAGCACGACACCGCCGGGCGGGCTCCACTTGGCCGCGTTGTCGAGCACGTTCACGATCATCCGCTCGAGCTCCCCGGGACGCCCGATCACCGTGACCGGGGTGAGCGAGGCGGTGAAACCGATGCCCGGGGCCCGGATCCGCACCCGGTTGACGGCGGCCGTCACCACGTCGGCCAGCGCGACCGGCTCGGCGGGCTCCCGGGCGGTCTCCTCGCGGGCGAGGTCCACCAGCTCGGTGGTCAGCGTCGCCAGCTCCCGCACCTGGGCGTCGAGGTCGGCGAGCAGCTTGGCGCGCTCCGACGGCGGCAGCCGGTCGGCCAGCTCGGGATGGCGCTCGACGGTCAGCAGCAGCTCGACGTTGGTGCGGATGCTGGTCAGCGGCGTCCGCAGCTCGTGACCCGCGTCCTCGACCAGCGCCCGCTGCGCCCGGCGTGACGTGTCGATGGCGGCCAGCATCGTGTTCACCGACCGGCCCAGCCGCGCGACCTCGTCCTCGCCGGTCACCTCGATCGGCTTGGTCAGGTCGGTGGTGGCCGCGACCCCTTCGACCGCCTTGGTGAGCCGCTCGACCGGCAGCAGTCCGGCGCGTGCCACGGCCCGTCCGGCGAACGCGGCGCCGACGATGCCGGCCACACAACCGGCGCCCAGCAACAACGCGAGAAGCGTGAGCGTACGGAGGGATTCCTCCTCGTTGATCGCGACCTGTACCGCCCCGCCGCCGCGGTTGATCGGGGTCGTCAGCATCTGATAGCTGTCGTCGCCGATGGTGACCCGTTCCTGGAACGAGCGCCGCGCCGCCGAGCCACCGGCGACCGCCTTGGCGCCGGCGGTGACCGGCAGCGGCATGTCCGCCGCGCTGACCACCTCGCCGGTCGGGGAGAGGATCTGCCACCGCGGCCCCAGCTCCCGCCGGTGGTTGCGGCCCGGCGGCCCCGGCCGGTTGTCCGCCCACTGCCCGGGCGACTGCGAGATGGACTGCGCGTCCTCGCTGAGCTGCGCCGCGATCCGGTGCTCCTGGAGACCGCGCACGGCCACCCAGGAGGCGATGGCGAACGCGATCAGCGCGATCGCGACCGCGGCGCCGACCAGGAACGCCATCCGCGCGTGCAGCGTGCGGCGCCCCCACCAGCCGGTCAGTCTCACAGCGGGTCCTCGCGCAGCGCGAAGCCGACGCCCCGCACGGTGTGCAGCAGCCGGGACTCGCCCTCGGCCTCCAGCTTGCGGCGGAGATAGCCGAGGTAGACGTGGACGCTGTTGGAGGACTCCCCGAAGTCGTACCCCCAGACCTGCTCGAAGAGGGCCGCCCGGGTGAGCACCTGCCGCGGGTGGCGCAGGAACGCCTCCAGGATCGCGAACTCGGTGCGGGTCAGCCGCAGCGACCGCGACCCCCGCCACACCTCGCGGGTGACCGGGTTGAGCCGCACGTCGGCGAACGTGAGCCAGTCGCCGGACTCCGGGCCGGCGGGCGCCGGGGCGGTGAGGCCCGACCGGCGCAGCAACGCGCGCAACCGGGCCAGCAGCTCCTGGAGGGCGAACGGCTTGACCAGGTAGTCGTCGGCGCCGGCGTCGAGCCCGGCGACCCGGTCGCCGACGCTGTCGCGCGCCGTGAGCATCAGCACCGGCAGCACCACGCCCGCCGACCGCAGCTGCCGGCAGGTCTGCAGGCCGTCGAGCCGGGGCATGCTGACGTCGAGGATCATCGCATCGGGCTCGCTCGCCGACACTGCCTCGAGCGCCGCGACCCCGTCGTCCGCGGTCTCCACCTGATGGCCCTCGAAGCGGAGCGTGCGCGCCAGCGAGTCCCGCACCGCCGCGTCGTCCTCCACCACCAGGATGCGCACCGCGAGATCCCCTCAGTCCAGATGTGCCGCGTCCAGCGCGGACTGCAGCGACTGCTTGTAGCCGTCGCTCGTGACGGTAGCGCCGGAGACGGCGTCGATGTCGGCGCTCTGCTCGTCGAGCGTCTCCTGCCGCAGGACCGGCAGCGCCCGGGAGTTGATCTCGACGTCCCGCCCGTTGGTGGACGGGTAGGTGGGCACGCCGACGTCGGTGATCTTGCCATTGGCGACGCTGATGGAGACCTGCACGGGTCCCCAGCGAGTCGGGGCGACGTCCCCCGTGTAGGTCTTCCCGGACCCGGAAGGCCCGGCGGTGGAAAGCGGCGCGGCGGCGACCGCCGGCGACGAGGCCCCCGACGTGCTGGTGCGATAGCTGAACAACAGGACGAGCGCGGCGACCGTCGAGAACAGCCACAGCGTGATCCGGCGCATCTCTACCTCTCCGAGAAAAGACGGGTTACCAGGAGAACAGCTCGGTGTGGACCCGGGCGGCGGGCACCCCGGCGGCAAGCGCCGCCGAGCGGGCGGAGGCGGCCCAGGCCTCCGGCCCGCAGACGTAGACCTGCGACGCCGCCACCCCGGGCACGACCTGCGGCAACGTCGCGCCGGCGAACTGGGCGGGCAACCACGACGGCCCCCGCGACCCGAGCAGGAACACGACCCGCACCCCGCGGTGGCGCGCGAACCACTCCAGCTCGGCGCGGAACGCGATCTCGGCCTCGTTGCGGGCCCGGTAGACCAGCGTCGCCTCGCCCGGCCGGTACGGCAGCTCGCCGAGCAGCGCCAGCAGCGGCGTCACGCCGATGCCGCAGGCGAGCAGCGTCACCGGCCCACCGGCATACGTCTCGCCGGTCAGCTTCCCGTACGGGCCCTCGATGATCGCCCGCGTTCCGGGCCGCAGCGCCGACACCCGGCGGCTCCCGTCGCCCAGGTCCTTCACCGTGATGCGCAGCTGGTTCCCGTGCGGCGTGGCCGACAGCGAGTACGGATGCGAGCGCGACCATCCCGGCCCGTCCAGGAACCGCCATTGGAAGAACTGGCCCGCGCGCACCGGAAGGTCGCCGAGCCGCCGGCCGGAGAGGTAGACCGAGGTGAGACCCGGCCCCTCGGGGACCACATGGGAGACCACGAGCCGGTGACGCCAGGTGCGCCGGGCCGGCATCCCGATCCGGTACGCGACCAGGGCCCCGGCCGCGACCCCGTACAGCGTCCACCAGTAGGCCGTCGCGAGCGGCGAGGCCAGGAAGTCGGCGCCGGTCCAGAGCTGGTGCGGCAGCGCCAGGCCGACACCCAGATAGGCGTACAGGTGAAGGAGATGCCACGACTCGTAGCGCAACCGGCGCCGCGCGGCCCGCATCGAGGTGACCACCACCATCACCAGGAGCAGCGTGCCGGCGGTGGCCAGGAGCATGCCCGGGTAGTTCCAGGTCAGGTCCCAGAGCTCGCCCAAGACGTGCGGCGAGTCGGTGCCGGTGTAGCCGATCGTGATGAGCACGATGTGCGCCACCATCAGCCAGAACGAGGTGAACCCCGTCCAGCGGTGCCAGCGGGCCAGCCGATCCTGCCCGAACGCCCGCTCGACCAGCGGGATCCGGGCCATCAACAGCACCTGGACGAGCAGCAGGTCGGCCGACCAGAGCCCGGTGAGGCGCCCCACCGACTGCGTCGACAGGTCCCGCACGCCGCCGTTCGCCACCCAGAGGGCCGTGACGATGAGCAGCGAGGTCCCCGCGGCCACGCCGCCCACGTCCGCGTACCACCGCGGCGCCGGCCGCCGGGCACGGACAGGCAGGGATGGCGGGGCGGCGATCGCGGTCACGGGTCAACGATCGGCCCGGCCGATGAAAATGTGCGTGGCGGAGTCTAAGAATTTCCTAAGAACGAACCTTCGGGCGCAGGATGCCCCGGAGCGCGTTCCAGGTCCGCGTGACACCCCACCCGGCCGTCGTGACCAGCCGATCCCCCACGATCGCGAACTCGGCGACCAGCGACGCCGCCCGGTCCATGGCCCGCCGCGCCTCCTCGAAGTCCTCCGGGTCGTTGCGCAGGTCCCACAGCCGCCGGCCCTGGTCCCAGGCATGCGCCCGGGTGACGGTGACCAGCATCCGCTGGCTCCAGTCGTCGAGCGGGCCCACGAACTGGTCGATCTCCATCTGCCAGCGGGTGGAGAAGCCCCGGCGCAGCGGCGGGATCTCCTCGTAGAAGATCTGGTTGACCAGCAGGTAGTCCGGGTGGATCAGGTCGTCGGTGGGCGCGCCGACCTCGGCCCAGGTGCCGATCAGGGCCAGCGACAGGTCATGGTTGATGTGCGCGTTGACGCCGAGCATGGCCGCCGTGAGCTTGCTCATCTTCAGGTCGTGGCCGCGCTTGAACAGGACCTCCCACACGTCGGGGGTGGCCTCGTCGTCGTTGTTCCACAGGTCGAGCGCGGCGAAGTAGCGCTTCGCGAACTGGACGTCGAGCAGCTCGAGGAACTCGGGCTGGTTCACCCCGGTGTGCAGGGCGCCGTCCACCCGGCGGGTGATCTTGTTGTAGAGCTGGTTGAACGCCGACACCCGGTTCTTGGCCGGCGAGGGCGGCAGCTCGTCGAAGATGAACTGCAGGTCGTCGAGCTTCTTGATCACCTCACCGATGCCGCCCGGCTGGGTCGCCACCGTCTCGGCCATGCGGTCGCGCAGCGGATCCCACCCGCGGCCGGGCGGGATCCCGAGCGCCGAGAGCTCGAGACGCTTCTCCTTGAGCATCTCGGCGCTGCCGCGCACGCGCTCCCGGTCGAACGTTGTCGTCATGCCAACAGCCTCGTGATCTCGGGTCGCGGCCACCACTCCCCTGTCGGCAACCCGTCGCCCGCAATTAAATCGGATGACGCCCGTACGGCCGGCCGATAGCCTCGCCGTCATGTCGGTGACCTACCTGTTCCTCGCGGCCGCGCGGGGAACGCAGCACTCGAGTCGCGTGCGTGCCGGGGCCGTAGCCCTGGCCCCCATCGAGTAGCCAACACTCCCACGCCAGGGCCTCGCCGAGTCCAATCCGGATCGGACGGGCTTCCTACGCCTGTCCGCGTTCGCCGCCTTCTCCGCGGCAGACGGGACCACCACGGCCATGGCGTCACGCTTCACCCGGCACGAGCACGCCCGCTCGCGCCGCACCCTGGGACAGAACTTCCTCGCCGACCCGGCCGCGATCCGGCAGCTCGCCGGCGCCGCCGACCCGGGACCCGGCTCGTTGCTGTACGAGGTCGGGGCGGGACGAGGGCGGCTCACCACGCGATTGCTCCCGATCTGTGGGCGCCTCATCGCGTACGAGATCGATGCGGACATGGCCGCCCACCTGCCGCGACATCCCCGCCTCACCGTGCGCACCGAGGATTTTCTGGCGGCGAGGCCGCCGGCCGAGGACTTCGCGGTGGTCGGCAACATTCCGTACGCGATGACCGCGGCCGTCGTGCGCTGGTGCCTCGACGCGCCGGCGCTGCGCCGCGCCACGCTGCTGACCCAGCTCGAGTACGCCCGCAAGCGCGCCGGCGACTACGGCCGCTGGAGCCGGCTGACCGTGCTGACCTGGCCCGAGCACTCCTGGCGGCTGGCCGGCCGGGTGCCGCGCCACGCGTTCCGGCCGATGCCGCGGGTGGACGGCGGCATCCTCCAGATCGAGCGCCGGCCGGTCCCGCTGGTGCGGCCCGACCTGATGCCGGCGTGGCGGCGGCTGGTCGAGGACGGCTTCACCGGCGCCGGCGGCTCGCTGCACGCCACGCTCGCGCGAAAATTCGGCAACCGGCGGGCGTACGCGGCGGCGCGCGCGGCCCGGCTCGGCGACGGCGTCCCGGTCGGCGAGGTCTGGCCGGAGCAGTGGCTCAGCCTGTTTCGCCTGCTGGCCCCACGATGAGCGTGCCCAGCCCGGCCACCGCGTCGATGTCGAGCCCGCCCTCGCCGTCCCCCGCGCTCAGCCGGGTGTCGCGGTCGAGGCCGCGGGTGCGGTCGCCGTTGAGCGTGACCGAGCCGCCGCCGTCGCGCAGCAGCACCCGCACCGGCACCTCCCGCGGCGTGGTGATGGTCCAGGTGTTGACGCCGCCGGTCATCCGGATCGGCAGCGTCTCGGCCGGGGCCGGCAGCGCCATGTCCCAGTGCGCCGCGCCGCCGATCAGGTCGATGCGCCGGATCATCCCGGCCGACAGGGCGAAGTCGGCGTCGCGCACGCCGCCGGTCATCCGCAGCGACCAGGTGACCTTCCGGTTGAGCCGGACGGCGAGCTTGCCGGTGCCCGTGCCGTCCGACTTCACGGTCAGCCGCACGGTGCTGCCGTCCCGGCTGAGGCGGGGCGTGAGCCCGCTGCCGCTCGGGGCGCTGACCCGCACCGGGTCCGCGCCCAGCGAGGCGACCGTCACGTCGAGCTCGGCGACGTCGCTGACCATCTCGAAGGTGCCCGAGCTGAAGGGCAGCTCGGCGGCCGTTCTCCCGACCGGCGGCGGCACCTTCGCCGTCGTCGGCGGCGTCGTCGCCGGGCTCTCGGGGGCTATCGACACCGGCGGGCTCGGCGGCACCGCGGCGATGGTCCCGGGTGGAGTCTCCGGCGGCGGCGCGGTCACCACCCGCGGGCGGTCGTCGCCGCGCAGCACCAGCCGGCCGAGGGTGACCACGCTGCCGCCCAGGAAGACCAGGACGGCCAGGGCGCCGAGCAGGATCCGCAGCCCGGAGCGGCGGGGCGGCACCGGCGGGCTGAACACCCGCGCCGCGGGCGGCTCGATCCCGGTCGGCGCCGGCGGCTCCCCCTCGCCCGGGTAGAAGTCGGCCTCCGGGCTCATCCGGTGCGGCGCGTCGGGCCAGTAGTCGGCGATGCGCGGCAGATCGCCGGTGGGGCTTTCGCTGGATGCGGCGCCGTCCACGTGATCGTCTCCTCGGTACGCGCTATGGAGTCGATCGGGAATACGGGCCGGACCCCGCCCGCGGTTCGATTCGCGGGCGTCCCGAACCAAAGATGGGCTTAAATCTCACTCTTGCGATTCACGGTCTTCGCCGCAAGAATGCCTTTTCGAGACTTTAAGAGGATCTTTGGCGGTCGGATGTCACATGCCCCTTGACGACGAGCGATTCAACCGGCTGCCGGTCCCCTATCGCCCGATCCCACCCGGCGCGGCGGCCGCGCAGGCCGCGCGCGCCCGGCGCGTGCTGGTCGCCTGCGCGGTCGCGGTGACGATCGGCGTGGCCGGCGTCATGGCGCTGATCCTGCCGGTCGGGCCGGAAGGGCCCGACCCGGTCGCGCAGCAGATCACCTATCCGTCGCCATGGGACTTCGAGCCCTCGGCGCCGGTCTCGATGCTGCCGGCACCGTCGCCCTCCACCCCTCCTACCAGCAGTTTCCCGGCGTCACCGTCCCCGTCCCGCAGCCGGGCCCACCGGCCGAGCGCGTCGCCGCCGAGCACCGCACCGGTCGTCGACCTCGACATCGGGACCACCATCGGCCTCGAGGTCGCCGGCCGGCCCGGCTACCGGGTGCGGCACCGCGACTTCATCGGCCGGGTCGACCGGATCGGTACGTCGAGCAGTGAGCCGGAACGCGCCGATTCCCGTTTCGTGGTCCGCAAGGGACTCGCGCGCGGCGGCTGCGTTTCGCTCGAATCCGTAAACTATCCGGGCTATTTCCTGCGTCACCGCGACTTCGTGTTGCGCCTCGACGAACGCGACCGCCGCCGCGGCTCGCCATTGTTCGCCGAGGACGCGACGTTCTGCGCGGCGCCGACCCGCGACGGCTCTGCCGTCATTCTGGAGTCGATCAATTATCCGTCGCGCGCCCTGCGCCTGGAGAACGACGGCGTCCTGCATCTCGACGAGGGTTCCGGCACCCCGTTCGTGGTGCGATCGCCGCTCTGAGGGTCCTGTCGTTTCCGTCCAAGACCGCGGGCGTGGTCCGCCCTAGGGTGAAGCCCACCCGAGGATGAGGAGACGGCACCATGCGCACCTTGGTCTACACCGGTTTCATGTCCCTCGACGGCGTCGTGGACTCGCCCGGCGGCGGGCCGGGCGAGGAGCACCGCAGCGCCGGATGGGTGGTCAAGGACCTGGACTTCGTCCCGGAGGCCTGGTCGCTGAAGGGCGAGGAGCTCGCCGCCACGACCGCCCTGATGTTCGGCCGGCGCAGCTACGAGGCGTTCAAGACGACCTGGCCCGGCTCGGCGGACCACGCCGCCTACAAGGAACTGCCCAAGTACGTGGTGTCGGCCGGGCTGCCCGAGGACGCCCTCGTCGACGGCTGGGGGCCGACCACGATCCTGCGCTCGACGGCGGACGTCGCCGCGCTCAAGGAGGGCGAGGGCGGCGCGATCTTCATACACGGGAGCGCCGAGCTGGCTCGGCGGCTGTCCGACGAGGGCCTGATCGACCAGTACAACCTGCTCGTCTTCCCGGTGCTGCTCGGCGCCGGGAAGAGCCTGTTCGGCCGGGCCGACCGGCAGAAGGACATGCTGACGCTGCGGGAGTCGGCGAGCTACTCGAACGGAATCCTGAAGCTGGTCTACGACGTCAGGCGCTGAGGTCGAGGCCGATCGCCCCGCCGGCGCCCGCGCGCAGCTCGCCGGCGGTTCGCCCGACGTAGGCGCGCAACGCCCGGGCCAGGTGCGGCTCGTCGAAGTAGCCGAGCTTGGCGACGACCTCAGCGGCCGTGTCGCCGGCCGCCAGCAGATGCGCCGCCGCGCGGGCCCGTTCGATCTGCCGGACGGCGCCCCGGGTCAGCCCGGTCGCGGCGCGGAACCGGCGTTCGACCGTGCGCCCCGACACGGCCGGACGGCCACCGCGCAGCACCTCGGCCGGGAGCGGGTCCCGCACCACGCTGCCGGTCCGGACCAGACGCTCGACCAGGGCCTCGGCGTCGTCCGGTCCGGGCGTCTCCCAGCGCGCGCCGTCCAGCCGGAAGGTCCGGCGGGTGGCGCCGGGAAGCGCGATGCCGCCGTCGACCAGCGCCGGCGTGGGCACGCATCGCAACGAGGTGCCGACGGCGAACTCGATGCCGGTGAAGGTCGCGCCCTGCGGCACCGGCGCCGTCCCGCTCCGCGTCTCGGGACCGGTGACGCCGGCGTACGCCCGGCCGTCCCGCTCCCAGAACACCAGGCCCCACCGCACGCCCGCGACCGACGTCATCGTCGTGACCTGGTCGCTCGCGCAGGTCCACACCGTGCCGACCCACGGCGAGTCCGATCCGCGCGTCTCGAACCGCAGTCCCACGCGCGACAGGATACGTCCGCCGTTCATCCGATCGGGTCACGGTGACCGGCTGTCGTACAGTGGGTGATCGAGTTCGAGGGAAGTCGATCTTTAAGGGGACAGCCAATTTCGGTCTCGCTCGACGGCGGACGGCTTCGCCTTCTGGCCGACGCGCTGCTGAGCGCCTACCCGTCGCGTAACGGGCTGGAGCGCGTGCTGCGCTACGAGCTGGGCGTCCGCCTCGGCGAGCTGGTCGGGAACGTCGGCATGCGCGAGGTGGTCGACGCCGTGGTGACCGAGGGCGAGGCCGCCGGCTGGCTGCCCGGCCTGGTGTCCGCCGTGTGCGCCGACCGCCCGGGCAACGCCGCGATCCGCGCCTGGCAGGACGGCGACGCCGCCCTCGAACGGGTCGTCCGCGGCCACGTGCCCGATCTGGACCCGGCCCGGTGGCGGCGCGAGCTGGAGGCGCTCGAGGGGCAAGTCTGCCGGGTGGAGACGCCGACCGCGGCCGGCGCGCGCCCGCTCGGCACCGGGTTCCTGGTCGGGCCCGACCTCTGCCTCACCGCCCGGCACGTGATCGGCGACCACGCGGCCCTCTCGGCGCGCTTCGGCGACACGACGACCGGGCTCCGGCGGGTGGCCGAGGACCGGGAGCTCGACGTCGCGCTGCTGCGCACCGAGGGCCGGCCCGGGGAGGCGCGCGGCTGGCTCGACGTCTCCCATCCGGACGCCCCGGAGCCGGGCGACAGCCTGCTGATCCTGCACCGGCCGGCGGGCGGCCCGCTGCGGCTGTCGATCGGTCCCGTGCTCGACGTGGACGGTTCCCGGCTGCGCCACGCGGCGAACACCGAGCCCGGCTCCTCGGGCGCGCCCTGCCTCACGGCCGGCCTGCATCTCGTCGCCGTGCACCAGGGCGGCGACCCGGCCCCGCATCCGACGTTCAACCGCGCGATTCCCGTACGCGCGATCCGTCGCGCCCTGCCGGACCCGTTGCGGTAGGGGGACGGCCATCCATCGTCGTCGCCACCTCGAAGCCCGGCACCTGCGGCTGCTCGCCCAGGCGCTCGCCCGCGCCTACCCGCACCGCAACGCCCTCCGGCGCCTGCTCTTCTTCCACCTGCGGGAGCGGCTCGACGACATCGTCGGGAACGTCGGGCTGCGCGAGGCCATCGACACCGTGCTCATCGAGGGCGAGGCGGCCGGCTGGCTGCACGACCTGATCGACGCCGCCCTGAGCGACCAGCCGAAGAACCCGCCTCTGCGGGAGTGGGCGGCCGCGTGCGGCTGGGACGGCCCGCCGGCGGAGACGCAGCTGCCGGCCAACATCCAGGTGCTGGACACCGCGTACTTCGATCTCGCGCCGTTGAAGGACGCGATCGAGGAGCACGTGCTGTACCGGCCGCCCGGCCTGCTCGCCATGTCGCTCCCGGTCAACGAGCCGTCGCTGGTCAACCGGATCTGCGGGTGGCTGCCGCACTGCCTCGGCCAGCTCGCGGTCAAGGACCCGATCAACCTGAACCCGCTGGTCGACCAGTGGGACCAGGCCGTCAAGCACGCCCTCGAGTACCTGCCCGAGCTCGAGACCGGCAGCGTCATGTGCCAGGTGCAGGCCGACCGGGCGTCGCTCGACCTGGTTCGCCGGTTCTGGGACGGGGTCCGCTCCGGCTGCGGCGCGCCGCGGTTCTGGTTCGTGCTGGTCTTCGCCGGCCTGGCCGGGGACCAGGTCGACGGCGTCAAGCCGCTGCCGGCGCCCGCGTTCCGGCACATCGACGTGGCCCGGTGGGCGCGGGACGTGCTCGCCCACCTGGACTGGCCGCGCGAGCTGGCGCTGCCGTGGAGCCTGCACATCGTGCGGCAGGCCACCCTCGACGACGCGCTCGACATGCGGTCCACCTATGTCCAGATAGAACTCACCATCAGCCGGCTGCGCGCGGACAAGCCGGCCTTCCGCCGCTGGCTCGAGCACGAGCTCGAGACCATGGGACCCGGGGAGACGATCTGACGTGTACGCCCGCCGCACCATCGACACCTCCGTCCGGCTCGACACGGCACCGCCGCCGGCGACCCGGCCGATCGAGGACGGCGACGAGGAGACGATCGCCGAGAAGGACCCGGTCCTGAAGGAGGTGCTCGCCGAGCCGTACCTGCTGGGGCCCGAGCTGTGCGACGCCGTCAACGTGGCCATCACGCTGGGGCGGCCGCTGCTCGTGCAGGGCGATCCGGGGGTCGGCAAGACGAGGCTGGCGGCCGCGGTCGCGTACCGGCTCGGGTTGCCTCTCGAACAGGCCCACATCAAGTCGACCAGCCGTGGCCAGGACCTGCTCTACACGTTCGACGCCGTCCGGCGCCTCTCCGACGCCCAGCTGAGTGGCCTGATGGGCCGGGAACTGCCGGGGGCGGAGCATTACGTACGGCTGGGGCCGCTCGGCCGGGCGATCGCCCGGGCCCGGCACGGACGCCGCTCGGTGGTGCTGCTCGACGAGGTGGACAAGGCCGACCTGGATTTCCCCAACGACCTGCTGCGCGAGCTGGACGAGCTGCGCTTCGACGTCGCCGAGGTGCGCGGCATGAGCTACGCCGTGCCCGACGACAAGCCGGAGCTGCGCCCGATCATCATCGTCACCAACAACGAGGAGAAGGCGCTGCCCGGCGCGTTCCTGCGGCGCTGCGTCTTCCACTACATGGAGTTCCCGGCCGATCGGTCGCAGCTCGACGCGATCCTGCAGATGCACGGCGTCGACGACCCGGCCCTGCGCGGCGCGAGCCTCGACGTGCTGGCCCGGCTGCGCGCGATGGACCTCACCCGCAAGCCCGGCCTCAGCGAGCTGCTCGACTGGGTGGAGAGCCTGCGCTCCACCGGCATCGACGCCTCCGACCTGCGACGGCTGCCGAACGTGGGCGCCCTGCTCAAGCAGCGGGACGACCAGACCATGGCCCGGGACCGGCTGAGCGCGCCGTGACCGGCTCGGTCCCGGACTTCCTGCACGACCTGATCGGCCGGCTGCGCCGCCGCGGCCTGCCGCTCGGCGTCGACGACTGCGCGGCGCTGCGCGCGGCCCTGGGCGCCGGTCACGGGCTCGGCTCCGACGAGGAGCTGCGGCGGTTGTGCGTGCTGCTCTGGGCCAAGTCGTCGCGCGACGCCGAGCTGATCACCTCGGCCTTCCACCTGGTCGCCACCCCGTCCTGGACCCTCTCCGCCTCCGCTTCTCTTTCGGCGGCCACGTCATTCGGAGCCGGTGACGCGCCTCGCTCACCGATCGCCGCTTCGGGTCCCTGGTCGACGCCGCCCACCCGGCGATCGGCCCACGCCGCGGCCCACGAGCGCCTGCGCCCGGCCCCGCCGCTCGCCGGCACCCCCGAGGTGCCGCCCACCGGCCGGTCGGCGCCGTTCCTCGTGCTGACCCCGCGCTACCCGATCACCGAGCGCGAGGTCGCCCAGACCTGGCGGCGGCTGCGCCGGCCGGTGCGGCACGGTCCCCCGGTCGAGCTCGACGCGGACACGACGATCGCCCGCTACGCCCGCACCGGCGTGGTCGACGCGCCCGTACTGCGGCCCGCCCGCGGCAACGCCGCCCGCCTGCTCCTGCTGATCGACCGGCACGGCTCGATGACGCCGTACCACGGCCTGGTCGACCACGTGGTCGGCGCGATCACCGGCAGCGCCCGGCTCGACACGATCACCGTGGCCTACTTCCGCAACGTGCCCGGCCGCAGCCCCGACCGCAAACCGCTGGCCGAGCTGCCGGACGCCGGCGCCACCGACCTCGACCCGATCCTGGCCCGGGTGCGGCCGCTGCCCGCCGGCCGCGCCTACCGCGATCCCGCCCTCACCCAGCCGGTGCCGCTGACCGGCCTGCTCGACGACACTCAGCCCGGCTCGGCGGTCGCGGTGATCAGCGACGGCGGCGCCCTGCGCGGCTCGTTCTCGCTGGCCCGCCTCTACGACACGGTCGCCTTCCTGCGCGCGGTCGGCGCCCGCCGGGTCAACATGGCCTGGCTGAACCCGGCGCCACCGTCGCGCTGGCCGGCCACCACCGCGGGCCAGGTGGCCCGGCACGTCGCGATGTCGCCACTGACCCGGGCCGGCATGTACGACGCGGTCGACGTGCTGCGCGGCCGTCCCCGCGCGGTGGAGCGCCCGCTGTGACGGCCCCGGCCTCGGCCCCGGCGGCCCGCCTGGTGAGCGCCCGGCAGGCGCTGCCACCGGGCGCGCTGGAGCTGGCCTGCCACGCCGCCGTGCCGGTCGCCGTCGACTCCGGGTTCCTCAACCTGCTGCGGATCAACTTTTTCACCGACCCGCCCTGGGACCTGCCGCACACCGTCGACGCCGCCCTGCTGACCTCGCCGCTGTTCCGCGAGATCGGCGCCGGCCTCTACGAGATCGACGAGACCCTGCGCCGGTCCCTGCTGGTCAGCCTCCGCAGCCAGTTCGGCGGCGACCGCGTCACGCTGGTGGCGCTGCTGCTGGAGCGCTACTGCGACCGCCGCGACGCGTGGGGCAACCCCGACCTCGACCAGGCCCAGCGCCTGACCGCGCTGGCCATCGTCGACCCGGCCGCGGCCCGCCGCTGGCTCGACTCGGCGTCGGGCACGCCGGTGCCCGCCGTCGCCCGCACCCGCGAGTGGTACGTGGCGATGCGCGAGCGCCTGGCCGCCCAGCCGCCCGCCGACCTGGTCCTCGACACCGAGATCAGCACCGCCGAGGCCGCGCTGACCGGCCCGGACCCGGTGTCGGCGATCCGCGCTCTCGGCCGGCTCGGCCTCCTGCCCGGCGCCGACCTCGACCGCATCCGCCTGCTCCTGCGCCAGGCGCCGGCGCCCGCCGCGGCCGAGGCCCGCCGCGCGCTCGACCTGGTCGACGGCATCTCCGGCCAGGCCCCCGGGCTCGCCACCGGGCCCGACCCGGCCGCGCCGGCCCGGCGCCGCCTGCTGCGCGCGGCCGTCCTGTCGGCGGCGATGACCACCGTGGACAGCGAGCCGGTCCTGGTGACGGGAGGCACCGACGGCTGGATCCGGTGCTGGAACCCCCGGACCCGCCAGGAGGACAGCGCGATCGCCACCGACGCCGGGCCGGTCCGGTCCCTGGCCGTCGTGCGGCTCGACGGCGATCCGGTGGTGGTTTCCGCCCACGACGACGGCCGGGTGCGGCGGACCAACCTGGTCACCGGACGGCAGCTCCCGACCATGTTCGCCGGCGACACGCGGCCCGTCCTGGCGGTGACCGTCGCGCCGATCCGCGGCAGCATGGTCGTGTTGTCCGCGGGCTCGGACGGGCGGGTCCGCAGCTGGGATCTCCGGGCGGGCACCTACCGGGAGAGCGCGCGATACCCGTACGGCAGCTGGGTCGGCGCCCTCGCCGTCGTGGCCGCCGCCGGCCGGCATTGGCTCTTCGCCGCCGGCGGCACCAACGCGCTGCTCATGATGGAGACTCGCAGCAACTTTCCGGCCTACACCCGGATGACCGGGCACCGGCGGGCGGTATGGGCCCTCGCGCCGGCGGTGCTCGAGGGCAGCCCGGTCATCGTCTCCGGCAGCACCGACGGCACGCTGCGGGTCTGGGACGTGACGGCGCGCGTCCAGGTCGGCAGTCCGTTCCACGGGCACCGGGCGCCGGTCCTCTCGGTCAGCGCGCTGGCGACGGCCGGGCGGCAGCTCATCGTCTCCGGCGACGGCGCCGGCACGATCCGGGTGTGGGACCTCGCCTCGGGGTCGCCGCTCGGTCCCCCGATCGACGACGAGGGCGGCGGGCCGGTCTGGGCGCTCGCCACGACCGAGCTGGACGGCCGCCCGGTCGCGATGTGGGTCGGCGGCGACCTGACCATGCGGGTCCGGGATCTCGCCGACCGCCTGCCGGCCGCGGCGCCCCCGTCCCCGTCCCCCCGGACCTCCGTCTTCCCGGCCCGGCCGGCGCTGCCGGTGCCGGCCAGGCCGCTCAGCCCGCCCGGCCTGGAGACGCCGCGGGAATCGCCGCTGGAATGGGCCCGGCGCCGCCGGGCCGAGCGCGAGGCACGCCGGATGGAGGCGGCCGGCGCCCGCGCGCTCACCCGGCTCGACCGCCTGGGCCCGACCTGGCACATCGTCGACATGCCCCACTACGGCGAGCCCGCCACGGCGGAGAACAGCGTCGGGTTCCTGGCCATCGGCCCCGGCGGCGTCTACGCGGTGACGGTGGCCGACCACGGCCGGGCGCGGGTGCTGCTCGCCGGGGACGTCGTGCAGATCAACGGCCGGCGCCCGCCGTACGTGCCCGAGGCGCAGCGGACCGCCCGGCAGGCCGGCCGGGCCCTGTCCGCCGCCGTCGGCCTGAACGTCCCGGTCACCCCGGTCCTGGTGTTCGTCGGCAGCGGACTGATCAGCGTGCAGGGCCTGCCCAAGGACTGCCTGGTCGCGACCCAGAAGGACCTCGACACGCTGCTCATCGCCGGAGGTGCGAGGATCAGCCCGGCCACGGCGAACAAGCTGGCCGCCGTCGCGACCAACCCGGCCACCTGGACGGTCCGGCCATGAACGCCGACGTGCTCGGCTCGACGATGCACTACCGCGAGGCCGGCGCCGGTCCCCCGGTGCTGCTGCTGCACGGCAACCCGACCTCGTCGCATCTGTGGCGGCACGTGCTGGAACGCGACGTCCGGTGGATCGCGCCGGACCTGATCGGGATGGGCGCCTCGGGCCGGCCGCCGATCGGCTACCGGCTGGCCGACCACGTCGCGTACCTGGACGCGTTCGTCGAGGCGCTCGGCCTGACCGGCCTCGTCCTGGTCGGGCACGACTGGGGCGTGGCCCTCGCCCTCGACCATCTGGCCCGCCATCCCGGCAACGTCCGCGGCGTCGCCGTGATGGAGGGGCATCTGCGGCCGCTGCCCGGGTGGGAGGCGTTCGACGAGGGCGGCCGGGAGCTGTTCCGGAGCCTGCGCACGCCCGGGACCGGCGAGCGGATGGTGCTCGACGAGAACTTCTTCCTCGACACGCTGCTGCCGGCCGGGCTGGTGCGCGAGCTGACCGACGCCGAGATGGCCGGGTACCGGGCGCCTTACCGGGAGCGGGCGGCCCGGGTCCCGCTGCTGCGGTGGGCTCGGGAGATCCCGATCGGCGGCGAGCCCGCCGACGTGGCCGCCCGGTTCGAGGCGGCCGTCGCCGTCCTGACCGCCTCCGACGTGCCGAAGCTGCTGCTGCACGGGGACCCCGGCGTGCTGGTCACGCCGGAGACGGTGGCCTGGTGCGCGGCCACCCTTCCGGCGCTCACCGTGGTGAACGCCGGCGGGCCGGCCGGGCACTTCCTGCCCGAGGACCGGCCCGGGCCGGTCGCGGACGCGCTGATCCGGTGGATCGCGACGCTGCCCGCTCCGGCCCGGTGAGCGTCAGGCGCCGGCCTCGTCGAGCCGGGCCAGCTGGTCCTCGCCGAGCTTGACCTCCAGCGCCGGGAGGGCGTCCTCGAACTGGGCCGGCGTGCGCGGCCCGATCAGCGGCAGCACCCGCGGCGCGGTCTGGGCCAGCAGCCAGGCCAGCACCAGCTGGTTCGGGGTGACGCCGGTCTCGGCCGCCACCTGCGTGACCGCGGCCAGGCGCGCGTCGGCGTCCGGGCCCTCGTAGTTGGCCATCATCCAGTGGTCGCGCTGCTTCTCCGCGCTGTCGTAGACGCCCTTGACGATCGGCGAGTAGGCCACCAGCGTCTGGTCGTCGTTGTCCCGCAGGTAGTCCAGCTGCTCCGCGTCCACGATGGACGCCGTGTCGAGGCCGGCCTTGCGGCGCAGATAGCTGTGCTGCTGCTGGATCGCCACCGGCAGCGGCCAGCCGTTGCGCTCGCAGAGGCCGCGGATGCGCTCGAGCCGCCAGGTGCGCACGTTCGACCAGCCGAGGAAGCGCACCTTGCCGGCCCGCACGAAGCCGGCCAGCGTCTCGAGGGTCTCCTCCAGGGGCGTGGCCTTGTCGTCGACGTGGACGTAGTAGAGGTCGACGTGGTCGGTGCCGAGCCGGCGGAGGCTGCCGTCGAGCGCGTCGGTCAGCGTCTTGCGGCCCGCGCCGGCGAAGGTGCGCCGGGCCAGGTCCCAGTTGGCCGTGCCGTCGGCGTTCCACAGGTCGGGCGAGTGGTGCGGCAGGCCGCTGCCCTTGGTGGCGAGGAAGATCCGGTCGCGCTTGCCGCCGTCGCGCATCCAGCGGCCGAGGAGCTCCTCGCTCTCGCCGCCGTGGCTGCCGCGGCTCGCCCACCACTCGTAGCAGTCGGCGGTGTCGACGAACGACCCGCCGATCTCCAGGTATCGGTCGAGGATCCGGATCGAGTCGGCCTCGCTCGTGGCGTTGCCCATCTGCATGGCGCCGAGCGCGAGCTGGCTGACCTGCTGGCCGGTGCGGCCCAATTCGATCGTCTGCATGGTTCCGACGCTATGACCTGGAGCGCGCTCCAGGTCAAGGACGGCAACCGATAGCATTCCGGGCATGTACGCGCCACGCCCCGGAACCGCCCGCGACCGGCTGCTCACCGCGGCGCTCGACCTGTTCGCCGAGCACGGCGTGACCGGCACGTCGCTGCAGATGATCGCCGACCGGCTGGGCGTCACCAAGGCCGCCGTCTACCACCAGTTCCAGAGCAAGGACGACATCGTGCTCGCGGTGATCGAGCCGGCGATGGACCGGCTCGGCGAGATCGCCGGCCACGCCGAGGCGCAGCGCGGTCCGGCCGCCAGGCGCGAGGCGGTGCTGGCCGGCGTGGTTGACCTGGTGGTCGACTTCCGCAAGGTGGCGACGACGCTGAGCTTCGACCCGGTGGTGATGCGGCTGGTGCGGGCGCATCCGGGACTGCGGTCGCTGCAGCGGGTGCGGCGGCTGCTCGGCGGCACCGCGCCCGACCCCGGCAGCCGGGTGCGGATGGCGGTGCTGAGCGGCGGGCTCATCATGGCCGGCGCCGACCCGGCCGTCTCCGGCCTCGACGACGAGGACTTCCGCGACCACCTGCTGGCCGCGGGACGCCGCATCCTGAAGGGCTGACCCGATCGCGCGCGCGGAAAAGGACCGGAGCCTCCTGGAGCTCGCGACCCGGCTGCCGACCGTGGTCGACGTGCTGCTCGACCGGCCCGCGGTGCTCGCGCCGCTGTCCGGCCTGGTCGCCGGGCTGACCGGCAGCTTCGGGGCGCCGCTCCACCCGTACGGGCGCGGGTTGCGCATTTAGTTGCTTTTGCTGGTGGTCCTCAGCCGGGAACCCGCCGGAGCCGAAGCGGACGGAGACCTTCTCCGTCCGCATGGCTTCCGAAAGGCGCTAGATGAGCACCGCTACCGAACTTCACACCCCGGCGCCGCCACCGGCCGCCATCAAGGCCGACAACGGCCGCTGGTGGTCGCTGGTCGTGCTCGCGATGGCCCAGCTCATGGTGGTTCTGGACGCGACGATCGTGAACATCGCGCTGCCCACCGCCCAGCACGACCTCGGCTTCTCCGACGCGAGCCGCCAGTGGGTCGTCACCGGGTACGCCCTCGCCTTCGGCAGCCTGCTCCTGCTCGGCGGCCGCCTGTCCGACTTCTTCGGCCGCAAGCGCATGTTCCTCATCGGCCTCGTCGGTTTCGCGCTCGCGTCCGCGCTCGGCGGCGCCGCCAACGGCATCGAGATGCTGATCATCGCCCGTGCCCTGCAGGGCGCGTTCGGCGCGGCCCTCGCCCCGGCCGCCCTGTCGCTGCTCGCGACCACGTTCACCGACCCGGCCGACCGCGGCAAGGCGTTCGGCATCTTCGGCGCCATCTCCGGCGCCGGCGGCGCGGTCGGCCTGCTGCTCGGCGGCGTGCTCAGCGAGTACGCGTCGTGGCGCTGGTGCCTCTACGTCAACCTGGTCATCGCGGCCATCGCGGTCGCCGGCGCCCTGGTCAAGCTCGCCGACGAGCGCATCACCAGCCGCAACAAGCTCGACCTCCCCGGCGTCGTCACCTCCGTCGGCGGCCTGGTCGGCGTGGTCTTCGGCCTCGGCAAGGTGGAGACCGACGGCTGGGGCGCGGCCTCGGTGCTGGTCCCGCTGATCACCGGCGTGGCCCTGCTGATCGCCTTCGTCGTCATCGAGCTGCGGGTGCCGCACCCGCTGCTGCCCCTGCGCGTGGTGCTCGACCGCAACCGGGGCGGCGCCTACGCCTCGATCGCGATCTCCGGCGCCGGCATGTTCGGCATCTTCCTGTTCCTGACCTTCTTCATGACCAAGTTCCTGCACTTCTCGCAGATCCAGACGGGCCTCGCGTTCCTGCCGATGCTCGCCGCCATCATGACCACCGCGACCACGGCCGGCTCGATCCTCACCCCGAAGATCGGCCCGCGCCCGCTCGTCCCGGTCGGCGCGCTGGTCGCGGCCGGCGGCATGGCCTACATGACCCGGCTCGACCTCGACTCGTCGTACCACTTCGGTGTCCTGCCCGGCCTGCTGGTCATCGGCCTCGGCCTCGGCCTGGTCTTCGCCCCCACCCAGAACGCCGCCACCAGCGGCGTCGAGCACCGGGACGCGGGCGTCGCCTCGGCAATGATCAACACGATGCAGCAGATCGGCGGCTCGATCGGCACCGCGCTGCTGAGCTCGTTCGCCGCGAGCGCCGGCACCCACTACGCCTCGTCGCACGCGCCGTCGGCGCTGCTCGCGGCGAAGGCCGAGCTGGCCGGCTACCACACGGTCTTCTGGTGGTCGTGCGGCTTCTTCCTGGTCGCCGCCCTCGTCGCGACGCTGCTGTTCCGCACCGGCCCGCTCGACGTGGACCCGGACGCCCCGCCCGCGATGGCTCACTGACCTGCTGTTCCCGCCGAGCCCCCGGTCGTGCCGCAAGGCATGGCCGGGGGCTTTGCTCTGCTCACCAATACGCGCGCCCAGTGGCCTTGCTCTGCTCACCAATACGCGCCCGGTGGCCTTGCTCTGCTCACCAATACGCGCCCGGTGGCCTTGCTCTGCTCTCCAATACGCGCGCAGTGGCCTTGCTCTGCTCACCAATACGCGCGCCCAGTGGCCTTCTTCTGCTCACCTGGGTTGACCCGTTTTGGCGGACAGGTTGGGTGGGTGGACCGGTCACGCCGTCAGGGTGGCCGGTGGTGAGTTGCGGTTTCGTAGGCGGCGGGGCTGATGTAGCCGAGGCTGGAGTGCCGTCGGCTGATGTTGTACCAGCCTTCGATGTACTCAAAGATCGCCTGGCGGGCGGCAGCGTGGCGGGGCCAGGCCTGCCGGTGGATCAGGTCGGTCTTGACAGCACCTCGACGATCTTGTCGGTGAGTTCCTCGTCGACGCGGGCCCGCGGGCGTGCCGGTAGTAGCCGGACCGGGAGACCTCGAGCAGCACACACGCGCGTTTCACGCTGTGCTGGCCGGCCTGCTCCGCCGCGATGAACGGATACACGTTCACCGGATCTCCCGAGCGAAGAAAGCCTGGCCCGTTTCAGGATCTCGTTGTCCTCCCGCAGCCGGGCGTTCTCCCGACGCAACCGGGCCAACTCGTCCCGCTCATCCGAGACCAGCCCGTCGGTGCGGGTCCCCGCGTCCAGCTGCACCTGCCGGACCCACCGCGCCACCGCGGTCTCGGTCAAATCGAAATCCCGGCTGACCCGCGCCACGCTCCGATCGCCACGCGGGCACAACTCCACGATCTCGGCCTTAAACACCAGCGTGAACTCCCGCCGCGGCCGCCGAGCCCGTTTCTTCCCCGCGTTCTCCATGATGCGGGACATCCTCCCGGAACCCCACGGGCTCCTAACTCAGATGCCCGCGAAACCGGGGCGGGCCCACGCCCATACGCGCGCCCAGTGGCCTTGCTCTGCTCACCGATACGCGCGCCCGGTGGCCGGGACGATCACGAGTTGCTTGAATGTGGTCATGCCTTGCTCGTGGGGTCACCCGCCCGAACCTCGCGCGCGGCTTCTGCCGGGCCTGTACCGGTGCCTGAGCGCCGGGCACAACGAGCTCTACTACGACGGCGCCGACGAGCCGATCGCCACCTGCTCGTGCGGCGACCTCGCGATCACCGGGTGCGACCAGTGCCGCTCGTACAAGTGCCCGCGCCACCAGCCGGCCGGCCACCACCTGTGCTCGGAGTGTGCGGCCGCCCGCGAGCCGGGGCGGTCCGACGCCGACCGGGAGCGCCGGCTGCGGGCGATCGCCGGCGTTCCCGACCCGGTCGAGCGGCTGCTGCTGACCGCGATGATCCTGGAGAGCGACCCGGCGGGCGACGTCTATGCCTGGGCCGCATGGACGTGCCCCTATCTCGCGTACGCCCCGGGAATGCGCTTCTGGGAACCGCTGGAGGCCGTCTTCCCGCCCGGCGAGCAGCCCCTCCCGTGGGATTCCGCGGCCATCGGCCGATGGTTCGCCCGGCGCGCCGCCGCGATGCGCCTCCCGCCGCCGTTCCAGCTCGCCGAGGGCCGCGTCTTCGCGCAGACCTCGTACGGCTGGCGCCTGCTCGCCGGCAGCAGCGTCCGCCTCGACGACGGCTTCACCGACACCGCGTTCGTCCTCACCGGAGGCGTGGTGCTGCGGGCCGTGGACCCCGAGGAACGCCGCCCCGGCCTGATCGCCACCCGCCGGACCACGCCCACCGGCCTCAACCTGCTGGCCCTCGCCGAGCTGGGCCGTGCTCTCCACATGCGCACGCCGGAACCGGCCTGACCGTCCGAAAAATGCCACTCCCGGGCAATGACGTTTTGCCATGGGTGCGGCTAGCGTGACTCACCGCGAGGAGTCCATTCGGCGCGATCAGGGAGGATCGGCACTTTGAGCGACGACAATGGAGCACCCGCCGCGCGCTGGGGCTGGCAGTTCTCGGTCGCCACCGGTCTGCTGATCGGGTTCGCGGTCCTCGTGGTCGCGATGATCTGGCTGGCCGGCGGCGACGACGTGGTCTGGCAGCGCCGGCTGTACGTGTTCGGCGCCGTCGAGGCCATCGTGTTCACGGCGGTGGGCTGGCTGTTCGGCCGCGAGGTGAACCGGAACGCGGTCGACTCGGCCCGCGCCGACGCCACCGAGGCCCGCGCCACCGCCGCCACCCAGACCGCCCAGGCCACCGAGGAGCGGGTCGCCGCCACCGAGGCCGAGACCCGCCTCGACGCCGTGCGGGCCGCCGTCCAGGTCGGAGCGGTGCGGGCGGAGAGCGGCCCGCAGGACGTGAGCGCCCGGCCGCGCGCGGACGACGCCGCCGACCTGCGCGCCCTGATCGAGGCGATCGCCGGGCCGCCCACCCCGCGATGAGCGAGCCGGTCACCGAGCTCCTCCAGGCGCTGCGCGGCAGCCTCGTCCGCATCGAGTCCCCGACGGGCGTGGGCAGCGGTTTCTGGGTCGCGCCCGGCATCGCCCTCTCCTGCGCCCACGTCACCGGCGCCGGCGCGGTGACCGTCCACTGGCGGGGTCGCCCGCACGTGGGAAAGGTCGTCGACGCGACCCCGGGCGGCGGCCGGCCCTGGCCCTTCCCGGACCTCGCCGTCGTCGCCGTCCCGGACGCGGGCCCGCACGACTGCGCCTGGCTCAGCGAGCAGCCGGCCTCGCCGGGCGCCCGGCTGATGCTGCTCGGCCACTCCTCGATCTACCGGGACCGGCTGGAGCCGGCCGCCGCGCACGGGCGGTTCGCCGGGCCGTACGGCGAGACCGACGAGGAGATGTGGCGCTTCGCCGGCGACGAGATCGCCCCCGGCATGTCCGGCGGCCCGGTGCTCGACCTCGACCGCGGCGCCGTCTGCGGCGTCGTGAAGACCAGCCGGGAGCTGGACTCCGACCGCGGTGGCCTGATCGTGCCGGTCCGCGGCCTGCGCCGGCTCTCCGACGAGGCGCGCGACGCCGTGTGGCCGGCCCATGACCGGTTCCACGTGGCCGGCGGCTGGTGGCGGGCGCGGCACCGGCTGGCCGCCGCGTCGCCCCTGCCCGACCTGAGCACGGTGAGCGCCGACGAGGAGACGCAGCTGCTCGACCTGCTGAGCCGGCTGACGGTCGAGACCGACCTGCTCGACCTCTACGCGCTGGCGGTGTCGCCGTCGACCGGGGTGCCGGCCGAGCCGCTCACCGGCGTGCGGCACCTGGCGTACCTGTTGATCGACCAGCTCGGCCGCCCCGGGCAGCTGCACCCGCTGTTGCGGCTGACCGGATGGCTGGCGCAGCACGAGCCCGGCGCGGCCGCGCCGGGGCTGCGGGAATGGACCGTTCGCGTGGCGACCCGGCGCGAGGAGTACGAGGCCCTGCGTCAGTTCCGCGGCACGACCGACCAGGAGGCCGCCCGCCCCGCGATCACCGTGCGGATCGCGCCCGGGGCCCTCGACCAGAGCCGTTACCTCGTCACCATCTGGGTGCACGACCGGACCGGCGCCGCCGCCAAGGTGTACTGCGACGAGGACCAGGGTCGCGACGTCGCGGCGGCGCGCGCGGTGGTCGGCGAGCAGCTTCGGCCGCTCCTCAAGCGGATGCACGGCTGGGCCACCGTCGAGTTCGTCGTCCCGCCGGCGCTGTTCGGCGAGGACTTCGAGAACATCCCGATCGGGCGCTTCTCCCGCCTGGGCCGCACGAACCCGGTCGTCGTGCGGGACCTGGAACGGCTCACCGACGACGAGACCTGGCACGACTGGCAACTGCGCTGGCGGGCGCTGCGGGCCGGCTCGGACGCCGGCCCGGCCTGGCTGTCGTGCCAGGACCGGTCCACCTCCGACGAGCTCGACGCCGGCCTGCGCCTCCAGCCGGACCTGGCCGTCGTGGGGCTGTCGAAGCACCCCGACGACTACGACGAGGACGCGCTGGCGGTGGCCATCTACGCCGGCGTGCCGGCCGCGGTGTGGCGGCGGGACACGTGCGCCGAGCACAAGGCCGGAAATACCGCGCCGGCGCCGTGCTCGGGCGAGCTGTTCCGCACCGACCTGTCCCGGCTGCTGGCGCGGCGGCCGCTCGCCCAGCTTCCCGACACCATCCAGGAGGTTCGCAACGCGGTGGCCGCGGGCAGCGAGCCCTCCTGCGCCAACGTCGTCCTGCTCTGGGACGACCCCGGCCGTCGTCCCGAAGCCGACGCGCCGCTCGTCGAGCCCCTCTGACTGGGAGAGCGCATGACCGACTGGTACGCCTACCGCGGCACCGGAGCACCGCACGCCTGGACGATGCCGCCCGCTCCCCCCTGGCGGAACTTCGCGGGCCGCGCCGCCCTGCGGCTGCCGGAGGACGGCTGGTGGGAACGCCGGCCGGTGGACCTGGAACGGGCCCGGACGTACCAGCCGGAGACGCAGGAGCTGGAGTCGTTCAACGTCGCGCTCTTCCTGCGCCGGCCGCTGCTGGTGACCGGGCCGCCCGGCGCCGGCAAGTCGACCCTGCCGTACGCGGTGGCCTACGAGCTCGGGCTCGGACCGGTGCTGCGGTGGCCGATCAACAGCCGGTCCACGTTGCAGGAGGGGCTCTACCGGTACGACGCGGTGGGCCGCCTGCAGGAGAGCAGCGTCCCGCAGGCGTCGCCGGGGATCGGCCGGTACATCCGCCTCGGGCCGCTCGGGACGGCGCTCCTCCCGTACGACCGCCCCCGCGTTCTTCTGATCGACGAGATCGACAAGAGTGACATGGACCTGCCGAACGACCTGCTCAACGTCCTCGAGGAGGGCGAGTTCGGCATCCCCGAGCTGATCCGCAACGCGCGCACGGGCGAGCAGGTCTACGTGCACGGGCAGGACGACCCGGTGCCGATCGACGGCGGGACGGTGCGCACCAGCATGTTCCCGATCGTGGTGCTGACCAGCAACGGTGAGCGCGACTTCCCGCCCGCGTTCCTGCGCCGGTGCATCCAGCTGGAGCTGACCACGCCGGGCCCGGACCGGCTGGCGCGGATCGTCGCGTCCCATCTCGGGCCCGAGTACCTGCAGCAGTCGGGCGATCTCATCGAGCAGTTCCTGCATCGCCGGGCGACCGGCGAGCTCAGCACGGATCAGTTGCTCAACGCGGTCTTCCTGACCATGAACGTGCAGCCGGCCGACCGCGGCCGCTTCATCGAGAGCGTCATGCGCAACCTGAGCCCGGCGAACTGACGTGCGCGCCGGCGAGCTGATCGACGTCCTCCACCGCTCCGGCCTGCCCGCGGACGCGCTGGAGGTCGCCGAGGCGCTCTGGCTGGCGCGCTGGACCACCGTGGCCGCGAGCGGCCCGGAGCCGACGGCCGACGCCGGCGGCCCCGATTTCCCGGGCCGGCCCGCCGGACCGTACCCGGCGGCCGCGCCCGGGGTCGTCGCCGAGCCGGCGCCCGGCGCCGATGCGGAGCCGCTCACCGCCGAGTCCTCCCTCAGCCTCCCCGCGGCCGGCGACGCCGCGGCCACCGTGCGGGGCGTCGAGTACCGGGTCGCCCGCGCTCCCGCGCTGCCCGCCCGCACGGCGCTGCTGCGCGCGCTCAAGCCGCTCAAGCGACGCGTGCCGTCGGCGCGGTCGGAGGTCCTCGACGAGGACGCGACCGTGCAGCGGATGGCGGACGGCGCGCCCCTGACCCCGGTGCTGCGGCCCGCGCTCGAACGCTGGCTGGACGCGGTGATCGTGGTCGACACCGCGCCCTCGATGGAGCTGTGGCGGGGCATCGCGGCCGAGATGCAGCGGACGCTGCGGCAGCTCGGGGCCTTCCGCGACGTACGGATCTGGCGCCTGCTCTCGGACCGCCCGCAGGGCCCCTCGGTCGTGCCGGACGCCGCCGGCGGCGAGCCACGCCCGCTGCCCGAGCTCACCGACCTCTCCGGCCGCCGGCTCTTCCTGGTGCTCACCGACGCGGCCGCGGACACCTGGCACGACGGGTCGGCGGCCGCCGCGCTGGCCGGCTGGGCCCGCAACGGCCACGTCGTCATCGTGCAGCCGCTGCCGCAACGGCTCTGGGCACGGACCGGGCTCCGCGTGCGCAACGGCGCCTTCCGCACGTTCCGGCCCGCGACCCCCACCGCCGAGCAGCGCTTCGTGGAGCGCCGGCGGCGGCCCCGCGGCCTGCGGCACGACGAGTACGCCGTGCCGGTCCTCGAGCTGTCGCCGGCCTGGTTCGCCTCCTGGACGCGGTGCGTGGCCGGGTCGTCCGGCGCGGGCGTGGAGATGGCCGCCGCCATCATGTCGCCGTCCGGGGAGGGCTCCGCGGAGCAGACCGGCGAGATCCGGCGTACGGACGACCCGCGGTCCCTCGTCGGCGCGTTCGTCGCGGCCGCCTCGCCGGAGGCCTGCCGGCTCGCGACGTGCCTGGCCGCGGTGCCGCTCGATCTCGAGGTGATGCGGCTGGTGCAGCGCTCGGTGGCGCCGGAGTCGGGCCCCGCGCACCTGGCCGAGGTCGTGCTCTCCGGGCTGCTGCGGCGGTCGCACCGGCCGGGCCGCTTCGACTTCCGGCCCGGCGTGCGGTCCGCCCTGCTGGACCAGTCGCGGGTCTCGGACGTGCGCCAGGTGCTGACCGCGGTCTCCGAGTACGTGGTCGCCCAGGACGGCCGGGCCGGCGGCTACTTCGCGGCGGTGGCGACGACCGTCGCCGGGTCCGAGATGGCCGTCGACGACCAGCCGTTCGCCTGGATCCCGGCCGAGCTGGCGCAGCGGTTCGCCCGGCCGTCGCCGTCGCGTTCGCCCGGCCCGTCACCGGAGCCGGAGGCGGAGCCGGAGCCGGAGCCGCCGCTGGGCCTCAGCCCGGGGGTGACCCTCGGCGGCCGGTACCGCCTCGAGGAGCAGCGCGCCGCCGGCGGAACGGGCGAGGTGTGGCGGGCCACCGACGAGGTTCTCGGCCGCGACGTCGCCGTCCGGATCCTGCTGCCGGCGCTGCTCGACGAGCCCGGTTTCGCCGAGCGCTTCCGCGGGGAGGCGCGCGCCATGGCCACCATCAACCATCCCGGGGTCGTCGACGTCTACGACTACGGCAGCGACCAGGCCCTGGCCTTCCTGGTCATGGAGTACGTGGAGGGCGACTCGCTGGCCCGCACGCTGAGCCGGGTGGGCCGGCTCACCCCGACGCGCACGATGGCACTGATCGCCCAGGCCGCGGACGCGCTGCAGGCGGCGCACGCGAACGGCATCATCCACCGCGACCTCAAACCCGCCAGTCTTCTCGTACGGCCCAACGGCACCCTGGTGCTGACCGATTTCGGCATCGCGGGCAGGGCGCTGGTCGGCCAGTTGATCGCCGGGTCGGTGGTGGGCACGGCGTCGTACCTCTCACCCGAGCAGGCGTCGGGCGAGGCCGCCACGGCCGCCTCCGACGTGTACGCGCTCGGCGTGATCGCGTACCAGTGCCTGTCCGGTCATCGCCCGTTCGACGGCGCCACGCCGATCGAGATCGCGATGAAGCAGGTACGGGATACGCCGCGCCCGCTGCCCGGCGACATCCCGCCCTCGGTGCGCGCCATCGTGGACCGCGCCCTGGCCAAGGACCCGGCCGCCCGCTGGCCGTCGGCGTCGGCGATGGCGGCGGTCGCACGCCAGGCGGCGTCCGCGCTCGCCGCCGCCGGCCAGCAGCCGGCCCCCGGCCCGTCCCGGCCCGGCGTCTCGGGCAGCGCGCCGGTCGGCGCGGCCCGGGGCACGGCCCGGGTCCCGCCCCCCAACGCGCCGGAGGCGAGCGGCGTCGATCCGGCGGCGGCGCTGGCCGACGCCGAGGACACGATCCGGAAGCGCTTCCCGGCCCGGCGCTCGGGCCTGCTGCGCCGGGAGGAGCTCGGCGGCGTGACGCTGCTGCGCGAGCTGCTGCGCACCGCGGAGTCGATGGGCCGGTCGCCGGAGCCGCGGGTCCCGAACCGCTACACCGTCACGCTGTCGGTCGAGGACGCCGTCCGCTTCCGCCGGTCGGCGTTCCCGCTCGAGACCTCCCTCGAGCTCGCGCTCGATCTGGTGTTCGCGGCCCGCGGATGGGCCGGCCACCACCGTGACTGGACCGTCCGCATCGTCACCGACAGCCGGCTCCGTCCGTCCCAGTTCGGGGTCGCCGCCCGGTTCCATCCGCCGGTGTGACGAAGCACCCGTCCGAATTTCGCCAGACGCCGAACTGTCGATGCGGCATGCTGCCCGGCATGGACGAGAGGCGGGCCGCGTTCGCCGCGGCCGGGGTGACGGTCGTGCTGTGGGCGTCGGCGTTCGTCGGGATCAGGGCCGCGGCGCCCTACTTCTCGCCGGGGGCGCTCGCGCTCGGGCGGCTCGCCGCCGGCGCGGTGACACTCATCGTGTTTCTGCTCGTACGGCGGGAAGGACTCCCGGCGAAGGCCGCCTGGCCGGGCATCGTCGTCTCCGGCGTGCTGTGGTTCGGGTTCTACATGGTCGTGCTCAACTGGGGCGAGCGCGAGGTCGACGCCGGCACCGCGGCCATGGTGGTGAACGTCGGGCCGATCATCATGGCGCTGCTGGCCGGCTGGGTGCTGCGCGAAGGCTTCCCGCCCCGGCTGCTCGGCGGCATCCTGGTCGCCTGCTGCGGCGCGATCGTCGTCGGCGTGTCGATGTCCGGCGGCGGGAGCTCGTCGATCCTCGGCGTGGTGCTGTGCCTGCTCGCCGCCGTCAGCTACGCGGCCGGCGCGGTGGCCCAGAAGCCCGCTCTCCGGCATGCCAGCGCGCTGCAGGTCACCACGTACGGCTGCGTGATCGGTTTTCTCGTGTGCCTGCCGTTCGCCGGCCGGTTCGTCCGCGAGGTGGCCGACGCCCCGGCGCACATCACGCTGACGGTGGTCTATCTGGGCGTCTTCCCCACCGCGATCGCGTTCACCACCTGGGCGTACGCGCTGGCCCGCACCACCGCCGGCAAGATGGGCTCGACCACGTACCTCGTCCCCGTCGTCGTCATCCTGATCTCGGCGCTGGTGCTGCACGAGGTCCCCGAGCCGCTCGCCATCCTCGGCGGCCTCCTCTGCCTCGGCGGCGTGGCGGTCTCCCGCACCCGGCCCAAGACCGTTCCGGCGGTCACACCCCCGGGATAGGTTGCCGGTTCGTGAGACGGGGCTCCGGCGCGGCCGCCGGCCGGGGGCGCCACTCGGCCGTACGTGCATCTCAACGGTCAGTTCTGCCCTCCGGCGCCGCGACCCGGAACACCCGCAGCTGGAGCGCCAGCGTCGCGTAGTAGCCCACGAGGGTGGTCAGCTCGAACAGCGCCGGCAGCCCCAGGATGCCGGCCGCCGCACGGTACTCGTCGTCGTTCAGGTCGCCGCCGGCGGCCAGCGCGGCCGAGAGCTCGAAGATCAGGCGCTCGCGTGGGTCGGGGAAGCCGTCGGGGTCACCGTCGCGCAACGCGGCCAGCTCGGCCGGCGTCATCCCGGCCGCCCGGCCCACCGCCTCGTGTGCGAAACGCTCGAAACCGCTGTCCCAGACCCGGGCGACGGTGAGGGTGGCGATCTCGCGGGCCCGGACGTCGAGGGTCGACTCGTAGCGGATCGCGCTTCCGAGCGCCTGCAACGCCGCCCCGACGCTCGGCTGCAGCAGCATCGCGTTGAACGGACCCTCGAGGCCGCCATCGGCGTCGACCAGCGGAAACGGCCCGTTGGCCCGGGGGCCGCCGGCGATGGCCTCATAGAGCGACGCCTGCGCGGAGGACAAAGCGGATGGGGTCAATCGCGGTAGGCGCTCATTCATTCGTTGAATCCCAGCAAGCCGGAAATATCGTGGCAGGCCGCGGTGACTACCGGCTTCAGCTCGCGGATGATGCGCTGACTCGACCAGTCGCGCGACTGGACGGCCAGATTGGCGCCGGCGACGACGCCGCCGTCCGAGCCTCGAACCGGGGCGGCGACGGAGCGTAACCCGTACGCCAGCTCCTCGTCCTGCATCGCCCAGCCGTCGTGGCGAATCTTGGCCAGCTCGTCGCTCAGCTCGCCGAGCGACAGCTTCGCGTTGGGCCCGTGGTTGCGCGTGAACGACTCGTCGGTGACGCGCTCCTTCAGGGCGGCCTCGTCGAGAAAGGCCAGCAGCAGCTTCCCGATCGAGGTGTGCACCGCCGGCAGCGTGGACCCGACCTGGATGTTCGCCGTGACCAGGTCGGAGTTGCGCAGGCGGACGAGGTAGAGCACCCGGTCGCCGGTCAGCACCGCCAGGTTGACCGTCTCCCCGGTCTCGGCCGCCAGCCGCTGCAACCGCGGGGTGGCCGCCTCGACCAGGTCCAGGCTGCGCAGCGCGGCCGTCCCGAGGGTGAGCACCCGGACCGCCGGCCGGTACTCCCCGCTCGGCAGATGATCGAGGTAGCGCTCCGCGGTCAGCGTCATCACCACGCGGTAGACGGTGGGCAGCGGCATGCCGACCGCGGGCGCGATGTCGCTCACCCGCCAGGTCGGCCGCTGCTCGGTGAAGAGCGACAGGATCCGCAGGCCCTTGGCGAGCGCCTCGACCCGGTACTCCGGCCTCTTGTCCATGCCGGAAAGCTACTTTCGCAGAGCGAGAAAGACAAGACCATTGACATGATCTACGTGAGCGGAAACACTCGGGTAACGTAATTTGGAAGTCGCTCTCGCCTGGTGAAAGTTGGGACTCGATGACTAGAACGGTGTTCACCAAGGGCCTCGTCTTCGACGGCAGCGGCGCCGAGCCGACGCCGGGCGAGGTGGTCGTCGAGGGCGACCGCGTGGCCGAGGTGCGGGCCGGCTGGCGCGACGACCACGGCGACGACCAGGTGTTCGACGCCACCGGCTGCACGGTCATGCCCGGCATGATCGAGTCGCACGCGCACCTGACGTTCCCGTCCGCGGTCGGGCACATCGACCCGTCCTTCAACCCCCCGCTCGACGTCTCCTTCTTCCACCACATCGAGGGCCTGCCGAGCGAGCTTGCCCGGGCCGAGCGCAACGCGGCAATCCTCCTCGACGCCGGCTTCACCTCGGCCTATTCGGCGGGTTCGCTGCTGCCGATGCCGGTCGAGGTCATCCTGCGGGACAAGATCAAGGCGGGTGCGGCGCCGGGTCCGCGCATGCGCGCGGCGAGCATGGAACGCGACAATCATCCCGTACGCCCCGACGGTCACGTGGAGCCCGACTGGCAGGGCCCGGAGGCCTGCGCCAAATGGGTCCACGACATGGCGAAGCAGGGCTACGACAGCGTGAAGTTCCTGCTCAGCAACGACGACGTGTTCATCGAGGGCGGGTCGCAGATCACCCAGTACACGCTCGAGGAGGCGACGGCGGCCGGCGTGGCGGCCCGTGAGGCGGGCGTCTGGCTCAACTGCCACGCCCAGTCGGCCGAGTCGGTGAAAATCGCGGTCAAGGCCGGCTTCCGGTCGATCTACCATTGCACGTACGCCGATGAGGAAGCCCTTGATCTGCTGGAATCCGTGAAGGACTCGGTCTTCGTCTCGCCCGCGCCGGGCATCATCTACGCCAACGTGCACGAGGGCGAGGAGTTCGGCATCACCCGTGAGGTGGCCGAGAAGATGGGCTCGGTGGCCGCGCTCGAGGGCATGGCCGCGGTCTATCCCGAGATCCGGCGCCGTGGGATTCGCGCGCTGCCCGGCGGCGACTACGGCTTTCCCAACAACCCGATCGGCCGCAACGCCCGCGACCTCGAGCTGTTCGTCGACGTGCTCGGCTACACCCCGCTCGAGGTGCTGACGGCGGTGACCAAGCTGGGCGGCGAGCTGCTCGGCATGGGCGACATCGGCATGCTGCGGCCGGGCTGGATGGCCGACATCCTCGTGGTCAAGGGCAACCCCGCGGCGGACGTACGCATCCTGCAGGACGCCGCCAACCTGCAGGTGATCATGCAGGCCGGCCGTTTCCACAAGGCCCCCGCCGTCGCATGAGTTTCGACCTCTACGCGCCGCCCGGCGCCACGACCCTCTGCGTGTACCTGCACGGTGGCGGATGGCGCCTGGGCAACCGGGGCCAGGGGCCGGGCCCGGCCGCGCGCTGGACGCCGAGCTTCTTCGAGCGGGTCGCGTCGATGGGACTGGCGGTGGCCAGCGTCTCGTACCGGATGAGCTCCGAGGCCGTCTATCCGGCCCAGTCCGAGGACGTCGCCGCCGCGCTGGAACTCGTGCCGGCGTTCGGCCGGACGGTGGTCTGGGGCAGCTCGGCGGGCGGTCACCTGGCCGCCATCGCCGCCCTCGACCATCCCGGCATCGCGGCGGCGGCCTGCTGGTACGCCCCCACCGACCTCGACGCCCTGTCCAAGGACATCGACGAGGCCGGCGGCACCGGCGACCGCAGCGCGTCGTCCCGGGAGGGCCAGCTGATCGGCGCGGCCCTCGACGAGCGCCCCGACCTGGTGGCGGCCGCGAGCCCGGTGAACCACGTCCGCCCCGGCGCCCCGCCGTTCCTGTTCCTGCACGGCGCCGCGGATCTGGCCGTCCCCCCGCGCCAGAGTCACCGCCTGGCCGAGGCGCTGCGGGCGGTGGGCTCGCCGGCCACGGTGGAGCTCGTCCCCGGGGCGACGCACATGTTCCCGGAGCTGGACGAGGAGGCCATGATGGGTGCCGTCCGGCGCACGGTCGACTTCCTGCTGACCGCCTGACGCACGCCGCTTTTGGGATGGCCCGACATCCATTCACGAGCTTCGATAGGCTGACCCCGGGCTCTCAAGGGGCGAGCTTCTCGGCGAGTGGAGGTAAGGATGCCGCACAGGTTGGCAGTGGCGCTCGGTGGCGCGGCCGTGGCGCTGATCGGCCTGGTCGTCGCGGTCCCCCCGGTGGCGGCTTCTCCCGTCGCGGCATCTCCCCTGGCGACGCCCACGCCGGGGCCGACGCTGACCTGCCCGCCCGCGCTGCCGATCAGCGGCGCGGTCTCGGCGGCCACCACCACGAGCCTGACGATCAGCTACTGGATGCTGCTCACCCCGCCCTGCGGCTACGACCCGCCGATCACCGTCACCCTGTTCGCCGGCTCGGAGGACGCCCGGCAGTGGCTGAACCCGGTGGCCGAGGCGGTCTCCGGGCCGTCGCGCAGCGGGACCGTGACCATCGACGGGCTGACTCCGGACACGGCCTACTGGTTCCGGTTCAGCGCCGGCGGCAAGCATGATCCGTACGTGATCGGATCGGGCCGCACCGCGCCATTGGCGGCCTGCTCCGCCACGGTGGCGATCGACAGCGCGTGGGCCGGCGGCTACGTCGCCACGATCACCGTGCGCAACGTCGGCTCCGAGGCGCTGGACGCGTGGCACGTCTCCTGGCAGTGGGCCGGCGCCGAGCGGATCGTCTCGCTCTGGAACGCGGTGGCCGCGGACGGCGCCGGCGTCGTGGTCGGCAACGCCTCGTACAACGGGACCGTGCCGGTCGGCGGCTCGACCACCTTCGGCATGCTCGTCGCGGACGGCGCGCCCGGCGGCCTCGCGCCGGCCTGCGCTCGCTGACCCGACTGACGGGGCCTCTCAGGTCAGGGTCAGCGCCCAGCGGCGGAAGCCCGATTCCGGGGCCTGCTCGCAGAATCGGCGGAACTGGTCGCGCACCTCGTCCCGCCGGATGCCGCCGGTCATGGCCGGCGGCGCGTACCACGGCAGATCGTCGCTGACCGGCCGGCCGTCGACCAGCGTGCTGCCACCGTCGGCGGGCGACTCCAGTCCGAAGTAGACCTCGTCGACCTTCAGCGCCATCGCCGCGCCCAGGCACATCAGGCACGGCTCGAGGTTGACGGCCAGGCGCAACGGGTGCGGCCGCGGACCCCACCCGAGTTGCTCGTCGGCGGCGGTCATCGCGAGCAGGTCGGCGTGCACGAGCCGGCGGCCGACCGACACGTCCCGGGTGTGCGCGCGGGCGATGACCTCGTCCCCCATCGCGACGACCGCCCCGATCGGCATCTCGCCCCGCGCCATGCCCTCCTCGGCGACCGCGATCGCGGCCCGGACCAGCTCATCGGGCGTCATGGTCCGCATCCAACCACAACGCGGCCCCGGCTCAATCCGGCCGAGCCCCGGCTCAGCCCCCAGCTCAGCCCCCAGCTCAGCCCCGGCTCAGCCCCGGCTCAGCCGGCGATGCCGTCCAGAGCGGCCAGCGCCTCGGGCGGAAGCTCCAGCGAGGCGGCCGCGACGTTCTCGCGCAGGTGCGCCACCGACGACGTGCCGGGGATCAGCAGGATGTTGGGCGCCCGGTGCAGCAGCCAGGCCAGCGCCACCGCGTTCGGGGTCGCGCCCAGGCCGGCCGCGACCTTGTCGAGGGTGCCCGACTGCAGCGGGTTGAAGCCGCCCAGCGGCCAGAACGGAACGTAGGCGATGCCCTGCTCACCGAGCGCGGCGATCAGGGTCTCGTCGCCACGGTGCGCGACGTTGTACCAGTTCTGCACCGTGACGACGGGGGCGATCGCCTGCGCCTCGGCCAGCTGCGCCTCCTCGACCACGCTCAGGCCCAGATGCCTGATCAGCCCCTCCTCGCGCATCGCCGCGAGCGCCTCGAACTGCGGGGCGATCGAGCCGGGCACCACCGAGTGGCCGTCCGCGCCGCCACCGACGCGGAGGTTCACCACGTCGAGCGCGTCGACGCCCAGGTTGCGCAGGTTGTCGGCGACCTGCTCGCGCAGCTCCCGGGGCGACCGCGCGTGCACCCACTCCCCCTGCGGGCCGCGCACCGAGCCGACCTTCGTGATGATGAGCAGCGATGGGTCGTACGGGAAAAGCGCCTCTTTGATGATCTGATTGGTGACGTGCGCCCGTAGAAGTCGGCGGTGTCGATGTGCGAGACGCCGAGCTCGACGGCGGTCCGCAGCACGGCGACGGCCCCGGCCCGGTCCCGCGGCGGGCCGAAGACGCCGCGCCCGGCGAGCTGCATCGCCCCGTACCCCATCCGGTTGATGCTCTTGCCCGCGAAGCTGTAGTTGTCCATGCCTCACAGGAAAGCTCGCCGGCCCCGAGACAGGCAGTGCTCCCGTGATACTGGGTGTGACAGGGACAGGCTCGGCGCGGGAAACGCCCCTACCGTGGGAGACATGAGCGACAACCTGATCGGTGACTTCCTGCGGGCCCGGCGTGCGCTGGTGCGACCGGAGGAGGCCGGCGTCCGGGTGACCGGCGCCCGTCGCGTCGCCGGGCTGCGCCGCGAGGAGGTGGCCCTGCTCGCCGGCATCAGCAACGAGTACTACCTGCGCCTCGAGCAGGGCCGCGACCGGAACCCGTCGGTGCAGGTCCTGGAGAGCCTCGCCCGGGTGCTGCGGCTCGACGAGGACGCGACCGACTACCTGATCGGCATCGCCGGTCCGAAGCCGCGCCGCTCCCGCCGTACGCGCAAGGAGGTTGTCCCCGCCGGAATCCGGCAGATGCTGGAGGTGATCGGCCTGCCCGCGTTCGTCGAGGGCCGCTATTTCGACGTGCTCGCGGCGAATGCCCTGGCCACCGCGTTCTCGCCGAACCTGCGCGCCGGCGAGAACCGGATGCGCGCCGTCTTCCTCGATCCCGGCGAGCGCGCCCTCTACCCGGACTGGGAGCGGGACACCGCCACGCTGGTCGCCGGCTTCCGCGAGTCGGTCGGCACCGACACCGGCGACCCGCGTTTCGTGCGGCTGGTCGGCGAGCTCTCCCTGGCCAGCGAACGGTTCCGCCGGCTGTGGGCCCGCCACGACGTGCACTCGCGCGAGGGCATGCCGACCCTGGTCGATCATCCGCAGATCGGAGAATTGACCGTACGCCGGGAGAAGCTCACCATCGGCGGAGCCAAGGACCAGCTGCTGGTCGTCTACCACGCCGAGCCCGGCACCCCGAGTTTCGAGAAGCTCCAGTTGCTCGGCAGCGTGTCGGCCACGTCTCCGCGTTTGCGCCCCGTCGGCTCCCGGGCTACAGCTGTTCCCGCGCCGCCGGACGCCGGGTGAGGTCCGCCTCCGTGATGGGGCGGACCACCCGGCACGGCACCCCCATCGCCACGCTCATCGGCGGGACGTCGCGCGAGACCACGCTGCCGGCGCCGATCACGCTGCCGTAGCCGATGCGCACGCCCGGCAGGACCACGACGTTGCTGCCGATCCAGACCTTGTCCTCGATGACGATCGGCTCGGAGAAGCGGCGGAAGTCCTCGCGCATGTCCGGGTGGATCGGGTGCCCGGTGGTGGTGAGCGTGACGCCGGGGGCGATCATCACGCCGTCCCCGATCCGGATCTCGACGTCGTCGACGAACGTCAGGTTGACGTTGCCGAAGAAGTCGTCGCCGATGTGCACGTTGCTGCCGAACCCCGCGTGGAACGGCGACAGCAGCACCGTCCGCTCCCCGACCGACCCGAGGATCTTCTCCAGCAGGGCCCGCTTGCGCACGCCGTCGCCGGGCGGGGTGGCGTTGTACTCGAAGACCAGATCGGCCCGGCGTCGCGGGTTCTGGAACGAGGCCTCCGACTCGGTGTAGAGAAGGCCCTGCCGGATCCGCGCCAATACCTCGTCATGCATGATCCCCATCTTTCCCGGTCGGGCGCGGTTCCGCGGGACGCGCCCGTCGGCGGGCGCGGGCCGCGCCCGCCGGCGGCGCGGGTCCCGAGCCGAGATCGTCCACGCGGCCCACCCCTGTTGGGTGGGAGGCAATGTACGGCCCGGGTACGACAACTTCGACAGCCCATCCACAGGGCCCAGCGCCTTGACACGCGGCCACGACGGGCGGAGGATTTCTGAAGGAGAAAGCGACTTTCACAGAGCGATAACGCAACCGAGACGGGCAGGGATCATGCGGCTGGTGACTTTCGATGCGGGGCGGGTCGGGCGAGTCGACGGGGAGGACGTCATCGAGCTCGATTGCGGCTCCACCCGGGAGTTCTTCGAGCGCGGCGGCGGTGTGCCGGAGACCGGGGCGCGGCTGTCGCTGTCCGAGGTCACGCTGCGGGCGCCGATCGTGCCGAAGAAGTTCTTCCACACGGCCGGCAACTTCGCCGTGCACCACGAGGAGCTGCAGAAGGTCAACTGGTCTCATCCCGTACACAAGGGGATCGTGTTCTTCCAGAATGTCGACGCGATCATCGGGCCGGACGACGACATCGTCTATCCGGAGGGGCTCACCAAGGAGCTCGACTACGAGCTCGAGCTCGCGGTGATCATCGGTAAGTCCGGCAAGTGGTTCGGGCCCGAGGAAGCGGTCGACTACATCGCCGGCTACACGGTCTTCAACGACATCACGGCGCGCGACATCCAGCGGCGCGAGATGCAGTCGGGGGTCTTCTCGTTCTCGAAGGGCATCGACACGTTCTGCCCGATCGGCCCGTGGATCGTCACCGCCGACGAGGTGCCCGACGCGCAGAAGCTGGCCATGGAGCTGCGGGTCAACGGCGACGTGCGGCAGACCGGCAACACCGACAACATGGTGCTGTCGATCCCGCACCTGGTGGCGCACCACTCGCCGCAGGGCTACTCGGCCGGGGACATCATCACCACCGGCACGATCTCGGGCGTGGCCGCGGTGCAGCCCAACCCGTTCGACTTCTACCTCAAGCCGGGCGACGTGGTCGAGGCCGAGATCGCCGGCATCGGCACCCTGCGCAACCGGGTGGTGCCGTGGAGCGCCGCGCACGACACCGAGCCCTACGCCAGCTCTCTCTACAGCGAGTAAAGGCATGCGCTTCGGAACAATCGACGGCCGCTTTGTACTAATAGATCAGGACCAGGCGGTGGGTACGGGCCTGGCCCACGAAGACGCCCTGGCCAGGCTCGGCACGCTGACACCCGACTGGGCCGCCGCCACGAAGATAACCGAGCTCGGCCCCCCGGTCCCCCACCCGCGGCAGGTCTTCGCCGTAGCGCTCAACTACCGTCCGCACGCGGCGGAGGCCGGCTTCGAGCCCCCGAAAGAGCCCCTGATCTTCACGAAGTTCCCGTCCTGCATCGCCGGCCCGGTCACCGAGGTGAAGCTGCCGCCGGGCAAACCCGACTGGGAGATCGAGGTCGTCGCCATCATCGGCAAGGGCGGCTACCAGATCCCACGCGACCAGGCCTGGGACGCGGTCGCCGGGCTCACCGTCGGCCAGGACCTCTCCGAGCGCGCCACCCAGCTCAACGGCACGCCCGCCCAGTTCTCGCTGGGCAAGTCGTTCCCCGGCTTCGGCCCGATCGGCCCGGTCGGGGTGACGCCGGACGAGTTCCCCGACCGCGACGACATCGGCTTCGAGTGCCGGCTCGGCGACGAGGTCGTCCAGCACGGCCGGACGAGCCAGATGATCTTTCCGGTGGACGACCTGGTGGCGCGGATCTCGGCGGTCTGCCCGCTCCTTCCGGGCGACCTCATCTTCACCGGTACGCCCGCGGGCGTCGGCAACCGGCGCAACCCGCCGCGCTATCTCCGCCCGGGCGAGACCCTGATCAGCCGGGTCGACGGCATCGGCGAGATCCGGCAGACGTTCGTCCAGCAGTAGGACGGGATTACCGGGGGAGGCGCGCGGCCAGCGGGGCGAGCGCCTCCCGATCCCCGTCCAGCGCCGCCAGCCGCCACCGCGTCTCGTTGCGCAGGATGTCGGGTGCGATCGCGTCCCACCGCTCGCGGAACGACGCGAAGAGATACAGGATCGCGTAGCCGTCATGAAGGGCATCGGCGCACAGGTACGCGACATCCAGCTCGCGCCGGTCGCCCGGATCCGCGGCGAGCCGGTCGAGCGCGAGCAGAATCCGGCGGACGGCCACGCTCTCCGCGTCCTCGCCCTCGGGCGGCGCCGGCCGGGGCTGCCCCAGCGCGAGAGCGCGGGTCGCGGCCGACGCCGGCCCGCCGACCAGCGCCGCCGCCGACCCCGGCGCCTGCACCGCCGCCGACCCCGGCACGTGCGCCGCCGCCGACCCCGGGGCCTGCACCGCCGCCGACCCCGGGGCCTGCGCCGCAATGCCGGCGAACGGGTCGCCGTGCAGGACGTACGCCGCCCACACGACCGGATGCATGCCGCCCTCGTGTAGCCGCTCCCGGGCCCGCCGCATGGCCTCCCCCACTGGCGCCGTCCGGCAGGCCGAGTAGAAGGCCCGCGCCACCGGGACGCAGGCGGCGTCCGGCACCTCGGCGAGCGCACCGACCACCGCGGGGGCCCCGGTCTCCAGCAGCCGCAGCGCCCAGCCGCGCTGCCGGCCGCCCCCGACGTGCCGCACCCGGCCGAGCCGGCAGGCGTTGAAGAACGTGAACGGCGCCCGCTGCCCGTCGCCGAGCTCGGACGCGTTCAGCCCGCTCCCCGCCGACAGCGGCAGCACCTCGCCGATCGGGTTGGCGAAGCCGTGCCCGACGTAGTGCACGACGGCCCGTCCCGCGAAGACGTCCAGCGCCGCCCGCGCCCCGTCCAGCGGCACCCGCTCCGGGTCCAGCCCGAGCATGGTCGCGGCCCGGGTCACCAGCTCCATCTCGGCCTCCGCGTCGCCGAGCAGCCCGAGCGCGGGGTCCGGGGCCGGGCTCGCGATCGCCGCGCGCCGGTCGGCCGCGGGCCGGGCGTGGTTCGGGGCCAGCATCCGCTCGAGGTGCTGGAACGACGGGCAGCGGACGACCGCGTGGGTCGTGCCGAGCCAGCCGCCGTCGTGGCGCAGCAGCTCGAACGGGATGTCGGCGAAGGAGGCGCCGCCGCTGGGCAGGTACAGCACGGTGCGGGCGGCGAGCACGGCCTCGCGCACCACGCCGGGCAGCGCCCGCCACGCGGCTTCGGCGGCCGCCCGGAGCGCCTCCGACGGCGCCGAGCGCAGCGGACGCTCGCCGGTCAGCAAGGCCTCCCGCTCGGCCTCGGCCCGGCGCACCAGCTCGACCATCGCCTCCTGCGCCGTCGGGGAGACGGCGAGGCGCCGCCGCTCGCCGGCGACGACCAGGAACACCGGCGCCTGGTCCGGGCCCTCGATCTGCGGCTCGACCACGACGACGGCGGTGTCCGGCAGCCGCCGCAGACGTTCGCCGAGGATCGCGAACGGGCGGGTCACCCGGACCACCACCGGGTCGGGGAAGCCGGCGCCGCCGCGCTCCAGCGGCCGGTCGTCGCGCAGCGTCTCGATGAGCCCGGCCGCGGTCTCGATGTCGCCGGAGCCCTCGCGCGCCAGGCAGGACAGCAGCCAGCGGCGGGCGTACTCGAGCGCCTGCATGATCATGCCGCTGCCGCCGGCCCGGGCCTCGAGGTCCGCGACCACCCGGGCCATCTCGGCGCTGCCGACGGCCACTCCGGTCGCGGCCCGGGCGGCCAGCGGGCCCATCGCGATGGCCGCGGCGTCCTCCTCCGCCCCGGCCGCCCGCAGCGCCGTCACGGCCCGGTCGTACTCGTCGGCCGACTCGGCCGCACGGCCGAGACCGAGCAGGGCCCGGGCCCGGTTGGCCCGCAGCTTCGCCACGAGCACGTCGCGCGACACGCTCGCGGGCAGGCGGCCGGCAAGCGTCAGCCCGTCGTCGGCCTGGCCCAGCGCGACCGCGTACCGCCGCTCGTCGTCGGCCGCCGCCGCGAGGGTGAGCCGCAGGCCGGCCGCGAACTGCCGCGGCTCCCAGTCCGGGATCTGCCAGGCGCGACTCGCGGAGATGGCGTCGTTGGCGAGACCGCGGGCGGCCCCGAAGCCGTCGGCGCGGGCGACGAGCGCGACCGCGCGGTTGATGACCTCGTGCGCCTCGCCGGCCATCCGGTCCACCAGCCAGAGCGACAGGGCGGTCTCCTCGCGGCCGGCGCCGAGGTCGCGCGCCATCCCGTCGACGTACTCGGCGCCGACCGCGGCCAGCGTGAGGTCGAGAGCGCCGCGGACGACGATCTCCAGGAGTCCGGGCGCCGGCTCGGTGAACAGCGCGCCCAGGTCCAGCCATCGGCGCGCCGCCCAGGTCAGCAGCGGGTAGGCCCGGACCGACTCGCCGTGGTCCTGGTGCAGCTCGCCCCGCAGCCCGGCGATCTCCAGGCTCAGCAGCGCCCGCCGATCGTCCGGGATCTCCGACGCCACTCGCTCCGCCGCGTCGAGGGCCTCGTGGGCGACCGCGAAGGCGGCCGCGTTCGTGGCCCACCTCGCCTCCAGCCACAGCCGCCAGGCCCGGCGCTCGGCCGGCTCGCCCGGCCCGGCGGTCGCGGCGATCCGCTTCGAGGCCTCGACGGCGGCGATCGGCCCGAGCTCGGCGTAGCCCTCGGGGATCGTCGCGAGAACCCGGGCCAGAGCGAACATCTCAGCGAATCGCCCAGTACGGCAGGGCCGCGGTGTCCCCCGCCGGCCGGTACGGCAGGAACCAGCGTCCGGCCGGGAACGTGTAGGACGCCGTACAGGAGATGGTGGTCTGCTGTTCGAGGTGGAATCCGGCGCCCGCCTTGCCGGCCACGTCGACGCCGATGTCGGCCTTGCGCTTGCCGGCCAGGGTCATCGCCGACTTGCGGGTGACCGCGGCGTCGAACGAGCGCAGGTCGAGCGCGTTGGCCTCGTCCTCGTCGTAGTCCAGCGGGTCGAGGTCGTCCCCCGGCGTGCCGCAGTGGGCGCACGCGGGCAGCCCGACGAACTCGCGGTTGCTCCACGCCACCACGTCGGTGCGGATCCACGGCTCGTCGCCGGGGGCGCGCCGAAACCGCCGCACGGCCAGCGTCACGTGCTGGCGGATCACCATGCACCGGTCGCGCTCGGGAATGTCCTCGTCGACGGCGAGGGTCAGCGTGCGGCCGCCGCCGAAGCCGGAGCCGATCGCGGTGATCGACACCTGCCGGTCGCCGCTCTCGCTGCGGGCCAGGTGCAGCGCCGCCTTGCCGGCCGGCGGCACGTGCAGGCCGAGGATCTCGAACGCGGCGTCGACCTCGCCCAGCTCCTCGACCGGGCGGGCGCCGCGCAGCCGGTCGATGACCCGCCGGGCGACGTCGGGCAGGCCGCGCTCGGCGGGCAGCGACAGCCCGTCGGCGGCTAGCGATCGCAGAAGGCCGTCCGGTCCGTCGACGGCCGCCACCCGGTCGGCGACACCCGCCAACGCCTGGTCGGCGACGACTCTCACGACGCGGAACCCAGCACGACCCCGGCGAACGAGCACGAGTCGTGACCCTCGGCCGAGTTCGGCGGCAGGAACCAGCGGTGGCACAGCGCCCCGGCGTGGTACCGGCAGGCGGTGTGCGCGCAGTACGCGTCCCCGCCCGCACCCGGGAAGGCGATCCGCTCGGCCGCGCCGTAGCCCCCGGCCGCCTGGAGAATGCGGTAGGCGAAGGTGGAGTCGCCGCCGAGCGCCAGCCCGTTGCGGTGGTGGACGAGCCCGCCCGCCCGGGACGGGTAGACGATCAGGGGCGGCTCGACGGCGCGCAGCTCGTCCTCGTTCAGCGTGAGCAGGTGGGTGGCGGGCCGCGCGAGGGTCTCGACCAGCGCCGAGCGGCCGTGCAGTTGCAGGGCCGCCCGCAGCGGCTCGACCAGGAACGGCGTGCCGATCGGCTCCCCCGCGACGATCCGGTCGAGATACTCCTCGTAGTTGTCGGACCAGCCGAGCCGGTCGAGCAGCTGGTTCGCGCTCAGCCCGGCGAACCCGTCGGCCTGCTTGGCCACGACGGGCGTCATCTGGTCGAACATCCCGGCCGGGTCGTCGCCGATGAAGGCCAGGAACGTGATCAGCGCGAGCAGCTCGTAGGCCGCGTCGAGCCCGGCCACGCCGGCGAAATGGTCGAACGCCTTGCGGCGGGGCTCGGCCGGGTCGGGGTAGGCCTGGTGCAGCTGCGCGCGGTAGTGCGCGGCCGGCGAACCGGGCGGCAGCGAGCCGGCCAGCGTCGCGTACGTCATTCGCGCCGACTCCAGCTCGGCCGCCGACTCCAGCAGGTCCTCGGGCGTCAGCCCGGACGCGTTCGGCCGCCGGGTCACCGCGACCTCGGCCCGGAACTCGGCCGGGTCGGCGCCGCCGGCCACCTCCTCCGCCATCCGCAGCAGGCGCAACCCGTGCCGGTGCAGGAAGGGGCTGCCGAGGGCCTGGACGAAGTGCAGGATCCCGTGCTGGAACTGCTGGTTGGGGCTGCCGTAGCGGTACGCGGTGAAGGACTGGGTCAGCTCGATCATGGTCTCGTAGTCGGTGGGCAGCACCAACAGGCCCGCCCACGGGAAGGAGAGCTCGGCGTCGCCGCCGAGGGGGTACAGGCGCCCGTCCGGGCAGGCACATCCCGCCATCGCCATACCGTGGCAGCGTGGCGCCCGCCGGACAACGGCGGCGCGCAAACACGACAGCGCAAACCCGGCAGCGCAAACCCGGCAGCTCAGCCTGGCAGCGGCAGCTCCCGCAGGGGCGCCTTGCGGACCTTGTTCGAGCCGGTCTTCGGCAGCGACTCCAAAATATCCAGATATTTCGGGATTTTGTACGCGCCGAGCCGGTCGGCCAAGAACGAACGGAGCTCGGCCGACGTCAGCGTCGCGGCCGGCGCCAGCACGACAAAGGCCCGGCCGACTTCGCCCCATTTGGCGTCGGGCACCCCGACGACGGCCACCTCGACGACACCCGGGTGCTCGAAGATGGCGGCCTCGACCTCGGCCGGGTACACGTTCTCGCCGCCGGAGAGACGAACATGTCCTTGAGCCGATCCACGATCCGGTAGTGGCCGGACGGGGACACGACGGCGATGTCGCCGGTGCGGAACCAGCCGTCCGGCGTGAACGCCTGCGCCGTGGCCCGCGGGTCCCGCCAGTACCCGGGCGTCACGTTCGGGCCGCGCACCTGCACCTCCCCCGGCTCGCCGGCCGCGACCGGGACGAGATCCGGCCCCACGCACCGCACGTCCGCGAACATCACCGGCACACCCGCCGACCCGGCGTTGGCGGCGCTCTCCGGGGCCTCCAGGAACGTCGCTCCCGGCGCGGTCTCGGTCAACCCGTACCCCTGGCAGAACGTGAGCCCCCGGGCCTGGAAATCGCGAATCAGGGCGTCGGGCACGGACGCGCCGCCGACCATCATGTTGCGCACCGAGCTCAGATCGGCCGACGCCCAGCGCGGCGACCGCGCCAGCCCGGCGAACATCGTGGTGACGCCGAACATCCAGGACACCCGGTGCCGCTCGATCAGGTCGAAGCAGGCGTCGACGTCCCAGGACGGCATGATCACCGAGCAGCCGCCCTTGAGGAACGTCGGCAGCAGGCACTGGTTGAGCGCCGCCACGTGGAAGAGCGGCGCGCTGGTCAGCGTCACGGTGTCGCCCGCGACGTCCACGCAGACCAGCACGTTGTAGGTGTTCCAGACCAGGTTGCCGTGGGTGAGCACGGCGCCCTTCGGCCGGCCGGTGGTGCCCGAGGTGTAGAGGATGCAGGCCGGGTCGCCAAGGCTGACGGCCACGTCGCCGGCCGCCGGCTTCCCGGTGGCGATCCATTCCTCGTACGCCGAAAGCGGCACCACCCGGCGCAACTCGCCCGCCTTGGCCGAGGCCCGCACCGTCCCCGCGCATTCCGGGCCGTAGATGAGCAGGCTCGCGCCGCTGTCGGCCAGCTGGTAGTCGATCTCCGGCGCGGTCAGCCGGAAGTTCAGGGGCACGAAGATCCCACCGCGGGCGTACGTGGCGAACATCGTCTCCACGAAGGCGGGGTGATTCGGCCCGAGGTACGCCACCCGGTCGCCGGGCCCGATGCCGGCCGCCCCCAGCTGGTCCGCCAGCAGCGCGACCCGCTCGTGGAGCCGCGCATAGGTCACCTCGTCGTCGCCGAAGACCAGCGCGACCCGGTCGGGCGAGATCGCGGCCCGGCGGGCGGGCCAGCCGCCGAGCCCCCGGTTGGTGTCGGCCGGCATGGCTAGACGTATTGCCGGTAGACCGTGCGCGCGACGCAGGCCGGCTTGGCCACGCCGTCGATCTCGACGACGAAGTCGAACGTGCTCTGGGTGCCGCCCGGCACGTCCTCGACCGACACCACCGTCGCGCCGAGCCGGATCTTCGAGCCGACCGGCACCGGGTGCGGGAAACGCACCTTCTCCAGGCCGTAGTTGACGCCCATCTTCACGCCCTCGACCTTGAGCAGCTCGCCGAAGAGGGGGATCACCAGCGACAGCGTGAGGTAGCCGTGGGCGATCGGGCCGCCGAACGGTCCGCTCTTCGCCTTCTCGACGTCGACGTGGATCCACTGGTGGTCGCCGGTGGCGTCGGCGAACGTGTCCACCCGCTCCTGGGTGATCTCCAGCCAGGCGCTGTGGCCGAGGTCGGAGCCGGCGAGGGCCTTCAGCTCGTCCAGGCCGTTCACGGTGATCATGCGTTCTCCTTGGTGAGGCCCAGCAGGCGGGCGGCGTTGCCCTTGAGGATCGCGGGTCGGACCTCGGGCTTGATGTCGAGCTCGGCGAAATCGGCGAGCCAGCGGTCGGGGGTCAGCACGGGGTAGTCGGAGCCGAACAGCACCTTGTCGCGCAGCAGCGTGTTGGCATAACGGACGAGCTGGGGCGGGAAGTACTTGGGCGACCATCCGGAGAGGTCGATATACACGTACGGCTTGTGGGTCGCCACCGCAAGGGCCTCGTCCTGCCACGGGAACGACGGATGGGCCAGGATGATGCGCAGCTCGGGGAAGTCGACCGCCACGTCGTCGACGAGCATCGGGTTCGAGTGGCGCAGCCGGACGCCGCCCCCGCCCGGCAGGCCGGCGCCGATCCCGGTCTGTCCGGTGTGGAACAGGGCCGGGACGCCGAGCTCCTCGATCGCCGCGTAGAGCGGGTACGCCATCCGGTCGTCCGGCGAGAACCCCTGCAGGCTCGGGTGGAACTTGAATCCGCGTACGCCGTGGTCCGTCACCAGCCGGCGGGCCTCCCGGACACCGGCCGCGCCCCGGTGCGGGTCGATGCTCGCGAACGGGATCAGCACGTCCGGGTGGGCCGCGCAGCTCTCGGCGACCTCCTCGTTCGGGATGCGCGGGTGCCCGGTCAGGTGCTCGGCGTCGACCGTGAAGACCACGGCCGCCATCCGCCGCTCCCGGTAGTAGGCGGCCATCTCGCCGATCGCCGGCTGCCGGTGACCGTGCGCCTTGAAGTACGTCGCCGAGGCGGCCAGCAGGTCAGGGCTGAGCGAGGTGTGCCCGTCCCGGCCGACCTCGGCGTGGGTGTGCACGTCGATGGCGACGAGCCGGTCGACGTCCACGTCAGGCCGCCGGCGGCTTCGGGGCGGGAATCCCGTAGGTCTCGAGCGAAGCGCCGACGCCGCTCGGCCACTCCGCCGCGATCGCCGACGCCGACCATCCGCCCTCGGCGAAGGCCACGGTCTTCTCCTGGGGATGCGCCCAGAGCGCGAGCCGGTCGCCGCCGACGCCGACGGCCTGGCCCGTGATGCCCCTGGACGCGTCCGAGGCGAGGAAGACGACCAGGCCGGTCACGTCGTCGACGGTGCCGAGGCCCTCGTCCCGGCGCACCCAGGCGGGCAGCGGCTCGCCGGTGCGCTCGGACTCGTCGATCAGCGGCGCGAACGCCGGGATCGTGCGGGTCATCGCGGTGGCGGCGACCGGGACCACGGCGTTCACCGTGATCTCGCTGCGGGCCAGCTCCATCGCCCAGGTGCGGGCCATCGCGGCGATCCCGGCCTTGGCGGCGGCGTAGTTGGTCTGCCCGAAGTTGCCGCGCTGGCCGGCCGGCGACGAGATCAGGATGATCCGGCCGCCCTCGCCCTGCTCCCGCATCCGCACGGCGGCGGCCCGGGCGCAGGTGAAGGTGCCGCGCAGGTGCACCTTGACGACCTCGTCGAAGTCGTCGTCGCTCATCTTCCACAGCACCCGGTCGCGCAGGATGCCGGCGTTGGTGACCAGGACGTCGAGCCGGCCGAAGGTGTCGACCGCGGCCGCGACCAGGCGATCGGCGCTCTCGGCGTCGCCGACGGCGGCCGTCACGCCGACCGCGTCACCGCCGAGCGCGGCCACCGCCGCGTCGACCGCGGCCGGGTCGACGTCGTTCACCACGACCTTCGCGCCGGCCGCCGCCAGCGCCTTCGCGTACGCCAGGCCCAGGCCCCGGCCGCTGCCCGTCACGATGGCCACTTTGCCCCGCAGATCGATGTCGTCCACGGTTCCGAAGTTAGGCGTCTGCTTCACGGCCGTCAAGAATGTGCCTAACATTGGGCCGTGCAACCGCGGACCCTGATGCTGACGCTGTTCGGCACCTACGCGCTCGACCAGGGCGTGTGCCTCGGCGCCGGCGGCATCATCGAGGCGCTGGGCCGGGCCGGCGTCTCCACCCACGCCACCCGCTCGACGCTGAGCCGCATGGTCGGGCGCGACCTGCTGCACCGCCGCCCGGTGGGCCGGAAGATGTACTTCGGGCTCACCGGCCGGTCGACGGCGATCCTGCGCGAGGGCCGCGGCCGCATCTGGCGCGACGGCGTGGTCGACGACCGCTGGGACGGCGGCTGGACGCTGCTGAGCTTCTCGCTGCCGGAGGCGATGCAGCGCGAGCGGCACGACCTGCGCTCCCGGCTGGCGTGGTCGGGCTTCGGGCCGGTGCAGGGCGGCCTGTGGATCGCGCCCGGCCGGGTCGATGCGGCCGGGATCGTGGCCGGGCTGGGGCTGGCCGCGCACGCCCGGGTGTTCCATGCCCGCGCCGACGACACCACCGACGTGGCCTCGCTGATCGCCGACGCCTACGACCTGCCGGGGCTGGCCGAGCGGTACGAGGCGTTCCTCGCCCGCTGGGGCGGCGCGGCGCCGGTCGGCGACCCGCTCGCCGCCCACCTCGGGCTCCTGGCCGAATGGCTGGACACGATCGGCCGGGACCCGCGGCTGCCGGTCCAGCATCTGCCCGGCGACTGGCCGGCCGTACGGGCGGAGAAGCTCTTCCGGTGGCTGGAGGAGGCCGGCCGCCCGGCCGCGCGCACGGTCGCCGATGGCCTGCTCGAGGCGCTTCCGCTATCGTCGGCAGGCTGATCGCGATCTCGACGGGAAGGCTGAGCCGGTGCGTGACCAGGCCTTCCACGCCTTCTTCGAGCGTCACCACGCCGAGCTGTCGGGCTTGGCCTACCTGTTGAGCGGCGACTCCGCGGCCGCCGACGACCTGGCCGCCGACGCGCTCACCGAGGTCTGGAAACACTGGGACCGGGTCGCGGCCGCGGGCGACCCCGCCGCGTACGCCCGGGGGATCGTCGCCAATCTCACCCGCAACTGGATCCGCCGCCAGGGACGCGCCCGGCGCGGCCTGGCCCTCCTCGGCCTCGGCGGTCAGCGCGCCGCCGGGCCGGACGTGCCGGCCGTGCTCGACGTGCGCAGCGCGCTGCGGCAACTGCCTTACCGGCGGCGGGCCTGCGTGGTGCTGCGGTACGCGTTCGACCTGCCCGAGCGCGAGGTGGCCGGCATCCTGGGCATCTCGGTCGGCGCGGTGAAGAGCCAGACCTCGCGCGGCGCCAAGCAACTCGCCGAGCTGCTGCACGAACTGGACGGATGGGAGGTGGCGCGGTGAACGAGTTCGTGAAGCGGGAGCTGCGGGATGCCCTCGATGAGCACACTCCCGACCGGACGGCGATGCTGAACCGCATCGCCGCCAACCGCGCGTCCTCGGCCCGCCCGCGCGGGCGGGCGATGCGGCTGGCCGGCTCGGCGCTGGCCGTGGTGACCGTGCTCGGCATCGGCGGCGTCGCGAAGTGGGCGCTGGCCTCCTCGTCCCCCGGCCCGGCGACGCCGGTCGCGACCGCCCCGGCCCCGCCGGCCTCCCCCAGCGTCGTCGCGACCGCCACCGCCCCCGCCTCGCGGCCGGTCACCACCCGCCCCCGCACCCAGGCGGCGCCGCCCCCGTCGGCGAGCCCGGTTCGCGGCCACCCCGGCGACACCCAGGCCGAGAAGGGCAGCCTCTGGTCGGACGGCTCGATCGCCGCGAAGGGCCGCAGCGTGGTGACGCTGAAGCCGGGCGCCGCCTTGACGTCGCTCGACCTGACCATCCGGATCTCGCCGGCGACCGGCCTCACCGCGGCCGGTTACGCCTCCCCGGACGACTCCATCACGGCCACCGTGACCGCCGACGGCCCCGGGCTGCTGTACCGCTTCACGATGAAGCCGGGCGCGACGCTTGCCGCCGGCACCTACACCTTCACCGCGAAGTACACGGCCACCGACCGCGATGCCGCCGGCGACACGTACGAGTCTTATGTGGAGTCGGTCGAGCACAAGCGCATCCACGTGTACGGGAACTTCGCCGCTAAGACCGACTGACCAGGAACGCCGCCGCGCGGTCGAGAGCGTCGTCGGCGTCGTCGAGACGGCCGAAGTTGTTCTGGTAGACGTGCGGCAGGCCGGCGCCGACCTCGAGCCCGACCGTCCCGCCGGCGGCCGCGACCGCCGCCGCCAGGCGTACGGCGTCGTCGAGCAGGACCTCGTCGTTACCGGCCTGCACGAGCAGCGGCGCGAGAACGTGGAGGCCGGCGAAGAGCGGGCTCGCCTCCTTCTCGCGGCCGGGGGCGTACCGCTCGGCGTACCAGCGCAGGCTGCCGGCGGTGAACAGCGGGTCGATGCCGTCGCGGGTGCGCATGGTGTCGCCGCTCAGCGTCAGGTCGACCCAGGGCGAGAAGACCGCGGCCGCCCGCGGTTGGGGCAGGCCGGCCTCGCGGGCCGCGACCAGCAGCGACACCGCCAGGCCGCCGCCGGCCGAGTCGCCCGCCACGACGACGTCGCTCCCCCCGGCCAGCAGTTCCCGGTACGCCGCGACGGCGTCCTCGACGCCCCGCGGGTAGACGTGCTCGGGCGCCAGGCGATAGTCCAGCGAGTAGGCCACGCCGCCGGTCCGGACGGCGAGGGCGCCGGCCAGGCCCGCGCCGGTGCGGCCCGACCCGACCACGTAGCCGCCACCGTGCAGGTACAGCAGCGCCGGGCCGTCGCCCGCCGCCCGCAGCCGCACCGCGGGCCGCCCGCCCAGCGTCACCTCGTCCCGCACGAGCCGCGGGTCCGGCGGCCGGGCCGCCGCGAACGCCTCGAACGAGGTTCGCTCGCTCGCCACGCTGCCGCGCTCGCGGGGAAACGCGGCCAGCGCCGCCCGGATGGTCGCCCGTTGTGCTTGCCGGTCCATGTCGGCCTCCGTCACGGTAGATTCCAAGGAATGCATCTTCCGCAACTGGATTCCGCGGAATCTAATTCCTAGGATTGCTGACGTGACCGACCTCACCGCGCTGTTCACCGACCTGATCCGGGCCGAGACGCTGCTGTTCAACCTGATCGACGCCCGGATCCGGGCCGCCCACGACATGACCCTGGGCACCATGGAGTTCCTGCGCATCATCGAGCGCGGCGCCTGCCGGGTCCACGACATCGCCCACGAGGTGCACATCACCATCGGCGCGACCAGCAAGGCGGTCGACCGCATCGAGGCGCGCGGCTGGTGCCGCCGCGAGGCCAACCCCGGCGACCGGCGCTCGTCGCTGCTGGTCCTCACCGACGACGGCCGGGCCGCGCTGGCCGCCGCCGTCCCCACCTTCGACGAGGCGATGGCCACGTACGCGGCCGGCCTTCCCGCGCGGGTGATCGACCAGCTGGCGTCCGGCCTCGGCCAGTGGCGCGACCGGTTGGAGAACCAGTCGTGAGGGACTTCGCGGTCTCCACGCTCGGCTGCCCCGGCCGGCCGCTGCCGCAGGTGGGCGCCCTGCTGCGGCGGCACGGCGTCGGGGCGGTGCAGCTGCGATGCGCCGAGGACGAGCCGGTCCACGCCGGCCTCGGACCGGCCGCACGCCGGGCCGCCCGCCGGGTGCTCGACGACCACGGCCTGGCGCTGACCGGCCTCGCCACCTACGTGAACCTTTCCTCCGGCGCCGCCGGCCTCGACGAGCACGTCGAGCTGGCGCACGACCTGGGCGCCCCCGCGCTGCGCCTGATGCCGGGAGACGCCCCGCCCGGCGTGACCGCCCCGGCCCTGGCCGCCGCCCTTTCCCGGGCCGGCGGCATCCGGCTGCTGGTCGAGACCCACGACGCCTACCTGCGCGGGGCCGACCTGCGCCGCCTGCTCGAGGTCGCCCCCGGGGCCGGCGCGATCTGGGACGCCCTGCACCCGTGGCGGGCGGGCGAGTCCCCGGCCGCGACCGCCGCGGCGCTCGGCCCCTGGCTGGCCGAGATCCAGATCAAGGACGTCGCCTCCCCCACCGACCGGCGGCCGCTGGTCCCCGGCGCCGGCGCGGTGCCGCTGCGCGAGGTGCTCGCGGCGCGACCCGACCTGCCGGTGGTGCTCGAGCACGAGGCCCGCTGGCACGCCGACGCCGCCCCGATTGACGACGCCATCGCCGGCGCGCTGGCGTTGCTGGCCTGAACCCCTTGCCCCGTGCGGGAAACCGCAAATCCACAGAGGATCGTCGACACGCCCGGCGGACGATTCCTATGGTGAGCCCCCAATCACTCAACGTATCGGGGGACCATGTCACATCTCATCCGCGGCCGGCTGTCCCGGCTGCTGGCCGTCGTCGTCGCGCTCACCGGGCTCGCGCTGATCCCGTCCACGGCGGCGCAGGCCGCCTCGACCGCGTGCCAGGACCGCTGGGGATCGGCCTGGGCCAAGGGGCCTTTCACGTACGCCGGGCTCAGCGCCAGCAACGCCCGGAAGACCAGCATGCTGCTCGATGCGGCATCGCCCTATCCGCGGGCCGCCCCGGGTTACGTGCACATGTGGCACGCCAACGGCCCGACCACCAACCAGTATTGGTGCCTCAGCAAGCACGTGTTCCAGAACGACCAGTCGTACGCCTGGCAGGTGCGCAACTACGACACCGGCCTCTGCCTGGACCCGGACAGCGCGGTCGGCGACGGCGTGAACGTATGGCTGTGGTGGTGCAAGGACGCCAACGAGCCCACGCAGTACACCCAGTTGTGGGAGATCCCGAAGTACGGCAGCGGCAGCACCCCCACCGGCACGCGGGACCTCTACTACTTCCGGCGGTCCAGCTCGAACTACTGCCTGGACGTCCGGGAGAACCGCTCGGACGACGGCGCCGCACTCCAAACCTGGCACTGCCTGGATGCCGGCAACCAGCTCTTCTACTGATCGGCCCAGCCGCGTCCGATCGGCCCAGCCCCGTCGCCGCGTCCGGCGGCGGGGCTCGCCGCTCCCACAGCACCACGACGGCGGGTCGCGCCTCGGCGAGGTCCCGCGTCAGCAGCAACAGCAGCGGCCAGGTGACGCCGCCGCCCGGTTCCCCGGCGCCGGGAACGCGTCGGCGGCCAGGTCGCCGAACGGGGCCGGGCGGGTCCGCGCCGCGCGATCGGGATGCTGCCCGACCCGTTCCGCCCTCGGCGTCCTTCGCCTGATGAACGGGCGACGTCGCGGCCAGGATGTACCGGCCGGCGAGCCGTTCCGCGTCCGGCTGGCCCTTGACGGCGTCGCCGCAGCAGCAGTCCAGGACGAGAGCCTTCGCGCTCCGGTCGGCCGGCGTGGCGCTCAGCTCAGATGGTCGGCTCGACCTTGATGACCACCGCCGTCGCGTTGTCGGTGCCGCCGGCCTCCACGGTGTCCTCCAGCAGGAAGTGCGCCGCGGCCGCCGGGTCGGGGTTCGTGCCCAGCAGCTGGATCAGGCGTTCGTAGCTCAGCTGGTCGGTCACGCCGTCGGTGCAGAGCAGGTAGACGTCGCCGGGGTGCAGCGACACGTTCAGGACGTCGGGCTCGGGGCTCTGCGGGTGGCCGACGTAGCGGGTCAGACGGTAGCGAGCGGTGCGCGCGTCGGGCGAGTCCGGCGGGAACCAGCCGTAGAGCAGGCCCAGCCAGGCGACCGTGTGGTCGGTGGTGAGCAGTTCGAGAAGACCATCCCTCAGCCGGTACGCGCGGGAGTCGCCGATCTGGACGATCCAGGCGGCCGCGTGCGCGTCCGCCACCATGGCGGTCATCGTGCAGCCGGTCAGCTCGTCCAGGGTGCGGGCGGCGCGGCGTACCTCCTGCTGGGCCTGGTCGACCGCGACCCGCAGCCCGGCCGGAGTGCACGTCCGCGGCACGTCTCGCACGAAGACGTCGACGGCCGTCCGGCCGGCGGCGGCGCTCCCGGGACCGTCGCCCATGCCGTCCGCCACCACCGCGAGGAACCGGCCCGGGTCGAGGTGCACCACGTCGTAGTTGTCGCGGTACCGGTTTCCCACCACGCTGCCGGCGGCCGCGGTCAGCCGGCGCCCGGCCGCCGACCACGCGACCTTGTGAATCTCGATCTGCACGCCCCCTTTCTAGCCCATCGGGCACGACACCGGGCCCCGCTCCTCGTGGGAAGAGAGCGGGGCCCGGCGGTTATGGGGGCGGGTTACGCGGTGCCTCTCCTAGGAGAGGGGCGGGTAGGCGTTGGTCATCAGCTGCTGGAACTGAGCCGAGAACCAGGAGCCCGAGATCGGAGCGTTCGGGAGCGCGCCGCTCAGGCTGTTGCCGTTGCGGGCGTTACCGGTGTAGGTCGGGTCGCACATCTGGTCGAAGCCCTTGCCCTCGTTGTTCGGGATGAGGGAGCTCGAACCGTCCGACTCGCCCGGGGGCTTGACCCAGACGTAGGCGTCGATGCCGGCGGCCGGGGCCGCCTTCGGGCGCTCGCCGAGGCCGGCGCCGGACTGGTTGCACCAGTTGCCGGCGTGGATCCGGCGGTCGATGCGCGACTCGTTGATGAAGGTGTTGATGTCGGTCGACGTGCTCGCCTTGGTCGGGCGGTTCGGGCCACCCCAGCCGTTGCGGGACGTGTCGATCAGCATGCCGATGTTCGAGGAGAAGCCCTCGGAGACCAGCTTGGTGCGGAAGGCCTGGGCGAAGGAAAGCTCGTCGACGTACTGGTTCCAGTCGACCCACTTGCTCTGCCGGATGCTCTGGCCACCGACCTGGGTGTTGATGTTGAAGTACGGCTCGGTCAGCGCCGAGTAGTTGGCGGTGTCGGTGATGAAGCCGGTGACGTTGTTGACGCTGCCGGAGGCGACCGCGGTCTGGTACATCAGGTCAGCGGTCGGGTTGAAGTTCGAGTCCCAGCCGATCCAGCCGTGGTGCGCCGCGTCGATGTAGTTGTAGACGTTGCCGATCGCGCCGAGCTTGTTCAGCGCGTACGCGATGCCGTCCTTGTATCCGCCGTTGGCCTTCATCGTGTCGCACATCGCCGTCGCGCCGGCCTGGCCGGACGTGTTGGTGATCAGGTTCGGCAGCGAGTCGATCTCGACGATGTTGATGATGCGCAGGTTCTGGTACTTGGCATCCTTCTCGATCGCCGCGATCGGGTCGATGTACTCCGACTTGTACCGCGGCAGGTCGTTCGGCCCGAGCTCACCGTTGGAGGCGAGCGCGGCGCAGTCCCGGCCGGGCAGGTCGTAGATCACGAACTGGATGTAGCCCGCGCCCTGGGCGAGAGCGGCGTCCAGGTGGGCCCGTACGCCCATCGCGCCGTTCGAGCTGCTGTCGGTCGTGCCGTTGATGGCCGCGATCCGGTCCAGCCACACGGCGGTCGGGTTGTTCGACACCCGGCTGCCACCGGCCTCGGCGTCGGCCTTGGCCTTCCACTCCGGGTTCACGTAGCCCTTGGCCCCCGCGTACGGGTTGTCGGCCTTGGGGCCCGGGTTTCCGGTCGGTCCGGTGGTCGGGCCGGACGTGGGACCGGAGGTGGGGCCGGACGTCGGGCCTGAAGTCGGGCCCGAGGTCGGTCCGGTGGTCGGCACGGCGCCCGTGCAGGCGGTGCCGTTGAGCTTGAACGTCGCCGGAGCGGTGTTCGTGCCCGAGTAGTTGGCGTTGAAGCCGAAGTTGACGCTGCTGTTCGTGCCGATCGACGTCGACCAGGAGGGGTTGGTCGCCGTGACGTTCTGACCGGACTGGCTGATCGTCGCGCTCCAGCCCTGGGTGACCGTCTGGTTGCCCGGGAACGACCAGGTGACGTTCCAGCCGCCGGAGATCGGGTCACCGAGATTCGTGACGGTCATGTTCGCGGTGAACCCGGTGTTCCACTGGTTCACCGCGTAGTCGACCCGGCAGCCGGCGGCGGCGCTCGCACTGGTCGCGGCAAAGATGCCGAGGCCGGTGACGATCGACGCCGCGGCAGCCGCGGTCAGTCCGCGGATGAGGACAGGTCTCATGTGGTGGCTCCTCGAGACATGCGAATGGCGCACCCCGGCGCCAGGGGGATCAGCCGTTCGCGTATCGAGGGGCATCGCTCCCGGCTGTTCGCACAGCATTACATGGGAGCGCTCCCACCGCAATCATTCGGATACGCCTCAGAAACATTTGTTCACCGACCCCGCCCCGGTCAAGGTCCGGCTCGCGTCGATGGGGTAAAACGGGCGCATGCGGGTTTTCGAGCTGACCGAGGCGTTGTCCGAGGTCTCCGGCGCCGAGGTCAGTGTCCGGCGGGGCGCGTTGCGCATTCACGTGCCCGCGCTGGGCGACACGGCGACGCTCGACCCCGACGACGTGACCGACGTGGCCGACGTCTTCGTGCCCACCCAGGAGCCGGCCGTCCAGCTCGACATCCGCCGCGGCCGCGCGATCCTCCCGCTCATCGTCACCACCGACGACCTGGTCTTCACCCCCGCCGACGCCGACGATCTGATCGCCGAGGGGGCCGAGGTGCTGGTCCCGGCGATGCCCTCGATGATCGCCTACTCGGAGATGCACCGCGACGTGCGCGCCCTCGGCAAGGCGATCGACTCCGAGGAGCTCGACCCCAAGATGCTGACGGCCACGCTGATCGCCCACCGCTGCTTCCTGCGCGGGGCGGTCCGGGTCGGCCTGTGGCCGGTGCGGGTGGCGGCCTGGTGGGAGTACGCGAACGCCCGGGTGGCCGGCTCGCTGCCGATGCCGCCCTTCCGCGCCGACGAGGAGTGGGACGACCTGCTGGCCGACGTGGCCGAGGCGCGGCGCCGAACAGAGAGCCAGACCATTTAGCCGTACGCGTTGAGCAGCCCCGCGAGCACGGCGGCATCGCTGATCTCCAGGGCCCTGCTCGCCGTCAGCAGCACCACCGGCCGGTCCCGGGCGAGCGCGCGCAGGTGGTCGAGGGCGGCGGCCGGCTCACCCCGGGAGAGCTCATCGGTGTACCTCCGCCGGAACTCCGCGAACCGCTCCGGGTCGTGCCCGTACCACTTCCGCAGCTCCGGCGACGGGGCGACCGCCTTGCACCAGTCGTCGAGCGCGGCCCGCTCCTTGCTCAGCCCGCGCGGCCACAGCCGGTCGACGAGCACGCGCGCCGTGCCGGCGTCGAGAGGCTCGTCGTAGACCCGGCCGATGCGTACTCGCGCGCTCATACCGGCCCTCCGTGGTAGGTCAGCGACAGGACGTCCGCGCGGCGCTGGCCGAGGTACCAGGCGGCGGTGTCGGCCAGGTCGATCGTATGGCGCAGGACGGCCGGCGGTCCGGCCGGCAACTCGGCCAGGACCTCGCCGCGCGGGGAGACGAGCATGGTCGGGCAGTGCTGGTCGGGATGGGCGATGTTGGCGGCGGCCAGGAAGCGCTGGTTCTCGGCGGCGCGGCTGATCAGGTGACTGCGCCAGACGCCCGGGGCCTCACGGGTGTTGGCGGCGTTGGTCAGGTAGACGAACAGCTCGGCGCCGGCGGCGGCCAGGTGCTGCCACTGCTCGGGGAAGCGGATCTCGCGGCAGAGCTGGATGCCCGCCGTGGCCGGGACGCCGGCCAGCGGGACGACGGGCAGCTCGGCGCCGGGGTCCAGGCGGCCACGCTCGTTCATCGCCAGGTTGATCTTCCGGTAGACGGTCCGGCCACCGTCCGGGGCGAAGTAGAGGCCGGCGTTCGACCACCGCTCCCCGGCCGGGAACAGGGAGCCGCAGAAGACGTGCGCGGCGCGGGCGGCGGCCAGGCCGGCCACCTCGTCGGCGGCCGCGAAAACCGATGCCGGGTCGAGGGCGCCGAGCGGGGCCAGGTCCTCGCCGTAGCCGGAGAGCATTCCCTCGGGAAACACCACGACGTCGCCGGGGGCGGCCTCGTCGAGGACCGCACGGACGGTGGCGAGGTTGGCGTCCACGTCCCAGACGGCGGGGACCTGGGCGATCAGGAGGGTCAGGCGCATCCCGCCATCCTGACCGATCAATGCACGCGCTCCGGGAGAGTGGTCAGCGTGCGGACCGCGGGCGTGAGCAGGCACGCGGTGGCGGCGGCCGAGACCACGGCGGCGGCGGCGATCACCGCGCGCGGGCCGGCGGCGGCGGCCGCCACGCCGCCGAGCAGGGCGCCGATCGTGGTGGCGCCGTAGGAGACGGTCTTGACGACGGCGTTCACGCGGCCGAGCAGGGCCGGCGGGGTGATGGCCTGGCGGACGGCGATCGAGTGCAGGTTGAACAGGCCGGAGCCGAGGCCGGCCAGCGCCGAGCCGGCCAGCACCGCCGGGAGGCCGGCGGCGACGGCGACCAGGGCGATGCCGAGGGCGCCGGCGAGGGAGGCCGCGATGACGACGCGGCCGGTGCCGAAGCGCCGGGCGCCGCCGGGGCTGACCAGCGCCCCGACGAGGAAGCCGCCGCCGGTCGCGGCGACCGCGAACCCGACGGCGGCGGCGCCGAGGCCGAGCGTCCGGACGACGAGAAGCAGGAGCGCGGTCTGGAAGGCCTGGGCGGCCAGGTTGTTGGCCGCGAGGTAGAGGGTCAGCGGGCGGACAAATCGGTCGCCCCGCACCCACCGCCAACCGGCCGCGACGGAACGAGGCGCGGCCGCGGCGGAGCGTGGCGCGGCGGAGCGTGGCGCGGCGGAGCGTGGCGCGGCGGAGCGTGGCGCGGCGGAGCGTGGCGCGGCGGAGCGTGGCGCGGCCGCGGCGGAGCGTGGCGCGGCCGGGGCGGGACGGCGATCCCAGCGGTTGATCGCGGTCAGGACGGCGCCGAGGGCGAACGACACCGCGTCGAGGGCGACCACCGCGGCGGCGCCCAGCGCGGCGACCAGCGCGCCACCCGCGGCGGGGCCGGCCAGCGACGCGGCGGCGTGGGACGACTCGACGGCGCGGTTGGCGGCGGGCAGGGCCGACGGGGAGTCCACGAGCTCGGGCAGGACCGAGAGGTAAGCCACCTCGTACCCGACCGTGGCGATGCCGATGAGGAAGACCAGCGCGACCAGACCGCCCACCGGAAGCGCCGCGCCCGCGATCGCGATCGCCAGCACCAGGGGAAAGCGGGCCGCGTCGGCGGCCAGCAGCAGGCGCCGCCGCGAGACCCGGTCGGCGAGCAGGCCGATCGGCGCCGCGAGCAGCAGGAACGGCAGGGTCTGGGCGGCGCGCAGCAGGCCGACCTGGGCGTCCGACGCGTGCAGGGTCTCGAGCGCGAGCAGCGGCAGGGCGACCGCGGACAGGGCTCCCCCGGCCGCGCTGATCGTGTCGCCCGTCCAGAACAGGCGGAAGCGGCGGGGAGCCACCCCCACAGCAAAGCAGAGCGGGGCCGATCTCTCGACCCCGCTCCGTCTGCCCTCAGGAAGGCTCCAGGCGATCAGTTCCCCGAGGAGTACAACTGAGCGATCTCGTCGGCCGAGAGCGCCCGGTCGTACAGGTGCACCTGGTCGACCGTGCCGTCCAGGTAGTCGACCGCGTTGCCGCCGTACTTGCCGCGGCCGATCACGGTGTTGCCGGTCGGCGCGGCCTGCGGCATGCAGGCGCTTGCGGTGCCCGCGAGCTGCCCGTCGACGTACAGCCGCAGCTCGCCCTTGACCGTGTCGCGGACGCCGACCAGGTGGTACCACTTGCCCGGCTCGGGCTTGACCGGGGCCAGCGCGCGGACGCCGGCGAAGCTCATGGCGAACCGCTGGTCGGCCCCGGAGTACTGCAGGTAGAAGTCGCTGTTCGACGCGCCGTCCTGGCTGACGATCGTCTGGAACGCCCCGTCCGCCTTGTCGAGCTTGACCCACGCCGCGGCGGAATAGTCGGACGCCGTGTTCAGGACCGGTGACCCGGCGTCCAGGTAGCCGCCGCCGAGGTCGACGCCCTGCCCGTTGTGCCCGTCGACGAAGGCGGGCGCCGGCGTTCCGGCCGGGGTCAGCGTGCCGTACGAGCCGTCCAGGGGCCAGAAGGCGATCCCGGTCAGGCCGGGGGTGCCGGCCGGCGGCTGCGGCACGTTCGCGCCCGACCCGTCCGCCGACTTGATGATCTTCTGGTTGACCTTGCGGACGGCGTCGAGGTTCATCTTGGTCTTCTGGCGGTCGTACGTGAAGAAGCCGTTGAGCTCCGCCTCGACGTCGGTGATCTGGGTGTAGATCGCCGCGCTGATGCCGCAGTACTCGGCCGAGGTGATCACGGCCTCCTGGTTGGCCACGTACTTCGAGGTCAGCGTGGCCGAGTCGGGCTCCATCTCGTACGCCTGCCCGTCGCCGAACCACATGTGGTTGGACGTCTTGAGGCCGAACCCGCCGTGCTCGCCGTCGATCGCCACCCGGTTGCCGGACGGCGCCGGCGACGCCGGGCCGAGGTACTGGTGGAAGTCGATGACGTCGCCCTTGCCGGAGTCGCCGTGCGAGTTGCAGCAGTTCACGCCGGAGTGGGCGTTGACCAGCCGGGACGGGTCCTGCGCCTTGACCTCGCCGGCGATCCGCCCGGTGTCGTCCCGGCTCCACTCGCCCCAGCCCTCGTTGAACGGGACCCAGGCGACGATCGACGTCCACGAGGAGTGCTCGCGGACCATCTCGTGCAGCTCGGACTCGAACTGGGCCCGCCACTCGGCCGGGATCGGGCCGGTGTTGGCGGCCGGCATGTCCTGCCAGACCATCAGGCCCAGCTTGTCGGCCCAGTAGTACCAGCGGTCGGGCTCGACCTTGATGTGCTTGCGGACGGCGTTGAAGCCCATCCGCTTGTCCTGCTGCAGGTCCCACTTGAGCGCGTCGTCGGTGGGCGCGGTGTAGAGGCCGTCCGGCCAGAAGCCCTGGTCGAGGTTGGCCATGTTGAACAGGATCTTCCCGTTCAGCGTGATCCGCAGCTTGCCGTCGGCGCCGGTGGCCGTGCCGATCTCCCGCATGCCGAAGTACGACCCGACCGAGTCGACGGTCTTGCCGCGATCGACCAGCGAGACCGACAGGTCGTACAGATACGGGTTGTCGGGCGACCACAGCTTGGCGTGCGGCATCGGCAGCGTGAGGTCGGCGCCGACCGCGCCGGTGACCGAGCCGCCGCCCTTGGCCGAGGCCTTCACGGTGAGGCCCGCGGCGCCGGCGGCGTTCACGGTGAGGTGCAGAACGCCCTGGCTCACGGACGGCGTCAGCTTCAGGTCGGAAATGCTCGCGGCGGGCGTCGGCTCCATCCAGACCGTGCGCCAGATGCCGGAGCTGCCCTGGTAGAAGATGCCGTGGTCGCTGGTCCGGCGCTGCTTGCCGATCGGCTGGCCGGTGGCGTCGGTGAGGTCCTCGGCCCAGACGATCAGCTCCTGCGGGCCGCTCGCGGTGAGCGCGTCGGTGACGTCCACGTCGAAGCCGTCGTAGCCGCCGCGGTGGGTGGCCACCGCGGTGCCGTTCACGAAGACCTTGGCGTCGTAGTCGACCGCCCCGAAGTGCAGCTGCAGGCGGTTGCCGCTGCCCACCTTCCAGCTCGAGGGCACGGTGAAGGTGCGGCGGTACCACATCCGGTCCTCGTGCCGCTGGATGCCGGACAGAGCGCTTTCGATCGGGTACGGGACGAGCACCCGCTCACCGAGGCTCTTGCCGGCCGGGACGGCCTCGCCGACCGCCGCCTTGGCGAACTCCCAGACGCCGTTGAGGTTCTGCCACTTGGAGCGGGTGAGCTGCGGCCGGGGGTACTCGGGAAGCGCGTTGTCCGGCCCGACCTCGTCGGTCCAGTTGGTGGCCAGCGGCGGGATGCCCTTGTGCCAGGCCGGGCCGGCGGCCGCCGCGACCGCGCCGGTCAGCGCCGGCGTCGTCGTGGCCGGGGTCTGCTGGTTGTCGTCATGGGCGGACGCGGAGGAGGCGACGCTGAGGAGAAGGGCGGTGGCCGACCCGGCAGCGAGCAGCCAGCGGCCCCGGACATGTTTTTTCACGCGCGAAATTCCCTTCGGAGCGGAAGAGTGCGCTCGTGTTTCGCCATGAGCCAACACAGTTGAACAAGATGTTTCAGCAAACGTCAAGGTTTCATGCGGATCTATGTACGTCGGGGCAACGTTGCAACTTGTTTGCGACCGGCGAGGTGCGTCACGCCCCTCAAGGTCCCGCCCCGGGTGCCGACTCATAGGGCCATGAGCGTGAGCAGCGGAGTGCGGCCGATGGGTGCCGTCCTGGGCACGGCGGTGGCACACGAGCCGACCGACGACCCGCAGGACGCGCTGCTCGCCGACCTGGTCGCGTTCATGACCAAGGACACCCCGTCCGTCCAGCACGTGCTCGACCTGGCCGTCCCCTACCTGGCGGCGGCCGGCGGGCTCACCGGCGCGGTCGTCTTCGAGCTCGACTACGAGACCGGCCTGTTCAACGAGATGGCCCGGGTCGGCGGCCCCGGCGCGCGGGAGCAGATCCTCGCGGGCAAGGTGCTGCGGGCCGCGGCCGGCGCGAAGCCTCTGGTCGACGGCGAGCGGATGGCCGTACGGCTGCGGATCGGCGGCCAGACCGTCGGCGTCATGCTGCTCACCGGCACCGAGCTCGACCGACTGCGCCTCGAGACCCTCTCCCCGCTCGCCCTGCACTTCTCCACCACGCTGCAGGCGCTCGCCGCCGAGAAGCAGCGGCAGTTCCTCGCCCACGTGCAGGCGATCATCCTGCGCCTGTTCGAGCAGGGCATGGAGGCGACCACGGTCGAGGAGGCCGGGCGTCTGCTGGTCTCCTCGGCGGCCGAGGGCTTCCGCACCGACTACTGCGCGCTGTGCCTGGTCGACCCCGACGGCACGATCCGGTACGTGTACAGCCTCGGCCTGCCCGACGGCGACGACAAGTTCGCCCACCTGATCGGCAAGGCGGCCACCGACTCGCCGGTGTGGCGGACCATCGCCGAGGGCAAGCCGGCCCTCGTGGGCGACGCCACCGGTCAGGCCGGCTCGATCGCGGGCGGCTTCATCAAGACGATGGGGCTCAAGTCGTACATCGCCATCCCGATGATGTCCGCCCAGGGCCCGGTCGGCATGATCATGTGCGGCGACGCGACCGGCACCCGCGAGTGGACCAGCCGCGACCGCATCCTGGCCGAGCAGCTCTCGGTCGAGGGCGCGCTGATCGTGGACAGCGCCGGGATGCGGCAGGCCGCCCAGGCCCACGTGGCCCAGCTGTCCCACCAGGCCTACCACGACTCGCTGACCGGGCTGCCCAACCGCTCGTACCTGCTCGACCGCGCCTCGCAGGCGGTGGCCCGGGCGGCCGCCAACGGCACCAAGGCCGCGCTGATGCTGCTCGACCTCAACGGCTTCAAGGAGGTCAACGACACGGCCGGGCACCAGGCCGGCGACATCCTGCTCCAGCAGGTCGCCAAGCGCCTGCTCGGCGCCGTCCGCGACGACGACGTGGTGTCCCGGCTGGGCGGCGACGAGTTCGCGATCCTGCTGACCCGCGACCCGGACGAGCAGGTGGCGACGGCGGTGGCGGGCCGGATCGTGGACCGGCTGCGCGAGCCGTTCACGATCGAGGGCGGCGAGGTGCGGATCGGCGGCAGCGTCGGGATCGCGCTGTTCCCGGACGACGCCGAGGACTACGACGCGCTGATGCGCGGGGCCGACGCGGCCATGTACGAGGCGAAGCACGACACCAAGAAGCTAGGCGGCGGGGCTCGCCGGGCCGTCCGGGCCGAGGTCTAGCATGCGCACCGTGAGCAGCGTGCGCTCGACCGCGATCCGCACGGCGCCCGGCTTCAGGCGGCCGGGGATGGCGTTGAAGGTGAACAGCTTGTCGTCCTGGGCGGTCCACGGCGGGATCTCCCCGCGGTCGTAGGCGGCGCGCATCGCGGGCAGGTCGAGGCGGTGCGACGTGCCGACGGCGCGGCCCGGATGACGCAGCGCCATCGGCTCGGTCGGCAACGGCAGCGTGACGACGGCGAAGACGCCGCGGCCCGTCCAGCCCCGGACGGCGCCGCTCAGCGCGTTCCCGTCCCAGGTGATCTCGCCGGCGGTCACCGGGAAGCCGTCCACGGTGCGGGTCCAGGCCCGGTGCACGGTCGTCTTCGCGCCCCGGCCGACCATCGCGTCCCACGGCCACGGCCCGTCCACCGGCGCCGGCTCCCAGCCCGCCGCGGCGATGCCCCGGTCGGTGCGGCGGTCGTCGAACAACCGGTACGACCGGTAGCCGGCGAACAGCACCAGGCCGATCCCGACGGTGATCAGCGGGTGGTACCGGAACGTGAGTTTGATCGCGGCGACGATCGACGAACCGAAGCAGCACAGCAGGGCCACACCGGCCATGCCGAACCCCATCCGCAGCCGCGCTTTCATCGGCTTCGATGGTAGGGAGCGGGCACCACGTCGTGATCATCCGAACGGCGGGATGCCCCTAGGAGAAGATCGCGGCGACGGTGACGCCGATCAACAGGCCGCCGGCCGCGAGCCCGATGCCGAACCGGCGGGTCTCGGGCAGGTAGATGCTGCCGCCGGCGACGAGCAGGAACAGCGGGATCCAGCCCCAGTACGACGAGAGGCCGGGCACGATGGTGGACGGCCCGACCCGGGCGACGCAGGGCCCGAGACAGCCGGTGGCCAGGCCCGCGACCAGGCCGGCCAGCAGTCCCCGGTCGAGGAACGGCACCGGGAACGGCGGCGAGGCGACGGTCAGGATCGGGTCCTCCAGGCCGTGGCGGGCCAGCGTCACCACGTACCCGGCCGGGTCGTGCGCCTCGAGAAGACGGCCGTCCAGGCCGGCGGCGTCCTCGACCCGGCAGCCCGCCTCCCGCCATAGCTCGCCGACCACCTCGAACACCTCGTCGTCGCCCTCCGGCAGCCGGCCACCGCGCAGCACCCGCTGCCCGCCCGGCGGCGTCTCGGGCGCACGCAGGAACTGGGCCGGGATCGGCTCGATGCGCAGGCCCGGGTACGCGTGCAGGGTCGCGGCCAGGCGCTGCTCCACGCCCTCGGTCGCCTCCGCCCGCGTCGGTCCCGCACTCTGCGCCACCTGCGCAGGATGTCGCAGATCGGGCCGTCAGGTGCCCGGTTCGGCCAGATCAGGCCGCCCCGTCCGCCACCTGGGCCACTCTGGCCCGCAGCCCGTCGTCGCCCTCGGGCCGCCCGCGGATCGCGCCGATGTCCTCGCGCAGGCCGTCCAGCCAGACCCGCAGGTCGGCGATGATGTAGAGGTCCTGACCGAGGTCGGTGGGCCAGACCTGATGCTCGGTGGAGACCGGCGGCGGCACCATCGCGCCGTGCCGCATCAGGGCCTCGGCGGCGCCGTCGTAGCGGGCGGCCACCTCGGCGGCGGCCGACGTCAGCTGGGTCACGCACGGCAGCAGGCCACCGGCCGGGCAGGACCGCACGAGCGCTTCCGCCCCGCGTACGGCGTGATGCCCCGCGATGAGCGTGGCCTGCCAGTCCAGAGTGGCCTCCCCGTGCCGTTCGCTCTGGTACAGCGCGAACGACGCCTCCGCGAGCTGACCGGCCAGCCGTGCCGTCGGCATCGCGGCCTTCGGCTCGTGACCGTTGGCCATCACGTCGACGGTCTCCCGGATCACGCCCGCCGAGGCCGCGACGAACGTGCCCGCCGCCCGGTGCAGCTCGCCGCCACCGCCGCGCGGCCAGGCGAACAGCCCGATCAGCACGCCGATCGCCGCGCCCAGCACGACATCGAGCACGCGGGCCTCGGCCAGCCGCCAGTCGACGGGCGTGACCTGCGCGAACACCAGCGTGATGACCAGCGTGAACAGGGCCTGCGACCAGCCCAGGCCGACCAGCGGGCCGGCCGCGAACCCGAGCAGCATGACGACCGGCAGCACGATGGCGTAGACGGTCGGGTGCACGCCGGTCACCAGCAGCGCCGCCGCCGCGAGCGAGCCGGCGACCGTGCCGACCAGCGCCGGCCGCAGCGCCGAACGGGTCTCGGCGGCCGAGGTGCGCAGCACGGTGAGGATCGTCAGCAGCACCCAGAAGCCGTGCGACAGGTCGAGGACGCCGGCCAGCAGCCGGGCCGCCGCGAGGGCCGCGGCCAGGCGCAGGGCGCCCTGGAAGGCGACCGAGCGGGGGGTGAGATTTTCCTTCAGGCGGTGCCAGTACAGCGCCGGGGTGCGGCGGTACGCGTACCAGAACGGACCCGGCTGGGCGGCCGGAAGCGTGGGATCCGGATGTCCCGGCTCCTCGCCCCCGGCGATCCGGATCGAGAAGATGAGCGTCTTGGTCCACTCCCCCAGCGCGAGCGCCAGCGCGCCGAGCCGGAGCCGTTCGGGCGGAACCCCGTCCGGGTCGGTGTTCATCCGCGCCGCCCGGAAGTCGGAGAGCGCCTTGACCACGTGCCCCGTGTCCGGCAGCGGCCCGTCGCCGCGCAGCCAGTCCGCCGCGGCCGCCGTGCACTCCGCCGTGCGGCGCAGCAGCCGGGTGGCGGCCGGCAGCGTGACCGAGCCGCGCTCGTCGGTGAAGAACAGGTCGACGGTGCGGCCGAGCAGCAGCCGTGAGGTCCCCGCCGCGGCGCTGAAGGCCCGGTCGCGGCGCCCCGCCGAGGCCGGCCGCAGCAACGGCGGCAGCCGCGAGGGCCGCAGCGCGTCGGCGGCGTCGGTCGCCTCCGGCAGCAACGCCGCCAGCCGCGCACGCCCGCCCGGGTCCCCCTCCCAGGTGTCGGCGACGGCGGCAAGGCACCCCGCCAGCGCGCCGACCGCCGCGCCGAGCTTCTCCCGGTACGGCGCCGGCGACGGATCGGGCCAGAGGACGACCTCGGCCAGGGCCAGCAGCAGGATCGCGAGCGTCACCCCCGCCAGCCGGTAGGGCAGCGAGCCCGGGTCGTAGGGCGGGAAGCACGGCAGGATGTAGAGCAGCTGCATGCCGGCGGCGAGCCCCGCCAGCCGGGGGCCGCCCACGCCCGCGTAGCTGACCGCGAAGCCGAGCACGAACATGCCGGCCGTGGCGGCAACCGTGTTGAACGAGAGCAGCGTGCCCAGCGTGACCAGCACCCAGGCGACCGGGAGCACGATCAGCAGGGTGCGGCCGCGCTGCCGGGGCGAGCCCGGGATCTGCGAGAGGGCGCCGAGGGCGACGGCGCCGAAGAGGGCGTAGGGGGCCATGGCGGGGGCGTTCAGCACGTACCGGCAGAGGTAGAACCCGAGGCAGGCGACCAGCGTGACCCGGGCGGCCCGGCGGACCGCCATGAGCTGGGGATCGCGCCGCCGCAGCCATCGCATCGCCCGATCTTCGCATCCGCCCGGCGTTTTCCCCATCGGCGGCTCGCTCACGGCCGGGCGCGGGCGGCCAGCAGCATCGTGCCCGCGCCGGCGGCCAGGAAGATCAGGGACAGGGTCAGCCAGCCGGGGGCGCCCTGGGCCACGGCGGTCGAGGTGACCACGGCGGGGGCCACGGCGGTGCCGACGGCGAAACCCGTTTGGCTGATGCCCTGGTAGACGCCGGCGGCGCGGGGGTCGGCCAGCTCGAAGGCCAGCTCCCAGCCGCCCGCCTCGGACAGGATCTCGCCGACGCTGTGGGCCAGGACGGCCAGGATCAGGACCGCCACGGCCACGGCGGCGACGGCGTGGGCCGCAACCGCATAGAGGGCGCAAGAAACCACCAGGGCCAGGGCGGCGGCCAGCACCACGCGGCCGGCGGCGGGCACGTCCCGGGCCAGGCGGGCGGCCCGCACCTGGAACAGCGCGACCACGATCGTGTTCAGCACCAGGAGCAGGGCCACCGTGACGGCGGGCGCGCGGGTGTGGCCGGTCACCCAGAGCGGCACGCCCACGGTCAGCAGGCCGAACTGGATGGTCATCACGCCGTTGAGGGCGGAGGCGAGCAGATACCGGCGGTCGCGGAGCGGCGCGCGTACCGGGAAATCGTGCTTTTGACGTGGGGTTTCGGGAACTCGGCGCAGGGCCGCCAGCGAGGACAGCACCAGCAGGGCGGCGACGATCATGGTCAGGCGGTAGGCGGCGGCCGAGCCGACGGCCAGCGCGGCGGCGGCCAGGACCGAGCCGAGGCCGACCGAGACGTTGGTGACCACCCGCAGGCGGGCGCGCACCTGCACCCGGCCGGCGCCGGCGAACTGGCGCGCGAGCAGGGCGGACTGGGCGGTTCGCTGGGCGCCCTGGGCGGCGAGGGCGACGCACGCGACGAGGACGAACGGGACGGCCGAGCGGACGACGCAGTACGCGGCCAGCGCCGCCCCCTGGCCCAGAGCGGCGCCGAGCAGGACCCGCCGGGCGCCGACCCGGTCGGCGAGGTAGCCGGAGCCGAACGCGGACGCCATCCCGGCTCCCCCGGCGATGGTGAGACCGACGCCGACGGTGGCCGGGGACAGGCCGATGACGGTGGTGAAGAACAGCGCGCTGATCGCGAACTGAAGGCCCTTGGCCAGCGAGGCGGTGGCGGCCGCCCAGGTCAGGGCGGACTCGACCGGGCTCGTACGGGTGGTGAGCAGCACCCGTCAGTTGTCCCAGTCCGGCCCCGCACCGCGCGATCGATGTAGCGTATTGCTTCATGGCCATCCGGTACCGGCTCGTCGGGCAGGACCTCGCGGCGGTCCGGTTCGCCATCTCGCCGCTCAACGAGCTCGCCCTGTCGCTGCGCACGTGGCGGGAGCCGGGGCGCTACCCGCTGCACCTGCCGTGGATCCGGCGGATGGAGCGGCAGCGCGAGCGGCTCGACGTGGCGACGCTGTCGCTGCTGGTCAACGACGCGCTGTGGTGCCCGGACTTCGTGACGCCGATGCCGCGCTCGCCGCTCACCCGGCTCGAGGACGAGATGGCGGTGGTGGCCTCGACGCCGGCCGCGGTGGTGGCCCGCGACCTGCACGCGCTGCACGGGCCGGGACGGCTGCCGGCCCCGCTGCGCGGACCGGGCGCCCTGCGGCGGATCGTCGCGGCGCTCCAGGCGTACTGGGAAATGTGCTTCGCCCCGCATTGGCCGCGCCTGCGCGCCCTGCTCGAGGCCGACGTGACCCACCGCGGCCGGGAGATCGCCCAGCGCGGGCTGGCCGCGATGTTCGCCGGGCTGGCGCGGCGGGTGAGCATGGTGGACGACGTGGTCGAGGTCCGCGTGCGATCGAACGTCGACTATGCGCGCGACACGACGGGCGGGCTGACGCTGGTGCCGTCGATCTGGCCGAGCAGCGCGTCGGCGCCGATCTCGCCGCTCGAGCCGCCGATGATCATCTATGCCGCCCGCGGGGTCGGCACGCTGTGGGAGCAGCAGCCGCTGCCGGCGCCGGGCGCGCTCGCCGCCCTGCTCGGCAAGCAGCGCGCGGGGCTGCTCGTGCTGCTCGCGACCCCGGCCTCGTCGACCGAGCTGGCCGCCCGGCTCGGCGTCACGACCACGGCGGTCAACCAGCATCTGCGCGCGCTGCGCGACGGCGGGCTGCTGGTCAGCGCCCGGCACGGGCGGTCGGTGCTGTACCGGCGGTCCGATGTGGCCGATCGGCTCGTAGAGTCACCACGATGAATGCGGTGACCTACCGGACGATGAACCAGGCGGCCGACGACGGGCGCTTCGAGGAGCTGCTCGCGCTCGCCGCGGATCCGTCGGTGAACGAGGACGAGCGGCGGCACGTGGCCCGGGTCGTCGCGCTCGAGGCGCCGATCCCGCTCGCGGCGGCCGCCGTCTCGCTGTTTCCCGACGACGGCGCCGGGCTCATGGCGGCGCTGTGGGACGTGGTGGCGTCGCGGGCCTCGTGGGCTTCGCTCTCGGAGCACCTGACGTCGTCCCGCGTGCGGCATCTGGCGGCCTACGCCCGGGTGCTGCGCGGCGAGGACCTGCGCGGCGCGCCCGGGCTCGACCCGTCGCTGTTCGAGGTGCCGTTCCACCTGTCGCCGTGGGAGTCGGCCCGGTGGAGCACCGAGTGGAACATGCCGTCGTACGACCGGGACGGGCAGCTCGGGTCGCTCTCGTGGGCGTTCCCCGCCGGTCTTCCGCTACCCGTCGTCGCGGACGAGCCGCCGCCGGCGATGGAGCCGTGTCCCGCCCTCGACTCCCTCTCCGAGTTCGTGCGCGGGCACAGTTTCCGGGGCCCGGCCGCGGCGGCGGTTCCGGCCGGTCGCCCGTACGGCGAGTTCGCGTTCGCCGACGCCTACCCGTCCCTGGTGCACCTGGCCAGCGGCGAGGGCGCGTACGTGTTCGCGACGAGCCGCGTCCTCGGCCGGATCGCGCTGTGGAAGGCGCTGCTCGCGCTCGACCCGGCGACCATCTCGATGGACGACTTCGTGGCCCGGCTGCGGTGCGTGGGCTGGCAGGGCGAGCGCGACCCGATCTGGTTCCTGCACCTGGCGATCGAGGACCCCGATCAGGGCATCACCTGGGTGATGGACGGCGCGGACACCGACTGACCTGGCGAGGATGACATATCGTGCCGGGAGCGTAGCTTTCCGTCACTCTTCCGGGGGTCCGATGATCCGCCGCTGGCACCTCGTCGCGTTCGCCCTCCTCGCCGCCCTCGCCCTGGCCTGCGAGGGCGGGGCCGGCGGGGCGACACCGTCACCGTCGGCCACGGCGAAGGGCTATCCGGCGTCGATGGCCGCGCTGGGCGACTCGATCACGGCGGGCTTCGGCTCCTGCGGCACGTACGTGGTGTGCGGCCGCAACTCGTGGTCGACCGGCACCGCGGCCGGGGTCGACAGCCACTACCGCCGGATCCTGGCCGGGAACGCGAAGATCAAGGGACACTCCCGCAGTTACGCCGAGCCCGGCGCGCAGGCCGCCGACCTGTCCGGCCAGGCCGCGGAGGCCGTCTCGATGAAGGCCGCCTACGTGACGGTGCTGATCGGCGACAACGACGCGTGCGCCTCGACGGTCGCCGGCATGACCTCGGTGGCGTCCTTCCGCGACGCGATCGACGAGGCGCTGGGCCGCCTCAAGAAGGGCCTGCCCAAGTCGCGCGTGCTGGTGGCCAGCGTTCCCGACGTCTACCGCCTGTGGCAGCTGGGCAAGGCCGACACCTCGGCCGTACGGGTGTGGAACCGCCTGCACATCTGCCCGGCGATGCTGTCCGCCCCGACCTCGGCCGCGGCCCCCGACGAGGCCCGCCGCCGCGCCGTCCGCGACCGCATCGACGCCTACGACGACCAGCTGCGCGACGCCTGCCGCGCCTACGGCAAGCGCTGCCGCTGGGACGGTGGCGCGGTCCACAGCGTCCGTTTCGGTCTCGACCTGGTCAACCACGTCGACTACTTCCACCCCGACGCGGAAGGCCAGAAGAAGATCGCCGATGTCACCTATCCGGGCCGTTTCACCTGGTGAGCGGGTGGCGGGGATATTCCGTACGTGCGCCGCGCGCGACCCACCTAGACTTGCTGGCCATGCTCACCATGCAGGACGCGCTGGCCCGGTTGACCGCGTACTGGACGGACCAGGGATGCCTGACCGTCCAGCCGATGAACACCGAGGTCGGGGCCGGGACGCTCAACCCGGCGACGTTCCTGCGGGTGCTCGGGCCCGAGCCCTGGCGGGTCGTCTACGTGGAGCCCTCGGTGCGGCCCGACGATTCCCGGTACGGCGAGAACCCGAACCGCCTCCAGACGCACACCCAGCTCCAGGTGATCCTCAAGCCCGACCCCGGCAACCCGCAGGAGCTCTACCTCGGCAGCCTCGCCGCGCTCGGCATCGACGTGGCGGCGCACGACGTGCGGTTCGTCGAGGACAACTGGGCGGCGCCGGCCATGGGCGCCTGGGGCCTGGGCTGGGAGGTGTGGCTCGACGGCCTCGAGATCACCCAGTTCACCTACTTCCAGCAGGCCGGCGGCATCAACCTCGACCCGGTCTCGGTCGAGATCACCTACGGCATCGAGCGCATCATCATGGCGCTGCAGGACAAGCAGCACTTCAAGGACATCGCGTACGCCCCCGGCATCTCCTACGGCGAGGTGTTCGGTCAGACGGAGTACGAGATGTCCCGGTACTACCTGGACGACGCCGACGTGGCCGCCAACCGGCAGCTCCTGGAGCTGTACGCGGCCGAGGCCCAGCGCCTGATCGATGCCGGGCTTCCGGTGCCCGCCCACACGTACGTGCTGAAATGCTCGCAGGCCTTCAACGTGCTCGATGCCCGCGGCGCCGTGTCGACCGCCGACCGCGCGGCCGAGTTCGCCCGGATGCGCCGGCTCGCCGCCGACGTCGCCCGGCTGTGGGTGGCGCGCCGCGAGGAGATGGGACATCCGCTCGGCCTGGTCGAGCCGCTCGCGCTCGCCGCGCCGCACGCCGCGCCGGCCGCCAAGGACGAGACGCGCCCGCTGGTGTTCGAGATCGGCACCGAGGAGCTGCCGCCGTCCGAGTGCCGGGCCGCGCTCAAGTACATGACGGAAGCGGTCACCGACGGGCTGAAGAGCACCCGCCTGGCCCACGGCGAGGTGCGGGTCTTCGTGACGCCGAGGCGTCTGGTCGCGGTCGTCGCCGGCGTCGCGGCCCGCGAGGACGATCACGTACGGACGGTGCGCGGCCCCAAGCTGGCGCAGGCCTACGCGGCCGACGGCACGCCGACCAAGGCGCTCGAGGGCTTCGTGCGCGGCCAGGGCGCCGATCTGGGGCAGGTCGCCGAGCGGGACTTCAACGGCGTACGCCATGCGGTTGTCGAGAAGCACGAAGCCGGCGGCGCGGCCGCGACCGTCCTCGCCCCCGTGCTCGCGAAGGTCGTCGCCGGCCTGCGCGCGTCGAAGAACATGCGCTGGAACGATCCGCAACTGTCCTACAGCCGGCCGATCCGGTGGCTCGTGGCGCTGTGGGGCGACGACGTGGTGCCGGTGTCGGTGGGCACCCTGGCCGCCGGCCGCACCACTCGCGTGCTGCGCACCGCGGCCACCCCGGCCGTCGAGATCGCCTCGGCCGAGACGTTCATGGAGACGCTCGCGTTCAACGGCATCGTGGCCGACCCCGAGGACCGGCACGAGCTGATCGTGACCGGCGCCCAGGACCACGTCTATCCGGACGGCCGGGTCGACGTGCGCGGCGAGGCGGCGCTGATCGAGCAGATCACCTACCTGGTGGAGGCGCCGACGCCGCTGCTGGGCACGTTCGACGAGAGCTACCTGGCGCTGCCGGACGCGGTGCTCACCACCGTGATGCGCAAGCACCAGCGGTACCTGCCGGTGCGCGACGCCGAGGGCGCGCTGCTGCCGATGTTCGTGACCGTGGCGAACGGGCCGGTCGACGTCGAGCTGGTGCGCACCGGCAACGAGGCGGTGCTGCGGGCGCGCTACGAGGACGCCGCGTTCTTCTACCGCGCCGACCGGGAGCTGCCGCTCGCCGAGATGCGCTCCCGCCTGTCCCGGCTGACCTTCACCGACAAGCTCGGCTCGATGGCCGACCGGGCCGCGCGCATCTCCTCGCTCGCGACGGCGATCGCGGCCGATCTCGGGCTCTCGTCGGCGACCCTGGACCGGGCCGCCGAGCTGCTCAAGTTCGACCTCGGCTCGCAGCTGGTCACCGAGATGACCAGCCTCGCCGGCGTGATGGCCCGCGACTACGCGCTGCACGCCGGGGAGTCGCGGGCGGTGGCGCAGGCCGTCTACGAGGCCGAGCTGCCGCGCAACACCGGCGACGACCTGCCGGCCTCGGTGCCGGGCGCGCTGCTGTCGCTGGCCGACCGGCTCGACCTGGTGACCGGCCTGGCCGCGACGGTGGGGCTGCCCACCGGCAGCAGCGACCCGTTCGCGGTGCGGCGGGCGGCGCTGGGCCTGCTCGCGGTGCATCGGGCGCATCCCGCGCTGGCCGGTCTCAGCCTCGCCGACGGCCTGCGGGCGGCCGCCGAGCGCCAGCCGGTGCCGGTCCCGGCCGAGGTGCCGGCCGCGGTCGCCGAGTTCCTGGCCAAGCGTCTCGAGCAGCTTCTGGTCGAGGAAGGCAACCCCGTCGATCGCGTACGGGCGGTGCTCGTCCACGCCGACCGGCCGTCGATCGCGGCCGGCCTGCTGGGGCAGCTGGCCGAGGTGACCGGCAACCCCGACTTCGTGGCCGTCGCCGAGGCGATCCAGCGGGCCCGGCGCATCGTCCCCGCGTCGACGCCGGCCGGCTACGACCCCGGCGTGCTGAAGGAGCCGGCCGAGGTGGCGCTGCACGAGGCGGTGACCGTCGTCGCCGCGGAGCTGGGCTCGTCCGCCGAACCGGACCTGCTGCGCTTCACCACCGTGGCGGCCCGCCTGGTCGAGCCGCTGGCCACGTTCTTCGACGACGTCTTCGTGATGGCCGACGACCCGGCGGTGCGCGCCGCCCGCCTCGGCCTGCTCGCCACGGTCCGCGACCTGGGCGAGGGCCTGCTCGACTGGCCGGCGCTGCAGCCACGCTAGCGAGCCTCGAGGACGGCCCTCATATCGGCGATCGCGTCTCCACGGGCGCGGTCGCCGTCAGTCGCCCGCCAGTTCGGCCGGGGCGCGCATGTGCCAGGCGTCGGTGACCAGCTCGGTGAGGCGGTCGGCCGGGCACACCGGCAGCCGCAGCATCACCAGCGGCAGGCCGTCGTAGCCGGGCGTGGTGAAGAAGAGGTCGGGCTCGCCGAGCACCAGCGCCTGCTTCTCGGCCTCGTCGCCGACGTACAGAACCGCTATGTCGGTCCGGATGACACGCGGCTTGCCCGGTAGGCGCTCGGGATAGGACCACACGAAGCCCTTGTTGCCGACCCGGAAATCGAAGCCGTCGCTGTCGATCTCCTCGACCCCGGGCAGGGACAGCGCCAGGCGGCGTACGTCATCGGCGTCGGCCACCGCGACAGACTACTCCCAGGTGGTCGCGTGCTTGTCGAAGTCCTCGCTGTGCCGCGGGATCACGCAGAGGATGTGCCCGCCGGGCGCGCGCAGGATGCGGCAGTCGAGCCACCGGTTGATCTCGACGGCGCCCAGCGCGAGCAGGCGGCCCGTCTCGGCGTCGAGGTCGTCGGTCTCGAGATCGACGTGGTAGCGGGCCTCGGCGTCGACCGACTGCACGGCCAGGGTGAGGCCGGGCAGCGCGCCGGGCAGGGAGGTGAACTGCTCCTCCCCCGGCACCGGCCGGGCGGGCACGCCGAGCGCGGCGGACCAGAAGGCGGCGGCCGCGGGCGCCTCGGCCACGGGCACGTCGATGAGCACGGTGGAGAGTCGGCTGCGATGCATCCCGGCAATCTAGCGCGCCATCAGTGCCTCAGGGTGAGCCTGAGGAGGTTCTCGTTGTCCAGGGCGTAGAGCGCGTGCATGGTGAACGTCGGGAACCGCCACTGATCGGACGGGCCGTACTCGTAGTCGCGGTCGCGGTGGGGATCGGTGCTCTGGTCAGGCCGTCCCAGCGCCACCCACAGGCTGCTCCGCTTGGGGATCGTCCCGCCCCGGCCCGGGATCGCGCCCGGGTACGGCCCGAAACCCGCGTCGCCGTGGAAGTGCAGGTAGATCATCGTGATCGTGCCGAGCTCGTCGGTCAGCAGCGAGACACCGAGCGACGGCGACTGGTAGGACAGCGACAGGCTGCCCGCGGGCTGCAGGCGGTACTCGCGGCAGATCCCCTGGGCGAACGGGTCGCCGAGGTTGCGGCCGAGCAGCTGCGTGAGGTCGGACGCCATGGCTGCACAGAGTAAGAGAACACGAACGGCTTCGAAAGATGCTTCCCATGGCGTTTGTGTGATCGCCATGTCACGGTAGCCGCTCGGTCGATCGAGTAACGTCGACTGCTGTCCGGGACCCCCGGCGAAGGTCGTCGGTGACCGAGTCCCGTGGAGGACCACATGGCAGACCGACGTCAGGTGCTGCGCATGGGCGCCGTCGCCGCCGCAGCGCCGGTGCTCACCGCCGCCATAGCCGTCCCCGCCGAGGCCGGGGAACGCACCCATGGCCGTTTCGCTTCGGAGGTGTTCGGCCACCGCGGCGCCTCGGGCTACCGCCCGGAGCACACGCTCGCCTCGTACGAGCTGGCCGCCCGGATGGGCGCCGACTACATCGAGCCCGACCTGGTCTCGACGAAGGACCACGTGCTGGTCTGTCGGCACGAGCCGGAGATCGGCGGCACCACCGACGTGTCGACCCGCCCCGAGTTCGCGGGCCGCAAGAAGACCGTCCTGCTCGACGGGGTCAGCACCACGGGCTGGTTCACCGAGGACTTCACCCTGGCCGAGCTCAAGACGCTGCGCGCGGTCGAGCGGCTCCCCGCCGTGCGCCAGCGCAACACCATCTACAACGGACTGTTCGAGGTGCCGACGTTCCAGGAGATGCTGGAGCTGCGGGCGAAGCTGTCCAAGGAACTCGGCCGTGACCTGGGCGTCATCCCGGAGACGAAGCACCCCACGTACCACCGTCGTCTCGGTCTTGAACTTGAGGGGCCGCTGCTGCGCACCCTGCGCCGCTTCGGCCTCGACCACCGCGGCGCGAAGGTCTGGATCCAGTCCTTCGAGGCCGCCAACCTGCGTGCCCTGCGCCCGCAGACCCGGGTCAACCTGGTGTTCCTGACCAGCGCGTCGGGCTCGCCGTTCAATGACCCGAAGACCTACGCGCAGTACCTCACGCCGGCCGGCCTCCAGGAGCTGTCGCGCTACGTCGACGGCATCGGCCCGGACAAGGCGCAGGTCATCCCCCGCAACGCCGACAACACGCTGGGCACGCCCACATCGCTGGTCCGGGACGCGCACGCGGCCGGCCTCAAGGTCATCCCGTACACGTTCCGCGCCGAGAACCAGTTCCTGCCGGCCGACTACCAGACCGGCACCGACCCGAACGCGTACGGCCGGGCCTTCGACGAGCAGATCACCTATCTGAAGGCCGGGATCGACGGCCTGTTCACCGACCAGGCCGACATCGGCGTCCTGGCCCGCAAGCTGCGCGGCTGACCCCACCGCACCCCCGCCCGGCGCCCTTTGCTCTGCTTACCGATACGCGCATCGTGCATATCGATTCACGAGGCGCGTGGAGGTAAGCAGAGCAGGGGCACGGCGGCGCGGTCCCGCTCGCTTCGCTCTGCTTACCGATACGCGCATCGCGCATATCGATTCACGATGCGCGTGGAGGTAAGCAGAGCAAAGGCACGGCGGAGCGGTCCCGCGCGGTGCCGGCCACGATGCGCGCGGAGGTAAGCAGAGCAAGGGCACGGCGGAGCGGTCCCGCGCGGTGCCGGCCACGATGCGCGCGGAGGTAAGCAGAGCAAGGTCACGGCGGCGCGGTCCCGCTCGCTTCGCTCTGCTCACCGATACGCGCATCGCGCATATCGATTCACGATGCGCGTGGAGGTAAGCAGAGCAAAGGGCGCGGCGGAGAGGTCCCGCGCGGTGCCGGTCACGATGCGCGTGGAGGTAAGCAGAGCAAGGGGCGCGGTGCCGGGCCGTCGATCGGCGGGGCGATCAGTGCTTGGCGACGATCGTCGGGTAGATGTGCTCGAAGCTGAGCGCCTTGCCGAAGCCGGTCGCCACGATGAAGGTTATGCCGAGCAGGACGCCCAGCACGACCACGGCGAACAGCGTGAAGCCGAGCGCGCGGCCGGCCGGGCGGGCCACGCCGCCGGCGTCCGACCAGGCCAGCGAGCGGATGCCGAGGGTGAACAGGATCGGCAGGCCGGCGCCGAGCACCAGGCCGGCGAGCAGGACGCGCCAGGCGCCGTCGAGGGCGAAACCCAGGTTGTTCATCTCAGACCCTCTCGGCCATCAGCGGTCGCGCGGTCTCGCTCGGCGGGGCTACCACCGTGTCCCAATCGTCGTTGACGTTGTGGCTGCTGACGGGCAGGCGGCGCGAGCGCAGCCACATGCCGGTCGCGGCCACCACCAGCAGGGCGAACACCACGATCGCGCCGGGCAGGCCGCCGATCAGGTTGCCGACCCACCACATCGCGGCGCCGACCATGCCGGCCGCGGGCAGCGTGATCAGCCAGGCGGTGACCATGCGGCCGGCCACCCGCCAGCGCACCTCGGCGGCGGGACGGCCGACGCCCGAGCCGAGCACCGAGCCGGTGGCCACGTGGGTGGTGGAGAGCGCGAAGCCGAGGTGGCTGGACGCGAGGATGACGGCGGCCGAGGCCGACTGGGCGGCCATGCCCTGGGCGGGGGCGATATCGACCAGACCCTTGCCGAGCGTACGGATGATCCGCCACCCGCCGAGGTAGGTGCCCAGCGCGATGGCCAGGGCGCAGGCCACCTTCACCCACAGCGGGATGCTCTTGGTGTCGGTCCAGTTGCCCGAGGCGATCAGGGCGAGCGTGATGACGCCCATCGTCTTCTGCGCGTCGTTGGTGCCGTGGGCGAGCGAGACGAGCGAGGCGCTGCCGATCTGGCCCCACTTGAAGCCGCGTTCCGCGTACCGGACCGCAAGCCCTGTTGTGATCTTGAAAATGATCCAGGTGCCGGCGGCGGCGATCACGCCCGCGATGACCGGTGACATGACGGCCGGCAGCAGGACCTTGCCGACCACGCCGTCGAGCTTCGTGCCGTTGCCGTTCCAGTTGACCCCGGCCCAGCCCAGGCCCGCGATGCTGGCGCCGATCAGCCCGCCGAAGAGGGCGTGCGACGAGGACGACGGCAGGCCGAGCAGCCAGGTCAGCAGGTTCCAGATGATGCCGCCGACCAGGCCGGCGAGGACGATGAGCAGCAGCGCCTCGCCACCGTTCGCGGTCAGCGACTCCTTGGGCGTGCCGTCCGAATTCTGGATCTTGACGACCGCGTTCGTGACCGTGAGCGCCACCTGCACCGACAGGAACGCGCCCACCAGGTTCAGCAGGCCCGAGAGGGCAACCGCGGTCTTCGGCTTGAGCGCCTTGGTCGCGATGGTGGTCGCCATCGCGTTCGCCGTGTCGTGGAACCCGTTGGTGAAGTCGAAGGCCAGCGCCGTCACGACCACCAGGGCGAGGATGACCGAAGCTTGAGTCACGTCGTGATGGTCACCCGGATGGATGGCCGCTAGCCAGAGGATGAACATCACCTTTTCGATGTTCCATCCTCGTTAACCTGATGTTTCCCGAACGTGAACGCAGAGTGGTCAAATAGCTACATAAAGTGAATGGCCGAGGCTGCTGGCCCCGGCCGTTCATGTGAGGTTCATCATTCGGTAGGCGGGTCGACCAGCGGCCAGCCGCCGGCCGCCAGGTGCGCCGAGACCCGGGCGACATCCTCGGGCGTCGCCTGCTGGAGCATCTCGTCGCTGATCATGTCCTCGATGTCCTGGCCGCTGATCGCGTCGTCGGACAGCAGCGACTGCTCGGCCAGCGCCTTGGCGACCTCGCGGATCTCGTCCTCGGACAGCTTGCGGCGGAGCAGACCGAGCAGCGCGACGTAGTCCTGCCGAGGCACCCCGGCCGGGTAGCCCGCACGCAGCCACTCGACGCTGCGCGTGAGGAAGTTGGAACGGCTGTCGCTCAAGGCGCTCTCCCTGTCAGTGCTTGTCGACGATGGTCGGGACGACGTGCTCGAAGCTGAGCTGCTTGCCGAGGCCGCTGGCCACGATGAACGTGATGCCGAGCACGATGCCGGCCAGCACCACCGCGAAGAGTATCCAGCCGAGCACCGTGCCGGCCGGGTTCGCCTTCGGCGAGACGCCCTCGCCGTGGACCTCGGCGTCGCCGCCCGTGCCCCAGGCCAGCGACCGGACGCCCAGGGCGAAGATCGCCGGCAGACCGGCGCCGAGGATGAGCCCCGCGAGCAGGACCTTCCAGGCCGCTTCGAAGGTGAACTGCAAGTTGTTACCCATGCTCCGCCCCTCTCAGCTCGCCGCGCCGGCGGGAACCCGCTCGTTCGGAACGGCGTCTTCCCAGTCGTCGTTGACGTTCTCATGGCTGACCGGCACCCGGCGCGAGCGCAGGTACATGAACACGGCCGCGGCGATCAGGAGCAGGAAGATCACGATCGCGCCGGCGGTGCCCCCGATCAGGTCGCCGATGTACCACATGATCGCGCCGACGATGCCCGCCGCCGGCATCGTGATCAGCCAGGCCGACACCATCCGGCCCGCGACCCGCCAGCGCACCTGCGCGCCCGGCTTGCCGACGCCGGAGCCGAGGATCGACCCGGTGGCGACGTGGGTGGTGGAGAGCGCGAAGCCGAGGTGGCTGGACGCGAGGATGACCGCGGCCGAGGCGGACTCGGCGGCCATCCCCTGCGGCGACGTGATCTCGACCAGACCCTTGCCGAGCGTACGGATGATCCGCCACCCGCCGAGGTAGGTGCCGGCCGCGATCGCCACCGCGCAGCAGACCTTCACCCAGAACGGGATGCTCGAGGTCGAGGTCCAGTGGCCGGAGGCGATGAGCGCGAGGGTGATGACGCCCATCGTCTTCTGCGCGTCGTTGGTGCCGTGCGCGAGGGAGACCAGCGAGGCGCTGCCGATCTGGCCCCAGCGGAACCCGTTCTCGGTGTACTTCTTGGCGACGCCGACCACGATGCGATAGATGAGCCAGGTGCCGACGCCGGCGACGACACCGGCGATCACCGGGGACAGCACGGCCGGGAGAATCACCTTGCCGACCACGCCGTCGAGCTTGGTGCCGTTGCCGTTCCAGTTGACGCCGGCCCAGCCGAGGCCGGCGATCGTCGCGCCGATGAGGCCGCCGAAGAGGGCGTGCGATGAGGACGACGGGAGGCCGAGCAGCCAGGTCAGCAGGTTCCAGATGATCCCGCCGACCAGGCCGGCCAGGATGATCAGCAGGAGTGCCACGCCGCCGTCCGCGGTCAGGGACCCCTTGGGTGCGCCGTTCGACTCCTGAAGCTTGACGACGGCGTTGGTAACGGTCAGCGCGACCTCGACCGAGAGGAACGCGCCGACGAGATTCAGCAGCCCGGAGAGGGCGACGGCAACCTTCGGCCGCAGCGCGCCGGTGGCGATGGACGTGGCCATCGCGTTGGCCGTGTCGTGGAATCCGTTGGTGAAATCGAAACCGAGGGCGGTGACGATCACCAGGACCAGGATGACCGTTGATTCTGTCACACGGCCAGCCTCGCGCCGTAAAGGTCAGACTTGAAGACCTGCAGGTCAGCGCACTGAGAGTTCGACCGCCGTTGGACAGTGCAACATACAGCGTTCGCCGACTTGTCAGCCGTGCCGACGTTTCCGCCCGCGGCGGCGCCGGCCGGGTCACCAGGCCCGGCCGGCGCGAGGCGCTCAGGGTGCGGGGGTCAGGACGACCGTGGCCGAGCCGGTCTGGGCCGGCGTGCCGGTGTCGGTGTAGGAGGCCACGAAGACGGCCGTCAGGTTGTCGGCTCCGGCGTGGCCGGCGTCGACGAACGTGGTTATCTGGCCGGTGCAGCCCGAGGACGTGGAGAGCGGGTGCCCGTGCTGGTCGTGGCCGAGGATGTAGGTCACGGTGACGCGGGCGCAGTCGACCGGGGCGTCGTCGGTCACCGCCACGTTGTACGTGACCGTGTCGCCGAAGTGGAACACCTGGTCGGCGGTGGGGGTCACGAACGACACCGTGGGGGCCAGGGTGCCGACCGGGAGGATCACCTCGGCGGCGGCCGAGCGGCCGGTGCTGTCGGTGACCTTCAGGACGGGACGGTAGTTGCCGTTGGCGGTGAACGTGTGGGTGGCGTTCGGCGCGGTCGAGTCGACCCGGCCGTCGGCGTCGAAGTCCCACGCGTAGCGCAGCGCGTCGCCGTCCGGGTCGGTGGTGCCGGCGCTGGAGAACGACACGGTCAGGGGCGCCTGGCCCGAGGTGGGCGTGGCCGCGGCGACCGGGATCGGGGTGCGGCCGCCGCGGACGAAGTCGAAGCGGGACAGCTGGGCGTCCGGGTTCTCGGCGAAGTAGCCGTCGCCGTACTCGAGGACGTAGAGCGCGCCGTCGGGGCCGAACTCGAGGTCCATCGGGTTGTCGAAGACCAGCTCCGGCAGCACGTCGTCGATCTGCGTCACCTGGCGCGACGAGGACAGGTGGAACGCCTTGACGTAGTCGCGGGTCCACTCGGCGAACAGCGGCAGTCCGTCGAACGAGGACGGCCACTTGGTACGCGACTTGAGCCGGGCGTCGTAGTGGTAGGCGGGACCGCCCATCGGCCCGATGCCGCCCGTTCCCAGCTGAGGAAAGGCGCTGGTCACACCGTACGAGTAAATGACCTCCGCCTTTTCGACCGGCGGGAGGTTCCGCAAGCCCGTGTTGTGCGGCGAGTCGTTGACCGGAGCGGCGCAGTCGAAGGGTGCGCCGGACACGCCCGTGGCGAAGTCGTAGTCGACGTAGGGCTGATCGGGGGCCACGCAGTACGGCCATCCGTAGTTCGCCGGCCGGGCCACCGCCATCCAGCGGCCCAGTCCGGCCGGTCCGCGCGCCGGGTTCGCGGCCTGCGCGTCCGGCGAGTAGTCGGCCAGGTAGACCACGTCGGTGCGGGTGTCGACGGTGAACCGGAACGGGTTGCGCAGGCCCATCGCGTAGATCTCCGGCCGCGTCTTCGCCGTCCCCGGCGGGAAGAGGTTGCCGCGCGGGATCGTGTAGCCGCCGTTGCGGCCCGGTTTGATCCGCAACAGCTTGCCGCGCAGGTCGTTGGTGTTGCCGGCCGAGCGCTGCGCGTCGAAGACCGGGTTGCGGTCGGCCCGCTCGTCGATCGGCGCGTACCCGTCGGAGAAGAACGGGTTGCTGTCGTCGCCGGTGGACAGGAACAGGTTGCCCCGGCTGTCGAAGTCGATCTTGCCGCCGACGTGGCAGCACATGCCGCGGTCGGTGCCGACCTCGATGATCTTCTGCTCGGTGCCGAGCCGCAGCGTGCTGCCGGTCAGCTTGAACCGGGACAGCCGCATGACGCCCTTGAACGGCGCGAAGTCGGCCGCGGTGCCCTCGGACGGCGCGTCGCCCTCGTTCACGGTCGGCGTCGCCGGGTCGTCGGCCGGCGTGTTCAGCGGGGGCGAGTAGTAGACGTACACCCACTTGTTGTGCGTGAAATCCGGATCAAGGGCGATTCCCTGTACGCCCTCCTCGTCGTGCTGATACACGGGAATCTTGGCGGCGAGCACGTTGCGCCCGGTCGCCGGCTCGTGGATGCGCACCTCCCCGGTGCGGGCCGTGTGCAGCACGCGCCGGTCGGGCAGGACGGCGAGCGCGATCGGCTCGCCCGGGAAGTCGTCGAGGGTCACTTTCTGGAAGTCGGAGCCGGGTGGCAGGTCGTGGCCGGGATGGGCCACGGCCGTGCCGGGCAGCGCGAGTACGGCCGCGCTGATCAGAGCGATGGCGGCCCGCATCAGAAGCGCACGTTCGCCAGGTAGTCGAAGCCGACCTTGGCCGTCGTGAGCGCGTCGGCCGGGGACCGCGGCGGGGTGCCGGCGTCGTCGCGCTCCACGATGTACTCGATCAGGCCGGCCTCCTGGGACCGCGCGAAGATGCGGCCGAAGTCGATCAGGCCGGTGCCCGGGTCGGCGAAGCTCGCGTTGACGTCGAGGTCCTTGACGTGGACCTGCTTGATCCGGCCGCGCAGCTGCGAGATCAGGTCGACCGGGTCGTGCGCGCCCCGGAACGCCCAGAACAGGTCGACCTCGAGGTGCACCAGGCGCGGGTCGGTCTCGCCGGTGAGGATGTCGTAGCCGGTCTGCGAGGTGCCGCTCTGACGCAGGAACTCGGCCTGGTGGTTGTGGTAGCCGAAGTCGAGCCCGGCCCGGCGGGCCAGGGCGCCGGCCTTGTTCAGGTCGCGGGCGAAGGCCCGGTAGATCGCGGCGTCGCGGATCGGGCCGCCGGCGTTCTGCCCGAAGAACGGGTGGACGATGTACTTGTTGCCGACGATGTTGGCGTCCTCGAGCGCGGCCTGCCACACGTTCGCATCGAACGGCTGCGGGATGCCGACGTGGCCCGAGGTGGCGCGCAGCCCCGCGTTGTCGAGGGCGGCGCGGAACTGCGCGGCGGTGCGGCCGACGAAGCCGGCGTGCTCGACCCGGGTGTATCCGATCGCGGCGAGCTCGGCGAGGCTGTCCTCGAGGTCGATGCCGAGCTGGTCGCGCAGCGTGTAGAGCTGCACGCTGATCTGGTCCCGTGGCACCCGGTGAAGCCGGCCGTGCCCTCCGGCCTGAGCGGCGCCGGAGATGCCCAGGGAGCCGGCGGCGCCGGCGACGGCGGCAGCGCCGAGAAGTTGGCGGCGGTTCAGTGACTGCGGCATTGCGGTCTCCTTTGAACGGCTGTCCAGGCGCAACGTAACCAGATGTTTCGTCCACTGTGAAGCCAAGTTTCTTCAGATCAGGCAAAAGTTCGTGCTGATCATGCGAAACGTCGGTCGTCACACATAGTGAGCACACAGGCCCTTTTCAGAATTCTTTTGCCGGACCTGCAACGCGATCGACCGCCGACCCCGTCTTTCTCATGAGACACCGGATCCCCCGGGGGACAACTGAAGAGATTCAATTGAGGGGACCGCGAAATGCCATTGACGGGGTTCGAGGCGATCACGGCCGATCAGCGGGACGAGTTCCAGCGGGAGGGCATTCTGCTCATTCGAAACGCGCTCACCGAGGAGCACCGGGAGCGGCTGGAGGCGGCCGTCGACCGGGTCTACGACCACGAGCGCGCGGCCGGGCGACTCAAACCGGACGGCACCCTGCACCTGCTCGGCTTCCTCGACCGCGACGAGGCGTTCGGCGAGCTGCTCACCCACCCCGGGACCTTCCCGTACGTGTGGGGCCTCGCCGGGTGGAACATCTACTCGCACCACAACCACCTCGACGTGACGCCGCCGCAGCCGGCCGAGGAACCGCCGGGCTGGGGCTGGCATCAGGACGGTTACCGGCAGAACTCCGACCCGGAGTCGCTGACCGGCGAGCCGCGGCCGATGCTGTCGCTCAAGGTGGCGTACGTGCTGTCCGACCTGTCCCGGACCGGGCGCGGCGCCACGAAGGTCATCCCCGGCAGCCACCTGAGCAACACGCTCGAGCGCACCGAGGCCGGCCGCGACCCGCGCGGCGCCGTGGAGATCACCGCGAACCCGGGCGACTGCTTCGTCTTCGACCGTCGACTGTGGCACTCGCGGTCGGTCAACCGCGGTCCGGTCACGCGCAAGATGCTGTTTGTGGGCTACACGTATCGTTGGATCCGCCCGCTCGACGACATGCCGATCGACCACGAGAGCGAATGGTGGCGTAATCGCACGCCGGTCCAGCGGCAATTGCTCGGCGAAGCAACTCACACCGCCAATCACTGGGGTGTGAACTGGGACGGCTACGTCGACGAGAAAATCCCTTTGCGGCACGAATTGTCGACGCGTGGCCTGCTCGACCGCACCATTCCGTGGCTCCGATAGTCACATACGGAGAGTAGTCACCGCCGGTCCCGCTCGCTCGGGAAGCCCGCCCCCGGCACGACCGAAAGAGGGCGGGGCCGGCGGGCCGGGGTCAGGCCTCGGGCGTCGGGGTGAGCAGGTAGTCCTCGGCGTCCGGGCTCCAGCTCAGCTCGACCGCGCCGCTGGTGGCGGCGGCCTTGGTGAACTGCAGGAAGCTCCGGTAGCCGAGCTTCTTCTCGCTGAAGTCGGGCGCCACCTTGCGGACCTTGTTCTTGAGGCCGGAAAGGGCCACCGCGCCGTCGGGGGCGGCCTCGTCGCGGACCACCGAGCGCAGCAGCACGAAGGCCGCCTCGCGGTCGCCGTGCTCGGGCAGGGTCACCTCGGGGTCGCCCTTGGCCGAGCCGGTCGACAGCTCGACCACGTTGTGGCCGGCCAGGTGGCGCAGCAGCTCGCCGAACGCCCGGAACCCGTAGTCGGCCTCGCTGAAGGTCGGGTCCTTGCGCAGCAGCGCCCGCTTGAGCGACGACGCGGTGACCGGGCCGCTCGCGTTGCTCTGGATGCCGGCCACGGTCTGGGCGACCTGGGCCGCGAGCGTGTCGACGTCCTTGGCCTCGGTCTCGGGAGCCGGCGGCGCCACTTCGGGAACCGGCGGCGCGACCTCGGGAGCCGGCGCCGCCTTCACGGCCGGCGGGGGCGCCTTCACGGGCGCCGTCTCCGGGCGGGTGCGGCGCGGGCGCGGCGGCGGCACCTCGACACCCTCGAGGCGGTCGTAGTAGAGGAACTCGTCGCACGCCGGCGGCAGCAGCGCCGACGTCGACTTCTCGACGCCGACGCCGATCACCCGCTTGTTCAGCTCGCGCAGCTTGTCGACCAGCGGCGTGAAGTCGCTGTCGCCGGTGCAGAGCACGAACGTCGAGATGTAGTCCCGCTCGAACGCCACCTCGAGGGCGTCCACCACCATCTTGATGTCGGCGGCGTTCTTGCGGGACGTGCCCATCCGCTGCGGTATGTCGATCAGCTCGACCCGCGACCGGGTGAGCCGGCGCCGGTCCTCGTCGAAGAACGACCAGTCGGCGTACGCCCGGCGCACCACCACCCGGCCGCGCTCGGCCAGCGCGTCGGCGACCGGGCGCAGGTCGAACGAGATGCCACCGAGGTGATCCCGCGCGCTGATCGCCAGGTTCTCGTAGTCCAGGAACAGGGCGATCCGCTCTTCTTGATCCACGGGCGTCAGCCTACGCGGGATCAGCCCACCCGGTACGACGCGTCCACCTCGGTGACGGCGTCGACGAGCACGGCCAGCCCCTCGCGGGCCTCCTCCTCGGTCAGGGTCAGCGCCGGCCCGATCCGGATCACGTTGCCGTACAGGCCGCCCTTGCCCACGAGCAGGCCGCCCTCACGGCAAAGATCGAACACGCTGGTGGTCGCCTCGGCAAAAGGCTCCATGGTGCCGGGTCGCACGAATTCCAGCCCGACCATGAGGCCCTTGCCCCGTACCTCGGCCAGGATCGGCAGGTCCAGTGCGCGCAGTCCGTCCAGCAGAACGGCGCCCACCCGGGCCGCGTTGGCCTGCAGGTCGTGCGACAGCACGTAGTCGAGCACCGCGTTGCCCGCCGCCGCCGAGAGCGGGTTCCCGCCGAAGGTCGAGAAGCTGATCGCCGGCACCGCGTTCATCACCGAGGCCCGCCCGACGACGCCGCCGAGCGCGAACCCGTTGCCGATCCCCTTGGCGAAGGTGATCAGGTCGGGCGTCACGTCGTGCGCCTGGTACCCCCAGAAATGCTCGCCGGTGCGTCCCCACCCGGTCTGCACCTCATCCGCGATCAGCAGAATGCCCGATTCATTCAACACTTTCTGGTACGCGCCGAGCACCCCGTCCGGAGCCGCGACGAACCCCCCGACGCCCTGGATCGGCTCCGCGATCAGCGCGGCCACGTCGCCGGCGGTGACCGTCGCCAGCACCTCGCGCAGATCGTCGACCGCCGCCTCGGCGAGGTCGCCCGAGGACAGCCCCGCCATCCGGCCCCGCAGCCGGTCCCCCGACGCCAGCCACGACACGTTCAGCGGGCTGAGCGAGCTCGACGACCAGGAGCGGTGCCCGGTGATCGCCATGGTCGCGAACGTCCGCCCGTGGTAGCTGTTCTTGATCGCCAGGATCTGGTTGGAGCGGCGCACGTTGGTCGCCATCAGCAGCGCGGTCTCGTTGGCCTCGGTGCCCGAGTTGGTCAGGAAGACGCGCGCGTCCGGGATGCCGGACAGCCGGGCGATCTTCTCGGCCAGCTCGACCTGCTGGCGGATGAGGTAGAGCGTGGAGGTGTGCACGACGCCGGTGGCGAGCTGGCGGCGTACGGCCTCGTTGATCTCCGCCACGTCGTAGCCGATCATGTTGGTCAGCACGCCGCCGAAGAAGTCCAGGTAGCTGCGGCCGGTGGCGTCGGTGACCCGCCGGCCGGAGCCGGACACGATCTCGATCGCCTCGTCGCCGTAGTAGACCGGCATCCAGCCGGGCATGACGGCCCGGTGCCGGGCCAGCAGATCGTCGGTCATCCGCGTCCTCCGAACGAAAGTAAGGGCTATCGCCAGCCGCGCGGGTGCGGGCGGGCGCGGGCGCCGCTGCCGCGGCTGCCCAGGATGGCGGCCGACGCGAGCGCGTCGGCGAGGTCGTCGAAGCCGTCCGGCACCAGTCCCACCGTGACACGGACGTGGTCGGATCCGCCGGGAGTGACGCAAAAGGGCGCGCCGGGAGCGACCGCGATGCCGTGCGCGGCCAGCGACACGACGGCGATCTGCTGGTCGTCGACGGCCATCCAGAGGTTGATCCCGTCGGCGGCGGTGGCGGTGACGCCGCGCGCGTGCAGCCGGCTCAGCAGGGACGCCCGGCGGGTCGCGTAGGCCGAGCGCGCGGCCGACACCTGGGCGGCCGCGTCCGGCGACGTGAGCAGGTCGAGCAGCACGGCCTGCAGCAGCCGGCTCGACCAGCCGGGCCCGAGCAGCCGCCGGTCGGCGATCGCGGCCACGATCGCGGCCGGGCCGCCGATGGCCGCGAGCCGCAGGTCGGGTCCGTGGCTCTTGGAGAAGCTGGCGACGTGCACGGTGCGGCCCGGCAGGTGCCGGCCGAGGCTGACCGGCGGCGAGGTGGCGATGTCCCCGGCGTGGTCGTCCTCGACCACCACCACCTCGGGGAACTCGGCCAGGACGGTGGCCAGCGCGGCGGCCCGGGCCGGCGGGATGCTCACGCCGGTCGGGTTGTGCGCGCGGGGCTGGAGGAAGACGGCGGCGGCCGGGTACCCGGCGAGGGCGGCGCGCAGCGCGTCGGGCAGCATGCCGGCGTCGTCCATCGGCACCCCGACCACCGTGGCGCCGACGGTCTGGAGCAGGTCGAGCAGGGGCGGGAACGCGGGGTTCTCCACGATCACGTGGTCGCCGAAGCGGACGAGCTGCCCGATGATCCGGTCGAGGGCGTCGAGCGCGCCGTCGACCACGGTGAGGCCCTCGGGCGGGAACGGCCAGCGGTTGCGCAGCACCGTCTCGAGCATCGGCAGCACCGGCTCGTCGAGGTAGCTCGTCGTCAGCCGGCCGTCGCCGATCCGCTTCAGCGCCTCGGTGAGGTCGGGCAGCAGGTCGTGGTCGGGAATGCCGGTCGACAGGTCGCGCCGGGCGGCCGGCGCCGAGCCCATCTGCGAGTAGCGCCAGCTCTGCCGGGGCATGACCGGCGCCGCCACGAACGTGCCCGAGCGTCCCCTGGTCTGGATCGCCCCGGCCCTGGTCAGGCTCTGCCACGCCTCGCTCACCGTGGTCGGGCTGACCCCGAGCGAGCGCGCGACGTCGCGAACCGTGGGCAGCCGGCTCCCGGCCGGCAGCGCGCCGGCGCTGACCAGACGGCCGACGGCCGCGGCGATCCCCCGGGCGCTGCGGTCCTCGACCGCGCCGGTGATGACGCTCAGCAATTTGCCTCGCAGAAACAATCCGTTACGTACAGGCAATTGTCCGCCTGAATGTGTGTCGTTAGTGTCCTACGGCATCTGAAGCCGACAAGCAAGCTCTAGCGCAGCCGCTATAACGGGGAGTAGACACACGATCACGGGCGCTCCACCGCGCCCGGCAGCACAAGATCAACAGAGAGGGGCAGCGGTCATGACCGACGTCGTTCGCGCCGCCCTCGTCCAGACCACCTGGACGGGCGACAAGGAATCGATGATCAAGGCGCACGAGGACTATGCCCGCGACGCCGCCGCGCAGGGCGCGAAGGTGATCTGCTTCCAGGAGCTCTTCTACGGCCCGTACTTCTGTCAAGTGCAGGACGCCGCGTACTACGAATACGCCGAGTCGATCCCGGGCCCGACCACCGAGCGCTTCCAGGCGCTGGCGGCCGAGCTGGGCATGGTGATGGTCCTGCCGATGTACGAGAAGGAGCAGGAGGGCGTCCTCTACAACACCGCGGCCGTGGTCGACGCCGACGGCAAGTACCTCGGCAAGTACCGCAAGCACCACATCCCGCAGGTGAACGGCTTCTGGGAGAAGTTCTACTTCCGTCCCGGCAACCTCGGCTACCCCGTCTTCGACACGGCGGTGGGCAAGGTCGGCGTCTACATCTGCTACGACCGGCACTTCCCCGAGGGCTGGCGCGAGCTGGGCCTGGGCGGCGCGCAGATCGTCTTCAACCCGTCGGCCACCAGCCGCGGCCTGTCCAGCTATCTCTGGCAGCTGGAGCAGCCGGCCAGCGCGGTCGCCAACGAGTACTACATCGGCGCGATCAACCGGGTCGGCATCGAGCCGCTCGGCGACGACGACTTCTACGGCCAGTCCTACTTCGTCGACCCCGAGGGCAAGTTCGTCGGCGAGGTCGGCGACACCCGCGAGCCCGAGCTGATCGTCCGCGACCTCGACCTGAGCCTGATCCGCACGGTCCGCGAGCGCTGGCAGTTCTACCGCGACCGCCGGCCGGAGTCCTACACCCGGACGGTGGAGCTGTGAGTATCCTGATCAAGGGCGGGACCGTGGTCGGTCCCACCGGACCGTACGCGGGCGACGTGCTCGTCGACGGCGAGACGATCGCCGCCATCTTCGCGCCGGGCCGGGGCCCCGAAGGACCCGAGGTCATCGACGCCACCGGGAAGTACGTGATCCCGGGCGCCATCGACGCGCACACCCACATGCAGATGCCGTTCGGCGGCACCGAGGCCAGCGACACCTTCGACACCGGCACCCGGGCGGCGGCGATCGGCGGCACCACGACGATCATCGACTTCGCGATCCAGCGGTACGGCGAGGTCGTGCAGGACGGCCTGGCCGCGTGGCACGCCAAGACCGCCGATCAGTGCCACATCGACTACGGCTTCCACATGATCCTCGGCGGCGTCGACGACGACTCGCTCAAGGCCATGGACCAGCTCGTGGCGAGCGAGGGCATCACGAGCTTCAAGCTGTTCATGGCCTACCCCGGCGTCTTCTACTCCGACGACGGCCAGATCCTGCGGGCCATGCAGAAGGCGCGGGACAACGGCGCCATGATCATGATGCACGCCGAGAACGGGCCGGCCATCGACGTACTGGTGAAGCAGGCTCTTGAACGCGGCGAGACCGACCCGATCTACCACGGCATCACCCGGCCGCAGGAGCTCGAGGCCGAGGCGACCAGCCGGGCCATCTGGCTGGCGAGCGTGGCCGCCGACTGCCCGCTCTACATCGTGCACCTGAGCGCGTCGAAGGCCCTCGAGCAGGTCCGCAACGCCCGCGACCGGGGCCGCAACGTGTTCGCCGAGACCTGCCCGCAGTACCTCTACCTCACGCTGGAGGACCAGCTGGGCGCGCCCGGGTTCGAGGGCGCCAAGTGGGTCTGCTCCACTCCCCTGCGCTCCGGCAAGGAGAGCCACCGCGCCGACCTGTGGCAGGGCCTGCGCACCAACGACCTCTCCGTGGTCTCCACCGACCACTGCCCGTTCTGCATGAAGGACCAGAAGGAGATGGGCATCGGCGACTTCTCCAAGATCCCGAACGGGATCGGCAGCGTCGAGCATCGCGTCGACCTGCTCTACCAGGGCGTCGTCGACAAGAAGCTGTCGCTCGCGCGCTGGGTCGAGACGATCGCGACCACCCCGGCCCGGATGTTCGGCATGTACCCGAAGAAGGGCGTCATCGCGCCCGGCTCGGACGCCGACGTCGTGCTCTACGACCCGAACGGCCGCACCCGGATCAGCGTCGAGACCCACCACATGAACATGGACTACTCGGCGTGGGAGGGCTGGGAGATCGACGGCAAGGTCGACACGGTCCTGTCCCGCGGCGAGGTCATCGTCGCCGGCGGCGAGTACAAGGGCCGGAAGGGCCGCGGCCGGTACGTGCCGCGCGCGCTCTCCGAGTATCTGGTGTAGCCATGGACATCGGTGTTGTCCTCCAGAACGACCCGCCGGCGCGAAAAGTGGTCGAGCTGGCCAAGCAGGCGGAGGCGGCCGGCTTCAGCCACGTGTGGACGTTCGACTCGCACGTGCTGTGGCAGGAGCCGTTCGTCATCTACTCCAAGATCCTCGACGAGACCGAGCGGGTGATCGTCGGCCCGATGGTCACCAACCCCGGCACCCGGGACTGGACGGTCACGGCCTCGCTGTTCGCCACCCTCAACGAGATGTACGGCAACCGGACCGTCTGCGGCATCGGCCGGGGCGACTCGGCGCTGCGGGTGCTCGGCGCGCAGCCCCAGACGCTCGGCCAGCTCCGCGAGTCGGTGCAGGTGATCAAGGGGCTCGCGAACGGCGAGAAGGTGACCCTGCGCGGCCAGGAGCTCCAGTTCGCCTGGGCGCCGGAGAGCCGGCTCGAGGTCTGGGTCGCCGCCTACGGCCCGAAGGCTCTGGCCCTGACCGGCGAGGTCGGCGACGGGTACATCCTGCAGCTCGCCGACCCCGACATCGCGGCCTGGATGATCGGGGCGGTGCGGCGGGCGGCCGAGAAGGCCGGGCGCGACCCGATGGCGATCAAGTTCTGCGTGGCCGCGCCGGCCTACGTCGGCGACGATCTCGCGCATCAGCGGGAGCAGACCCGGTGGTTCGGCGGCATGGTCGGCAACCACGTCGCCGACATCGTGGCCCGCTACGGCGAGGGCGGCGCGGTGCCGCAGGCGCTGACCGACTACATCCGGGCGCGGCAGGGCTACGACTACGCCGAGCACGGCCGGGCCGGGAACACCCACACCTCGTTCGTGCCCGACGAGATCGTCGACCGCTTCTGCGTCCTCGGGCCGGTCGAGAACCACCTCAAGCGGCTGACCGAGCTGCGCGAGCTGGGCGTCGACCAGTTCGCGGTCTACCTGCAGCACGACAACAAGGAGGAGACGCTGACCGCGTACGGGTCGCAGATCATCCCGGCGATGACGTGAGACGGACGCTGCTGGTCCTCGCGGGCATCGCCCTGTTCGCGCTGCTCTGGGAGGGCTACAAGGCCGTCGGCAGCCCGGACGGGACGGTCCTGTTCGGGGTGCGGGTCCTGCCGCGGGCCGACGACCTCTCCATGCCGCACCTGTGGACCGTGCTGCAACGGCTCGGCCGCCCGGAGCTGACGGGCGGCCGGCCGGTCTGGATCGTGGTGCTGCAGGCGTGCCTGTTCACGCTCGGCATCACGGCCGTCGGCTTCCTGGTCGGCGCCGCGGTCGGGCTCCTGCTGGCGATCGCGATGCAGCGCTTCCGGATCGTCGAGCGCGGGCTCCTGCCGTACGTGATCCTCTCCCAGACCGTGCCGCTGGTGGCGCTCGCGCCGCTGATCGCCGGGTGGGGCGGCACCATCATGCCGCCCTGGGCTACGGTCGCCGTGATCGCCGCCTACCTGGCGTTCTTCCCGGTGGCCGTGGGCATGCTGCGCGGCCTGCAGTCCCCGGCCGCGAGCGGGGTCGAGCTGATGCGCAGCTACGCGGCGGGCTGGTGGCGGACGCTGGTCAAGCTCCGCTTCCCGGCCTCCCTGCCCTACCTGTTCCCGGCCCTGCGCCTGGCCGGCGCGGCGGCGGTGGTCGGCGCGGTGGTCGGCGAGATCTCCACCGGCACCCGCGGCGGCATCGGCCGCCTGGTCATCGAGTACTCCCGCGAGGCCACCAGCGACCCCGCCAAGGTCTACACCGCGATGCTCGGCGCCGCCCTGCTGGGCCTGGTCGTCGCCGGCGCCGTCAGCCTGATCGAGCTGCCGCTGATGCGGCACCGGCGCCACGTGGAGGTGGTGACGCTATGAGTGCCGTCGTGATCGACAAGGTGACCAAGGTCTTCAACCAGGGCCGGCCCGACGAGGTGACCGCGCTGTCCGAGGTCGGGCTGACCGTCGGCGACGGCGAGTTCGTCTCGCTGATCGGCCCGTCCGGCTGCGGCAAGAGCACGCTGCTGCGCCTGATCGCCGACCTCATCGTGCCCACCTCCGGCACGGTCATGGTGGCCGGCAAGGACGCCGGCAAGGCTCGCCGCGACCAGGACTACGGCATCGCGTTCCAGCAGGCCGGCCTGTTCGAGTGGCGGACCGTCCGGCGCAACGTCGAGCTGCCGCTCGAGCTGCGTGGCCTGGGCAAGGCCGAGCGCAAGGCCCGGGCCGACGAGATGCTGGCACTGGTCGGGCTGGAGGAGTTCGGCGGGCACTACCCGGCCCAGCTCTCCGGCGGCATGCAGCAGCGGGTGGCGATCGCCCGGGCGCTGGCCGTGCAGCCGCCGCTGCTGCTGATGGACGAGCCGTTCGGCGCGCTCGACGAGATGACCCGGGAACGGCTGCAGACCGAGCTGCTCGGCATCTGCGCCAAGACCGGCACCAGCACGGTCTTCGTCACCCACTCGATCTCCGAGGCGGTGTTCCTCTCGCACCGGGTGGTGGTGATGTCGGCCCGGCCCGGCCGGATCACCGCGGCCGTCGACGTCGACCTGCCGGCCCGCGACGAGGCGGCCCGGCAGTCGGAGCGGTACTTCGAGCACGTCACGGCGGTCCGCCAGGCGCTGCGCGGGGTGCCGGCGGGAAGCGCGCCGTGAGACGCGTCCTGCCGCCGGTGATCGTCGGCATCGTGGCGATCATCGCCTGGCAGCTGACGGTCACGCTCGGCCGGATCGCCCCGTTCATCCTGCCCTCGCCCAGCGCGATCGGGGGCGAGCTGGTCGAGCAGCGGCGCAACGTCTGGGAGGCGGCGCTGGCCAGCGGCGAGAACGCGCTGATCGGCCTGATCGCCGGCGCGATCGCCGGGGTGCTGGTGGCGATGGTGGCGAGCCGCTTCCGGCCGATCGCCGAGGTGTCCATCCCGTTCGCGGCGGTGGTGAGCGCGCTGCCGATCATCGCGCTCGCCCCGATCCTCAACAACATGTTCGAGTCGACCAGCAGCATCCCCCGCCGCCTGGTCGCCGCGATCATCGTGTTCTTCCCGGTCTTCCTCAACACGCTGCGCGGCCTGCGCGAGGTCGACCCCATCCACCAAGAGCTCATGCACACGTACGCGGCGAGCGGCTGGACCTTCGCCCGGAAGGTGCGGCTGCCCGGCGCCCTCCCCTACGTCTTCACCGGCCTGCGGCAGGCGTCCTCGCTGGCGGTCATCGCGGCGGTCGTCGCCGAGTACTTCGGCGGGCTCCAGAACGGGCTCGGCTCGCGGATCACGTCGGCGGCGGCCTTCACCGCGTACCCCCGGGCCTGGGCCTTCGTGATCGGCGCCTGCCTGCTCGGGCTCGTCTTCTACCTCACCACGCTTCTGCTGGAACGCCTGGCGATGCCCTGGCGCACGCGCCTCATCGCCTGATTCACCCCCCTTTCCCACGGAGGTTGTTCATGCGCAGATTCCGGATAGTCACTACTATTGCCGCTGCCACCACCCTGCTGCTGGCCGCCTGCGGCACGGCCGACGAGGCGAAGACGCCCGCCCCGGGCGGCAGCGGCGGGGCGCTGACCCCGATCAAGCTCCAGCTCCAGTGGTTCTACCAGGCCCAGTTCGCCGGCTACATCGCCGCCGTCGACCAGGGCTTCTACTCCGAGCAGGGCCTCGACGTGCAACTGCTCGAGGGCGGCGTCGACATCGTGCCGCAGACCGTGCTGGCCCAGGGCAAGGCCGACTACGCCGTCGCCTGGGTGCCCAAGGCGCTGGCGTCGCGCGAGCAGGGCGCCGGCATCACGGACGTGGGTCAGATCTTCGGACGCTCCGGCACGTACCAGGTCGCCTGGAAGGACTCGGGCATCACGTCGCCGGCCCAGTTCAAGGGCAAGAAGATCGGCAACTGGGGCTTCGGCAACGAGTTCGAGCTGTTCGCCGGCATGACCAAGGCCGGGCTCGACCCGGGCAAGGACGTCACCCTGGTGCAGCAGCAGTTCGACATGCAGGCGCTGCTCAAGCACGAGATCGACGCGGCCCAGGCGATGAGCTACAACGAGTACGCCCAGCTGCTGGAGGCCAAGAACCCGCAGACCGGCAAGCAGTACACCGCCGACGACTTCGCGATCATCGACTGGAAGCAGAACGGCTCGGCCATGCTCCAGGACGCGGTCTGGGCCAACACGCAGAAGCTGAGCGACCCGAACTACCAGGCCCAGACGGTCAAGTTCCTGCTCGGCACGATCAAGGGCTGGGCGTTCTGCCGGGACAACGCCGAGAAGTGCCGCGACCTGGTGGTGGCCAAGGGATCGAAGCTCGGCAAGAGCCACCAGCTGTGGCAGATGAACGAGGTCAACAAGCTGATCTGGCCGGCCGCCGGCGGCGTGGGCGTGGTCGACGACGCGGCCTGGAAGCAGACCGTGGACATCTCGATGACCACCAAGAACCAGACCGGCGACACCGTGCTGAAGAAGGCGCCGGAGGGCCAGGCGTACACCAACGACTACATCAACCAGGCGATCACCCAGGCCAAGGCGGCCGGGATCGACGTGAACGGCACATCGTTCCAGCCGCAAACGGTCACCCTCGAGGCGGGCGGCGCCTAGGGGTCAGATCGGGATGAGACGGGCGGCGAGGGCGACCGCGGTCAGGTCGCCCTCGCGCAGCTTCGCGGCGGCGATGGGCTCGCCCAGCCCCTCGAGCCGGTACGCGGAGGCGTCGACCAGGTCCGGCTCGCCGTTGAGCAGCCGCCGCGCCATCCGGGCCTGGGCCGGGGACAGCTCGGCGTACGCGCAGTTGTCGAGGGCCGAGATCGTCTCCTCGTCGAGCGTGCCGGCCATCGCCCGCTCGTTGACGATCGCCAGCAACCAGGTCGGCCACCAGCCGTACTTGCCGACGATCAGGCCGGTCTTGACCGCCGCCGTCGGCACCAGGCCGGCGTTCAGCAGCCGTACGGTCAGGCTGATGTCGAAGCGCTCCAGGCGCAGCGCGCTGACGAACGCCTTGAGCAGCGGCGCCGTCCCGACGAACGGCTCGGCCTCGGAGGCGGCCTCGGCCCAGTCGCCCTGCAGGCAGTGACACAGGGCCCAGGTCTCGGCGATCCCGGCGTCCTCGCCGGTGGAGCGTTCCTCGAGCCGCTCGACGGTGGCCACCAGCCGCTTGACCGCCTGGCGGGCGCGCCCGGCGAGCTCGTCGCTGGTCGGCTTGTTGAGGTGGCGGACGACGACCTCGGTGGCGATCTCGGCCTCGCGGCGCAGCAATGCGGACGAGATCTTCGGGATGATCTCGTCGCTGAGCGCCTCGGCCACCACCGCCGCGTCGAAGCGGTCGGAGACCTCGGGGAACTGCGCCCACCAGGAGGCCGGGTGTCCCCGGTGCGGCGTCTCCGTGGCGTGCGTCTTCACGCTTCTGACATCGACCGGTCAGCGGCCGACTTGAGGGGGATCCCAGGGCAACTCGGCCGCCTCGCCGACCGCCTCGACGCCCTCGCTGTGCCGCGGCGCCGGGAGGTCGGCGACCGTGTGCCAGCTCCCCCGGGTGCGGGCCGCCTCGCGGGTGACCAGGTGCACCGGCAGCGGCGGCGGGCGGAACGGGCCGGCGCCCCAGCGCACCCAGATGGCGAGCCGGCCGGCGGCGGCCTCGGCCAGCAGCTTGTCCACCGTCCGCTGCCGGTCGAGCCGGTCGACCTCGACCGCGATCGGCTGGCCGCCGGGGCGGGCGCAGGCGACGTCGAGCACCGAGTGACCCTTGAGCGGCGGCGGGAGCGGGAAGACGCTGGGCGCCCGGCGGTAGACCCGCCAGCCCTGCGACTCGGCCCACTCCACCACCGTGTCGACGATCCGCGCGGTCGCCCGGTCTTCCGGAAGGTCGGCGAAATGCAGGCCGGCCAGGCGGGCCGCGAGCGACGCAGCGGTGCGGGTGCCGTCGTCCATCGCCGTACTTTAGACCGCGACGACCCGCTGGGCCGCCAGGAGCCGGGTGAGGTCCGCGGCCGGCATCGGCCGGGCCAGGTGGTAGCCCTGGCCGAGCGAGTAGCCGAGATCCACCAGCCGGTCGGCCTGGGCCTGGTTCTCGATGCCCTCGGCCACCGTGTCGAGGCCGAGCGCGCCGGCCATCTGGATCACCGCGCGGGCCACCGCCTGGCGGGCGGTCGCCTCCGGGGTGTCCGGCTCGTCGAGCTCGATGCCGTCGACGAACGACTTGTCGAGCTTCACGATCGCGGCCGGGAACGCCCGTAGCAGCGACAGCGAGGACTCGCCGGTGCCGAAGTCGTCGAGCGCCAGCCGGATGCCCATCTCGTGCAGCTGGCGCAGCGTCTGGAGCACCTGGGGCCCGCGCAGCACCGCCGACTCGGTCAGCTCGAGCACCACGCGGTCGGGCGGCAGCCCGGTCTCGGCGAGGATGGCCCGCACGTCGTCGACGAAGTCGGGGTCGTGCAGCTGACGCACCGACACGTTCGGTCCGACCTTCTGCAGCGAGTCCGGGCCGAACTCGGCCAGCCAGGCGGCGGCCTGCCGGAACGTCTCGCGCATCACGAACCGGCCGAGCGGCACGATCAGGCCGGTGCCCTCGGCGGCCGGGATGAACTCGGCCGGCGAGACCAGGCCCCGGGTCGGGTGCTGCCAGCGGACCAGGGCCTCGACGCCGACCACGCGGCCGTGCGCGAGCTCCATGATCGGCTGGTAGACGAGGCGGAACTCGTCGGCGTCCAGGGCCCGGCGCAGCTCGCCGCCGAGCCGGGCGTGGCCGAGCGCGGGCAGGTCCATGCCGCCGTGGTAGCGCACGAAGTTGGCCTTGCCGCGCTGCTTGGCCGCGTACATGGCGACGTCGGCCTCGCGCAGCAGGGTGTCGAGCGGGGTGCCGGCCTCGGCCGTGGCGATGCCGATGCTGGCGTGCACGAGCAGGTGGTGGGCGCTCATCGGGCCGGCGAACGCGTCGAGGATGCGCTGCGCGACCGCCTCGCCGTCGACCGCCGGGTCGTCGAGCAGCACCGCGAACTCGTCGCCGCCCAGCCGCACCGGCAGGCCGTCGCGGGCCGCCCGGCGCATCGTGTCGGCGACCGCGATCAGCAGGTCGTCGCCGACCTCGTGGCCCATCGAGTCGTTGACCGTCTTGAAGTCGTCGAGGTCGACCAGCAGCACGGTGGTCTCGCCGGCGGACAGCGTCGCGGCCAGCCGCTCGCGGAACAGGCCGCGGTTGGCCAGGCCGGTGAGGCCGTCGTGGGTGACCTCGTGGCGCAGGCGCTCCTCGGAGGCGCGCTTCTCGCGCAGCAGCCGGGCGTTCTCCCGCATCGCGAAGTACTGCCGCAGCGCGACCAGGGCGTTGACCAGCACGGCGGCGGCGATCACGAGCCGGCCGGTCCAGGTCATCCGGTGGGCCGGCAGCAGCGCGAGCAGCGGCAGGTCGACCGCGGCGATCGCGAGGTAGGGCAGCCAGGTGTTGGCCCGCCGGGGCCGGGCGCCGGTCGACACCCACTGGCGGCGCACCGCGAGCACGGCCAGCAGCGCCGCGACCGGCATGACCACGGCCTGGGCCGGTACCGCGCTGTTGTAGCCGCCGGTGACGGCGAGCACGGCCACGGCCGCGCCGACCAGGCCGCAGGCGCCGATGAGCCGGATCGCGACCCGGTCGACCGGGCCGTCGCCGAGGTAGGAGACCTTGGTGATGCCGCCGACGGCGAGCACGAACGACAGGCTGATCAGCACGAGCGCCTGGGTGCTCCACGGGTCGGCCGCGCCGATCATGGGAGCGAGGCCGAAGTTGAACAGGACGGTGCCGCACCCGGAGAACGCGATCGACCGGTCCAGCCACTGCCGCCGGCGGTGGGTGCCGCTGGCGATGCCGAGCGGCACCCGGCCGACGGCCCACATCGCGATGAGGAACGCCAGCACGTTGAGCACCGCGGCCGGGATCGGCATCGTCGGCAGCGTGCCGGTGTCCCGGAACGCCTCGGCGGCGAGCAGGCCGTAACCGGCCGCGAGCAGGGCGAACGAGGTGAGCATCTGGCGCCAGAAGCGGCGGGCGACCGGGTCGAGCCGCTTGCCGCGGATCAGGCCGTGCACGGCGTGCGCGGTGACCGCCGCGGTCAGCGGCAGGGCCAGGTACGCGATCGCGGCCGGGCCGGGACCGCCGGCCAGCCACACCACGTACCAGCCGGTGAAGGCCACCATGATCGCGGCGGTGACCGCCAGGTGGCGTCGCGGGGCGCGGGTCGGCTTGGTCACCTGGATGACATCGGCCGTCCGCGCCCCGATCGTAGGAATCACGCCGCTTCGGCGTCCTGCTGGCCGGCCAGCATCGCCGTGACCTGCTCGGGACGCATCGGCTCGGCCAGGTGGAAGCCCTGCCCGAGGGAGTAGCCGAGCCGGCGCAGCCGCTCCGCCTGCTCCTCGTTCTCGATGCCCTCGGCGACCGTGTCGAGGTCGAGGGCGCCGGCCATCTGGATCACCGCGCGGGCCACGGCCTGCCGGGCCGCCGCCTCCGGGGTGTCCGGTTCGTCGAGCTCGATGCCGTCGACGAACGACTTGTCGAGTTTCACGATCGAGGCCGGGAAGGCGCGCAGCAGCGACAGCGAGGACTCGCCGGTGCCGAAGTCGTCGAGCGCCAGCCGGACGCCCATGTCGTGCAGCTCGTGCAGGGTGCGCGAGACCTGCTGGCCGCGCAGCACCGCCGACTCGGTCAGCTCGAGCACCAGCAGCGAGCCGGGCAGGCCGCTCTCGGCCAGGGCGGCGCGCACGTCGTCGACGAAGTCCGGGTCGTGCAGCTGGCGGGCGGAGACGTTGGGGCCGGCCTTCTGGAGCACGCCGGGGCCGAACTCCTTGAGCCAGGCGGCCGCCTGCCGGCAGGTCTCGCGCAGCACGAACCGGCCCAGCGGCACGATCAGGCCGGTGCGCTCGGCGACCGGGATGAACTCGGCCGGTGAGATCACCCCGCGGGTCGGGTGCTGCCAGCGGACCAGGGCCTCGACCCCGATGACCTGGTTGAGGTGCAGGTCGACCAGCGGCTGGTAGACGACGCGGAACTCGCCCGCCTCCAGGCCCCGGCGCAGCTCGGCGCCGAGCTGGGCGTCGGCCACCACCGGGCGTTCCATGCCCGCGGTGAAGCGCACCCAGTTGTCGCCGCCGCGCTGCTTGGCGGCGTAGAGGGCGGTGTCGGCGTCGCGCATCAGGTGGTCGAGCGGCGTGCCGGCCGGGGCGGTGGCGATGCCGGCGCTCGCGTGCATGAGCAGCCGGTGCTCGCTGAGCGAGCCGCTCAGCACGGTCTCGATCCGGCCGGTCAGCTCCTCGGCGTCGACCGCGTCGTCGGTGATCAGCACGGCGAACTCGTCGCCGCCGAGCCGGGCGGTCAGGCCGTCCTCGCCGACCGCGTCGTGCAGCGCCGCGGCCACCGCGACCAGCAGGTCGTCGCCGATGTTGTGCCCGAGCGAGTCGTTGACGGTCTTGAAGTCGTCGAGGTCGACCAGCACGACGGTGGCGGGGCCCGATTCGAGCGCGGCCGAGAGCCGGTCGCGGAACAGGGCGCGGTTGACCAGGCCGGTGAGCGAGTCGTGGGTGGCGTCGAAGCGCAGCCGCTCCTCCGACTCGCGCTGGCTGCGGATCAGGCGCTGGTTCTCCCGGTAGGCGAGGAACTGGCGTAGCGAGGCGAGCAGGGTGACGCCGACGGCGAGCAGCACGACCACCCGTCCGGGCCAGCGCATCGGCCCGAAGACGGTGGCGACCAGCGGGACGTCGACGGCGACGACGGCGAGGTAGGGCAGCCAGGCGTCGCGCTGCGGCCGGGCCACGGTGTAGCGCCACTGCCGGGCCACCGCGAAGGCGACCAGCAGCGGGCCGAGCGGGAGCAGCACGGCCTGGCCGGGGACGGCGGCGCGGTGCCCGGCGTGGGCGGCCAGCATGGCGTACGCGGCGGCGGCGAGCCCGCTGCAGGCGACCAGGCGCACGGCGGCCCGGTCGACCGGCCCGCCCGGGACGTAGGCGACCCGGGCGATGCCGACCGCGCTCATCACGATCGCCAGGCCGACGGTCCATTTGCTGCGGGCCGGCCAGTTCTCGTCCGACTCGATCAGCGGGGCCAGCGCGGCGAACCACAGCAGGGTGAAGCAGCCGGTGAACGCGATGGCCCGGTCGAGCTGCCGCTTCCACCGCTCGCCCTGGGCGGTCGGGCCCAGCGGCACGAGGCAGATGGCCACGATCGCGCCGACCAGGCCGACGGCGCTGAACAGCGAGACGAAGGCGGGCGGCTGCGGCGGGGCGGGGTAGGCGGCGAACGCGTACCCGGCCTGGATGCCGCGGCCGATCGAGACCGACACCTCCAGCAGCAGGATCAGCCGCCAGAACCGGCGGGCCGCCGGCTCCATCGGGACGGCGCGCAGCAGGGCGAACACGGCGAGGGCGCCGGTCGCCGAGGCGAGCGGGCCGCCGACGTAGGAGAGCACCGACGGTCCCGCCCCGAGGACGGCGTAGCCGAGGTACCAGAGCATCGAGAGCCCGGCCACGGCGGCAGTGGCCAGCACGTAGCGGCGGGGCTGGTGCCGCCGGAGATCGGTCATGCCGCAGGAATCGGCCGTGCCGCCGCCGACTGTAGGAGTTGCGTCACTTCCGCGCCGGCGACGGCGCAGGATGGGGCGCATGGACGTGAGCACGCGGGAGGGCGAGATCCGGGAGCGGCTGGCCGACATCGGCGGCGACGATCCGGACGCCGCCGAGCGGGCGCTGATGGCGCGGCTGCTGCGGTCGTTCGCGGCGAAGACGCCGGACGGGGTGGAGCGGCTCGGCGAGCTGCTGCGCGGCGGCGACCCCTCGGCCGTACGGGAACACGCCCACGCCCTGAAGGGGTCGGCCGCCAACATCGGCGCCGCCACGCTGTCCGGGATCTTCGGCGAGGTCGAGCACGCGGCCCGGGACGGCGTGATCCCCGACGCCGACCTGACCCTGGGCCGGATATGCGCCGAGCAGGCCCTGGTCCTGGGCCTGCTCGACGGTCTCGCGGCGGAACTGGACGACTAGTCGAGCGAGTCGCGGGTCTCCAGCGCCCGGAGCGCGCCGGGGATGGCCAGCACCGGCTCGATGATCTCGATCATCCGGGCGTAGTTGTCGAGGCGGTCCAGCAGCAGCGACGTGACCACCATGCCCCGGCCGATCAGCACCAGGCCGTTGGTGGCGACGATGTCCTCGGCGACGCGCATGCCGACCTCGAGGTCGACGACCCGCAGCCCGCGGACCTTCTTCTCGGCCACCTGCACGAGGCCCTTGACGTCGCGCAGTCTGGCCAGCACCGGCATGGCCGCGTGGTCGCGGCACTCGAGCACGGTGATCGCGTTCTCGATCTCGAGGCCGCGGCTCTCCAGGGTCTCGTAGTCCATGGCCGTGCGGACCACGTCGATGGCGGCCTCGATCACCGGCGACGTCGGGCGGGGCGCGCCGGGGGCGAGGCCGCGGACGATCTCCAGCACGTCCTCGAGGTTGGGGATGCCCTTCAGCAGCTGCACGGCGACGCCCGGCATCGCGTCGACCATCGCCTGCTCCTCGTCGGTGCAGGGCAGGCCCTTGTCGAGCTTGGCGAGCACGCTCGGCGGGATGGTCACGGCCCCCAGCTGCGAGGCCATGGCCGCGACCTCGATCTCCCACAGGTTGCCGAGCTGGAGGGCGGCGCAGAGCTCGGAGACGAGGGTACGGATCCGGCCGGCCCGGGCGAACGCGACCGGGCTGGCCAGCTCGAGGCAGCCGAACACGGCCTGGATGCTGGACTTGAGCGTGGTGTCGAGCAGGTGCCGCTCGGTCGTCGACCGGCCGTGCCGGGCCACCGCGTCCTGGACCGTGGCCCGCAGCTCGTCGGTCTTGACCGGCTTGGCGAGGTAGCGGTAGACGCCGCCGTCGTTGATCGCCGCGATCGCCGCGTTCAGGTCGCTCTGCGCGGTGTGCAGCACGCGAGTGGTGTCCGGGTACTCGAGCTGGACCCGGCGCAGCAGCTCGACCCCGTCCATGCCGGGCATCCGCAGGTCGCTGATCACGGCGGCGACCGGGCCCGCGTCGGCGAGCAGGCGCAGCGCGTCGTCGCCGCTCTCGGCGGTCAGCACCTTGTGGTCGCGGCGCAGCTGGAGCGAAAGCGCCTCGAGGATGTCCGACTCGTCGTCGACGACCAGCACGGTCGAGAGCTCAGTTCCCATGCCCCCATCTTCGGACGTCCGGCGCGCGCGGATGAGCGTTTCGCGAGCTACCCCCCGCGCGAAACGCGCGAAACGGGAGTGCCCGCGCGGCCGGCGATGTGGGCGGGCGGCTCGACGCCGGGCGGCAGCAGCGGGTCGGCCACCGGCTCGCCCCAGGTCGCGACCACCGGCAGCCGGCCGGCCCACAGGCCGAGGGCGGCGTCGGGGCCGTCGCCGTCCTCGGGGTGGCCGTCGCTGATCTTCACCGACGCCTCGGTCAGCGGCAGGGCGAGCAGCCGGGTGGCGGCCAGCTCCTTGCGGGACGGGGAACGCGCGTAGTCCCACTGCCCGGGCGCCACGTGCTCGGTGAGCAGCCGCAGGCCGTACAGCAGGTCATCGGGGTCGGTCACCGGCTCGGGAACGCCGTAGATCATCGCGCTGCGGTAGTTGATGCCGTGCTCGAACACCGAGCGGGCCAGGATCAGCCCGTCCAGCACCGTCACCGTCACGCAGGCCTCGGCCGGCCCGGCCAGCAGGCTGCGGCTCGCCACCGAGCCGTGCAGGAAGATCCGATCGTGGTCGTAGCCGTAGACCGTCGGCACCACCATCGGGTGCCCGTCGACGATCACCCCGAGGTGGGCGACGTGGCCGGCGGCGAGCACCGCGTAGAGATCGGCCGGGTCGGTGCGGCCGTTCTCCTTGATGCGGCGGTGGCGGGTGCGGGGGGTGTCGGAGAGCACGCCCCACCCTACGGCTCAGGCGGTCACCGGTCGCCGGGCCGGGCAGTCCGCGCCGGCGCCGCTGTGCTCGTGCGGGCCGTGGCCGGCGATCTCCTGGACGACCGAGCGCAGCAGGTCGTTCGGGCACGGCTTGAGCAGGATCGCGCAGCAGCCGGCCGCGATCGGCTCGTTGTCGCCCGGGTTGAGGTGCCCGCTGAGCATGACGATCGGCGTGCGGGACAGGTCGGGGTGCTGCCGGATCGCGCGGGTCAGCTCGAGGCCGTCCATCCGCGGCATGCCGAGGTCGGTGAGGATCAGGGCGGGGCGGTCGGCGACCGCCCGCTCGAACGCCGCCAGGCCGTCCGGCTCGTGCAGCACGGTGTGCCCGGCTCGCTTGAGCAACCGGGTGAGGATCGCGGCGATGTCCTGGTCGTCCTCGGCAATGAGCACTACGGCCATGTCCGCTCCGGCACGCTGGTGGCTGACAGTTCCCCTCAGCATGAACCCGGCCGCTACCCGATGTGCCGGAAACGCGGTTTATCACTTCACGGCGATGCCCGCGATGATCTCGCCGCGCACGGCCGGCCCGGGATCGGGGTCGCCGGGCGCCGGCCGCCAGTCCCCCGCCGGCACGATCCCGGGCTCGATCAGGCGCCAGTCGCCGAAGAACGCCCGGAACTCGTCCTTCTCCCGCATGATCATCGGCGAGGTCGTCTGGTTGTAGATCCGCAGGATCTGCCGGGCGTGCGGTCGCTCCCCCTCGACGCACGCGTGGGTCAGCACGAGGTGGCTGCCGGGCGCCATTGCCTCGCGATACCGCTCCAGGGCGCGCCCGAGCCGTTCGGTGTCCGGGATGAAGTGCGCGACGGCCGCGGCCAGCAGGCACACCGGACGATCAAGATCAAGCAGCGCCCGTACGGCCGGAGCACCGAGCACGGAGTCGGGATCGGTCAGGTCGGCCAGCACCGCCGCCGAGTCCGGGTCCCCGTCCGCCACCCGCCGCGTGTGCACGACGGCCACCGGGTCGAGGTCGACCGAGACGATCCGGCATCGGGGGCGGATCGCGCGCGCCACCTCGGGCACGCTGCCCGCGGCCGGGATGCCGGCGCCCAGGTCCAGGAACTGGTCGAGCCCCTCGTGCGCGGCGGCCGCGACGGCCCGGCGCAGGAAGGCCCGGCCCATCCGCAGCACGGCCGGCAGCTCGGGCATGGCGGCCAGCGCGACGGCGGCGGCCTGCCGGTCGGCCGCGAAGTGGTGCGTGCCGCCCAGGTAGTAGTCGTACACCCGGGCCCCGCTCGGCCGCTGCGGATCGACCTCCGGCACGGTCTCGATCGCCACCGCTATCGCCTCCCCCACCCGCGAGCGTAGGGAAACCCGTACCCGAAGCGTGGGGAATCGATAATGTAGGTCCGGATATGGGGCAAACGCGCGGTTACGTGGATGCGGCGCGACCGGACGAGCCGCAGGGCGAGCTCCTCCGGGCGATGGTCCACTCCGCCCACGACGCGATCTTCGCGGTCGCCTGCGACTTCACCGTCCTGGCCTGGAACCCGGCGGCCGAGGCGCTGTACGGCTACCGCGCCGACGAGATCGTCGGCCGCAGCGTCGACGTGCTGATCCCCGACGACCGCCGGGCCGACCAGCGGGAGATGCTGCTGCTGATGCAGTCGGGCGCGCGGATCGAGCGGTTCCGCAGCCGCCGCCGGCACCGCGACGGGCACTGGCTGCAGGTCACGCTGACCATGTCGCCGCTGCTCGGCCCCGCCGGCGACATGATCGGCTACACCGTGATCGCCCGGGCGGTCAGCACCCGGGAACGGCTCGAGTCCAGCTTCCAGGCCCTGCTCGAGGCGGCGCCCGACGCGTTCGTCGGGGTCGGCGACGACGGCCGGGTGGTGCTGGCCAACACCGAGGCCGAGACGCTGTTCGGGCTGACCCGGCACGGCCTGATCGGCAAGGAGATCGACAAGCTGCTCACGCCGCCGCTGCCGGTCGACATCGCGCTGGTGCCGGCGGCGGGCGACGACCCCGGGCCGGCCGCGATGGCGCACCGGGCGGACGGGACGGCGGTGCCGGTCGAGGTGTCGGTGAGCATCCTGCCGACGGACGATGGCCGGATCCGCTGTGCCGTCATCCGGGACATCACCGAGCGCGTACGGGCGCAGGAACGGTATCTGCAGTTGCAGGCCGAGGCCGAGCGCGCCCACGTGGAGGCGCAACTGCAACGCACGCAGCGCCTCGAGGGCCTGGGTCAGCTCGCCGGCGGGGTCGCGCACGACTTCAACAACCTGATCGCGGTGATCAGCAACTACGCGACGTTCATCGCCGAGGCGGCGGCCGAGGACGGGCTCACCGAGATCGCCGGCGACGCCGAGCAGATCACCAAGGCGGCCCAGCGCGGCGCCGACCTCACCCACCAGCTGCTGGCGTTCGCCCGGCGCGAGGTGGTGCGGCCGCGGGCGCTCAACCTCAACGAGGTGGTGACCGACATCGAGCAGATGCTGCGCCGGTCGATCGGCGAGCACATCGCCCTGGACGTACGGCTGCAGGATGGTCTTTCGTCGATCACCGCCGACCCCGGCCAGCTCGACCAGGTGCTGGTGAACCTGGCGGTGAACGCGCGCGACGCGATGCCGCGTGGCGGGACGATCACGATCGAGACCTGCGACCTGGCCGTGGACCGCGAGTACGCCGCCACCCGCCCGCACCTGCGCACCGGCCGCTACGTGCGGCTGCGGGTCAGCGACACCGGCACCGGCATGCCGCCCGAGGTGATCGAGCGGGCGTTCGAGCCGTTCTACACGACCAAGCCGGCCGGCAAGGGCACCGGGCTGGGCCTGGCCACCGTCTACGGCATCATCACGGCCGCGGGCGGCGACCTGGGCATCTACTCCGAGCCGGGCCTGGGCACCACGTTCACCATCCTGCTGCCGACCACCGACGCCCGCCCGGCCGAGGTCGAGGAGCCGGCCGAGCCCGCGCCCACCGACTACCGCCGCGGCACGATCCTCGCCGTCGAGGACGAGCCGGCCCTGCGCGACGTGCTGCAACGCATCCTGGCCGGGGCCGGGCACGAGGTGCTGATCGCCGCCGACGGCCCGGCCGCGCTCGCCCTCGCCGCCGCCCACGACGGCCGGATCGACCTGCTGCTCACCGACGTGGTCATGCCGCACATGCTGGGCAAGGACCTGGCCGAGCGGTTCCGCGCGGTGGCGCCCGGGGCCGGGGTGCTGTTCATGTCCGGCTACGCCCGCCCGGCGCTGGCCTCGCAGGGCACGCTCGACCCCGAGATGACGCTGGTCGAGAAGCCGTTCTCGAAGGCGCAGCTGCTCGATGCCGTGCGCGAGTGCCTGTCATCCTTGGAGCCGTGACCACGATCGGGTTCCTGCACACCGCCGACGTCCACGTGCCCACGTTCCGGGCCCTGCGCGAGGAGCTCGCTCCCGGCTGGCAGGACCTGCACGTCGCCGACGCGTCGCTGCTGGCCGACGCCCGCCGGGACGGCATCACCCCCGGCCTGGCCGCGCGGATCGACGCCCATCTGCACGACCTGGCCGACCGGGGCGCCGACGTGATCGTCTGCACCTGCTCGACGCTGGGCGGCCACGTCGAGCGGCGCACGGCCGACCTCGGCGTGCCGGTGCTGCGGCTGGACCGGCCGATGGCCGAGGAGGCGGTGGCGGCCGGCTCGCGGATCGCCGTCGTCGCCACGGTGGCCTCGACCCTGGCCCCGACCGGCGACCTGCTGCGCGCCGCCGCGGCCGGTCGCGAGCTCGCCCTCACCGAGGTGCTCTGCGCCGAGGCCTGGCCGCTCTTCGAGGCCGGCGACCTCGACGGCTACTGCCGGACCGTCGCCGCCCGGGCGCGCGAGAGCGCCGCCGGAGTCGACGTGATCGTGCTGGCCCAGGCCAGCCTCACGCCGGCCGCGGCGCTGCTCGCGGATCTGCCGATCCCCGTGCTGAGCAGCCCGCGGGCGGCGGTGGCCCGGGCCATCGCCACGGCCGCCTGAGACGCCGCCGGCCGCTTTCCGGCCCGCCGCGGTCCCCACCCGGCCGTTACCGGGCGCTCGCCGGCCCGCCGCGGTCCCGCCCGGCCGCTTGCCGGCCGGCCGGGCTCAGCGCTCGGCCGGGTCCTCGTCGTCGCTGTCGATCAGCTCGTCCTCGGCCGACTGGCGCTGGGCCGGAACCTGCTCCTCGCCGTCCTCGGCACCGTGCCGGGGGCCGGCGACCGGCGCCTCGGCCGGCTGCGGGATCGCGTGGCCGTTGCCCTGCGCGGCCGGCGCGATCAGCGCCTGCTCCGGCAGCTCGCCGGCGACCTGCGGCTGGTCGACCCAGAGCGCGCGCAGCTGGCCCTGCATGAAGGTGGTCAGCCGCTGGCGGTACTCCCGGTCGAACTGCTCGAGCGCCTCGATCTGGTCCTGGAGTGCCTCGCGCTTGGTGCCGAGGCTGCCGACCACGTCGTCATAGCGCTGCCGGGCCTGCAGGTTGAGGTGGTCGGCGTTGGCCTGCGCGTCGAGGCCGATCTGGTCGCCCTGCGCGCGGGCCTCGGTCACGATCTTCTCGGCCGAGCGGCGCGCCTCCTCGGTGCGCTGGTGCGAGTCGCGGGCGATCTGCTCGGCGGCGGCGCGGGCGTCGGTGAGGATCTTCTCGGCCTCACGGCGGACGTTGTGCGCGTGCACCTGGGCGTCGCGGGCGATCTGCTCGGCCGCGGCCAGCGCGTCCGTCCGGATCTTGTCGGCCTGGTGGTGGGCGCGGGCGACGTGCTCCTCGGCGGTGCGCTGGGCGAGCGTCAGCACCTGGAGGGCCTGGTTGGGGTGGGCCTGCGGGGGCGGAACGACCGCCTGCTCAGAGGTCTGGCTGTCCGCTGACGTCCCATTGAGAAGCACTTTTACTCGATCCTTCATACGGTTGTCGGACAAGATGAAGACCTCCGGTGAGCCACCTGCGACGGGGGCGCTGGCGTGATCCGGCGGGGATGCTACCAACTTGAGCAGGCGTTTCGCGAGGGGCGAAGAGGCCTGATATGCCTCCGGAGAGTTCACCCGAACGGCGTAGGGCGACCGCGGCCCCGCGTCCCACTACCCTGAGACCGTGGCAGACGACGCCGTGACCTCCGCCGTGCGGGAGGTGCTGTCCGTCATCCCGGCCGGCTGCTCCTGGCTGCGCCCGGTGAGCGCCGGCGACGGCACTGTGGTCGACTTCGAGGTGGCGGCGGCGAGCGGCAGCGGCCACGACATCTACCGCCGCGGCGCCGACCGGGTCGACTCCCTGCTCAGCGAGCTCTACCCGAGCATGGTCGGCGGCTCGCTGTGGGAGCTCTACCTGCGGGTGCTGCGCACCGGCGAGCCGGGAAAGCTCGACGAGTTCCGGTACGAGGAGAAGGCGGCCGGCGTCGTGCCCCGCTCCCTGTTCGACGTCTCGGTCCACCGCGTCCTGGGCGGCCTGCTGGTCTGGTGGCAGCGGCTCGACGAGGACCGCCGCCGCCTCGAGCGCACCGAGCAGCTGGGCAACCTCGGCTGGGCCGAGTACGACCTGGTGACCGGCGAGAGCCACTGGTCGCCCGGGATGTACCGGCTGTTCGAGCGCGACCCCGCCCTCGGCCCGCTGAGCCAGGCCGAGCAGGGCGCCGCGGTCCACCCCGACGATCGCGGGCTGGGCGAGGCGGCCTGGCAGACCATGGACGTCGGCGGCGTCTCGGACGTGACCGTGCGCTTCCGGATCGGCGAGCGCGCCAAGCACCTGCGGGTGCTGTCGGATGTGTCGATGGACGCCGACGGCCGGCCGCTCAAGGTCAACGCGGTGGTGCAGGACGTGACGGCGCGGGTGGAGACCCGCGGGGCGATCGAGCGGCTCAGCGACCAGTTGCGGACGCGGGAGCTGACCGCGATCGCCGAGCACCGCCTGGCCGCCAAGCTGCAGAACATGATCCAGCCGATCCCGGCCGCCCCGCTGCGGCTGCCCGGGCTCGAGGTGATGGTCGGCTACCTGCCGGCCGAGAGCGCGATCCGGGTCGGCGGCGACTGGTACCACGCGCAGGAGCTGGCCGACGGGCGGTCGGTGCTCGCGGTCGGCGACGTGGCCGGGCACGGGCTGTCGGCCGCCAGCAGCATGGCGCACCTGCGGTTCGCGCTGATCGCGTGGCTGGCCATCGGCATCGACGACCCGGCCACCCTGCTGCGGCATCTCAACCAGCTGTGCGGGCGGCTGCGGGTGACCGGGACCGCGGTGATCGCGATCTTCGACCCGGCCGCGCGGTCGCTGACCTGGGGGCGGGCCGGGCACGCGGCGCCGCTGCTGGCCCGGGGCGGGACGGCGCTGCCGCTCGACCTGCCGGCGGGACTGCTGCTCGGCGCGGACGACGAGTCGACGTACCAGGTGCTCACGCCCTGCCTCGCCGGCGGCGATCTGCTGCTGCTCTACACCGACGGTCTGGTCGAGCGGCGCCGGCCGGGCACGCCGAGCCTGCTGGCCGAGGTGGTGGCGGCGGTCGGCGCGGCGTCGGTCGAGCCGCCCGAGCAGGCGCTGGCCGGCCTGGCCGGGCGTCTCAACCGGCCGAGCCCGGACGACGACACCTGCACGGTCGCGGTCCGCGTTCTTTAAAGGATCATCCCCAGTCGTACGGCGGTGTGGCCGTCGCCGTCCGACCCGATCCCGACCTCGTCGCAGATCCGCTCGACGATCGCGAGACCCCGGCCGCGCGGCTCGTCGGCGGCCGGCATGGCCCGCCCGAAGCCCGGCGGCACGCCCTCGTCGACCACGTCGCAGCGGACCCGGCCGGGCTCGGCCCAGATGCGCACCACGCCGCCGCCGCGCGTGTGCTGCAGCGTGTTGGTCGCCAGCTCGCTGACGGCCACCGCGAGCAGGTCGGCCCGCAGCCGGGAGAGGCCGAGCACGGCCGCCTCGCCGCGGACGAACTCGCGCACCACGGCCAGGTCGCCGGGCTCGCGGTAGGAGGACTCGGCCGGCCGCGTCGCGGCGGCGGGCGGGTCGAGCGGGGTGCTCACGGCGTCACTCACCGACCCGATCGTTGCCGTTCCGGAGGCCGGCCCCGTTGTGCCCGTCGGTCCCGTGCCCGTCGGCCGCGTGCCGGGCCAGCAGCTCGCCGACGCCGGTGAGGTCGAGGACGGCCGCGACCGAGCCGCTCGGGTTCTCCAGGTAGAGGCGCCCGCCGCGCTCGGACGCCGCGCGGTAGGCGGCGACCAGGCCGTGCACGCCGCTGGAGTCGAGGAAGTCGACGGCGGCCAGGTCGACCACGACCGACGAGGAACGGCCGACGGCGTCGAGCAGGGTGGCGATCAGCTCCTCGCGGACGGCGAGGTCGCAATCGCCGGCCAGGGCGACCCGGACGCGGCCCGGCTCGTCGGAGGTGGTGGCAGCGAAACGACCCATCGATGCCTCCTTCCCCGCGCGGACGGAGCCATCATGTCATCCGCCGGGCCCCGTTCCAACGGGTTCCGCCCTCGGGGCGACCCATGTGGTCGACTTACACCATTAAGGCGGTTAACGGCGGTTTAGTATCGGTCTGTCGGATCAACAGCACAGCGGCGACGGGGGTCTCATGAGGTTGCGACGTTTCTGGATCCTCGCGGTGGCCGCCTCCACCGCCGCCCTTCTCGCCTCCGCCGCGCCGGCCCGGGCCGACTCCGTGCACACGGTGGCCTCCTGGGAGATGAACGAGCCGGCCGGGTCGCGCGTGATGCACGACGACAGCGGCAACGGGCTGGACGGCCGGATCGGCCGCGAGGTGATCACCGGTTCGGGCGACTTCCGATTCACCCGCCTGGAGCCGGACACCCCGCCGACCCACCCGCGGCACCTGGTCGTGGTGCCGAATGCGGGCGCGCTCAACCCGGGCGACCGGGAGTTCGAGATCTCGATGCGGCTGCGGACGGTCTACCACTTCGGCAACATCGTCCAGAAGGGACAGGCCACGGTGGCCGGCGGCAGCTACAAGCTGCAGATCCCGAGCGGCAAGGTGCAGTGCTGGTTCCGGGGCTCGGCCGGGCAGGTGCTGGTGACCGCGCCGCGGGCGATCAACGACGGGCGCTGGCACACGGTCACCTGCACCCGCTACTCCGACGGGGTGGAGCTGGCGATCGACGGGTCGGAGGTGGCGTGGCGCTCGGGCGGGACCGGGCGGATCGCGAACTCGTGGCCGCTGTCGATCGGCGGCAAGACCGCCTGCGACCAGAGGTCGGTCGGCTGCGACTACTTCGCGGGCGATCTGGATTACGTACGCGTCGACGCCGCCGGACACGACTGGTAGCGCTCGCGCCACGCTCCGAGAGATCGCCGGCCGTGATCGCCTCCGAGGTTGACACTCGGGGGCGGACCGGGCGAATGTTCGACCATGAGCGATGAGTGGCCCGGCGCGGGAACCCTGCTGGCCGCGCGCTACCGCCTGGTCGCGCTCCTCGAGACCGGTGGCATGGCGCAGATCTGGCATGCCCGCGACGAGTCGCTGGACCGCAACGTCGCGGTGAAGCTGCCGAAGGGCCCGCAGGTGGTGTGGCGCGAGGCCCGGATGGCGGCCAAGCTCCAGCATCCGGCGATCGCCGCCGTCCACGACTACCGCGAGGCGGTGCGTCCGGACGGGACGGTCTCGCCGTTCGTGGTGATGGAGCTGCTGGCCGGCGAGACGGTGGCGGCGCGCCTGGTCCGCGAGACGTTCGGCTGGCCGGAGGCGGCCCGGGTCGGCGCGGCGGTGGCCGACGCGCTGGCCGCCGCCCACGCGAGCGGCGTCGTGCACCGCGACATCAAGCCCGGCAACGTCATGATCACCCCGACCGGTGTGAAGATCCTCGACTTCGGCATCAGCGCCACCGCCGGCGAGCCGGACGACGACGACACCGGCGCGACCTTCGGCACCCCGGCCTACGTGGCGCCCGAACGGCTGGACGGCATGCCCGCCGAGCCCGCGACCGACGTGTACGGCCTCGGCGTGCTGCTGTTCGAGATGGTGACCGGCCAGCCGCCGTACCCGGTGGAGACCTGGGAGGAGCTCGACGAGGCCCGCCTCTCCGGCCCCGGCACCCTCCCGTCGTCGCTGCCGGCCGATTTCCGCGCCGTCGTCGAGGGTTGCCTGGCCGAGGACCCGGCCGGCCGCCCGGCCGCGAGCGAGGTCCGCTTCACCCTGACGTCGCTGTGGCTGGCCGACGAGCCCGCCACCGACGCCACCGCCACGCCCGGCGCCGCACCCACCCCGGCCGCCGCGCCCCCGGCCTCCGCGCCGCCGGCCTCCGCGCCGCCGGCCTCCGCGCCGCCGGCCGCCGCGCCGGTGTCACCCGCCGCCCGGCCCACCTCGCCCCCGCAAGCATCCCGGCCCACCTCGCCCCCGCCCGCATCCCGGCCCACCTCGCCCCCGCCGGCGTCCCGGCCGACGTCGCCCCCGCCGGCATCCCGGCCGACGTCGCCGCAGCCCGCGCCCGAGCCGCAGTTCGCCGCCGGCGCCTCCCCGGTCCGGCCGCGGGTCGCCGAGATGGTGTGGCCCGAGCCCGCCGCCGGCCGCGTCGCCGCCGCCACCCTGCCGCGCACCCCGCCACCCCCGAAGCGCCGCCTGGCCTTCGTCCTGGCCGTCCTGGCGCTGCTGGCCGCGGCGGGCGGCATCTACGCCGTGATCAACCGGCCGAGCGAGGGCACCGACGCCGACGCGCCCGCGGCCACCCCGACCGCCACGCTCTACTACTCGCTCGAGCCACCGGCCGCCCCGCCGGCCACCCGGCCGTCCAGCGCCGCGCCCACCACGTCGCCGACGCCCAAGCTCAGCTTCGACGACGCCCTGAGCAACCTGCGCGCCGCGGTCGAGGACGGCCGCGACAACGGCAGCATCCGCGGCGACGTCGCGACCGACTTCCTCAACCTGATCCGCAACCTCGGCCGCACGGACGGCAAGGCCGTCGACGCCCAGGTCGCCCAGCTGCGCCAGAAGATCACCCAGCGCATCGGCGAGGAGGACGCCCTCAGCGCCGCCCAGGCCGCCGTGCTGCGGGCCCGGGTGACCGATCTGGATCGCGCCGCGGGGATGTAGGTCAGGCCGTGCCGCGAATCACCAGCCGGGTCGGCAGCACGATCTCCTGGTCGCCCTCGTCGTCGCCGTCGAGCTTGGCCAGCAGCAGCCGGACCATCTCCCGGCCCATCTCGGCGATCGGCTGGTCGACGCTGGTCAGCGGGGGCTCGGTGTGCCGGGCGATGACCGAGTCGTCGAAGCCGATCAGCGCGACGTCCTCGGGCACGCGCCGGCCGAACTGCCGCAGCACCCGCAGCGCGCCGGCGGCCATCGTGTCGGAGGCCGCGAAGACGCCGTCGACCTCGGGGTACTGCTCGAGCAGCCGGTACATGGCGGCGGCGCCGCTCTCCTGGCTGAAGTCGCCGAACGCGACCGGGCCGTCGCCGACCACGTCGCGGTAGCCGTCGAGGCGGGCGATGCCGGCGGCCAGGTCGAGCGGGCCGGTGATGGCGGCGATGCAGCGGCGGCCCTGGGCCTGCAGGTAGGCGACCGCCTCGCGGGCGCCGGCCCGGTTGTCGGCGTCGACGAAGGTGCCGCGCTCGGTGTTGTAGATCGGCCGGCCGACCCGGACCGTGGCCACCCCGCGCTCCTCGAGCAGCGCCGGCAGCGGGTCGTCGCCGTGCAGCGAGAGCAGCAGGGCGCCGTCGACGTGCTGGCGGGTCAGGTAGCCCTCGAGCCGGCGGCGCTCCTCGGGCGCCTGCGCGATCATGAGGACCATCTGGAGGTTGCGGGCCACCAGCACCGAGGAGACGGCCTGCACGATGCGGCCGAAGAACGGCTCGGCGAAGAACCGCTCCCCCGACTCGAAGACGACCAGCGCGACCGAGTCGGTCCGCTGCGTCACGAGCGTGCGGGCGGCCCGGTTGGGCACGTAGCCGAGCTCGGCGATCGCGTCCTCGACCGCCTGCTTGGCCCGGGGGCTGACCTGCGCCGACCCGTTCACGACCCGGGACACCGTGCCGCGGCCGACGCCGGCGCGCAGCGCCACCTCTTCCAGGGTCGGCCGGCCGGTCGCCCGGCTCCGGTCCGTGGTCATCCGTGGCACCTCCTCCGCGCGGCTCCCGCCGCGCCCGACGACGCGACTGGGGTCGCGCCCGACACAAAGTACCTGCATTGCGCAGCCCAGCACATGATCAGCCCGTCACCTTCGCCTCGTCGCTCACCGTAAAACTCCGCAGGGCCGGCGTCCCGGCCGCGATCAGACCCGTCGCGACCAGCGCGCTCACGCCGCCGACGAGCAGCGCCACGCCGCCCGAGGTGGCCGACGCGAGCAGCCCGGCGCGCAGGTTGCCCAGCTGCGGCCCGGCCTCGCCGGTGATCGCCTCCAGCGCCGACACCCGGCCCTGGTACGCGTCCGGCGTCACGGTCTGCACGACCGTTCCCCGGGACACCACCGTCCACGTGTCGGCCGCCCCGGCCACCGCGATCAGCGCCAGCACGACCGGCAGGCCCACGTCGAAACCGGTCAGCGCCAGGGCCACGGCCCAGACCGCGCCGCAGGCCAGCATCAGGACGCCGGGGTGGCGCCGCCGGGTGGCCAGGCCGGAGACCGCGGAGGCCGTCACCCCGCCGACGGCCAGCGCGGTGGTGAACAGGCCGAGCACCTCGGGGCGTCCGCCGTACCGCTCCGCGTTGATCACCGGGAACAGGGCGACCGGCATGGCGAGCATGGTGACGGCGAGGTCGAGCAGCAGCGCCCCGCGCACCTCGGGGGTGCGCGCCGCGTACGCGATGCCGGCCCGCACCGCCGCGATGCCCCGCCGCCCCACCGACGCCGGCACGCCCCGGGGCAGCCCCGACAGCCCGATCAGCGCCGCCACGTAGGTCAGCGCGTCGAAGGCGAAGCACCAGCCCACCCCCGCGAGCGCGGTGAGACCGCCGGCCGCGGCCGGGCCGAGCAGCATCGCGAGCTGGAACGACAGGTGGTTGAGGGCCAGGCCGGCGGCCAGCCGGTCGCCCTTCAGCAGCAGCGGGACGAACGCGCGGCGAGCCGGCCCGCCGAGCGCCCCGAGGCAGGAGCGGACCGCCGCGAGGCCGAGCATGACCGGCACCCCGCCCACGCCGGTGAGGGCCACGACGGTCATCGCGACGCTCACCGCGATCGAGCCCCAGGTGCAGCGCAGCGCGAGCCGGCGCCGGTCGACGTGGTCGATGAAGCCGGTGCCGGCCAGACCGATAATGATCAGGGGCAGCCCGGAGGCGAGCCCGACCAGGCCGACCGCGGCGGCGCTGTGCGTGCTCTGCCAGACGTAGAAGACGACCGCGAACACGCCGAACTGGCCCCCGAAGCCGGACGCCGCGCCACCCAGCCAGAGGCGGCGGAACGTGCGGTTCTCCCGGAGCGGGCGCAGGTCGACGGCGACCCTCATGCGAGCTGATCCACGCGGGCACCGTAGCAAGACATTGAGATGGGAGCGCTCCCATGACACGATGATGTCATTCGATGGAAACCTTCGGGGGGAATGACATGCGAGTCGATCGGCGTCGCGCCGGCTGGGTCTGGGCGCTCGCCGCCGCGCTGGTGCTGACCGGATGCTCCGGCGGGCCGGGGCGGCGGCCGTCGGCGAGCGCGCCGGTGAAGGACCGGGTCGCCGACCTGCTCGGCCGCATGTCGCTCGCCGACAAGATCGGGCAGATGACCCAGGCCGAGCGGGACGGCGTCACCCCCGACCAGGTCACCGAGTTCCGCCTCGGGTCGGTGCTGTCCGGCGGCGGCTCCGCGCCGGACGACAACACCCCGGCCGGGTGGGCGGACATGTACGACGCCTACCAGCGCGGCGCGCTGGCCACCCCGCTGAAGATCCCGATGTTGTACGGGACCGACGCCGTGCACGGCGACAACAACGTGCCCGGCTCGACGATCTTCCCGCACAACATCGGCCTCGGCGCCACCCGCGACCCGGCCCTGGTGCAGCGGATCGGCACGGCCACCGCCGAGGAGGTCACCGGCGCCGGCCCGGACTGGACGTTCGCGCCCTGCCTGTGCGTCGCCCGCGACGACCGCTGGGGCCGCACCTACGAGTCGTTCGGCGAGAACCCGGAGATCGCCACCGGGATGACCACGATCGTGGACGGTCTGCAGACCGGGCCCGCGCGGATCATGGCGACGGCCAAGCACTATCTCGGCGACGGCGGCACGACCGGCGGCGACGACCAGGGCGACACCGAGCTGAGCGAGGCCGACCTGCGGGCCGTTCACCTGCCGCCGTTCAAGGCCGCGGTCGACCGCGGTGTCGGGGCCGTGATGATCTCGTTCAGCAGCGTCGGCGGGCTCAAGATGCACGCCGACAAGTACCTGATCACCGACGTGCTCAAGAAGGAGCTGGGCTTCACCGGCATCACGATCTCGGACTGGGCCGCCATCGACCAGCTCGACGGGCAGCCCGGCTTCACCCGGGCCGAGGTCGTCACCGCGGTCAACGCCGGGCTCGACATGCTGATGGTGCCGGAGAACTGGCAGACCTTCCTCGGCTACCTGCGCGCGGCGGTCGAGGCCGGCGAGATCCCGATGTCCCGGATCGACGACGCCGTCACCCGGATCCTGACCAGGAAGTTCGAGCTGGGACTGTTCGAGAAGCCGTACGCGGACCGGGCGTACGCGGACACGATCGGCAGCGCGGCGCACCGCGCGCTGGCCCGCCAGGCCGTGCGCGAGTCGCAGGTGCTGCTGCGCAACGAGGACGACGTGCTGCCGCTGGCCAAGGGCGGCGGCAAGATCTTCGTGGCGGGCAAGAACGCCGACGACATCGGCAACCAGTGCGGCGGCTGGACGGTCACCTGGCAGGGTTCCAGCGGCGACACGATCCCCGGCGGCACCACGATCCTGCAGGGCATCCGGGACGTCGCCGGGACCGGCACCAAGGTCGACTACGAGCGCTACGGCGACGGCGTCGACGGCACCTACCGGGCGGCGATCGCGGTGGTCGGCGAGACCCCGTACGCGGAGGGAGAGGGCGACAGCCCCGGCGGCCTCGGGCTCGACGAGGAGGACCGGCAGACCCTCGCCAAGCTCGAGGCGACCGGCGTCCCGCTCATCGTCGTCACGGTCAGCGGCCGCCCGCTCGACATCGCGGCCGAAGCCGGCAAGTGGGACGCGCTGGTGGCGGCGTGGCTGCCGGGCAGCGAGGGCGCGGGCGTGGCCGACGTGCTGTTCGGCGACTACGCGCCGACCGGGCGCCTGCCGATGACCTGGCCGCGGTCCGGCGACCAGGAGCCGATCAACCAGGGCGACGGGAAGACGGGGCTCTACGCGTACGGCTATGGGCTCTCCTACGCCGACCGCGGCGCCGACAGCGCCCCACCCAGCGCGCCCGGCACCCCGGCCGCGCCAAGCGTGACCACGACGGCGCTGAAGCTGACCTGGATGGCCTCGACCGACACCGGCGGCAGCGGTCTCGACGGCTACGACGTGCTGCGGGACAACGCGCTGGCCGGCACCACGACCGCGACCTCGTTCCGCCTCGGCTCCCTGACCCCCGGATCGCGCTACGCCTTCACCGTGGTGGCGCGCGACAAGGCCGGCAACCGCTCGGCCCCCTCGACCCCGCTGGTGATCACCGTCCCGATCCCCGGCGGTTGCAAGACGCGTGGGGGCACCTGTGCCGCCACGTAGACTCCCCGATCCCCCCACCGTAGGAGCGCTCATGTTCCGACGCGTCGCACTCGCGACCGCAGCCGCCGCCGCCCTCGTGGCCGGCATCATCACGGCCCTGCCCGCCTCCGCCGCCACCGGCGGAACGGGAACCGGCTACCTGCACACCAGCGGCAACAAGATCCTGGACAGCACCGGAGCGACCGTCCGGCTGACCGGCATCAACTGGTTCGGCATGGAGACCGACAACAAGACCTTCCACGGTCTGTGGGCCAGCAACCCGTGGCGCAGCCAGCTCGACACGATGGCGTCGCTCGGCTACAACACGCTGCGCATCCCCTTCTCCGACGACGCGCTCAAAGCGGGCGCGACCGCCACCGGCATCAACGACTACGTGAACCCCGACCTGATCGGCCTGTCGCCGTTGCAGATCCTCGACAAGGTGATCGCCTACTCGGGCAGCAAGGGCATGCGGGTCATCCTCGACCGGCACCGGCCCACGGCGGCCGGGCAGACCGCGCTCTGGTACACCTCGGCCGTCCCCGAGAGCACGTGGATCGCCGACTGGCAGTCGCTGGCCCGGCGGTACGCGGGCAACACCACGGTGATCGGGGCCGACCTGCACAACGAGCCGCACGCGGAGGGGACCAACCCGGCGGCCACCGGCGCGTGCTGGGGCTGCGGCGACACGGCGCGGGACTGGCGGCTGGCGGCCGAGCGGGCCGGCAACGCGATCCTCTCGGTGCAGCCGAACTGGCTGATCTTCGTCGAGGGCGTGTCCTGCCCGAGCGGCGGCCTCTCCAACGTCTGGGACAACGACACCAGCAACGACGAGGACTGCGGCTGGTGGGGTGGCAACCTCTCCAAGGCGGGCGATTTCCCGGTACGCCTGTCGGTCGCCAACCGGCTGGTCTACTCGCCGCACGAGTACGCCACGTCGGTCTACCACCAGACCTGGTTCGACGACCCGTCGTACCCGGCCAACATGCCGGCGATCTGGGACCACTACTGGGGTTACCTGTACAAGCAGAACATCGCGCCGATCATGATGGGCGAGTTCGGCACCACGCTGCAGGCCAACGTCGACAAGATCTGGCTCCAGGAGCTGCTGAAGTACACCGGGACGGGTGTCAACGGCATGTCGTTCACGTACTGGTCGTGGAACCCGAACTCGGGTGACACCGGCGGCATCGCGAACGACGACTGGACCACGATCAACCAGGCCAAGCAGTCGATCATCCAGCCGTACCTGATCCCGCCCGTCGGCGGTGGCGGCGGGCCCACGACGTCGCCGACCGGCCCGACCCCGTCGGCCTCGTCGTCCTCGCCCACGGCCGGCGCCTGCACCGTGACCTACAAGCAGGACAACGCGTGGCAGGGCGGCTTCCAGGGCTCGGTGACCGTGAAGAACACCGGCGGGACGCTCAACCCGTGGTCGGTGACGTGGACCTGGCCGTCCGGCGTGACGCTGGGCAGCGGCTGGAACGCGACGGTGACCCAGAGCGGCACGACCGTGACCGCGGCCGCGCCGACCTACGCCTCGTCGCTGGCGGCGGGGGCGTCGGTGACGATCGGTTTCACCGCCAACGGCACGGCGAGCACGCCGGCGTCGGTGAAGCTGAACGGCGCGGCCTGCGCCTAGCTTTTCTCCTTTCGGCAAGACCGAGCGGTGCGGGCCTCCGGGCGGCCCGCACCGCTCACCCCTTCCCAGGGTTCTCGTGGCCCCCCGGGCCGGTCAGGCCTCCGGCGTGCGGGACGGATCCGGGGTCTCGGACGGCTCGGGCGTCACGTCGTCCGACGGCTCGGGCGTCACGTCGTCCGACGGCGCGGGGCTCGTCTCCGACGGCGCCGGGCTTGCGGTCGGGGAGGCCGGCGGCTTGGCGGCCGGCTTCCTGCCGCGGGCCTGGATCGCCGCGGCGGTGTAGGCGGTTCCGGCATGGGTGCCGGTCACGGTGACGCCGAAGCCCACCGCGATGTCGGCCAGCGTCTTGCGGGCGCCGTTGACGTTGATGCGGATCCCGGCCGGCACCGCGATGGTCACCGTGCCGCGGCGGACGTCCTTCGTACCGCCCTTGACCTTCACCGTCAGTGTGCCGGCCGACGCGTCGACGGCGGTGACGGTGCCGGTGGCGGCAAACTTGGCCTTCACCGGCTTCTTCGGCTTGCTCGGCTTGTCGGACTTACCGTTTTTATCGGACTTGGTGGCGGAGACCGCGGAGTGCGGGCTCGCCACCGCCACGGTCGAGGCGGTGGGCAGAACGACAGCGGTGGCCAGCGCCGCGGCGACGGCTACACGTCGGAAACGCACTGTGACTCCTTGTGATCGGGGGTTGCCCCGATCGTGACCCCCGACGGGTGCGGCCCGGTTGCGGCCGGGGTCGTCACCGGTTGCGAAGCCGGCCGGCCCTCAGGCGCAGGCCGCGTTCTGCCCGCCACGAGGCCAGTTCCGGGCGCCCGCGGTCGGCGCGCCGACCACCCCGGCCGTCGCGGCGCCCAGCGCGTCGGCCCCGGCGAGACGGGCGCCCGAGAGGTCGGCGCCCTGCAAGCAGGCGTCCCGCAGGTCGGCGCCGCGCAGATCGGCCCCGCTCAGGTCCGCTCCGCGCAGGTCGGCCCGGCGCAGCGACGCGAGCTGCAGATCGGCGCCGCGCAGGGTCGCGTCCCGCAGCGTCGTGCCCTCGAGGGTGGCTCGTCGCAGCGACGTGCCGGTGGCATCGAGCCCGGTGAGATCCGCGTAGGGCAGGACGAGCCCGTCGAGGTTCGCTCCGGCGACGCGCGCGCCCGCCCGGAGATCGGCCCGGCCCGGCGCGGCCGTGGTCACCCCGGCGGCGGACTCGGCCGGGTGGCTGCTGAGCGCCGGCCAGCCCCGGGCGTGCCCGTAGACCACGACCAGCACCGCCAGACCGACCACGACCCCGATGCCCAGCCGGTTCCCGTCGGTGAAGAAGTCGCCGCCGAGCCAGAAGGCCAGCGCCCCGATCGTGGCGACGCCGGTGAGCAGGGCGCCGAACGGGCCGAAGACCTCGCCGGCCCAGGCCATCGCGACCACCGCGACAACCGGCCAGAGCCACAGCAGCCGATCCCGCGGGCGCGGCGGGGTGGTCCCGGCCGGGTCGGCGGATTGCCCGGCGCCGGTGCCCGTGGCCATCGGTGATCCGGTGTTCGCCATGGCCGTGAAGGGCGCGGCCCGCGGAATCGGCACGGGCGCGGGAAAGTCGCCGGGGCCGCGAACGTTCTCGGTCGGAAGCTCCGGCGCCTCGTCGTCCGGTTGGGTCTCCTCCGGTGGCGCCATGTTCCGCATCGTCGCAGCCGACGTCGAAGAACGCCAATACCCCGGCGGCGTCAGGGGTCCTGCGTGTCCGCATCGGACGATGGCCCGCCCGACGATGGCCCGTCGACCGGCGGGACACGGCGGCCGGCTCCGCGTAGCGGCCGAGATTCGCCCCGCCGAAGCCGAAGACATCCATGAGCCGCCGGTTCTGGGCGTACTCCGCGTCGTGGCTGCGCGGCGACGGCAGGCGCATGGCGTCGTACAGACGGAAGCGGCCGAGGTCGACCAGGACGGCCATGCTGACCCCGTACTCGTGAGCCAGCGCGACCGATCCACGGTAGGCCAGGAAGGCGACGGCGTACGGAACGAGCGCCATCAACAGCCACCACCCGTGCCACCAGAAGAACAGCGTCGTGACGACGGCCGCCATCAGGCTCAGCAATGCCGTGCGGATGGCCAGCTCGAGCTGCGTCCGCTGGTTCTCGAGGTAGGCGATCTCGCGGTCGCCGGCGACCATCGCGAGCCGGGGCACGGTGCGGATTGCCTCGATCCCGTACGGCCGGCCGACCCGCGACTCGTACGAGCGCAGCACGTTCCCGAGGCGAGTGGGCAGGATCTGCGATGGCCGCTCGGGATAGTTCGCCGCGGCCCGGTTGTGCGCGAACAGCCGCACGGCTTCGGCCACCGTTCCCGGCGGCGCGTCGTCGTCGGCCAGGCGCTCGGCGTCGAGTCGCCGGGCGGCCGCGGAGGCCTCGCCACGGTGCGCGGCCAGCGCACGCCGATGGTGCATGATCCGCATGGTGGCCAGCTGCCGGGCGAGCGGCCGGCTGCCCCAGTAACCCTCGAACAGGCGGATGAGCTCGACCTGCAACGGGTTGAGCGCGAGCGACAGCACGAGTGCGGCGAGCCCGACCACGACCAGTTGCGCCGGGTCGAAGTCGACGACCGGCGACCAGCGCACCGGACCGCTCCAGGCGCCGGTGCGGATCAGCACGTAGACGTACGCGAAGAAGACCGTCGACGGCAGTGCGCTGACGACCGAGAAATACCGTCCCACGCGGCCGGCACCGCCACCGACCGCGCCCATGACATCGGTGCTCACCCGTTCCCCCGCTCAGTTCGTGCGGCCGCACACCTGGCAGTGCCACATCCGATCCGCCGCGGTCACGAATCCCACCCGGCAATGCCGGCATTCGCCTTTCCGCTGACGATAGCGATGGCCACTCGGACACCACCAGCGCGAATCGACGTAGGTGCCGATGCCCGCACACATCGGACAGAGCAGCCCGTGGGCCGTGTGTCCCGCCGCGCAGCCCCAGTTGGCGAAGTCGGTGCTCGCCAGCAGGGCGGTGCAGCCCGGTGCCGCGCAGGCGGTGTAGAGGAAGACGACCCGCGGGTCCTCGGTACAGACGCCACCGCGGCCGGAGTCGACCTCGAAGGCCGCGTGGGCGGGCCGGCCTTGATGCTCGGGCGCCAGACAGTAGATCCGGCCGGGAATCTCGTCCAGGCCCCCGGGCGGGGTGTGTCCCGGCCCGACACGCAGGCCGGCGAGCCACCACACGCGCAGCAGCGTGACGAGACCAACGGCACGGGGCCGACGACCCGACCGGTTCACGGTGCCCTCCATGGCCGACAACCGGAGGGTAAGGCGAGGACGGGCATGAGCACATCGGCCGGGCGGGACGGAGTTGGCCGCGGGGCCGGCCGTCATCGTTGACGGCCGGTCCCGCGGCCGGTCCTACAGGATGCCTCGGTCGCGGAACGCGGCGCGGACCTTCGCGGCCGCGTGCGGACCGTAGAGCGCCAGCGCGGTCAGGACGGTGCGCTGGGCGGCCTGCGGCATGGTGATCTCGGGGTTGAAGAAGAACTGGGCCTCGAGGATCACCCGGTTGGCGGCGGTGCGGCCGAGGGCGCCGTTGACGTTCCACAGCGCGTGCGACCAGATCTCGCCGTCGTCGTGGACCTCGCCGTCGAGGTCGCCGGGGTAGCGCTTCGGGCCGTCGGTGCGCCGCAGGCAGTGCGGGGTGTCGACGGTGTACGACGTCGAGTCCCAGTCCATCACGCACGGCCACGGGGTGACCTTCGTGTTCGGGCTGGTCGCCTGGGACATGGTGACGGCCCAGTAGTCGCCGAAGCCCTCGCCGATCGCGCCGGCCTCCTCCGACTCGCCGAAGCCGGGCACCTGGTCGTCCTGGATCGCGTGGCCGTACTCGTGCCAGATCACCTCGTTGTCCTCGGCGTCGTCGACGCCGCCGGTGCCGAAGGTGATCGCGTCCACGCTCGGGTCGTAGTACGAGTTGTCGTCGGTGTAGCCGGTCGTGCTGTAGTCCTGCGGCTCGCTGTTGACGTGCCGGAACCCGAGCCGGTGGATGTACTCCTGGGCCGAGGTGATGCTGTAGTACGCCATCACCTGCTCGAACCCGTCCTGCGAGCGGTTGTAGAGGTAGACCCGGTGCTTCGAGGTCACCGCGTTCTCACTGATGTTGTTGGCGTACCGGCCCTGCAGGGTCGCCTTGCCCCGATCGAGCTGCGTCAGCCGTACGGTGCGATAGGCCCTGGTGAATTGCGGCCCGTCGGCGTTGTCGTTGTCGGTCAGCGACTCGTTCTGCAGCCGGACCACCGGGTTGGGATCGAAGACCCGGCCGGTGCCGTCGGACTGCTGGGCGGTGTTCTCCTCGTGCAGCACCGCGCCCGAGCCCGCGTCGACCAGGGTGCGATAGGTGCCGCGTTCGGTCGGCGTCAAGGTCATCCAGGCCAGCTTGGCGTGCGCTCCCGGCATGATCACCAGGGCCGCGTTCGCGGGCTGCTCGCCGAGCCGTCCGGCCACCGACGACTTCGCGCGCTGCGAGGTCAGGCCGGCGGTCGCGGAGGCGAGCCCGGTCACCGCCTTGCGGCCGTCGTCGACGCTGCGGACGCCGTGCGAGGTGTGCGTGGCGTAATAGCCGCCGAAGACCGGGATTCCCCGATAGGTCTGTTGGTACCAAATGTGCGTGCCGAGCAAGGACTGGCGCGTCTGGACCAGCTTGAGATCGCCCGGCACCGACGGCGCGGCCTGGGCGGCGCTTCCGCCGGCGATCACGAGACCCATCGTGACCAGCGGCGCGAACACGCGAATGGTTCTCTTCAAGGACACCCCCCACGTAGTTCCTCAGAGGGGGGCGAGCCTAGTCAACATCACGAGCGATGGAAATACGTAAATGATCTAGGAACCGCCGAAGGTCAACGTCAAGGGCCGTTTCCCGTACGCGGAAATGCGGACGTTCCGCCGATATCGCCGGCTCGTCCGCCCGGTTGCGAGCAGCACCCGCAGCAGGGTCGTTGAGACTCCGCCGCGCGATGGCGGGGTCGGACACCACCCAGTCCGTCTCGTTCAGGTCGCCTGCACAACTCGGTCCCGTGCAGGTCGCCTTCTCAACCCCGTCCCATGCAGGGCGCCTGCACAACCCCGTCCCGTTCAGGTCGCCAACTCAACCCCACCCCGTTCACTGGGTGGGCACAACTTAGCGGCCGGCTACGACAATTTCGGCGGGCTGTCCACAGCCGCGGTGCGGCCGGAGCGCCAGGCGGCAGGCCGGGTAGAGCGGCGGGCCGGATAGGGCGGCGGGCCGGATAGGGCGGCGGGAATGCGGCAGACGGCGGGGCGGCCGGATCGGCACCCGGCGGGCGGCGGGGCAGGCAGCGGGCGGCGCGGTCGAGCAGGCAGCGGACGGCGGCGCGGTCGAGCAGGCAGCGGGCGGGCAGGCGGCGGGCGGCGGATCAGGCGGCCCAGCGGTCCGGTCGGTCAGGCAGCGCGGCAGGACGGCCGGAATGCGGCGGGCGGCGGATCAAGCGGCAGCACGGCCGGACGGGCGGGCGGAGGGGCGGGCGGATCGGCGATAACGGCGAATCGGACCCAGCCCGGCCAATCCGCGGCCTCACGACCTCTCGGGCGCGGCGTGCTTGCGGAGGCGGATGGTGACGGCGGCGCCCCGGCCCGCGTCGCTGTCGATGGTCAGGGTGCCGCCGTGGGCGTCGACGATTGCCTTGACGATGCTCAGGCCCAGGCCGGCGCCCTGGATTTCGTGGCGTTCGGCGGCGGCCGTGCGGCGGAACGGGGTCAGCACCCGCTCCTGGTCGGCCGGGCTGATGCCGATGCCGGTGTCGCGTACCTCCAGCAGGGTCTCGTCGCCCACCGTGGCCGCACGCACGCGGATCTCGCCGTGCGGGGTGAACTTCACCGCGTTCAGCACCAGCCGTTCGAGCGCCTGCGCGAGACGCTGTTCGTCGGCGTGCGCCCGCACCGGCCCGGCCGCGTCGGTCCACAGGCGCAGGCCCCGGCCGGCGGCGAGCACCTCGTTGCGGGCCACGGCGGACCGGGCCAGCGCGGCGAGGTCGATCGCCGTTCGGTGCAGCACCAGCGCGGTCTGGCCGGCCTGCGCGGCCAGCAGCATGTCGTCGACCAGGGCCATCAGGCGGTCGGAGTTGCGGCGGATGCGGACCAGGAACTCCCGGCCGTCGTCGGGCGCCACCTCGGCGTCGCCGAGCACCTCGAGGTAACCGTTGATCGAGGTCAGCGGGGTGCGCAGCTCGTGGGTGACGCGGGAGATGAACTCGTCCTTGATCCGGTCGGCGTCGCGCAGCCGCTCGTTGGCCCGGTCCAGCCCGCGGGCGTACTGGCGCAGCTCGAGCTGGGCCATCACGTGCTTGGCCAGCGTGCGCAGGCCGGCGCACTCGGCCGGGGTGAGCAGCCGGGGCTCGTAGTCGACCACGCACAGGCTGCCCAGCGGCTCGCCGTCGGAGGTGACCAGGGGCGCGCCGGCGTAGAAGCGGAGGTACGGCTCGCCGGTCACCAGCGGGTTGTTGCGGAAGCGCGGGTCGAGCCGGGCGTCGGGCACCTGCATGACCTCGGCGCCGCGCATCGCGTGGGCGCAGAACGAGTGCTCGCGGGCGATGTCGCAGCCGTCGAACCCGATCGTGGACTTGAGCCACTGCCGGTCGGTGGTGACCAGGCTGATCGCGGCGCTGGGGGTGCGGCACAGCTGGGCGGCCAGCAGCGCGATGTCGTCGAAGTCGGCCTCGGGCGCGGTCCCCAGCACCTCGTAGCGGTGCAGGGCGGCGAGCCGCCGATGCTCCAAAACCGAGATGTCTGACATGCGAAAAACGCCCCCTCCGTACGCACGGTACTACCCGGGCCGAACGCCCCGCCGGACTCAACCCGATCGCACCCCGCCGGCCCTCACACCGGCCCGCTCCCGGCCGAACTACCACCCGGAACGCGAATGAGAGGACCCGAAACGCAGATGGCCGTAATCGTTGCCGCCGAGGACGACGCCGACGTCGCCGACATGCTCGTCACCACCCTCAGCCGCGCCGGCCACACGGTGCACCTGGCCGGCACCGGCCCCCGCGCCCTGCACATGGTCGCCCGGTTCCACCCCGACCTGGTCATCCTCGACCACGCGATGCCCGGCATGACCGGCCTCAGCGTCGCCCGCCGCCTGCGCGCCGACGCCGAGACGGCGGGCATGCCGCTGATGATGCTGACCCCCGCCGCCCCCGACGACGCCCGCGACGTCTTCGACCAGGTGCTGCGGAAGCCGGTCCCGCTGCGCCGGGTGGCCGACGCCGCCGGCGACCTGCTCTCGGTGAGCCGCCCGCCCGCGCTCAAGGGCCGCCCGCTGACCGACCCCGCCCGGTTGTCGGCGGTGGCGGCGCTGCTCGGCGATGCCGACCCGGTGGACGAGCTCGATCTGGCGATCCTGATCGCCAACGTCGCGGAGACCATCGGCGTACGCGCGGCGGCCGCCAAGCTGGTGCTGAACGACGCCGTCCTGACCCTCGCGTCGGTCGGCCTGCCCGACGTGGTCGTCGAGGCCGGTGGCATGCCGGTCGAGTGGACCCCGTCCGGCATCGCGGCCGGCGCCGACCGTCCCGTGGTCTCGAACGACCTGGTGGCCGACCCCGTCTTCCGCGACATCGCGATCGCGACGATCTGCGGCTTCCGCTCGTACGCGAGCGTCCCACTGCACGACCGGGACGGCTTCGTGGTCGGCGCCCTCGCCGCGATGGACGCCGAGCCGGGCCGCCTGCCCGGCGACGTGGCCGACGTGCTGGCCGCGACCGCACCGGCCGTGATGAGTGTGGTGGACCGCCGCCGCGACCAAAGCCGGCACGACTAAAGCCGCCGCGACCAAAGCCGGCACGACCAAAGCCGCCGCGACCAAAGCCGGCACGACCAAAGCCGCCGCGACTAAGGCCGGCGCGACCAAAGCCGAAGGCAAAAGCCGCTAATTGCCCCGGCGGTGCTCGAAGATGAGGTGCGTCTCGGTGCCCGCCACCAGGTGGGTGCCGCTCAGTCGCTCGGTGATGATGGAGCGCAGGTCTTCCACGTCGGCCGTGGCCACGTGCAGCAGGAAGTCGTACGAGCCGGACACGAAATAGACGTCGCGCACCGCGGGGATCCCGGCCAGCGACTCGGCGAACTTGCCGATCGCGTCGCGGGCGTCGGAGCGGATGCGGACGGCGATCATCGCCTGGATCGGGCGGCCGATCCAGGACGGGTCGACGTCGGCGTGGAAGCCGCGGATCGCGCCGAGCTCGCGCAGCCGGCGGATGCGGGTCAGGCACGTCGACGGGGCGATGCCGACCCGCTCGGCGAGCGCGTTGTTGGGCATGCGGCCGTCGACCTCGAGCAGCGCGAGCAGCTCCAGATCGGTGTTGTCGAGCCCTCGAAGATCCTTCGCCTGATCCGGCATCAGCGGTGCTCGATTCGCATTTTGTTCTGCCTCCACCACGCGTACAGAATCATCTGCGGCAATATTGCGCGAATACTGCACATCGTTCCACCCTATCGGCACAACGACAACGACGTCCGAGAGGAAGCCCCAGATGATCGTCGGTGTGCCGACCGAGGTCAAGAACCACGAGTACCGGGTGGCCATCACCCCGGCGGGCGTGGCCGAGTTCGTTCGCCGCGGGCACCAGGTGCTCATCCAGGCCGGCGCCGGCACGGGCTCCGCGATCACCGACGACGACTACGCCACCGCGGGCGCCCGCATCGTGCCGGACGCCGACAGCGTGTGGGCGCGGGCCGACCTGCTGCTCAAGGTCAAGGAGCCGATCGCCGTCGAGTACCACCGGCTGCGCGCCGGGCAGGTCGTCTTCACCTACCTGCACCTCGCCGCCGACGCCGAGGGCACCAAGGCGCTGCTCAACTCCGGGACGACCGCCATCGCGTACGAGACGGTTCAGCTGGCCGATGGCTCGCTGCCGCTGCTCGCCCCGATGTCCGAGGTCGCCGGCCGCCTCGCGCCGCAGGTCGGCGCGTACTCGCTGATGCGCAACAGCGGCGGTCGTGGCGTGCTCCCCGGCGGGGTTCCGGGAGTCAGCCCGGCGAAGATCACCGTGATCGGCGGCGGCGTCTCCGGCGTCAACGCGGCGACCATCGCGCTCGGCATGGGCGCCGACGTCACCGTGCTCGACCTGAGCATCGGCCGGCTGCGGCAGATCGACGCCCAGTTCGGCGGCCGGGTCAAGACGCTGGTCTCCAGCTCCTACGCGATCGAGCAGTCGGTGCTCGAGGCCGACATGGTGATCGGCGCGGTGCTGGTGCCCGGCGCGAAGGCCCCGAAGCTGGTCTCGAACGACCTGGTGAAGCGGATGAAGCCGGGCGCGGTGCTGGTCGACATCGCGATCGACCAGGGCGGCTGCTTCGAGGACTCGCACGCGACCACGCACGAGGACCCGATCTACCGGGTGCACGACGCGGTCTTCTACTGCGTGGCGAACATGCCGGGGGCGGTGCCGAACACGTCCACCAACGCGCTCACGAACGCCACCCTCCCGTACGCGCTCAAGCTTGCCGATCTTGGTTGGGAGCAGGCGCTCAAGCAGGACCCCGCGCTCGCGAAGGGTCTCAACATCCACGCCGGCCGGCTCACCAATGCCGAGGTCGGCGAGGCGCTGGGCCTCCCCGCGGTGGAGATCGCCGAAGTTCTCTGAGAGACGGGTGAGGCCGCCGAGGCGGCCTCACCCTTATCAGTTCAGAGATAGTACGAAATCTGCGACAAATCGGCGGGCGACAACCGGTCGGTGCTGGTGTTCCGGTGGTGCCAGAACGGATACCGCAGCGGCGAGCTACTGACGTCATCCAGAGCCGCGACCTCGTCGGCCGACAGCTCGAGCGAGGCCGCCGCCAGGTTGTCCCGCAACTGCGAAGCCGTCCGGGCGCCGACGATCACCGACGTGATCCCCGGCTTCTGGGCGATGTACGCGAGCGACACCCGCGCCGCCGACACCCCGTGCGACTCGCCGATCTTCACCGCCACCTCGATGGTGTCGTACAGCTTGTCCTCGTCGTGGATCGGCGGCTCGGACCACTCGGTCAGGTGCCGGCTGCCGGCCGGCGCGTCGACGCCGCGGCGGTACTTGCCGGAGAGCAGCCCGCCCGCGATCGGGCTCCACACCAGGATGCCCACGCCCTGGTCGAGACAGGCCGGCACGATCTCGGCCTCGATGTCCCGCGACTGCAGCGAGTAGTAGAGCTGGTTGCTGGCGAACCGCTCCAGCTGCCGCTGGTCGGCGACTCCCAGCGCCTTCATCATGTGCCAGGCCGCGTAGTTCGAGCAGCCCACGTAGCGCACCTTGCCGCTGCGGACCAGGTCGTCCAGCGCCGTCAGCGTCTCCTCGAGCGGCGTGTGCCCGTCCCACTCGTGCACCTGGTAGAGGTCGATGTAGTCGGTGCCGAGCCGGCGCAGGCTCGCCTCGCAGCCACGGATGATGTGGTGCCGGGAGAGCCCCGCGTCGTTCGGCCCCTCGCCCATCGGCATGCGCACCTTGGTGGCGATCAGCCACTCCTCGCGGGTGTCGCCCAGCGCCTCGCCCAGGATCTCCTCGGACAGGCCCCCCGAGTAGACGTCCGCGGTGTCGATCATGTTGACGCCGAACTCGCGAGCGATCGCGATCTCCTCGCGGGCCCCGTCCACGTCGATCTTGCCGACCGGGGTGGCCCAGCCGGTGCCGCCGAAGCCCATGGTGCCCAGGGTGAACGCCGAGACCCGGAGGCCGGTCCGCCCAAGCTGCCGGTATTGCATGTCATCGCCCTCTCTGCGCATCGCGGTGGAAACCGCAAAACCAGCCTTTACCCGGCCGCGCCGCTTGTCCACCGAATGGGTGGGGTACTCGGCTGTGATGACGGTCCCCGCGATCCTCGCGACATTGCTCGGCATCACCACCGTCGTCGCCCCCGGCGCTCCCGGCTCCGACGAGCAATACCTCCCGGCCGACAAGGCCGGCCTCGTCACCTCGCACACCACCACCAGCCACGTCTGGGCCACCGTCCAGAAGGAGGGCGGCCTCGGCGAGATCTACTACCCGACCATCGGCGGGCCCTCGGCGCGCGCCCTGCGGTTCGTGATCGCCGACGGTCACGGGCACGCGGTCCTGGCCAACACCGGGCACGTGCGCACCGAGCAGACCGACGCGCGCAGCCTCAGCTTCCGGCAGACCTTCACCGGCGACGGGTGGCGGCTGACCGCCTCCTACGTCACCGATCCGCGACGGGACACGGTGATGGTCGCACTGCGTCTCGACGGGCGCGGTCACGCCCTGTACGCGATCTACGATCCGGCGCTCGGCAACTCACGCGGCGGTGACGCCGGCTCGACCCAGGGCGATCGGCTGGTGGCGACCGACGGCGACGTCTCCAGCGCGCTCGTCGCCGCACCGCCGATCCGGGCCGCCTCGAGCGGGTTCGCCGGGGTCAGCGACGGGCTCACCGACCTGCTCGCCGACGGGCGCATGGACTGGCACTACTCCTCGGCGCCGGCCGGCAACCTCGTGCAGACCGCCGCGCTCGCGCCCCGCACGACGCTCGCGCTGGGCTTCGGCACGGCGCCGAGCGGCGCGATCTCGGCGGCGACGACCTCTCTGCGGGGCGGTTTCGGGCCGGTTTCGGCGCTTTACGCGTACGGGTGGAAGCAGTATCTCGCCGGTTTGAGGCGGCCGCCACGGACCGTCTCCCCCCGGCTCTACGACGTGTCGGCGATGGTGCTCGCGGCGAGCGAGGACAAGATCCATCCCGGTGCGTACGTGGCGGCGCCCGCCTCGCCGTGGGCGTTCGGCCGTGACGATCCCTCCGCGCCCTACCACCTGGTGTGGTCGCGTGACCTCTACCAGATCGCCACGGCGCTGATCGCCGCCGGCGACACGGCCGGGGCCAACCGCGCGCTCGACTTCCTGTTCGGCGCCCAGCAGAAGCCGGACGGATCGTTCCCGCAGAACTCCCAGGTCGACGGTTCCCCGGTCTGGGGCGGGCTGCAGCTCGACGAGGTGGCGCTGCCGATCGTGCTCGCCCACCAGCTCGGCCGGGCCGACACCTGGCCGCACGTCAAGCGGGCCGCCGACTTCCTGGTCGGCTTCACCCAGGACGGGTTCGCCGCGCCCTGGACGCCGCAGGAGCGCTGGGAGAACCAGTCCGGCTACTCGCCGGCGACGATCGCCGCCGAGATCGCCGGGCTGGTGTGCGCCGCGTCCCTCGCCCACGCCGCCGGGGCGGACGCCGACGCCGGCCGCTACCTCGCCGTGGCCGACGCATGGCAGTCGAAGGTGAAGTCCTGGACCGTGACGAGCACCGGCCCGTACGCGCCGAAGCCGTATTTCCTCCGGCTCACCAAGGACGGAAAGCCCGACGCCGGAACCACCTACACGATCGGCGACAGCGGGCCGGCCGACGTCGACCAGCGGGCCGTGGTCGACCCCAGCTTCCTCGAGCTGGTGCGGCTCGGCGTGCTGCCGGCCGGCGACCCGGACGTGCGCAACACGCTCGCCGTCGTCGACCGGCAGCTCGGCGTCTCCACCCCGAACGGCTTCTTCTGGCACCGGGCCTCGTTCGACGGGTACGGCGAGAAGGCCGACGGGAGCGCCTGGGACTACGGGCTGCCCGACGGGTCGCTGATCACGCACGGCCGGGCCTGGCCGCTGCTCAACGGGGAGCGCGGCGAGTATCTGCTCGCGGCCGGTTCCGCCGCCGGGGCCCGCGCCCAGCTCGCCACGATGGCGCGCGCCGCCGGGCCCGGCGGCATGATGCCCGAGCAGGTCTGGGACCAGGCGCCGCCGGCCTTCGCGCCGGGCACGCCGACCTATTCGGCGACGCCGCTCGCCTGGACGCACGCCCAGTTCATCCGGCTCGCCTGGAACGTCCAGGCCGGACGGATCCTCGAGCAGCCGGCCGTGGTGGCCGACCGCTACCTGCGCTAGAGCCGCCGGCGCCCGGCTCAGAGCCGCCCGGGCCGGCGGCTAGATCCGCCCGCGCCGCCCGCGCCGGGCCCCCGCCGGCGCGGGCACCGGGCTGGTCAGGCGGTCCGGCCAGGTGAACGTCACCTTGCCGGTCGCCTCGAACTCGGCGGCCAGCTCGGCCAGCAGGCGCACGGCCTCGTCGACGTCGTCGGCGCTCCACGGGAACGGGTCGGTGCTGAAGATGCCCCAGCTGCGCCGGGCCCGGTCGAGGGCGCCGGCCTCGTCCTTCTCGACCGCGTCGTGGACCACGCCGGCCAGCACCTCGGCCACGCCGAGTGCCTGTTTGTTGGCCGCGAGCAGGCGTTTGCTGCGCTCGCTCGCGTCGTGCCGGGGCCGGCCCTCGACGACCCGCATGTTGTCGAAGACGCCGCCGCCCGCGATCGACCCGAACACGCCGCCGTCCATGCCCAGCTGCCGCTCGGTGACCGCGTGCGCGAGGTCGTGCGGCACCCGGTACTTACGGTCGTAGCCCGGCAGTTCGAGCACCACACCGTCGACCCGCCGGATGGTCGCCAGGGTGGACCCGCTCAACGCCCGTACGAAGGTGATGTGCATCAAGGCATGGTCGCTCCGACCACACCGCTCTGACCAGCGATTTAGTTCCGGTTCTCCAGGATCTGCCGGAGACGGCCCAGGTCGGCGGCCACGGCGGCGGCATCCCGCGCGAAGTCGGCGTCGGACACTCCGGGCATGCGGCGCACCGTGAACACGATCTCGCTGCCCTCGCCGTAGGGCACCACCCGCAGCGGGTTGCTGAACTTCTCCCCGGTCGGCAGCTCCACCTCGTGATCGAGCACCCCGAACTCGTTGACCGGCGCGAACGTCACCTTGACCCGGCCCATCGGGCTGTCGACGAACCACTCGCCGTCCACCTGCTCGACGCGGTGGCCCAGCCCCGGCGCCCAGTCGGTGATGTGCGGCGGCTGTACCACGTACGCATAGACGTCGGTCGCCGCACAGTCGATGCGTTCGGCCACATGAGCAGAGTCGGAAGCCATGTCCCGATCTTCGCACGGCTTGACTATGCAGGTCGTCATACATACCGTCGTGGCATGCCGATGATCGACGTTTACGCCCCCGCGGGCACGTTTGCCGACGAGCACGCCCTCGCGGTCTCTCTCGCCACCGCCGTCATGCGGATCGAACAGGTCCCCGACATCGCGATGTTCCGCACGAACACCGCCGCGTTCATCCACACCCCGTCCGCGTTCGCCAACGTCAACGGCGATGCCGATCACGTACGCGTCCAGGTCCTCACCAACGCCGGAGCGCTCGACCGGCCGAAGCAGCTGGCCGTCGTCGCCGAGCTGACCAGACTGATCGCCGAGGCGGCCGGGGACGAGTCGCTGAAGGACCGCACCTGGGTGCTGCTGACCGAGGCCGTGCCCGGGGGCTGGGGCCTGACCGGCCACGCCCACACGAACGAGGAACTGGTGGCGGCCGCCCGGGCCGAGCTCGCCCGCTAGCCCGCGTTCCCGGCCGCGCGAACCCGGGCCAGCAGATAGCCGGCGACCGCGTCGAACGGTTCCATCGACCGTTCGGCGCGGGCCAGCACGACGGCGCCCTCGCTCGCCGCCACCAGGGTCGCCGCGAAGGCCTCGGCGTCCGGCAGGCCACCCACCACGAAGAGGTCGGTCAGCCGGGCCCGCCACGCCCGGAACACCCGGCCGGCGCCGTCGATCAGCTCGTCGGAGCGCGTCGCGACGGTGACGGCGAGAACCGCGCAGCCCGCCGTCCGGTCGGTGCGTTCGAGCAGCAGCCGCCAGAGGCCGAGGAAGGTCTCCGCCACCCGCTCCGGCGACTGCCCCGCGAGCCCGTCGAGAACCCCGATCGCCCGCGCCCCCGCCGCCTCGACCGCGGCCGCCACCAGCTGGTCCTTGCCACCCGGGAAGTGGTGGTAGATCGACCCGCGCGGCGCGCCCGTCAGCTGCAGCACCTCGGCGAACGAGGTCGCCTGAAGCCCCTGCTGAGCGAGCAGCCGCACCGCTCCGTCGATCATCCGGTCCCGCACGCCCTCGGCCAAGGCAGCCCCTTCCGCTATGCCGGTCACCATAGTGAGTCGCCCGGCACCGCCGCCAAGGCATCCTAGGAGGCTAGGCAACTTCGTGCCTTCGCGATCGCACCGCCCGCGTGGCCTTCGCGATCGCACCGCCTGCGGGGCCTTCGCGATCGCACCGCCCGCGCGGCTTCAGGTTTGGTTAACCGTCTTTACTGAAGCGGGGCCGGGGACTACCTTCGACCCATGCGGCGGGTATCGATGGTTCTCGTTGGAGTGCTGGTCCTCGGCGGATGCGGGACGGCCGCTCCGCGACCCGAGCCCACGCCGGCCGCCACCACGGCCGACGCCGCCCGGGCGGGCAGCCGCCACGCCGCCGCCGACATCGCGTTCGTGAAGGCGCTCCTCCCCCACCACGAGCGGGGCATCGCCCTCGCGCGGGCGGCGGCCGAGCGCCCCGAGGCCCGGGTCCTGGCCGAGGCGATCATCGTGACCCAGCAGGACGAGATCGTCCGGATGACCGGCTGGCTCGCGGACTGGGGCGAGAAACCACCGGCCACGACGAGCCCGGCCGCGACGACCGGCAACCCGGTCCAGGCCCTCATCGCCCATCAGCAGGAGGCGATCGTGCTGGCCCAGCGGGAGCAGGCCGCCGGCACCAACCCCACCGCGCTCGCCTTCGCCAAGCAGGTCATCGAGTCGCGGGCGGGCGAGGTGGACCAGCTCCGCGGGTACGTCGAGTAGAACGGTCCAGAACGAGTTGCTTTACGAGGGCATTTCAGCATAGAAAATCATGCATGCGTCCGAGGGAGATCGCGCAGGCTTGGTTCGAAATGTGTCGGATGGGGGACGTGGGCGCGTTCGCCACGATGGCCACCGACGACTTCCTCTGCCACGGGCCCGGCGGGACCGGTGATCGGGCCACGTTCGCCGACTGGCTGCAGTGGTATCCCTCGGCCTTCGCCGACCAGCGGGCCACCCTCGACGACGTGATGGCGGACGGCGACCGGATCGTCGTGCGCTACACGGTCCGGTCCACGTACCGCGGCGGCTATCTCGACATCCCGGGGCACGGGCAGCACGTCGAGGAGACCGGCATCATCATCTACCGGCTGACCGGCGGCCGGGTGGCGGAGACCTGGTTCGAGGGCAACGACCTCGAGGTCGCCCAGCAGCTGGGAGCGCGCGTCCACGCACCCGAGGACTAGCAGGAAAGCGCTTGCCTACATCGACGCGTGTTGATTGAATGTCCGGCATGACGCTGGATCGGAGAACACTGCTGCGCACCGTCACCGCCGGCGGTGCGGCCGCCGCCGCGTACGGGATCATGGGTTTGCCCGATGCCGCCCGGGCGCGCGGGAAACGCACCATCTTCGTCGCCGGGGACTCGACCGCCGCCACCTACGCGACCGCCGACGTCCCGCGCGCGGGCTGGGGCCAGGCCCTCCCGGTCTTCGTGCAGGAGCCGGTGGTGAACGGCGCCCTGAGCGGCGCGAGCTCCAAGAGCTTCGCCGACCTCGGCCGGCTCGACCTGATCCTGGCCGCGATCCGCCCGGGCGACGTGCTGCTGGTGTCGTTCGGCCACAACGACGAGAAGACCGACGACCCGGCCCGCTACACCGAGCCGTGGAGCACGTTCCAGGACTACCTGCGCCTCTATCTGGACGGGGCCCGGGCCGCGCACGCCCACCCGATCCTGGTCACCCCCGTCGAGCGCCGGCGGTTCCGGGCGGACGGCACCCCGTACCTCTCCCACGGCGAATATCCGGACGCCATGCGCGCGCTCGCGACCGAGACCCGCACCCCGCTGATCGATCTCACGGCGCTGTCGTTCGCGCTGTGGAGCGAGCTCGGCCCGGAGAAGACCAAGAGCTATTTCCTGTACGTGGACGCCGGCGCGAACCCGAACTATCCCGCCGGGGTCGCCGACAACACGCATTTCCAGGCCCACGGCGCGATCGAGGTGGCGCGTCTGGTGGCGGCCAACGGGTACACGATCCCGGGGCGCGATCTGTGCGCGCTGCGCGACGACACGATCCCCGACGACGTGCTCGTCTGGCCGCCGACCCGGCCCGCGGAGAGCTGAGCCGCGATTCCATGGTCCCCGCGACTCCATGGTCCCCGCGACTCCGTTGTCCCCGCGACGAAGCGCCCGGACGTAAAGCGAACGCGTTCTGTCGCCCAGACGAAGTCCCACCCCCGGATTAATCCCGGCGGGATGCGTTTAAAACCCGATATATCGGGGGGCATACTGGTCGGCGGAAGCCTGGGGGTTCGTCGGCGGGGGTGAGAGGGCGTGGCACAGCCGGAATGGCTGGAGGTCCGCACGCGGGACAAGCAGGCGATCGCCGAGGCGCTCAACAGCATCACCGCGCATCGGGCGAACATCACGATCGACGACGCCGACCGGCTCGACCTGCACGTGCGGATGGCCGGCGGCGGCGTGCTCGGCGCCGCCCGGGTGCGGCTGTGCGGGGTCAGCTACGCCGCCGACACCGAGCCGATCGACTACCTGCTCGCGGGCTGCCTCGCCGACGGCCGCGCGCACATCCGGGTGCCGGGGCTGGACATGGCGCTGCAGCGATCCGACGGTTTCATGTACCCGCAGGGCGTGCCCATCGCCGGCGAATACGGGCACAGCGCCATCGACCTGATCACCCTTCCCATGTCGTACGCCGCGGAGCTGGCCGAGGCGACGACCGGTCTCCGGGCGGCCGACCTGCGTTTCGAGTCGCCGCAGCCGGTGTCGGCGCCGATGCGCGTCTACTGGGCCGCGACCGTCGCGTTCCTGGCCGAGCAGCTCACCCGGCCCGACGCGGATCTGCCCACGCTCGTCCGCGATCAGATGACCCGCCTGGCCGCCACCGCCATGCTCGCCGCCTTCCCCAATACGACGATGACCGCGCGGCTGCCGCGCGAGGGCCGCGTGGCGCCGGCCGCGATCCGCCGCGCGATGGCCTACATGGACACCCACCCCGACCGGGCGCTCACCATCAACGACGTCGCGACGGCGGCCGGGGTCGGCGCCCGGGCGCTGCAGAGCGCGTTCCGCCGGCACCTGGACGTCACGCCGATGGGCTACCTGCGCCGGGTGCGCCTCGAACGGGTGCACCGCGAGCTGCAGACCGCCGACCCGGCCGGCGGCGCGACCGTGCGGGCGGCCGCGCACCGGTGGGGTTTCGCGAACCCGAGCCGCTTCGCCGCCGACTACCGGGCCGCGTTCGGCCAGCCGCCGAGCCGGACGCTGCGCACTTGACGCCTTTTCAAGACACGCCTAACGCAGGCGCACCTCCATCGTGTGGCGGCCGCCGGATCCGGCCCCGGCCCGCACCTCGGCGCCACGGGTCGTCGTGACGAGCCGGATCGGGACCGGGCGGCCGTCCAGGCGTACGGCCGAGACGCTCTTGCCGGCCGGAACCACCGCGCCCAGGGTGAGCCGGGCCCGGACCGCCGCGTCGACCGTGACCGTCAGCGTCCCGGCCCCGCTGGTCGCCCGCACGTCGACGTGGCCCGAACCGACCGCGATGCCCGACCCGGCGATCCGGGTCTGGCCCGGCGGGATCTGCGGCACCACCGACAACGCGCCGCGGCCCAGGTCGGGGTCGACGCCGAGCTGCTGGTGGACGACGGGCCAGAGTACGCCGTACGTTCCCCAGGTCTGCAGCACGCTCGAGCGGCTCAGGAAGTCCTTGCTCATGTTGGTGCCGAAGTCGGGCGACGGCAGGATCTCCGGCATCGCGCCCGGCATCTCCCACACCGACGGGTCGAGCTGGCTGCGGGCGTTGGCCGTCGTGTAGCGCTCCTGCTGGGTGAGGCGGCCGAAGTTGCCCTCGGCGGCGGCCATCACGGCGTTGCCGAGCGAGAAGATGTCGCGCTCGGACGGCGCGCTCGACACGACGCTGTCGCAGCCGGGGATGCCGGTGTGGAAGAAGCCGAAGTCGCCGGTGAAGCAGTCGCGTTCGCGCTGGGCGAGCGCGGTCGCGCCGTGGGCAACAGCCACCGAACCGCCGCCGGGCAGCGACGCCTCCATCGGCACGGCGCCGATCCAGTACCGCTGGAACAGCTTGGCGTTGCCCGGATCCTGCAACGAGTCCGCGTACGAGTTCGCGTCGCCGCCGTACCACCAGTCGGTCTCGAACTTCCGCTCCCGGCCGGCCGCCTCCGACGCCGCCCACGCCGCGGTGGCCCGGTCGCCCTTGCTCGCGGCCAGGTCGGCCAGGTCGAGCAGCCCGCGGATGGTGTAGACGGCCACGTCGAGCTTCTCCGGGCCCATGCCCGCGCGTTCGACGTTGCCGCTGCCCTCGGGCCACCCGTCGCCGTCGGCGTCGAGCGCGACCGCGTACTTCATGGCCCGCACCGAGAAGTCGTACATCTCGTCCCGGAACCGATCGTCGCCGGTCCAGCGCCAGATCAGCGCGACCGTGCTCGGGAACTTCACGGTCTCGTCGGTGTTGCCCGGGTCGGCGTTCGTGCCGAAGTAGACCTGGCCGTCCGGGGTGACCTCGTGCACCACCTTGCCGGACCGGTCGTTGATCACGTCGCTGATCGCCCGCAGCGTGCGCAGATGATTCTCGATCGCCCGGAACTGCCCGGCGGCGACCGAGGCGAAGGCCGAGTACTCGCCGTCGGTGGCGAAGATCCACGGATAGTCGGGCCAGCCCGCGCCCAGCCAGTCGGCCTCGGCCAGCGTGCCCTTGACCGGCGGCAATGCGGTGCCCTGATCGCTGGCGAACAGGCGCAGGTCGCGCGACTGCTGGACCGAGTCGGCCAGGTTCTGCTTGGACCAGTCGACGCTCCGCTGCAACAGCCGGTCGCCGGGCAGGTCGACCCGGGTGCGCGCGGCGACGGCCCGCCGGGTGGCCATCTTGGCGGCCAGCGCGCGCTGCGGGTCACGCAGGACCTTCGCCATTTCCGTACGGGCGGCAGCCGGCCCCTGGTCCGATCCGGCGACCGCGAACCACACCGTCCGGCCGCCCTCGACGTCGTAGGTGAGCCGTCCGCCGGTGCCCTTGCCGGCGGGCCCGTCGTCGCAGACCGCGGGCGTAGGGTCGCCGCAGATCACGTCGCCCTGCGGCCCGCGCATGCCGGGGCCGAGCGCATGCCCGGACGGGGTCAGCCCGCTGCCGACCAGCGCCGCCCAGTCGTGCCCGCCGCCCTGGTCGCGGAAGACCAGGTCACGGCCGTCGAACGAACCGGTGTCGGGGTGGTTGGCGGTGGCCTGGCTCGGCGTCGTGAAGGACCACGGGTACGCCGACAGCAGCTCGGAGTGGGCGTCCACGGTCAGCCGGACGGTGCCCGCGCTCGCCGGGAACCGGAGGCCGATCAGCGCCGCGCGGGACCCGTCGGGCACCACGTCGGTCCGCTGCACTTCCATCCCACCGGGCCCGGCCAGCGTCATGGTCGTGTAGCCCGGATGCGCGGTGAACCGGCTCGCCGTCAGCCAGGCGCCGCCGGCCGCGAACCACACACCGTCGAGCAGCTTGATCGGCTGCGACCAGAATCCGCCCATCTCCCCGCGGATGTGCCAGCCGGTGGCCGGATAGGTCGCGTTCTCGGCGCCCACCTCGTAGGCCCGGTCGCCGGTCACGACGAACCGGCGGTTGCCCAGCTCGGAACCCTCGGACAGGCCGCCCGCGGGCGCCGCGGCCACCGCCGGGGCGACACCGCACAGGCCGATCGCCGTACCCAGGACCACTGCCACCGCGAGACGCTTCATGGCGGACTCCAGAATTGATCATCATTGATCTCTCTGGCTCCCACCCTGCCCAACCCCGGCGATGGTCGCAACCGGACCGTGTCGCACAAGTCGTCTCACAGGTCGTCGCACAGGTCGTCTCACAGGTCGAGGATCAGTGCCCGGTGGTCCGAGACCTCCGGTTTCGCGACGATCTCGAAGCTCTTGACGGCGGCGAGGTCGGAGATCAGCAGGTAACTCGCGTGGCGTACCGGCTTGCCGTAGTGCGAGGTGCGGGTGTCGGCCGCGCCGACCAGGTCGCTGAGGCCGGCCTCGGCGAGCAGGCCGAAGGTTTCGCTGCCGGGCAGCAGGTTGAAGTCTCCGCAGACGACCACCAGGTCGTGCGGGCCGCGGATCCGGCGCACCAGCGCCACGAGCCGCTCGGCCTGCCGGCGGCGGGCCGGGCTGTCCGCCTTGCCCGCCGGGTCGCGCAGACCGTGCATCTGGACGACCCAGACCGAGCGTCCGGCATCCCGGTCGGCGGCACACACCGCGAGCGCGACCCGGGGGCGGTCGGCGACCGTCCACTCGTCGTGGTCGGCGAAGCTCCCGTGGACGAACGCCGAGTCGACGCCGACGACCGGCAGGTGTTCGGCGACCAGCGTCGCGACGCCGAAGTCCTGCCGATGGCGCGCACCCCGGCCGTCCCGCACGGGCCCGGAGTCGCTGGTCACGAAGATCGCCTGATGGCGCGGCAGCACGCTGCGGACGTCGTGGAGCAGGTCGGCACGCTGGGGCAGGCTGCGGTGCCCGTCCTCGAAGCGGGTCCACCCGTCCAGTCCCGGGGTGCGGGTCACCTCCTGCAGGCAGACCACGTCCGCCCCGCTCTCCGGCAGCCACGCGACGAGCTGGTCGTACAGCGCGCCACCCCAGGCGTTGACACTCGCGATCCGCACCGATTCTCCCGCCTCTTCCCGCCTCTTCTCGCCCGGGACATGCTAGGGCTCTACAGTGCCGGGCATGACGGAATTCGGAGCGGACTGGCGGGTGGTCGGCGGCGTGGCGACGGCGTGGTTCGACGCGCCCTCGCCGATCGAGGGGGCCGCGCTGGCCGGCCGCATCGTGGACCTGTCGGCCGGCATCCCGGTCGACCTGCGCGCGACCGGCGTGCGGGTGCGCCTCGACTCGGACGAGCACGCCGAGGCGGTGTCGGCGGCCGCGCGCGATCTCGGGCTGGCCGCGAACCCGGCCGTGCCGCAGCAGGTGAGCGTCGTGGTCGAATCCGCCGACCCGCCCGCGGTGCGACGGTTCTGGCAGCGCGTGCTCGACTACGCGCCCGTGGAGGACGGCGGACTGGCGGATCCGCTGCGGCGCGACCCCGCCCTGCGGATCCGGCATTCGACCGAGAACCGGCCGTTGCGCAACCGCGCCCACCTCGACGTGGTGCGGCCGGCCGCGGCGGGATTCGGTGAGGGGGCGGGGCCGTTCGGGGTCCGGCACGCCGACCCGGACGGGAACGAGGTCGACCTGGTGCCGGGCGAGGCCCTCGGCGAGACCGCCGGCACGGCCGACTGGCAGGCGGTGTTCAGCGCGATGGCGTGCTACCGCGTCACGTCGCCGGCGCAGCAGCGTGACCTGGCCGTCGCGGCGGCGACGCGGGCCGGCGACGCGGGCTTCCCGCTGCTGGTCGACCTGCGCCCCGGGCTCGTGATCCTGGACAGCGGCAAGGACCAGTCCGACGCCGACGCCCACGGCCTGGATCTCGACTTCACCGAGCTCGCCGCCGGCCTGCAGACCGCCGCCCGCGAGCTCGGGGCGACCGCGGATCCGGGCCTGCCGCGCTTCGTTCAGCTCTTCCTCGACGCCGCCGACGTCGCCGCGCTCCGCGCGTTCTGGGTCGCCGCCCTCGGGTACATCGAGGACCGGCGGGCCGGGGTCAGCGACATCCACGATCCGCGGCGGCTGAACCCGGAGCTGGTGTTCCAGGAGCTCGACGCCGCGGAGACGGAACGGCGGCGGCAGCGCAACCGCATCCACTTCGAGCTCGCCGTGCCGGCGGACGTCGCGCAGACGCGCCTCGCCACCATCGTCGCCGCCGGCGGCCGGCTCCTCGACGAGTCGGCGGGTCGCCGGCGGATCGCCGACCCCGAGGGCAACGAACTGGTGATCGTCAGCGAGCAATGAGTTCCGGTTCGGCCGAGCGCTCGACGCCGCTCAGCGCCGCCTCGACCCGGCGGTTGCTGGTCATGGTCGCCGTGACGGCGGTCATGGTGAGCAGGAGGCCGGCGGCGACGTAGAGCGGGGTGCGCACGTCGAACGCCGACGCCAGCCAGCCGCCGAGGAAGGCGCCGAACGGGGCCGCGCACATGGCGAGCATGCGGGAGGTGGAAGCGACCCGGCCCATCAGGTGAGCGGGGACGATCGCCTGCCGGAGGGACGGGCCGAGCACCATCGTGGCGCCCATGCCCGCGCCGCAGACGGCGAGCGCGAGGCCGGCCACGTACGGGTTGGGGGCGGCGGCCAGGCCCAGGATGGCGAGCCCCTCGATCGCGGCCGTGCAGGTCAGTGCCGTGCCGGTGCCGAGTCGCCGGCCGAGGGCGGAGGCGACGCCCGCGCCGAGCAGGCCGCCGGTGGCCTCCGCCGTGAGGAGCAGGCCGAAGCCGTAGGTGTCGATGCCGAGGCGGTCGTGCGCGAAGAGGGCGAGGACGGTCTCCACGGCGAGGAAGGCGATGTTCCCGACCGCCGGGCGCAGCGCGAGCCCGAGCAGCAACCGGTCCCGGAAGACGTACGAGGCGCCGGCCCGGGCCTGCCGCAGCAGCGACTCGCGGACCTGCGGCACGGGCCGGGGGACGGCCGGCAGCGACCGCACGAGCAGGGCGGAGAGCGCGAACGACACCGCGTCGGCGAGCAGCGGAACCGACCGGCCGAGCGCGAGCAGGGCACTGCCCGCGGGCGGCCCCGCGAAGCCGGACGCGGCGGTCTGGGCGGCGCGCAGGCGCGAGTTGGCGCGCTCCAGGGACGCGGGGGCGCGGCCGAGCAGGTCCGGCAGGTAGGCCGTGGCGGCGGTGTCGAAGAACAGGCCGCCGAGGCCGAGCAGGAAGGCGACGGCCGCGAGCAGCGGAATGCTCAGCAGGTCGAACGCGGCGGCGGCCGCCGGTATCGCGAGCAGCACCGCGCGCGCCGCGTCCGTGACCCACATCGTGCGGCGCCGGTCCCAGCGGTCCACCAGCGCGCCGCCGAGCACCCCGAAGAGCAGCCACGGCAGCGTGCCGGCGGCGGTGACGACGGCGAGCGCCATCGGATCCCGGGTCAGCGTCAGCGCGATCAGCGGAAACGCGGCGTGCGTCACCCCGTCACCGAGGGAGGAGATCGTCTGTGCCGTCCACAGCCGCCCGAACCCGGTCGGCAACGTGCGAGCGTCCGAGGTCATTTGGCGTCCCCCCCGGCCTCCACGTGCGACGCCGGGTGGAACAGCGCGAAGACCAGTGACGCGTCCGGCAGCGCCGGGTCGGACAGCTCCCGGTACTCGTCGGCCAACGCCTCCAGCCGGGCCGCCAGCTGCGCGAACTGCTCCTCGGTGAGACGCAGGTGCGCCATCCGCACGTGCCGCTCGCCCGCCGGCGACGCCTCCAGGTCCGCCACCGCGTGCCGCATCAGCATGTCCGGCCCGCCCTCGCCCGGATCCGGCAGCACGATCGACCGCGCGGCCATCGCGTAGTACCGCTCGACGACCCCGCGCACCTTCCGGGTCCGCACCACCTTCACCAGGCCGGCCCGCTCGAGCAGCCGCACGTGGTAGCTGGAACTGCCCTTCGCCAGACCCACCCGGTCGGCGATCTGGGTGATCGTCGCCGGCTCGAACCGCAGCACGGCCATGATCCGGTGACGGGTGAGGTTGGAGACGGCGCGGAGCTGCTCGCCGGTCGTGACGTGGAACGTCTCGGGAAGATCGTCGTCAGGCATGCGCTCAATGGTCAACGTTTCTTGACCATTGCGCAAGACCTTTTCCGCCTCAGACTTTCTCCGCCGTGGCGGCGAGCAGGAACGGCAGCAGGAACGGCAGGACGCGGCTCGCCTGCATGGCGGCCATGTGGTCGGCGCCCGGGACGATCTCGATCGCCCAGCCGCGGGCGGTCAGCTCCTCGCGGTGCGCGATCAGCGGGCCGGCGATGTCCACGACCGCGTCGTCCCACTGCGGCCCGTACGCGATGACGTCCTTCTCCCCCGCGAACGCGAGCCGCGGCACGGTCAGCGGCGCCGACTCGAACGCGGCCGGGTCGCGCAGGGACTCGTAGAGCGTCACGTACTGCCCGGTCTGCTCGGGAGTGCGGGTGAACGGCACGCTGTCCCAGTCGCCGGGGACGGCCTCGCCGGACGGGGGCGGCGGCGGGTTGTCGCGGTGGGCGATCGCCATCCGGTGCGCCACCCGGGTCACCGCGAGCATCGCGTCGTAGGGGCCGCCGAGCGGCGGGTAGCCGCCCATGACCAGCGCGGACAGGCGGTCGGTGCGCAGGGCGAGCTGGAGGCCGGCGACCGCCAGCCAGGAGTAGCCGTAATAGGCGAAACGGGGTGCGCGCGCGGCGTCGGCGATGGCGAGCAGGTCGGTGGCCACGGCGGCGGCATCGAGCGTACGCGATGCGGGGTGCCCGGTCCGGTGGTCCTCGTAGTCGGCGGCGATCACCCGCAGGCCGGCCCCGCTCAGCGCCGTGGCCAGGGTGTCGCCGAGATTCGGGTCGGCGCCCCAGGCCCGCAGCTCCTCGGCCGCGGGGCCGTCGATCACGCGGGTGCCGATCGGCAGCAGCACCGCGGGGCCGTCGCCCCGGACCGTGACGTCGATGAGTGTTCCGTCGTGCAGTAGTGCGTTCGGCATGCAAAACACTATACGCTGTAAGGACTATGTCTCCGGAAGATGTCACGGCGCACGTCCGCCGGCTCTGGCGCCACCGCGGCACGACGCTGCCCACGCCCCGGCGCGGCCCCCGGCAGCAGCTCGACCTCGACGAGATCCTCGGCGTGGCGGTGGCGCTGGCCGACGCGGACGGGCTGGCGGCGGTCTCGACCCGGGCGGTCGCCGCCCGGTTCGGCAAGACGGCGATGGCGCTCTATCCGTACGTCGGCGACAAGGAGCAGATGCTCGCGCTGATGCTCGATCACGCCTCGGGCATGCCCGCCTGGAACGATCCAGGCCCGGCGCTCGCCGACGACCTGTCGGCCTGGGCGCTGGCGTTCTTCGAGCTGCACCTCGCCCATCCGTGGCTGACGTCGCTGTCCTGGGCCCGGGCCTCGCAGGGCCCGCACGAGCAGGACTGGATGGAGCGGCTGCTCGGCATCCTCGACCGGCGGGAGGTGCCGGGCGGGGTGCGGTCACCGGCGGTCACGATGCTGTACGCGACGGTCCGTGCCTGCGCCGAGACGGCGGCCGCGTACGGCTCCCTCGGCGCCGGCGACGCGGCGCAATGGACGGAGCGGGCGGCGGCGACCCGGCGGCTGATCCCCGACCTCGCCGAGCGCTACCCCCTCGCCGCGGCGCTGCCCCCGGTCACGACGGACTGGCGGGACGCGCCGAGGGCCGGCCTGCTGGCCGCCGTGCAATTACTTTCCGCCACGCTCATCAATGTGTGAATGGCGTGTTTCGTCAATGCTGGTCGCGCTCGCGCTGCCCGCCCTGCTCGCCGCCGCCCGCCTGCGCGCCCAGCCCCGGATCCGCACGGGCGCCGGCCCTGTCCGCCGTCGCCGCCGCCGCGTGGGCGGTCGCCACCCGCCGCGGGACCATCGCCGCCCGCGGTCGGATCAGGCGGCCGCCCCCACCCGGCCGAAGTCCGGCTCCGCGGCCGGCCGCCCGAAGAAGTAGCCCTGCAGGTAGCGATATCCCAGCCGGGTCAGCGCCTCCGCCTGCTCCGCCGTCTCGACGCCCTCGGCCACGGCCGACAACCCCAGCCCGCCGCTGAGGCGGATCAGCGCCTCGGCGATCACGGTCTCCCGGCCGGCCGAGGTGATGTTGTCGACGAACGACTTGTCGACCTTGATGGAGTCGACGGGCACGGTCTGCAGCAACCCCAGCGACGAGTGGCCGGTGCCGAAGTCGTCCAGCGCCACCCGGACGCCCAGCGCCCGCAGCTCGTGCAGCGTCGCGACGGCCGGGCCGCCCTCGAACACGGCCGTCTCGGTCACCTCGACGGTGAGGCACGAGGCCGGCAGCCCGACCTCGGACAGCGTCGACGCCACGAAGGACGCGAACCCCGCGCGGGCGAGCTGCTTGGCCGAGACGTTGACGCTGACCCGGCCCGGCGCGGCGCGGCCGAGCTCCGAGCGCCAATCAGCCAACCTCGAGCACGCCGTACGCAGGATCCAGGCGCCCAGCTCGACGATCAGCCCATTGTGCTCGGCCACCGGGATGAACGCGGCCGGGCTCACCAGGCCGCGCACCGGGTGCTCCCAGCGGACCAGCGCCTCCACGGCGGCGACCCGGCCCGTGGGCATCTCGACGATCGGCTGGTAGACCATGCGGAACTGGCCGGCGTCGAGCGCGGCCCGCATCTCGGCGCCCAGCTGGGCGTACTCGACGTCGCGCTGGTCGAGGGCCGGGGTCCAGCGCCGGATCGGCACGCCGGCGCGCTTCGCCGCGTACATCGCCGTCTCCGCCTGTCGCATCAGCTCGACCCCGTCGATGCCGGCGCCGCCGGCGAGGCCCAGCCCGACGCCGACCAGCAGGTCGTGCCCGTCCGCCGAGACCGGCGGGTGCAGCACCGCGACCAGCCGGGTGGCCAGCTCCTGCGCGTCGGTGGCCCGGGCGTCCGGCAGCAGCACCGCGAACTCGTCCCCGCCGATCCGGGCGATCAGCGAACCGGCCGGCGCGACCGACGAGATGCGCAACGCGAGCACCGACAGCACCAGATCGCCGACCGGGCGGCCCAGTTCGTCGTTGACGTTCTTGAAGCCGTTGAGCCCGATCATGGCGACCTGCGGGTGGCCGGACGCGGTCGCGTCCCGCAGCGACTCCTCGAGCTGGCGGCGGTTGGCCAGCCCGGTCAGATCGTCGGACATGGCCAGCGAGCGCAACTGCCCGGCCTGGCCGCGCAGCGCCCGCATGAACTGCCACATGCGCACGCTGACGAGCACGAACAGGACGGCCGACCCGATCGCGAGCGCGCACCGGTCGACGTCGTCGTGGCCGATGTGCGGCAGCAGCAGGAGGGCGGGCGCGACCGTCGAGCACGCGCCGAGCACGACGAGCCGGACCGGCCGGACGCGCGCGTCCGGGTCGGCGGCGGTCTCGACGACGGCCATCGACGGGTGCAGCGCGGCGGCGGCCCAGCACAGGTACGACAGCAGGAACGCGGCGTTGATGGCGGGCATGTCGGCGTTCCAGTACAGCGACACGACCGAGAACGCGGTGTCGGCGGCGAGCACGAGAACGGCCGCCGCCCCGATCAGCCGGGTGCTGGCGGTGCGGCCGCCCGGGTCGGCGAACAGCCGGGCCAGGATGGCCAGCAGCAGCACGTCCACCGACGGGTAGGTGGTGCCGATCACCCGCTCGAGGACCGTGGTGCCCGAGTCGGCGGCGACCGGGTGCAGGACGAACACCCAGAAGGCGAGACCCAGCCCGATGGCGGCGACGGCCGCCTCGACCAGGCCCGGCGCGCCCCGGCCGCGGCGGCGGACGAGCAGCACCAGCCCGGCCACGACCAGCGGGTACGACGCCAGATAGAACACGTCGGCGACCGACGGGTACGGGTTCTGGTGCAGGACGAACTGGTAGTAGACCCACAGCAGGTCGCCGGCGGTGGAGGCGAACTGCCCGGCGGCGAACAGGTACCACATGGCCGGGCGCTCGGGCCGGTGCAGCCGGACGGCGGCGAGGATCGTCAGCCCGGCGACCAGGCCGATCCCGTCGTACACCAGGCTCGAGAGGAGGGAGCCGGACGGCAGCAGGCAGTACGCGGCGATCACGAGGATGCCGCCGCCGAGCCACCAGCGCCACAGGGTCGTGCGATTCATGCCGCCACCGGGAGGGATGCGAGATCGGGACCGGCAACCGGCCGGCCGTAGTGGTAGCCCCGCAGGTAGCGGGGGCGGCCCCCGGGCCGCACGCCCGTCCCGCGGGTGGCGGCCGTCGGGTGCAGCGCGGCGGCGGCCCAGAACACGGACGAGAGCAGGTGCAGCGCGTCGACCAGAGACGTCGCACCCGCGGCGTAGGGCGCACCGAGGTCGGCGGCGAGCAGCAGCGCCGTCGCCACCCCGAGCATCAGCGCCGCGGGCGCCCGCCCACCCGCGCCGGCCAGCACCAGAACGGCGATCGTGACCATCAGGACGTCCACCACCGGCACGAGCGTCCAGAACGCCGCCCCGACCCCGGCGGCGACGATCGTCGCGTCGAGCAGCCCCTCGGGCCCCCCACGACGCCGGCGCAGGATCAGCAGCATGCCGACGGCGAGGGCGATCCCGGCGGCGGCGCCCGCCCCGAGCACGGAGAGCCCGAGGCCGGCCGCGAACAGGTACCAGACGGCCGGCCGCACCGGCCGGTGCAGCCGCACGGCCCCGGCGACGGCGAGCGCCGCCCCGAGCCCGGCCGCGCCGGAGACCATCGCCGCGGCGGCGCCGTCACCGGGCAGGATCAGGTAGACGGCGGTCGCGGCGAGGCCGCCCGCCAGCCACCACACCCATACCCGATCTTTGTGCACGTACGGACATCGGCCGCGCGCTCCACCGGATTAGAAATCCGTCGCCATCCCGTTGCGATGGTCACACCAGCGCCCGGCGGCGCCGGCGAGGCGGCCGGCCACACCGGTGCTCCTGCGGATCGAGAACCCCGGACATAGCCACCTCGGAGCGCGGCCGCCGGCTCGGGTCAGGAGACCAGGCAGTAGTCGGGGGCCTGGTCGAGGTCGGGCTTCGTGATCAGGTCGATCGGGACGTAGTCGATTTTGGTGATCGGCTCCCGGTAGAGCAGGCTGAGGGTGTTCTCGACGGCCTGCTGGCCCAGCTTCGAGGCCGGATTGGCCACGGTCGCGGCGAAGCGGCCGTCTCGGATCGCGGCCAGGCCCTCGTCGGTGCCGTTCACGGTGGCGATCTTCACGGCCTTGTGGGCAGCCTTGAAGGCCTCGGACACGCCCACCGCCATGTCCTCGTTCGCGACGAAGGCGTACGTGAGGCCGGGGTGTTCTTTGATCATTTGACCGGCCACGGCCCTCGCCTTGCCGCGGTTGAACATGCCGGGCGCGGTCGCGACCACCTGGATGTTCTTCGGCAGGTTGTCGGTGAAGCCCTTGACCAGCAGGTCGGATGCCGCGCCGGGCGCGCCCGCGACGATGCCCGCGGTGGCCGGGGCGCCGACCGCGTCGTTGCTGACCCAGCCGGCGTCGAGCAGCCCCACCTGGTTGAGGTCGACCACGACGGCGCCGAGGATGCCGGAGGTGTCGCTGGGCGCGACCGAGGTCAGGAAGATCGGGATCTTGGCCTTGCCGGCGCGCTGGATGTCGGCCTCGAGGGCGGTGGTGTTCACGGTCTGCACGATGATCGCGCTGACGTGCCGGCGGATGAGGCTGTCGATGTTGGCCAGCTCGGCCTGCGCGTCCTGCTTCGAGTTGGTGCTGATCACGCGTACGCCGCGACGGGTGGCCTCGCCCTCGACCGAGCGCTGCAGGCAGGTGTGGAACTCGGTGCTCCCGCCGTTGACGAAACCGAGCGTGATGTTCGCCTTCACCGGATCCGCCGCGCCGGCGTCGTCACCGCACGCGACCAGGGTGAAAGCGCCGAGCGTAAGCGCCATGGCCGCGCCGCCGGCACGGGTGACACGTCGTCGCACTGGGCTGCCCTTCCCGACAAGTGCGCACGAACGTAACAACGGCGTGACGGAGATCAAACATCGATCGCTGCACGCTGAGCCTGCACAATTCGCGGGCTAACGGCGCAGCACGTCGAGCACGAACCACTCGTCCTCGTGCCGGATCACCCGTTCGAGACCCGGCATCGCGGCCAGCGCCTCGTGCACGTGGTAACCGTCGTAGTTGCCGCCGCTGCGGTCGCGGAAATGCACCGCGACGAGGTCACCGCCCGGTCCGAGGCGGGTGGCCAGCCCGTCCAGCAGATCCGCGAGGTCGTTCCCGGAGAGGTAGTAGAGCAGGTCCCCGATGACGATCAGGTCGAACGTCCCGTCGGGGAGATCCGCCGGCAGGATCGCCTGCTCGACGCGTACGTGCGGGAACTCGCGCACCTCCTCGGCCGCGCTCGTCACCGCGCCGGGCACCGAGTCGACCGCGAGGATCTCGTCGCAGCGCGGCGCGAGCATCCGGGTGAGCAGGCCGACCGAGCAGCCGGGCTCGTAGCACCGGCGGTACCGCTCGCGCGGCAGGCTGGCCATGGTCACCGCGTATTTGCGCTGGTCGTGCCACTTGGTGGCGGTGTCCCACGGGTCGGTCTTGGCCTCGTACATGCCGATGAAGTGATCCAGCGAGACCGACCTGTCCGGCGGCCGCGCGTCACCCTGCGCTTGTGTCACCGCCCTATTTTCCACGGAGCGCCCGGGTCAGTGACGCGGCCAGGTCCGGTGGCAGCGCCGGCTGGGAGCCGTCGAGGACGGCGTGCACCTCGCGGCTGAGCGTCTCGCTGAACGCCACGTAGTTGCGGGACACCGGGCGCAGCCGCGCGCCCTCGATCGAGGTGAGCAGCAGGGGGGCGTACGGACGATCGGCCTTGACCGCCTCGTCGGCATAGACCCCGGCCCGGGTCGCCGCGAAGCCGCCCTTGTCGAACAGGATGCGCTGGCTGCCGGCGCTGGTGAGGAACTCGGCGAGCGCCTGGGCGGCCCGCGGCTTCTTCGACACCGCCGAGATCGCCAGGTTCTGGCCGCCGAGCACGCTGGGGCCGGGCAGGGCGGTCACCCCGAAGGCGATCTTCTCCAGGCCGCCGTACGCGACCGGCCAGTTCCGCATGAACATCACGCTGCCGTCGGCGAACGTGCTCGTGCTCTCGCTCTCCTCGGAGCGCAGGGCGTCGCGGTGCACGAGGCCCTTCTCCCCCTCGCGCGGCGGGGTCAGCGCGTGCACCGCGGCGTTCCACTTGGCCAGGTCGAGCGTCACCTTCCCGTCCGGCGCGACGGTGAGGTCGCCGCCGTTCGCCCAGACCGCCTCGAGCGTGTTGACGGTGAGCCCCTCGTACGGGCCGAGCTGGGCCGTGTACCCCGCCCGGAACTCGGGATGTTTGGCCGCGGTCGCCTTGATCTTGGCCCAGTCGAACGGCGGCTCGGCGCCCAGCCCTTTGCGGTAGTAGAGCAGCCCGGCGTCGGTGTTGAACGGCAGCGCCCACAGTTTGCCCTGGTAGAGGCAGGTGGACAGGGGCCCGGCCATGAACGCGTCCTCGGGCTTCTCGGCCAGCCACGACCGCTCGATCGGCCGGATCAGCGAGTCGCCGCCGCCCGAGGCGAACGCCGCGGTCAGCGTGACGTCGAGGTTGAAGATGTCGATGCCGGGGTTCTTGGCCTGGGCCAGCATCTCGGTGTACTGGTCGCTGGCGGCCCCGTTGATCGGCAGGATGTGGGCCGGGTTGTGCGGGTGGGCCGCGTTCCAGATTTCGATGAGCTGCTGCCGCTGGCCGCCGGCACTGTCGTCGCGGCCGCTCAGGATGGTCAGCCGGCCCGGTTCGAGATCGTCCTGGCCGCCGCGCGGCACCAGCAGGAACACGCCGGTCACGAGCACCGCGGCGCTGACGAAGCCGAGCACGAAGTCGCGGGTGGAGCGGAGCCGCACGTCAGTCCTCCTACTTGTCCCACAGTGCCCGGAACATGCCGCTGAACACGTCTTCGAGCGCGTCCAGCCCGGCGTCGAAGCAGCCGCCGCCGGTGTCCGCGACGAGCGTCTCCAGCGCCGCGTCGGCACAGGTCATGTCCCCGACGGCGACGACGAAGACGCGGACGCCGGCGACCTGCGCGGCGGTCGGCAGCGGCCGCCGGCTGGTGTCGCGGCCGTCGGTGAGCACGACCAGCGCGCGCAGCTGGTCGTCCGCCGCCGGGTGCGACCGCAGCTGCCCGGCGCCGGCGATGACCGCCTGGTAGAGCGGGGTGTCGCCGGCCGGCTTCACGGCGGCGGCGAGCCGGCCGACCTTGGTGGTCAGGCCGGCGGCCGGGCGGGTGAAGCCGAGCACCGGCCGCGGCGGGGTGGCGCCGGGACCGGAGAACGTGACGAGGCCCAGCTCGTCGCTGCCGCCGATCCGGGTGGCGGCCTGGCGCAGGGCGGCGACGGCCACCTCGTACCGGGTCTCGGTGGGGTCGCTGGTCACCGTGTTCATCGAGCCCGACGCGTCGAGCGCGACCAGGAAGCTGCCGGAGCGGCGGGCCTTGGCGTAGACGCCGGCGGTCTCGCGCGCCTCGTCCACGGTCGCCTCGTCGTCGGTCAGCGAGCCGAACGGCCAGTCCGGCAGGGCGCCGTTGTCGCGGGTCACCGGCGGCTCGGCGTCGAGCGTGGAGGTGCGCAGACCCTGCCGGTGCAGCGCGGCGATGCCGGCCGGGGATGTGGTGAGCCAGCGGACGAACCATTGGGCGTACGCGTGGGTCTCGTCGCTCTGGATGCCGCCCGGCCAGCGCAGCTGGACCGCCACCTTGGCCACCACCGGGGTCTGCGCCGGGTAGTAGGCCACGAGGTGGTCGGCGTTGCCCGGCGGCGCGCCCGGCACGCAGTCGCCGTCGGGCCGGCCCCGGTTGAACCGCACCAGCTCCTGCTCGGTGAGGATGATCGCGGGCGTCTTCGCCGACGGGGACGTGCGGTGGATCTCCAGCTGGCGGCAGAGCAGCCCGGGCTCGCCGGCCAGCGGGTAGCGGCCGGCGTCGAGGCGCTGCTCGATGCCCCGCTCCACGTCGTCGTGGGCCTCGGCCGGGGTGCGTCCCGCGTAGAGCTGGGCGGTGACCATCTGGGCGGTGGTCGACAGCGTCGGGTCGCCGCGGATCACGCCCCACCGCTGCGAGCCGGTGGCGAACAGCTGGGGCCAGGTCGAGCGGGCCCGGCGGAAGGCGTCGTCGTCGCCGGCCTGGGGCGCGGTGACGCCGAGGACGATCGGGGTGCGGGCGACGGGCACGACCCGCTCGACCGGAGACGGCGCCGGCTCGGGGACGTCGCGGGCGACGGCCGGGAACCAGATGTCGGGGTGGGGCGCGTTCCGGGCGCCGGCGCCCCAGCCGTCCTTCAGGCCGGCGGCGAGCTGGGCGGCGTCGGCCGGGAACAGGTAGACGTGGGCCGAGCGGCAGCCGTGCGACTGCGCGGCGACGTACTGCTCGAAGTCGTCGGCGACCCCCTCGTACGCGGCCTGGTCGGCCGGGTCGACGGCGACCCGCACCTGGGTGGCGGCCGGGCAGAGGCCGGTGGCGACGAGGCCGTCGGCCTGGGTGGCGCAGCCGGCGAGCAGGGTCGCGCCGGCCAGCATGCCGCCGACCACCGGCCGGGGCATGCGGCCGCGGGACCCGACCTCGCGGAAGAACTTCCGGGGGCGGCTGAAGGCGAGCACGCTGCGGCGGCGCAACGGCGGGAAGGGCGGCGCCTCGGCGTGGCCGGCGTTGCGCGCGACGTAGAGCGGGCCGTAGACGATGTCGGCCGAGTAGGTCGGCGTCTGCTTGCCGCCGGCCATCCGCCGCTGGATGTACGTGAACAGCTCGCCCGTGTCGATGAAGCCGTCGCCGTTGAGGTCGGCCCAGCCGTACTCGAGCCCCTCGACGACGGCGTCGCTGAAGACGCCGCTGCGGTCCTCCCAGCTCCGCTGCACCCCGGTCGCCGCCGTCATCACGACCCGCCCGCGGCCCTCGAGCACCTGGATGTCGGTGGTCTTGCCGCGGGCCCGGCCGCGGCTGCCGTCGCCCTTGCCGAACGCGCCGCCGTAGCAGCAGTCGAGCAGGACGATCTTGGCGCGGGCCCGGCTGTGCCGCATCTCCTTGGAGACGTGGTGGGCGGCGAGCGCGGTGGCGTGCGGCGAGTTGTGGTCGGTGTCGCGGTTGATGAAGTAGAGGTGGCCGTCGTCGTCGACCGCACCGTGGCCGGACAGGTAGAGCAGCAGCGTGTCGTCGGCCGACGCCCGCTTGAAGAACTGCTCGACGTCAACGGCGACCCGGCGCAGGTTCTCGTTGCGCAGCACGGCGACCTCGAAGCCGCCGATCTTCGCGTCGGCCAGCACCCTCTCCAGGTTGTCGGCGTCCGCCCGGGTGCCGGGGAGCGGCCGGTAGTAGGGGTCCTGATACTCCTCCGTCGCGATGATCAGCGCGCGCCTGCTCATGAGTCTGTGTCGAACACCTTCCCCAAGAAGGCGTCGACGACGCGGTCGATCTGCTCGGGCGTCGCGTTGGTCACCCGCAGCGTCTGGTCACCCACCTGCACCTCGAGGTCGCTCTTGTTGCGCACGACCCGCTCGGCCAGCCACCTCAGGACGGCACGGACGGCTTCGGGCTGGCTCAGCACGGTGGCCACGATGCCGCCCAGCGCCGCCACCTCGCCGCTCTTCGCCCCCTCGGGCGCCGGGCCGCCGTCCGCCGTCGCCACGGCCGTCACCTCGGGAAACTCCCGCAGCTCGGCCAGCAGCCGGCGCGCCAGCTCGTCCGCGCGCTCGTCGTCCTCATCAGTGACGGTGATGTGCACCACCCGTTGCCCATCCACGCCTGCACCATACTCATTGGACACCACCTGTCACATTTGGCCTCCGCCATCAAAAAAGTCAGATGATTGCCACATGTGGCCCGCCGCGCTCCGATTCGGGAGATCATGACGGGGTGAGTGGCCGCACCTTCGGGATCCTGTCGCCCTTCGTCGGCGGCGACTACTACGGGGCGATCATCGAGGGGATGAACGCGGCGGCCGTCGCGGGCGACGACCGGATCATGGCGATCCAGACGCTCGACCCCGGCGCGCACAGCGCCGACCGCAGCGGCCTGCCCGACTTCCGCCGCCCGCTGGCCTGGAGCCTGCTCGACGGCCTGGTCGTGCTGCCCGGCGCGGTCGACCCCGGCTACGCGGCCGGCGCCCGGGCAAGCGGGCTGCCGGTGGTCTTCGTGGCCCACGACGCCACCGACATCGGCTGCTCGGCCGTGCTCGCCGACAACCGCAGCGGCGTCCGCGAGGCCGTCGGCCACCTGGTCGGCCACGGCCACGAGCGGATCGCGTTCGCCGGCCACCTCGCCCATTTCGACCTGCGCGAACGCCACGAGGGCTACCGCGAGGGGCTGCTCGCGCACGGCATCACGCCGCGCGCCGACCTGCTCTTCGACACCGGCGACAACCACGAGAGCGGCGGCGAGGCGGTCGCCGACGCGCTGATCCGGGCCGGGATGCCGGCCACCGCGATCGTGCTCGGCACCGACCGCAACGCCATCGGCCTCACGTCCCGCCTGATGGCGGCCGGCTACGACCTGCCGGCCGAGCTCGCCGTGGTCGGCTTCGACGACATCGCCGACGCCACCTACCAGCGGCCCAGCCTCTCCACCGTGCGGCAGCCGCTGGGCGAGGTCGGCGCCACCGTCTACCGGACGCTCACCGACCTGGCCGCCGACCCCGCGCGGACCGCCCTCGTGCGGCACGTGACGACGTCCTTCGTCCGGCGCGACTCGTGCGGGTGCCCCGGCGACGGCCTGCCGGTCTCCGAGCCGCAGGCCCGCGCGCTGTTCGCCCAGGTGCAATATCTGCAGAGCACCCTGAACATCCAGTACGAGCTGGGCATCGAGCTGCTCGGCACGCACTCGAGCGACCCGCGCTCGCTGGACTGGCTCGGGCTCACCCCGGCGATCGCCGGCAGCCTCGGCCTGTGGACGCCCGGCGACGACACCCGGCTCGAGGTGGTCGGCGACTTCCGGGCCGGATCTGACACCGGCGCCGCCCTCGCCGCCGCGGAGTTCCCGCCGCCGCAGCTGTTCGGGCTGACCGACGGCCCGGCCGGCGACATCGTCTTCCTGGTGCCGGTGCGCAGCCGCAACCGCGACTGGGGTGTGCTGGCCGCCGTCGGCCGCATCCAGTCGACCACCCCGCCCGGCCGCGAGATGATGAACCACTCCGGCGCGCTGCTGGCCGCCGCCCTCGACTACGAGGTCATGATGGCCGCCCTGCGCGAGCAGGAGGAGAGCCTGCGCGACGCCGCCCTGCACGACCACCTCACCGGGCTGCCCAACCGCACCCTGCTCGAGGACCGGATGGAGCAGGCGGCGCTGCGCTCGGCCCGCCAGCCCGGCTACCGCTTCGCGATCCTGCTGCTCGACCTGGACGGCTTCAAGGCGGTCAACGACACGCTCGGGCACGCCGCCGGCGACCTGCTGCTGATCGAGGTGGCCCGCCGGCTCACCGGCCTGCTACGCAAGTCGGACACGGTGGCCCGGCTCGGCGGCGACGAGTTCGTCATCCTGCTCGACGGCGTCGCGCAGCCCAACGGCCAGCAGGCGGTCTGCCACAACATCGCGGCCGCGATCTCGGCGCCGTTCTTCATCGACGGCGAGCGGGTCGACGTCGGCGCCAGCATCGGCGTCGCCGTCTCCGGGGCCGACTCGTCCGACCCCGACCACCTGCTGCGCGAGGCCGACGCGGCGATGTACAAGGCCAAGTCGGCGGCGAAGCGCCCTACTTCTCGTTGAGGTCCTTGAGCGCCAGCGCCTCGATCACGTTCTTGTTCGCGTTCCACTTCTGCAGCGTCGAGCCGTCGCAGCGGGCCACGTAGATCTTGGCGATCTTGTTGACGACCTGGAACAGGTCCGGCGTCGGGAGCGTGGGGTCGCGCGGGGTGAGGCAGTACCCGGCGGTGTCGACGATCTGGTAGCTGGTGAAGTAGTTGCCGGTCGAGCCGTACACCCGCCAGGTCTGGTTGGCGGCCCCGGTGCAGGCCTTGGTCTGCACATACTTGCCGACCGCGGTGGCCAGCGGGCTCTGCAGGCAGTAGACGGTGCCCTTGGTCGCGGTGATGATGCCGTCGGCGTAGTTGCCGCTGTCGCCGTTCATGTTCGGGTTGCTGTCCGACGGCCGCGCCGGCATCGAGTACCTCTGGTTCCAGGCCACGTTGGCCGGGTTCGGGTTCTGCTTGCAGGGCCACGCGATCATGTACGCGGCGTCCGGGTTCTGCCCGGTGTCGTCCAGGCAGCGGCCGAACTGGTTGTAGTTGACCAGCTGGCCGAGCAACCGGTTGGTCTCCGAGGACGCCGCGCCGGCGCCGACGTTCGCGTCGGCCGAGAACGTCTGGATGTTGTCGTACGAGCCGCCGCACGTCTTGGTCAGGATGAGGGTGCTACCGGGGACGTTGGGGCTGGCCACGTTGAAGCAGTAGCCGTCGGTGTTGGTGCCGTCGAGCTTGCTGCCGACCAGGTTGGCGCTGTCGTTGAAGCTCCACGCCTGCCGGTAGAGCGCCGGCTTCTTGGTCTGGCAGGTCGCCATCACCACCTGGAGGCCGACCGCGTGGATGTCGCTGGTGGTGTCCAGGCACATGCCGTTCGGGTGGTTGTCGGGCGTCTGCGAGGACACCAGCTGGATCTGGAGGGTGTCGGTGTACGCCCAGATCTGCGACGACTTGCCGGCGCTGCACAGCTGCATGGCCGCCGCGGCGCCCTCGGCCGGGTCGCTCGCGCCGGCGTCGATGCACAGGTCGTTCTGCGCCGTGCTGGCCCGGTAGACGTGGATGAGGCCGCCGGAGATGTTGGCGTTCGTGGTGTGCACGATGTACGTGCCGTTGAGCGTGCGCCCGGTCAGCCCGCCCGGCCGCTGCGTGCCGGCCGCCGGGTACAGGCTGTCGTGGCAGCTCCCGCCGGTCAGCAGCGGCCCGGCACAGCCGTCGGCGGTGAACATGACGAACGCCGGTGTCGCCGGCTTGGTGTTGTTGTTCTTCAGGAACGTGCCCTCGCCCGGCCGGCACTCCAGGACCTTGTTCGCCAGCTCGGTGGCGGTCATGTCCTGCGGGTCGGTCTGGTAGTACGCGGGCGTGACCGTGTACGACTGCGTCTTCTGGCCGTCGACCGTCCCCGAGAGCGGCGCGCACGGCAGCAGGCCGACCAGGCCGACCTCGTCGCCGTCCTTGCGGGTCTGCCACGCGGCCCGCACCGAGGCGAGGCCGATGTCCAGGCCGGCCTGCGCGGCGTGCAGCGCCTGCACCCGGCGCGACGAGAAGTCCGACGTGGTCACCGAGGAGACCACGAGGTTGGCGAGCAGCCCGCTCATCGTGACGCCGACCAGCACGACCAGCATCGCCAGCGGCAGCGAGCCGCGGTCGTCGATCCCGAGCTTTCTCATGACGACACGCTCCGGCCCCCGGTGCAGGTGGACGAGTTGAGGTCCCCGGTCGCGTTCAGCGCCGTGAAGGTCACGTTGGTCTGCCGGGTGCTGCCGTTCTTGCCGGCCCCGACGGTCGAGGTCACGTTCAGCTGGAGCCGCTGGAACTTCAGCCCGGTCGGGTTGTTCTTGTCGGCGGCGATCGTCGTGAACGGGGCGCTGCCGGTGACGCCGCTGGCCAGGGTGGTCCAGGCGGTCGGCGTCACCTGGCTCACGTTCGGCCAGGTGCGGCGCTGGAGCTCGCTGGTGGCGACGTTCAGGCGCAGCTCGACGCACGTGTCCACGCCGACGACGCTGACCAGGTATTCGACGTACCAGCCGTCGGGCTGCTGCCCCGGGTCGCTGACGCTGCGCGCGTACCGGATCTCCCGGTCCAGTTTCTGGAAGGCCGTGTTCATCTGACCCTGCGCCTCGTAGGAGGCGTCCGCCTTGTCGACCCACTTGTGGATCTCGATGATGCCGCCGGTGAACATCACCATCACCACCGACATCAGGGCCATCGCGATCATGACCTCGATCAGCGAGACGCCGTCGTCGTCCTGGATCCCGGGGAAGGTCATCACGGCACCTTCCAGGTGACGGCCTTGCTGACCGAGACGCCGGCGGTGTCGGTGACCGTGAACGTCGGGGTGTACGTGCCCTTGGTGAGCGGCGTGCCGCTGACGATGCCGGTCGAGGTGTCCAGCGCCAGGCCGGGCGGCAGCAGGCCGGAGGCGAGCGCCCATTTCACGTACGGCTGGATGCCGCCCGCCGCCACCAGCTGCACGCTCGCCGCCGTGTTCAGCGTGGAGGTCACCGAGCTCGTGGTGATCGACAGGGCCGGCACCGTCCAGGTCGACGTCTGCGACACCGCCTGGCCGAGCTTGTCGGTGACCGTGATGGTGGCCGTCGGGTAGCTGCCGACCGTGGTCGGCGTGCCGGAGACGACGCCGGTCGCCGGATCGATGGCCAGCCCGGTCGGCAGCCCGGTCGCCGACCAGGTGTAGGTCGTGGTGCCGTTCGAGGCGGTGAACGTCTTCGAGTACGCCACCCCGCCCGCCGACGTGATCGCGCCCGGGTTGCTGAACGTCAGCGCCTTGTTGATCGTCCAGGTGAACGTCACGAAGTCCTGCTGCTTGTAGTCGTCGGTCACGGTCACCTTGACCGAGGGGTTGCTGCCGTTGGTGGCCGGCGTGCCGCTGATGACGCCGGTGGTCGCGTTCATGGTCAGTCCGGCGGGCAGCCCGGTCGCCGTCCAGACCAGCGCGCCACCGCCGCCGCTCGCGGTGAAGGGGAGGTTGACCGGCAGGTTCACGTCGCCGGTGAGGTTTCCGGGCGACTTGATGGTCGGGGCGGCCGGCACGTCGCCGCTGTTGTCGAACACCGGCTCGACGGTGTTCTTCCCGATCAAGGACGTGCTGATGTACGAGCAGAGGCCGCTCGCGCACAGGCGATCGGTCCAGGTGACGGCCACGATCATCCGGTAGAACGCGACCGCGCCGGCGCTGCCGAGGCCGGGCAGGCAGGGCGGGTTGGCCGGGTCGACGCCGGTGGCCCGGTAGCAGTACTCGACGAACCAGTACTGGTGGTACGCGGCGCCGTTGATCGACAGATCCTTGGCGACGGTCGGCAGCGCGGCGGTCTTGCCCGTGCCCGGATCGGCGTCCTTGTCGTACGGGACGGTCAGGTTGTCGGGCACCGTGCCGTTGAGATACTTGCCGATGTTCGGGACGGTCGCGGCGGCGGTGGTCAGCTGCGTGCTGACGCTGCTCTGGTCGCGGCCGCTGATCAGCGCGGTGACCTGCATGGCCCGCGCCCGCTCCATGGCGTCGTCGGCGGCCTGCATCGCGGTCTGCTCGTTGCCCTCCTGCTGCGTGAACCGCGTCGTGATCATGAACGACGAGCTCAGCGAGAGCATCACCATCGAGATGATCGCGATGGAGACGAGCACCTCGACCATGGTGAAGCCGTCGTCACCGGCGACGCGGCGGCAGCGCGGCACGGCGCTCTCCCTTCGAGGGGCTACACACGCCTTATCGGCAGCGCCACCTCGATCAAAAAGATTTTCCGGACGCCATCGCCCGGACGCCTGCCGGCCACGATGCGGGTGGACACTGCCGTGATGGATGGGACGGCCGTGGCGCGTGATCTCCTGACCCCGATCCCCGCCCACCGAACGCTGGGCCTCACGGTGCTGCGAGCGACCGACGGCGTGGGCGTGGTCGCGATGGACACCCCGCCGTCACTGGCCAACGTGATCGGCTCCCTGCACTCGAGCGGCCTGATCACCTTGATCGACGCCGCCGGCCTGGCGGCGATAATCGCGGCGGGCCCCTTTCGCATGGACGGCGTGGTCCCCTTGGGCGCCACCGCCACGTTGCGCTTCCTGGCCCCCGCCCGGGGCCGGGTGACCGCCACCTGCACCCTGGACGCCCGCGCCCGAGACCGGCTGGAGGCCCTCTTCTCCGGCGCGTTGCCCAAAATCAGGATCAAAACCGTGGCGCACGTACGCGATGACGCCGCCACCCTCCTCTGCGAGGGCGCCTTCGAGTGGAGCGTCCGCCGCTCCGCCTGAGCGCGGTCCCGCCTCCCGCCTTCGCCGCGCTCGCCCTCCGACCGCAGCCCCCACCGCCGCGCCCTTTGCTCTGCTCACCAATACGCGCATCGCAGCTCAGGCCACTTCCGCGCGCCCAGGTAAGCAGAGCCGGAGCACCACCCCGCGCGCCCAGGTAAGCAGAGCTGGACCACCACCCCGGCGCGCCCAGGTAAGCAGAGCCGGACCACCACCCCGCGCGCCCAGGTAAGCAGAGCTGGACCACCACCCCGGCGCGCCCAGGTAAGCAGAGCCGGACCACCCCGCGCGCCCAGGTAAGCAGAGCCGGAGCACCACCCCGGCGCGCCCAGGTAAGCAGAGCCGGAGCACCGCCCGGCGGGGCTCAGCCTCCGGCCATCGCCCCGACGATCAGGAACGGCTCCTCGCCCGCGACCACCCGGGCCGGCAGCGGCGCGTCCGGCGAGTCGTTCGAGAGGTCCTCCTCGCAGGCGAAGAAGCGCACCAGCGCCCGCCTCTGCCCGGTCCCCCGGTCGCGCATCGTGCCGCGCAACATCGGGTACCGCGACTCCACCGCGTCGAGCACCACCCGCTGGGTGACCGGCTCGTCGACCGCCACCTGCACCTCGCCGGTCACCCGGGCCAGCGTGCGCAGGTGCGGCGGCAGGATCACGCGGATCACGCCAGCACCTGGGCTTCCACCGACAGCACCGCGGGCAGGTCGCGCACCAGGGGCTGCCACGAGTCGCCGCCGTCGGGTGAGCCGTAGATCTGGCCGCCGGTCGTGCCGAAGTAGATGCCGCAGTCGTCCAGGGTGTCGACCGCCATCGCGTCGCGCAGGATGTTGACGTAGCAGTTCTCCTGGGGCAGGCCGGCGGTCAGCGGCTCCCACTCGTCGCCGCCGCTGCGGCTGCGGTAGACGCGCAGGCGGGCGTCCGGCACGTAGTGTTCCGAGTCGCTGGTGATCGGGACGACGTACACCGTCTCGGGCTCGTGCGCGTGCACCGCGATCGGGAAGCCGAAGTCGGTGGGCAGGTCGCCGCTGATCTCCCGCCAGGAGCCGCCGGCGTCGTCGGTGCGCATCACGTCCCAGTGCTTCTGCATGTAGAGCACGTCGGGCCGGGCCGGGTGCATGGCCAGCCGGTGCACGCAGTGGCCGACCTCGGCGTCCTCGTCGGGGATGCCGCCGGAGCGCAGGCCCCGGTTGATCGGCTGCCAGCTCTTGCCACCGTCGTCGGTGCGGAACGCGCCGGCCGCCGAGATGGCGACGAAGATCCGGTCGGGATCGGCCGGGTCGAGGATGATCGTGTGCAGGCACATGCCGCCGGCGCCGGGCTGCCAGCTCGGGGCGGTGGGGTGCCTGCGCAGCGCGGACAGCTCGGTCCAGCTGCCGCCGCCGTCGGTGGATCGGAACAGGGCCGCGTCCTCGCCGCCGGCGTAGACCGTGTCGGGGTCGGTGCGGGACGGCTCGAGATGCCAGATGCGCTTGAACTCGAACGGGCGCGGCGTGCCGTCGTACCAGAGATGCTCGCCGGCCTCGCCCTCGTAGGCGAAGTCGTTGCCGACCGGGTCCCAGGTGCGGCCGCCGTCGTCGGAGCGCTGAATGATCTGGCCGAACCAGCCCGAGGACTGCGACGCCCACAGCCGGTCCGGGTCGGCCGGGGAGCCGTTGACGTGGTAGATCTCCCAGCCCCCGAAGTGTGGGCCGCTCACCGTCCAGTCCCGGCGTGTGCCGTCCGCGGTCAGGGTGAACGCGCCTTTGCGGGTGCCGACCAGCAGTCGTACGGAAGTCATGGCCCCATTGTGACCCAGGTCACCCGATCGTGGGCAACAGCATCCGCGCGCTCGTCCCCCGATCGACGCCCGGCGACGTCACCGTGAGGCGGCCGCCGTGCGCCGTCACGATCCGCCAGGCGATCGACAGGCCGAGGCCCATACCGGGAATTGCCTGCGTCTGGGCGTAGTGGCCGCGGTAGAAGCGCTCGAACACGAACGGCAGCTCGTCGGCGGGGATGCCGGCGCCGTGGTCGGTGACCTCGACCCGGGGGCCGTCGATCTCCACGCGCGCGGTGCCGCCGCCGGAGAAGACGATCGCGTTGCGGATCAGGTGCTCGACCGCCTGGCCGAGCCCGGCCGCCTCGCCCACCACGTACACCGGCTCCCGCCCACCGTCGACCGCGAGGCGCACACCGCGCTCGCCGGCCAGGGGCTCGCAGGTCTCGACCGCGCCGCGCACCGCCGCCGCCAGGTCGACCAGGCCTTCGGCCTTCGCCGGCGCGTCGGCCGGGTGGGTGCCGGCGAGCAGGTGGTCGACCATCCGGACCAGGCGGTCGCCGTTGCGCCGGATCGGGTCGATCATGCGCCGGTACGGTGCGAGCTGCTCCTGTTCGGCCAGGGCCTCGACCAGCATCTCCAGGTAGCCCTGCATCGTGGTGACCGGCGTGCGCAGCTCGTGCGAGACGGTGGCGACCAGGTCCTGCTCGCGGCTGCTGAGCCGGGACAGCTCGGCGTCGAGCGCGGCGAGCTTGGCCTGCTCGCGGATCGCCTCGAGGTGGCCGGCGGCCTGCGCGGCGAGGTCACCGAGCATCTGGACCTGATGCGAGCCGATCGTACGAGGCTCCCGGTCCAGCACGCAGACGCTGCCGAGCACGTGACCGTCGTCGCCGACCAGTGGCACGCCCGCGTAGAACCGGATGAACGGGTCGCCGGTGACGTTCGCGTAGTCGCGGAACCGCGGGTCGAGCCGCGCGTCCGGGACGATCAGCGGGCGCGGGTTGTCGACCATCCAGGCGCAGAACGAGATGTCCCGCGGCGCTTCGGTGCCGGGCATGCCGGTCTGGCCGGCGAAGAACTGGCGATCCTTGTCGACCAGCGAGACGGTCGACATCGGCGTGTCGAAGATCCGGGAGGCCAGGCGGGTCAGATCGTCCAGCACGACGGGCCGCACAGCGTCCAGCAGGCCGTAGCTGTACAGCGCCGCCAATCTGCTCTGCTCGCTCACTGTGTCGTCCGTTCCGGTGCCGTCGGTGAAGGTGCCCCGTACGGTCGGCCGCCCGCCGGTGGACCTGAGAAAAGCCGTATCGTCGCTTCCCATGACCCGCATCCTGCTGATCTCGGGTAACACCCGCGCGGACTCGCTCCACACCGCCGCGCTGCGGACGGCGGCCCGGTTCGCGCCGGCCGGGATCAGCGCCTCCCTCTACGACGGCCTGCGCGACCTGCCGGCGTTCGTCCCGGGCGAGGGGCCCGACCCGGTGCGGTTCCTCCGGTTGCAGGTGGCGGCGTCCGACGCGGTCCTGTTCAGCACGCCCGAGTTCGCCGGCTCGATGCCGGGCAGCCTCAAGAACCTGCTCGACTGGCTGGTCGACGGCGGCGACCTCACCGGCCGGCCGGCGGCCTGGCTCTCGGTGGCGACCCCGGGACAGGACGACGGCGCCTGCGCGGCGCTGGAGACGGTGCTCGCCCACGCCGGGGCCAAGGTGCTGCACCCGGCCGGCGTACGCATCCCGCTCCACCAGTCCGCGCTCGACGGCGAGGGCACCGTCGCCGACCCGCAGCTGCACCAGGCCCTGCTCGACCTCTTGCAGACGCTCGACCGGGCGCTGGCCGCCCCGAGGCCGAAGGCCCAGCCGTCGTGGCAGGCGGTCTCCAGCCTCTACCCGGTCGTGCAGCGCAACGACGCCATACCGTTCAAGAGCTGGCGTGCGGAGATCTGGCGTCCCGGCGAGTAGACGGGCAGAGTTAGCCTTTCGCCCATGCAAGATGGGCGATACGAGCGGCGGCAGCTCCTCGGCGACGGGGGCATGGGCGAGGTCTGGCGCGGCGTCGACACGGTGCTCGGCCGGGACGTCGCGCTCAAGCTGCCGCTGCCCCGGCTCGCCCAGGACCCGCAGTTCGCCGAGCGGTTCCGCCGCGAGGCGCAGGCGATGGCGAGCGTGCGCCACGAGAACATCATCGACATCTACGACGTGTGCGACTCGCCGGGCGGGCCGTTCATCGTCATGGAGTACGTGCCGGGCGGCTCGGTGGCCGAGCTGCTGCAGCGGCGGGGGCGGCTGGGCGCCGAGGAGACCGTGCGCATCGTGGCGCAGGCGGCCCGGGCGTTGTCGGCCGCCCACCGTCAGGGCGTCGTGCACCGGGACGTGAAGCCGGGCAACCTGCTGCTGCGCGACGACGGCTCGGTGGTGCTCACCGACTTCGGCATCGCGCGCACGCCGGCCGGTGACCAGATCACCCGCCCCGACCAGACCATCGGGACCGCGACGTACATGGCGCCGGAGCTGTTCAACGGCGGTCCGGCCACGCCCGCCTCCGACATCTACGCGCTCGGCGTCGTCGCGTACGAGTGCCTGGCCGGTCATCCGCCCTTCCAGGCCGACAGCGTGATCGCCGTGGCCACCATGCATGTCATGCGCGGGCCGGCGCCCCTGCCGCCCGAGGTCCCGGCGGGGGTGCGGGCCATGGTCGAGCGGGCGATGAGCAAAAATCCCGCGCAGAGGTACGCCTCCGCGGACGAGCTCCTGGCCACGATCGGCCGCCTGGCGATCCCCGCCGCCCCGCGTTCCCGTCCCCGCCGCCGCTCCCGTCGTCGCTGGCTGGCCGCGGTCGCGGCGCTGGCGGTGGCGGGCACGGCGGCCGGCCTGCTGGTCCGCGCCTACGCCGGCGACGACGGCGGCGGCGGCGACAACGGCCCCGCGCTGCCGGCCGACCTGCGAGCCTTCGCCGCGGGATGGTCGCTGGACGGCTGCATCAAGGACGGCACGCCCGGCGACAAGCAGGACGAGCGCTGGCGCTGCCCGGTCGACGGGGCCACCTCGCTCTACCTCATCCGCTACCAGCCCGGCGGCCACCGCGACACCGTCCGCACCAAGAACGACGAGATGAAGCCGCTGGCGGGCACCGTCAAGCTCGCCCGCGGCACGGCCACCGGCCCCGGCGGCGCGTCCGGCCTCTACCGCGAGTACGAGGTGAACATCGGCTCGGCCACGAAGCCCGAGTGGATCGACCAGATCTGGTTCGACAACTCTCCGGTCCAGTCCCCGCCGCTGGCCCTCATCCTGCGCACCGGCCGCACGCCGGGCACGGCCCCGGCGCTGGCCCGGCTGCGCGGCCTGTGGGAGAAGGCCGGCTACTCCCGCCCGGCGTAGAACGAGACGGCCTCGGCGATCGCCAGGTCGGTGAGCTTCGGGTCGTGGCGGGCGCCGATGTCGCGCATGAACGCGTGCTCGCCGCCGCGGTAGATGTGCAGCTCGACGTCGTCGTGGCCGGCCGCGTAGAGGGCCTGGACGATCTGCAGGCGGGCGTCGGCCGGGACGTGCGGGTCCTGCGAGCCGAAGACGACCATGAGCCGGCCGCGGATGTCGGCGGCGCGGGCGAGCGAGCCCGGGTCGTCGGCGCCGAGCCCGCCGTTCTGCAGGCCGGTCGGGTAGAAGCAGACGGTGGCGGCCACCCGCTCGTCGAAGGCGGCCCGGAACGCGAGGTGCCCGCCGATGCAGAAGCCGGTGACGAACAGCGTGGTGACGTCGTCGCGCCCGGCCATGTGGTCGAGCACCGCCGTGCGGTCGGCGTCGAACTGGGCGGTGGTCGTGGCGGCCGCGCCGGCCAGCCCCGCCGCCTTCCCGGCGTCGTCGAACTCGAGCGCGACGCCGGCCAGCTCGCCGTGCGGGTAGATCTCCGGCACGCAGACGACGAACCCCTCGGCGGCGAAGCGCCGGGCGGTGCGCAGCGTCGACTCGGTGAGCTGGAAGATGTCGGTGTAGAGCAGCAGGCCGGGCCACGCCGCGTCACCGGCCGGGCGGATCACCTTGGTGCGGATGCCGTCGGCGACGCTGACCTCGTCCTCGCGTACCTTCATGTCGCCCGACCTTACCGGCCTGATCAGCCCATCCCGGGTGGCGCGCCGCTGCCGGCCATCATGTCGGCGAAGGCGGCCCCGGCGGCCGGGCTGGTGAACAGCCGGTCGAAGCGGGCCCGGGCCAGCCGCCGCCGGAACGGATCGGCGTCCAGGTCGTGCACCATCTCGGTGAACCAGCGGGAGAACTCCTGGTAGTCCCAGGTGCGGCGCAGGCACACGTCCGAGTACTCGCGCAGCGGCCCGTCGTCGCCGGCCGCCGCCGCGACGAACGCGCGGGCCAGCAGGTGCGCGTCGGACAGCGCGAGGTTCATGCCCTTGGCGCCCATCGGGGTGATGATGTGGGCGGCATCCCCGGCCAGGAACAAGCGGCCGTACGCCATCGGCTCGGCCACGAAGCTGCGCATCTCGACGATCTCCCGGTCAGTGATCGTGCCGGTCCGCAGCCCGGGATCGCCCAGCCGCAGCCGCAGCTGGTCCCACGCGTGGTCGTCGGGCCACGCCCGCGGGTCGTCCTCGCCCGGCCGGTACTGCAGGTAGAAGCGGCTGGCGGCGGGCCCGCGGGCGAACTGGGCGGCGAAGCCGTGGCGGCTCAGCCCCATCAGCGGGTAGCGCGGCGGCGGCGCGTCGGCCAGCATCGTGTACCAGCCGATGCCGTGGTCGAACGTGTACGTGGTGAGCGCGTCGCCGGGGATGCTGCGCCGGCTCACCCCGTGGAAGCCGTCGCAGCCGGCCACGTAGTCGCCGGTCAGCTCGTGCTCGACGTCGCCGGGGCCACGGTAGGTGACGCGCGGCCGGCCGGCGCCGAGGTCGTGCAGGGTCACGTCGCGGCAGTCGAAGCGGATGTCGCCGTCGAAGGCGGCCAGCAGGCGGCGCACCAGCAGCTGCTGCGGGACGATCCGCCCGGCACGGCCGCCGGCCAGGGCCGGCACGTCGAGAAGGTGCGGCTCCCCCTCGTACCGGAGCTCGAGGAAGGTCTCCACCGGCGCGCCGGAGAGGATCGCCTCGCCCAGCCCCGCGCCCTCGAAGATCTGGCTGCCGTAGTGGTCGAGGACCCCGGCCCGCTGCCGCTCCTCCACATAGGATCGGCTGCGCGCCTCGAGCACGGTGCAGCCGATCCCGTTGCGCTGCAACAGGTTTGCCAGGGTGAGACCGGCCGGCCCGGCCCCGATGACGACGATCTGGCTCGGCATGCCGTCCACCGTACACAGTCGGCCCGGCATCACCGTGGTTCAGTCCAGGCAGGCGACGCCGGTCAGCTCCTCCGCCGCCGCGCGAGCAGGTGACCGGCACGAGGACCGTCCGGGTGCCCGAGGTCGGCGACATCGATCTGACCTGGGACACCTATCCGCTGCCCGGCAGCCCCGGCCCGGTCATGCTGGTCGTCACCGCCGGGCCCGGCACCCCCGACGCCGACCGCCTGCGCCTGCTGGCCACCCTGCACGCCGCCGGCTCCTCGAGGTCCGCGATCGGCGTGAGGAACACCGCCCCGACCTCGGCCGACCACATGCCGCTGTACTTGGCCCAGAAGTCGCGGAAATAGGGACCGTGCAGATAGACGAACCGGAAGTAGCGCTCCCAGTCGCCGGTGTACGGCCCCAGCACCCGCTTCGAGTTGACGCAGATCTCGGCCAGGTTGCCCATCGCCGCGGACATGCACGCCAGGTCGGCGTGCTCCTCGATCTCGGCGTTGCTCACGTGCTCGGCGTGGGCCACCTGGCGTCTCAGGAGATAGCCCTGCCACAACGCCGCGCCGAGCGCCGCCATCGCGACCGCCGTGCCGGTGACGCCGAGAATTAGCGCGTTCATGCCGCCGCTCCTCCGGGGATCGTCGCGTCACCCTACCGGCGCCGGACCGTGACCGGCGCGCCCGCGAAACTCTGCGCAACGGGCTACGGCTTGCGGGCGACCCCGCCGTACAACGCCACCTGGGCGTCGGTCAGGGCCACCGGCGCGTCGGGCCGCCACCGCAGGATCGGCACCACGCCCGGGTCCACCGGCTCGAGCCCCGCGAAGAAGGCCGCCACCTCGTCGCGCGAGCGCAGGCGGCTCGGCATCCCCTGCTTGCGCATGATCTCCACGAACCGCGCCCACGCCTCCGGGTCGTGGTCGGCCGTCACGTGCGAGAGCACCAGGTAGCTGCCGCGGGGCAGGGCATCCATCAACTTCGCGACGATCGCGTACGGGTCGGCCTCGTCGTCGAAGAAGTGCAGGATCGCGAACATCAGCAGTCCGACCGGCCGCGACAGGTCGAGATGGTCCCGCAGCGTCGGGTCGCCGAGGATCGCGTCGACGTCGCGCAGGTTGGCGTCGATGTAGGCGGTGTTGCCGGAGTCGAGCAGCGCCCGCGCGTGGTTGAGCACGATCGGGTCGTTGTCCACGTAGACGACGCGGGCCGCCGGGTCCACCGACTGGGCGACCTGGTGCACATTGGGCGACGTCGGCAGCCCGGTCCCGATGTCGAGGAACTGGGTCACGCCCGCGGACGCGGCCAGCCATCGCACGGTCCGCTGCATGAAGGCCCGGTTCTGCCGCGGCGCCGTCGCCGCATCGGGGTTTGCCTTCAGTCCCTGCTCGGCGGCCGCCCGGTCGGCGGCGAAGTTGTCCTTCCCGCCGAGCAGGTAGTCGTAGACGCGGGCGGGATGCGGTCGTCCACTGTCCAAAGGCTCCGCCACGGCACCCAGCATAGAGGCGCGCGGATGAACTTCGCCGCCCCGGAGCTGAACGAAACGCGCCTCTCACCCGTACTGACGAACGGCGATGAAGCCGGGAGGACGGAGAAGGAGTCGCGATGGCCGGGACCGGAATCGACACCTCGATCCTGCACAAGGGAGCACATAGTGCGTCTTATTTCGATCTCGCTCGAAGTGCCGGCGACGGCGTCGAGATCGTCGACTTCTGCATCCCCTGCAACCCGTACTTCCCGACGCCGGAGATGTTCGACGAGCTGTCCCGCGACCTGAAGAACATCCTGAAGTACTACCCGTCGGACTCGATGGGCATCACCAAGAAGCTGGCCAGCGTGCTGGGCCTGCACCCGCAGACGGTGGCGATGGCGAACGGCTCGACCGAGCTGATCACCTGGATCGACCACCTGCTGATCTCCGAGAGCGTGGCGATCCCGATCCCGACGTTCGGGCGCTGGACCGACCAGCCGTTCGAGACCGGCAAGCGGGTCGACATGTTCCCGCTGCAGGAGCGCGACGGCTTCCGGCTCAACCTGGACGACTACGTGCGCTTCATCCGCGAGCGCAACTCCCGGGTCGCGGTGATCTGCAACGTCAACAACCCGGACGGCAACTACATCCCGCGCCGCGACGTCATCCGCTTCATGGACATGCTCGGCGACCTCGACCTGGTGGTGATCGACGAGTCGTTCATCGACTTCTCGGACGCCGAGCAGTACCCCTCGGTCGGCCCCGACGCGGTGATCCGGCCGAACACGGTGGTCCTCAAGAGCCTCGGCAAGAACTTCGGGCTGCACGGCATCCGCTTCGGCTACATGCTGGCCAACCCGGCCATCGCCGCCACCATCGGCAAGGCGCTGCCGAAGTGGAACCTCAACTCCCTGGCCGAGAAGGTCGTCTTCATGATTCAGGAGCATGAGGAGGAGTACGAGGACAGCCTGCGCCTGCTGAGCCGGGATCGCCGCCAGATGGCCGGCGAGCTGTCCCGGGTGCCGGGACTGACGATCTTCCCGTCGCAGGGCAACTTCATCCTGGTCAAGCTCCCGACCGAGTGGTCCGGCACGGCGCTGCGCGACTTCCTGGTCGCCAACCACGCCGTCTACACCCGCGAGTGCGGCAACAAGCTGGGCATGACCAGCCAGTTCATGCGGCTCGTGGTGCGCCCGGCCCGGGACGTCGACCGGCTGATCGACGGGATGATGGACTACGGCCGTCAGTTCCAGCAGCGCCCGCAGTACGAGGACATGCGCGGCGGCGGATGGGACAACACGATGGACGACGTCCCGAACAACCTGATCCAATATCCGACCCGCCGATCGGAATACACCGGGCGGCGAGCGGCGAACCAGTAGATGGGCGGGGGCGCCCTGGCGGGGGTGCCCCCACCCACACTCTAGGCGAACGAAGCCGAACTCACGGTCCGTTGTTCGATTGCCGTACATATGGGTGTTCGGTTGATCCCCCATGGTTACGACATGCCGCACTACCTCGACACGCTCGCCGCGAGCCCGTGGGTCCTGGTGGTCGTCCTCGTGGTGGCCGGGCTCGACGCGCTGCTGCCGTTCATGCCCAGCGAGTCCACCGTGGTGGCGTGCGGCGTCGCGGCGGCCGGGACGGGCCGCCCGCACCTCCTCCTGCTGATCACGGCCGCGTCCGCCGGGGCGTACCTCGGTGATCAGGCTTCGTTCCGGATCGGCCGCCGCAGCACCGGTTCCGTCCAGGCCAGGCTCGGCCACCGCCGGGCGAGGGCGCTGCACGCCTGGGTGCAGCGCCTGCTGCACAGCCGCGGCGGGCTCGTCATCGTCTTCGCCCGCTACCTGCCGGGCGGCCGCTCGACGACCGCGCTCGCGGCCGGCGTGGTCGGCTACCCGGCGGTGCGTTTCCACTGGTACACGGCGGCCGGCGTGGTGCTGTGGTCGATCGAGGCGAGCCTCATCGGCTACCTCGGCGGCGCCGTCTTCGCGGGGCGCCCGTTCCTCGGCTTCCTGCTGGCCTGCGCCGTCGCGCTCGGCATCTCCGGCCTGGCCGTCCTCGTCCAGCACCTGTTCGCCCCGCCCGCACCCGTCGTGAGCACGCCGGCCGAGCGGGTCACCACCACCCATTCCCGAGGGGCACACAGGCCCCGCTCAAGGGGCTCGACCCGGCCCCGAACCCGCACGGTGGAGGCCGGCGCCTCGAAGCTGGAGACCGCCCGAAATTGGCTGGCCGGCTCGGCGGGCGCCCTGATAGCGTCCGCCGAGCTCGACCGACCCGAGGAGGTGAGACCCGTGCACGCCGGTGTTCCCTCTCCGAAAGGCACGAGATGTTTCCCGTACGCTTCACCGCCGAGTCCCGCTCGCACGCGGTCCTCGAACGCGACTTCACCGTAGGCCCGATCCCCGGCGCGCTCTGGTCGCCGGTCGACGCCGCCGCCCACGCGCCGCTGATCCTGATGGGCCACGGCGGCGGCCTGCACAAGAAGACCCCCGGCCTGGTCGCCCGCGCCCGCGACGCCGTCACCACGTGGGGCTTTTCGGTCGTGGCCATCGACGCCCCCGGCCACGGCGACCGCCCCCGCTCGGCGGCCGACCTCCGGGCCCGCGACGATCTCCGCGAGGCATACACCTCCGGCGACGGCGAGCAGATCCGGTCGGTGAGCGCCCGCTACGGCGCCGCCCTGGCCGCCGTCGCCGTCCCCGAGTGGCAGCAAACCCTCGACGCCCTCCAGCGCCTCCCGTGGATCGGCGAGACGGCCCCCGTCGCCTACGGCGGCGGCGTCTCCCTGGGCACCGCGATCGGCATCATGCTGACCGCCGCCGACCCCCGCATCCGGGCCGCCATCTTCGGCGGCGGTTTCGTGGTCTACGACGAGCTGCTCGAGGCCGCCCGCCACGTCACCGTCCCCGTCCAGTTCCTGCTCCCCTGGGACGACGAACACGTGAGCCGCGAGTCGTCGCTGGCCTTGTTCGACGCGTTCGCCTCCCGGGAGAAGACCCTGCACGCCAACCCCGGCGACCACCGGACGATCCGCTGGACCGGCGTCGACGACGAGTTCCTGCCCCGCCACCTGGGCTTCCCGGCCGCATCCGTCCGCTGACATGAGCCCGTTCGACGCGTCCGCCGGCCGCGCCGCCTGGAACGAGATCGCCCCGCGCCGCGCCGGCCTGCCGATCGAGCACTTCCGCGCCGGCGGCGGAACGCTGTCCGGTGTCGAGCGCGACCTGGCCGGCGACGTCACCGGCCGGCGGGTCGTGCACCTCGCCTGCTCGTTCGGCGACGAGGTGCTCTCCTGGGCCGACCTCGGCGCGGTGGCGACCGGCGTCGACCTCTCCGACGTGGCCGTCGCCCAGGCGCGGCGGCGGGCCGCGAAGGTCTGCTCCAGGTGTGCGGCGACTACTTCGGCCGGGCCCACCCGCGCACCGGCCCGGACGACGCCAAGCGCCCGATCGGCGCCCGCGGCGAGCCGTCCGCGCCGTCCCCTCACCTCGTTCGTGTGGCCGGTGAGCGACGTGGTGATGGCGTTCGTGCGGGCCGGGCTGCGCCGGCCCCGGTTCAGCGTGACGCGAGTCGCGCGGGCGCGCCCGTTCTTTCCCTGACGTCTCGGGACCGGCATTCGTTGCGCCGCGGGGCGAGAAGAGATGTGTGTCTCCTGTGCGTCTCCCATGAACGTGCCACCTCGCGTACCGGCGCTGCTGCTCTGCCTGTTTTTTGGGTCAACCTCTCCGGGCTGAAGATCACGAAGGGGAGGTACGCATGAGATTGTCGGTCGTTGTCCCGGTCTTCAACGAGCAGGACGTGCTTCCGCTGTTCGCGGAGCGGCTGCGGCCCGTGCTCGACGCGCTGGCCGTGGAGTACGAGGTGATCACCGTCGACGACGGGAGCCGGGACGCCACGGCGGCGGTGCTGGAGACGATCCGCCGCGCCTGGCCCGAGCTGCGGGTCGTCCGGCTGCGGCGCAACAGCGGGCACCAGAACGCGCTCACCGCCGGCCTGCACCGGGCCCGCGGGCAGTACGTGGTCAGCATCGACGTCGACCTGCAGGACCCGCCCGAGGTCATCGCCGAGATGCTGCGGCTGGCCGAGACCTCGGGGCTCGACGTGGTCCACGGTGTCCGGGCCGACCGGAGCACCGACAGCCCGTTCAAACGGTGGACCGCGGGGCTGTACTACCGGCTGGTGCGGCGGGTGGTCGGCAGCCCGGTGCCGCCGCACGCGGGCGACTTCCGGCTGCTCAGCCGGACGGCCGTGGACGCCCTGACCGCGCTGCCGGAGCACCGGCCGGTCTATCGGCTGCTGGTGCCGTGGCTGGGACTGCCCAGCGGCGAGGTGACCTACGCCCGGGAACGGCGGGCGGCCGGCCGCTCGAAGTACCCGCTCACGAAGATGGTCCGCCTGGCCGCCGACAGCATCACCGGCTTCTCGGCCGCGCCGCTGCGGTTCGCGACGTGGCTGGGCTGCGCCGGCATCGCGCTGTGCGTGCTGCTGGCCGGCGCCGTCCTCGGCCTGCATCTGTGGGGCACCGTCGTGCCGGGCTGGACGTCGCTCTTCGTCGCGATGGTGTTCCTGGGCGCGCTTCAACTGCTGTGCCTGGGCCTGCTGGGCGAGTATGTCGCGCGCATCTTCACGACACTTCAGGGGCGGCCGGCGTACGTGGTGATCTCCGATTCCCTGATTCGGCCGTACGCGACGACGGGCCGCTGACGTGCCGGCCGTCCTCCTGCGACCGGCCGGGACGCGCGAGCCCGCGGCGACGCCGGTTCGCCGCCCCTGGCGGGCGGCCGCCCTCTCGGCCCTGGCCGTGTGGTCCGCCATCACCGTGGTCCACCTGCTCGTGAGCGCGCTGGCCGCGCTGCCCCGCCGGGACGGCCAGGTTCCCGACGTGGCGACGATGTTCCTGGGCTGGAACCGCTGGGACGCCGGCCACTACGTGCGGATCGCCGAGAGCGGCTACCACCTCGGCCCCGGCTTCCCGGCGTTCTTCCCGCTCTACCCGCTGCTGGTGCACGTCGCCGACGCGGTGCTGCCGGGCGGGGCGCGGTTCGCCGCCCTGGTCGTCGCGAACGCGGCCGCCGCCGGCGCGCTGGCCGTGCTGCACCGGCTGGCCGAGCACGAGTTCGGGCCGGCGGCCGCTCAGCGGGCGACCTGGTACCTGGCCGCCTTCCCGACCGGGTTCTTCCTGTTCATCGGCTACAACGAGTCGCTGTTCCTGCTGCTGGCGATCGGCGCCCTGTACGCCGGGCGCCGCGGGCACTGGTGGCTGGCCGGCTCGCTGGGCGCGCTGTCGTCGGCCACCCGGCTGTTCGGGGTGCTGCTGATGGCGCCGCTAGCGGTCGAATACCTGCGCCAGACCCGCCGCCTGCGCCCCGACGCGCTCGCCCTGCTGCTGGTGCCCCTGGGCGTGGTCGGCTACGCCGTCTACTGCGCGGTGGAGCTGGGCAGCCCGCTGGCGTTCAGCATCGCCCAGGACCAGTGGGGCCGCCGCTACACGTTCCCCGGCGAGGCCTGGCTGATCTCCCTCCGGCAGGCGTTCGCCCACCCGCTGCTGTCACCGTCCACACTCGGCGCCCTGCTCGACGCCGGCACGATCCTGGTCGCGGTCGTGCTCCTGGCCGTGGCCGCCCGGACGTTCCGCCGCGACCAGCTCTACCTGGTCGTCCAGGGCGTCCTGACGGTGCTGATGCTGACGTCGACCGAGGTGGGCGGCCGCTCGATGCAGTCCGCCGCCCGCTACGCGATGGAGGCCGTGGCCGTCTTCCTGGTGCTGGCCCGGGCCGGCGCCAACCCCCTGGTGGACCGCACGGTGCTGACCGCCGGCATCGCGTTGCACGCCGTCTTCCTGGTCGTCTTCATGGCCGGCACGTTCCTGGTCGCGTGACCGTGGACGCTCCGTGGGGGCCGTGACGTCGCCGGGCGCAACCCGGCCTGGTGGCGTGTGAAGATCGTGGGATGGAGCAGGTGAGCAGCCGCGTGGTCTATGCGAACCCGTGGATGACCGTGCGCGAGGACGAGATCCGGCGGGCGGACGGGTCGGCGGGCATCTACGGCGTCGTCGAGAAGCCCGACTTCGCGCTGGTGCTGCCGCGCACCACGGACGGCTTCTGGCTGGTCGAGCAGTTCCGCTACCCGGTCGGGCGGCGGGCCTGGGAGTTCCCGCAAGGGAGCACCACGGCGGGCGGCGACCGGGCGGCGACGGCCCGGCAGGAGCTGGCCGAGGAGACGGGGCTGCGGGCGGCCACCATGACGCATCTCGGGCACCTCTTCGAGGCGTACGGCTACTCGACGCAGGGTTTTGACGTCTATCTCGCGACCGGCCTCACCGAGGGTGAGCCCGACCGCGAGCCGAGCGAGCAGGACATGGTGCACCGCGCCTTCACCGACGACGAGATCGCCGGGATGATCCGGTCGGGCGGGATCGTGGACGCGCCGTCGCTGGCCGCGCTCACGCTCTACCGGCTGGCCTCCACCGCGGCGAAGCCGTAGTCGCGCATCCGCTCCTCGTAGTCGCCGATGGCCGCCGGCTCGGCGCCGCCCGTGGTAAGGGCCGCGCACAGGTTGGCGGCGTCGAGCAGGGCGATGTTGGCGCCGGAGCCGCGGGCCGGACTCATCGCGTGGATGGCGTCGCCGAGCACGGTCACCCGGCCCGGCGGCCAGGGCGCGACGCGGCGGCTGGTGCGGACGTGGATCAGGAACGTCTCGGCCGGCGCCGCCGCGGCGACCAGGGCGCGCAGGTCGGGATGCCAGCGCCGGATCATCCACCGGGCGGTCTCGTGCAGGGACGCCGGATCGACGCCGGCCGCCGTAAGCCGCGCCGGGAGCCGGCCCGTGAGCCGGGCCGGGAGCCGCGCCGGGAGCCGCGCCGGGAGCCGGGTCGTGGACAGGCCCCACATCAGGTAGTCGCGCAAACCCGGCCGGGTGAACTCGACCAGGCCGGCCGCCATGCCCAGTCGGCCGCCGGTGATCGCGGTGAAGCCGTCGTGCATGGCGGGCGGCACGAGCGGCCGGGTGGCGTCGTCGAGATAGGTCTTGCCGTAGATGATCCGGGTGCCGGTGTCGACGATCTCGGCGTGCGGCAGCAGAACCCGGCGGACGGCCGAGCTCACGCCGTCGGCGCCGACGAGCACGTCGGCACGCTCGGTAACCCCGGAGGCGAAACGCAGCGTGACGCCGTCCGCGTCGGCGGCGTACCCGGTCAGCTCGGCGCCGAAGCGGATCGGCACGTCCCGCGCGAGGATCCCGCGCAGCACGCCGCGATCCGCCGACGTGCTGAACGACGGCGGCCCGCCGGGCGACGGCGGGCCGCCGGGCGACGGCGGGCCGCCGGGCGACCACTCGTGCCGCACCCGCAGCCGCCGCGAGAGCACGGTGACCTTGCGGCTCGGGCGCCCGGTGGTGGCCAGGAACTCGTCGAACAGCGCCGGCGGCAGGCACTTGCGCAGCGACTCCGAGGCGCGCGAGTCGACGTGCAGCCGATAGCCCTGGGCGCGGGCGTCCAGCGTGGCGTCGCGCTCGTAGACCCGCACGTCGACGCCGGCGCGCAGCAACCCCTGCGCGAGGGCCAGCCCGCCGATCCCGGCCCCGGCGACCGCGACCCGGATCCCGCCCATCCCGGCACTGTACGTGGCGGAGCACACAGCCGGTTTCCCCTAGGTGACCAATGGGCGGCGCGGCCTAGCGTTTCCGCAGATCCGAAGGGAGCACGACAATGATCGCAGTGGTGGGCGCGACCGGGAACGTGGGACGGTCGCTGACGCGGACGCTGGCCGAGGCCGGCGCCGAGGTGACGGCGGTGACCCGGGCGGCGGGGATCGATCTGCGCGAGCCGGCGACCCTGGGGCCGGCGCTGGCGGGGGCGCGGTCGCTCTTCCTGCTGGTGCCGGGGGCGGGGGACGGCCTCGACCCGGAGCGGCTTCTCGAGGTGATCACGGCCTCGGGCGTACGGGAGATCGTGTTTCTGTCTTCCCAGGCCGTCGCCACCCGGCCGTCGCACGCGGCGATGCGCGGGATCGAGGAGGCGATCGAGAAGTCGGGTCTGGAGTGGACGCATCTGCGGCCCAGCGGGTTCGCGAGCAACGCCTTCGCGTGGGCGCCGTCGGTGCGGGCGGCGCGGACGGTCGCGGCGCCGTTCGGTGACGTGGGCCTGCCGGTGGTCGATCCGGCGGACATCGCGGCGGTCGCGGCGGCGGTCCTTCTCTCCCAGGACCACGGCGGGCGGGCGTACGAGATCACCGGCCCGGCCCTGACGACGCCCCGAGCCCGTGCGAACGACCTCGCCGAGGCGCTCGGCGCCCCGATCCGGTTCGCCGAGCAGACCCGGGCCGAGGCCCGCGCCCAGATGCTGGAGTTCATGCCGCCCGAGGTCGCCGACGGCACGCTCGACATCCTCGGCGCCCCGGCCGCGGGCGAGCAGACGATCAGCCCCGACGTCGAGAAGGTCCTCGGGCGGCCGGCCCGCCCGTTCGCGGAGTGGGCGCGGGCCAACGCGGCCGCGTTCCGCTGACCGGCCCCCGTGAGCTACAACTGACGCCATGGACGACGCCCCGGTCGCGGCCTGCCCGATCGGGCCCGTCGTCGACATCGTGTTCAGCCGGTGGACCACGCCGATCCTGCTCACCCTGCACCGCGACGGCCGGCTGCGGTTCGTCGACCTGCGCCGGCGCGTCGGCGGGATCAGCGCCAAGGTGCTGACCGAGCGGCTGCGCCGGCTCGAGCGGGACGGCCTGGTCACCCGGTACTACTTCGCCGAGGTGCCGCCCCGGGCCGAGTACGAGCTGACCGACCTGGGCCGCAGCCTCGGGCCGGTGTTCGCGACGCTCGCGTCGTGGCAGGCCGACCATCTGGGCGACGTGGAGAGGGCGCGCGGGGCCTTCCCGGGCCCGTGACGCAGGTCACAATCTGCGTAAATCTGCTGGAAGGAACGGGTTTGTCCGCCGCCGGTTCGGCCGCCGTTCCCGAGTTTGTCGGACCCCCGCCGTAGTGTCCGCAGGGCCTACGTTTCGTGACCACGGGAGGCCGTCCGGTGACGACACTCGACCACGACGCGGCCGCGGCCACCAGCCGCCGCCTGCGTTCCCAGGAGGAAGTGGAGGCGCACATCCGCGCCATCTGCTTCAAGACCGGCCCACCGGCGCTGATCGGCGCCGAGCTCGAATGGACCGTGCACCACACCGCGGCGCCCCGCGCGCCACTCGACCGCGAAACCCTGCGTCACGCCCTCGGCCGGCACACGCCGGCCCTCCTCACCGGGGGGCGCCCGCCCGATCCGCTGCCCGCCGGCGGCACGCTCACCATCGAGCCCGGCGGCCAGCTGGAGATCTCCTCGGCACCGGCCTCCTCGACCGCCGCGCTGCACGCGGCCGTCACCGCCGATCTCGCCCACCTCACCGCGCTGCTCGACGATGCCGGCCTGCGCCTCGGCGAGCACGGCATCGACCCGCACCGCACACCCCGCCGCCTGCTCGAGACGCCGCGCTACACGGCGATGGAGCGCAGCTTCGACGCCCGCGGGCGGCACGGCCGCATCATGATGTGCAGCACCGCGGGCCTCCAGGTCTGTCTCGACGCCGGCACCCCGGCCGATCTCCCGCTGCGCTGGGGCGCCGCGCTGGCGCTCGGGCCGCCGCTGCTCGCGCTGTTCGCCAACTCGGCCCGGCACGCGGGGCGCGACACCGGCCTCGCCTCGGCCCGGATGGCGGCGTGGTGGGGCATGGACCCGCGGGTCACCCATCCCCCGATCGGCCCGGCCGGCGATCCGGCCGGCGCCTGGGCGCGGTACGCGCTGGCCGCTCCCCTGCTCGGCGTGCGGCGCGACGGCGAGTACCACCGCCCGCCACCCGGGACGACCCTGGCCGACTGGGCCGGCGGGGCGCTGCCCTGGGCGCCGACCGAGGACGACGTCGACTACCACCTGAGCACGCTGTTCCCGCCGGTCCGCCCGCGCGGCTACCTCGAGGTGCGCTACCTCGACAGCCAGCCCGGCGACGAGTGGATCGCGCCGGTCGCGCTGATCGCCGCGCTGTTCGTCGAGCCGGCCCGCACCGAACGGGCCCTGGAGATCGCCGGGCCGGTCGCCGGCTGCTGGCACGCCGCGTACCGGCGGGGTCTGGCCGACCCGGTGCTGCGCCGGACCGCCGAGGCCCTCACCCGGCTCGCCGCCCCCGGCCTGGACGGCGCCGTCATCGACATCATCGACCGGCGCCTGCGTGCCGCCGGAACCGCCGAGGAGCTGTGATGAGCCACCAGAACGACCGGCTGCGCGACGCGGTCGCCACCGAGCTCGGCCGCGCCCGCGACCGCACCACCCTGCTCACCGAGTCGGTCGACGAGGGCGACCTCGTCCGGCAGCACTCGCCGCTGATGTCCCCGCTGGTGTGGGACCTCGCCCACGTCGGCAACCAGGAGGAGCTGTGGCTCGTCCGGGACGTCGGCGGCCGCGAGCCGGTGCGCCGCGACATCGACGAGCTGTACGACGCCTTCAAGCACCCGCGCCGCGACCGGCCCCAGCTGCCGCTGCTCGGTCCGGGCGAGGCCCGGCGCTACGTGGCGACGGTCCGCGACAAGGTGCTCGACGTGCTCGACCACGCCCGGCTCGACGGGTCGCCGCTGCTCGACAACGGGTTCGCGTTCGGCATGATCGTGCAGCACGAGCAGCAGCACGACGAGACCATGCTCGCCACCCACCAGCTGCGCACCGGGGCGCCGGTCCTCGAGGCGCCCGCGCCGCCGCCCGCCGCCGCGCCGGTGACCGGCGAGGCGTTCATCCCGGGCGGCCCGTTCACGATGGGCACCAGCACCGAGGCCTGGGCGCTGGACAACGAGCGGCCGGCGCACGTCGTCGACGTCGCCGCGTTCCACATCGACCGGGCGCCGGTCACCAACGGTGAGTACGCCGCGTTCATCGACGCCGGCGGCTACGACGACCCGCGCTGGTGGTCGGCCGCGGGCTGGGACCACCGGCAGGCCGCGGGGCTGACCGCGCCCGCGCACTGGCGGCGGGACGGCGACGGCTGGGCGTGCCGGCAGTTCGGCCGTACGACGCGAATCGTCCCCGGCGAGCCGGTGGTGCACGTCTGCTTCTACGAGGCCGAGGCCTACGCCGCGTGGGCCGGCAAACGGCTGCCGACCGAGGCGGAGTGGGAGAAGGCGGCCCGGTTCGACCCGGCGAGCGGCCGGTCGCGCCGCTTTCCCTGGGGCGACGACCCGCCGGCCGCCGAGCACGCCAACCTCGGGCAGCGTCATCTGCGGCCGGCGCCGGTCGGCGCCTATCCCGCGGGCGCGTCGCCGGCCGGGGTGCACCAGCTGATCGGCGACGTCTGGGAGTGGGTGTCGAGCGACTTCACCGGCTACCCGGGCTTCGCCGCGTTCCCCTACCGCGAATACTCCGAGGTCTTCTTCGGCACGGAGTACAAGGTCCTGCGCGGCGGCTCGTTCGGCACCGACGCGTCGGCCTGCCGGGGCACGTTCCGCAACTGGGACTACCCGATCCGCCGGCAGATCTTCAGCGGGTTCCGCTGCGCGCGGGATGCCTGATGTGCCGTCATCTGGCGTATCTCGGACCACCCGTACTCCTGTCGGCGTTGCTCTTCGATCCGCCGCACTCGCTGAGCCGGCAGTCGTGGGCGCCGCGCGACATGCGCGGTGGCGGCACGGTCAACGCGGACGGGTTCGGCGTCGGCTGGTACGGCCCGGACGGCCCGGTGCGGTACCGGCGGCACACCCCGATCTGGAGCGACACCACGCTTCCCGGGCTCGCCGCGACGCTGACCTCGCCCGCGGTGCTGGCCGCCGTGCGCAGCGCCACCGTGGGCATGCCGGTCACCGAGTCCGCGGCCGCGCCGTTCGGTGACGGCCCCTGGCTGTTCAGCCACAACGGGGTCGTCACCGGCTGGCCCGGCTCGGTCGCCAAGCTGGCGGGAACACTGCCGGCGGTCGACATGTTGACGCTCGACGCGCCGACCGACGCCGCCCTGCTGTGGCTGCTGGTCCGCGACCGCCTGCGAGCGGGTGAGCCGCTTTCCTCCTCTGTGCAGTCGGTGATCTTCGATGTGCTTGCCGCCGCGCCCGGCTCCCGGCTCAACCTGCTGATCACCGACGGCACGCACCTCGCGGCGACGGCCGCCGGCCATGCGCTGTCCGTCCGCACCCGGCCCGGCGCGATCGTCGTGGCCTCCGAGCCGCTCGACGACGACCCCGCGTGGCGCGCGGTCCCCGACGGGACCCTGCTGACCGCCACCGCCTCCGACCTGTTCCTCACCCCGCTGGGAGAAAAGTGACCGAGCTCGAAGTACACCTCGACGCCGACGACCTGGCCCGCTCGCTGCGGGCCGACGTGATCGGCGGCCTCACCGCCGAGACCAAGACCCTGCCGCCCAAGTGGTTCTACGACGCCCGGGGCAGCGAGCTGTTCGAGCGGATCACGGAGCTCGACGAGTACTACCCGACCCGCGCCGAGCGGCAGATCCTCGCCGACCATGCCGCCGAGATCGCCGCGCACACCCGGGCCACCGCGCTGCTCGAGCTGGGCTCGGGCTACTCGACCAAGACCCGGCTGCTGCTCGACGCGCTGACCGCGGCCGGCACGCTGCGGACGTTCGCGCCGATGGACGTGTCGCCGAGCGCGCTCACCGCGGCGGCGGCGCGCATCACGGCCGACTACCCCGGGCTCGCGGTGCACAACATCGTCGGCGACATGACCCGCCACCTCAAACACCTGCCGACCGGCGGCGACCGGCTGGTGGCGTTCCTCGGCGGCACGATCGGCAACCTGGTGCCGGCCGAGCGGGCCGCCTTCCTGGCCGACGTTCGCTCGGTGCTGGAGCCGGGCGAGCACCTGCTGCTCGGCACCGACCTCGTGAAGAGCCCGAGCGTGGTGGTCCCGGCGTACGACGACGCCGAGGGCGTGACCGCCGAGTTCAACCGCAACGTGCTGCGGGTGCTCAACGCGAGCCTCGACGCCGACTTCGACCTCGACGGCTTCGCCCACGTCGCGCTGTGGGACGCCGAACGCGAGTGGATCGAGATGCGGCTGCGCGCCCGCTGGCCGATGCGCGTGACCATCCCCGGGGTCGGCCTGGTCGTCGACTTCGCGGCCGGCGAGGAGGTCCGCACCGAGGTGTCGGCCAAGTTCCGCCGCGCGGGCGTCGAGCGGGAACTGGCCGAGGCCGGGTTCGCCCTCGACCACTGGTGGACCGACCGGGACGGGCTGTTCGCCGTCTCCCTGGCGCGGGCGGCCCTTCAGGACTGAAAATCCCACCCATCCGGGCGGCGGCGGGTCCCGAATGCTTGGTGTCACCCCCTCGTGAAAGGCGGGACCCATGGCGGAGCGGGGCACCGGCCGCCGGCCGGAGCATCTGACGCCCGTGCCGGACCGGCCGGATCCGGCCGATCTGCTGCGGGCGGTGGCCGGCGGCGACGAGACGGCCTTCGGCAAGCTGTACGACATGGTCGCGCCCCGCGTCTACGGCCTGATCCGGCGCGTGCTGCGCGATCCGGCGCAGGCCGAGGAGGTCGCGCAGGAGGTGCTGGTCGAGGTGTGGCGCACGGCGGCGCGCTTCGACCCGGCGCGCGGCTCGGCCACGTCCTGGATCTGCACGATCGCCCATCGGCGCGCGGTCGACCGGGTGCGGGCCGAGCAGGCGGCGAGCGAGCGGCTGGCCTTCGTGGGGCGGGCGCAGGTCGACGTCCCGTACGACGCGGTGGCCGACGAGGTCTCCGGCCGGCTCGAGCGGCAGCAGGTGCGCCGGTGCCTCGCCGACCTGACCGAGCTGCAGCGCGAGGCGGTCACCCTCGCGTACTACCAGGGCCACACCTACCCGCAGGTGGCCGAGCTGCTGGGGGCGCCGCTGCCGACGGTGAAGACCCGGATGCGGGACGGTTTGATCAGGCTGCGGGACTGTCTGGGGGTGACGGCATGACCGCCGCGGACGTGCATTCACTGATCGGCGCGTACGTGCTGGACGCCGTCGACGACCTCGAGCGGGCGGCCTTCGACCGGCACCTGCGCGAGTGTCCCGCCTGCCAGGCCGAGGTGGACGAGCTGCGCGAGGCGTCGGCCCGGCTCGCCGACGGCGCCTGGTCGGTGCCGCCGCCCGCGTTGCGCACGCACGTGATGGCGGCGATCGGCTCGGTGGCGCAGCTTCCGCCCGCGCGGGTCACTCCCCCGCGTTCCCCGCGGCGCCTGCGGATCCTGACGGCCGCGGCGGCCGCGGTGGTGCTGGCGGCGGCGGGTGCCGTCGCGGTGGTGCAGACCTCGCGCGTACGCGATGAGCACGCCCGGGCCGAGGCCGCCTCCGCCGCGACGGCCCGTCTGCAAGCGGTGCTGACCTCGCCCGATCTCGTGGTGAAGGAGTCCCCGGTCACCGGCGGCGGCCGGGTCACGGTCGCGACGTCCCGCCTGCACGACGCCGGCGTCATCATGCTCGCCGCCGGCGCCGCCCCCTCGGACGGCCGGGTCTACCAGCTGTGGACGATCCGATCGGCCAAGCCCGTCCCCGAGGGCACCCTGGCCCCCGGCCAGACCGCGTCGGTCCAGATCGTCGCCGGCATGGACGCCGCGTCGGCGGTGGGGATCTCGGTCGAGCCGCCCGGTGGCTCGACGACCCCGACCATGCCGCTGGTGGCGGCGGTGGAGCTCTAGGCGCGGCCCCACAGCTCGTACGGATGGCGGCCGGGGCGGAAGCCGTACGCCTCGGCCATGGCCGCCGCCTGCCGGAACTCGTGCCCGACGAGGTCCGGCAGATGGGCGTCGCTCCCGAAGCTGACCGCGTCGCCGCCCTCGTCCCGCCACCACCCGAGGATCGTCGCCGGCAACGGGATCCGCGTGTTCACCTCCAGGGCGCGCCCGGATCGGGCCGTGGCCCGCAGCGCCGCCCGGAACTCCTCCTCGAACTCGCCGACGTCCCCTTTGTCCCTCCCCGGCCAGGACCGGAGCGCGTAGTCGATGTGCGCCAGGATCCCGAATGCGTCCGAGCCGTCGACCAGCTCGACGACCCCGTGCAGATATTCGCGCAGCACGTCGCCGGCGTCCCGGTGCGGATAGATCGCCCACGGCTCGGCGACCCCGTCCCCGTCCCCGTCCTTCAGGCAGTGCAGCGACCCCAGCACCCGCTCGAAGTCATGCCCCTCCAGCAGCGCGGCGGTCTGCTCGGCGAACCAGTGCGGCTCCCCCAGTTCGACCCCGCTAAATATCCGCAGATCCCGAAATTTCGCCCGGCACCGTTCAAGGCATTCCACATACCCCTCGACATCGAACGGCGGCGGACGCACGATGCCGTCCACCCCGGCAATGGCGGTCAGGTGCGCGCTGACGTATGGCCCCTCGGTCGCCGCCGCCCACGACACGTGATCGACATGCTCGGTGAACGCCACCGCCGGAAGCCCGATCGCAACAGCCCGCGCACAGGTCCGCTCCATGTCCCCCGACGCCGTGTCCCACGACCATTCACTGTGCACATGACTGTCCCCGGGAAGTCTCACGGTTCCATCCTCCACCGGGAAGGCCAAGTCAATTATCGCGCTGAATGATCATGCGGAAATAGTTCACCATTTCCGGGCCGCATCGAGGCAGATTTCCGACAATGCACATTTGCTTGACGAGCGATAGCGGTCAATCCATACTCCTCTGCTGTGCCGAGACTCGAAATCAAGGTGAATGGACCCGATCTCATCGGCGACGATCTTGCGTACGCCGTCCGGGCCCTCCGCTCGGAGCTTCTCCACCTCGATGTCGACGACGTGCGGGTGCCGGACGGCGGCGCCCTCCCGCCCGGCGCGAAGTCCGCGGCGATGGCCGGCGCCGGGCTCATGCTGGTGTCCACCGCGGCGACCGTGATACCGGCGGTGATCGATGTGGCGCTGGGCTGGCTCCGGCGTCAGCCGCGGGACATCCACCTCGAGATCGACGGCCAGGTCCTGACGGCGGAGGTCACCCGGCATCAACGCGACGCCCTGGTGGCGGCCTATCTCCAGCGCGTCGCCCAGGACGCGGGCGAGGCGTGACCGCGCCCGCCGGCGCGGAGCCCCGGTCGCGGCGACGCGCGCTGCTGCTCGCCTGCAGCCGGTTCACGGACGACATGCTGCCCGCGCTGCGCTCGCCCACCCGCGACGCGAAAGCCCTCCAGCGTGTGCTCGGAAACATCGGGTACGAGACGACGACGCTCACCGACTGCACCGCGCAGGAGGCGCGGCACGCGGTGGCCGAGTTCTTCGAGTCCGCCACCCGGCGGGACGTCAACCTGATCTACTTCTCCTGCCATGGGCTGCAGGACGCCGAGATGAACCTGCATTTCGCGTTCCGGGACAGCCAGTACCGGCGGCCCGACGTCACCGGGGTGAGCGCCGAGTTCGTGCGGATCCACATCGCTCGCAGCCGCGCCCGCTCGACGGTCGTGATTGCCGACTGCTGCTTCAGCGGCGCGTTCCTGCGTGCCATGCGCCCGAAGGCGAGTCGCAACGCCGGCGTGCACGCGCTGGTGCGCGACCTCCCCGACGGCACCGGCGTGGCGGTGCTGACCTCGTCCGGCGCGACCGAGGTGAGTCTCGAGGATCCGGACGACCAGCGGGCCGCGAAGTCGCGCGGTTCCTATTTCACCGAGGCCATCCTGGCCGGCATAGCGACCGGGGCGGCGGACACCGACCGGGACGGCCGGATCACCGTGGACGAGTTGTTCAGTTACGCCTCGGACCGCGTCGCCGACGGGCCGTCCCACCAGAAGCCGCGCAAGTACGTCGAGGCGGTCGGCGATCTCCTCATCGCCACCGTCCCGGTGCGCCGGCCCGAACTCGGACCGCCCGTCCCGCCGCCGGCCGTGCCGGACACGGCCCCGCCCGGCCACGGAGCCATCCCGCCGTGGCCGCCGCTGCCCGCACCGGTCGGCGCCTCGTCGACCGGCCCGCTCGGGCCGGGACGCCCGGGGCGCCGCCGGTCGGGGCGGGTTCCCGCGATCGGGGCCGCGCTGGCGGTGACTCTCGCGGGCGCCATGGTGATCTGGGTGAAGTGGCCATCGGCGGCGCGGGCCGACCCGGTCCCGGTCCCGCCCGTCGTCGGGCTGACCCGGGCCGAGGCGGAGGACGTGATCCGGTCCGCCCGGCTGATCCCGGTCGCGGTTCCCGCGTCGACCACGGCGGCGGCCTGTTCGGCGGGCTCGGTGACCGGGCAGACGCCGGCTCCGCGCAGCACCGCCGTCCGCGGCTCGACCGTGACCTACCAGCTCTGCGCCCTGGCGAGGTCCGCCGCCCCGCACGCGAGCCCCACGCCGAAGCCGGGCTCGAAATCGACCGTCCCGGCGGCGCCCAGGCGGACGACCGCGACCCGGCGCACCTCGCCGTCGGCGAAGCCGTTGCCGCCGAAGGTGCCGTGCGTCGTGAACTACTCCGAGGATGCCGCCACCGCCGTCCTCGGCGAGACCGGATACAACGTCCACACCGTCGTCACCACCGGCAGCGGGACCCCGGGCGTGGTGGCGTCGCAGAGCCCGGCCTGCGGCACACGTGTCGCCAAGGGCGACGACGTGAGCATTTTCGTGCCGCACGATCCGGAGCCGTCGCCGTCCGATCCGGCCGGCAACGGCGGCTGACCCGCGATCAGCCGAGGGACTCGACCTGGTCGGCGAGCTCGGCCAGCGACGTCACGGTCAGCGTCGGGGACGGGTCGGGTGGGGCGCCGGTGCGGTTCAGCCAGACGGCGGCGGCCAGGCTGGCCCGGTGGGCGCCGCCGACGTCGCTGCGCAGGCTGTTGCCTACGTACCAGGCGTCGGTGGGGGCGACGCCGAGCCGGGCCAGCGCGGCCAGGAAGATGCGCGGGTCCGGTTTCGCGATGCGCACCTCGCCCGAGGTCAGGATCAGGTCGAACGCGTCGGACAGGCCGGTCGCGGCCAGCTTCTCTCGCTGGGTGTCGGCGGGGCCGTTGGTGATCAGGGCGGTGGCCTTCACCCGGGCGCGGATCCGGGACAGCGCCTCGGCAACGTCGGGGTACAGGCGGTAGCGGCGCTTGCGGTCGGCGCTGTAGAGGCTCACGGCCAGGTCGGCGGCGTCGGGGCGGCCGTGCTCGGCGAGGGCCTGCCGCCACACCAGGCGCCAGACCGCGTACCCGTCCACGCTGAGCAGCGGCGCGGTGTTCCCCGCCGACCAGAGGGTGGCACAGCTGCCGCGATAGGAGTCGGCCAGCGCGGCGGCGTCGAGGCCGGGGAACGCGCCGGCCAGCTCGGTGGCCACGTGCGCGACGGTCCGGTCCCACGCCGCGTCGTCGTAGTCGAGCAGCGTGCCGTCCAGGTCGAACAGCACGGCCCGGGGCGCCTTCACGGGCGTGATCCTACGACGGATCGCGCAGGGCGTCCGAAACGGACTTCGCGCCGCCGTGCGAGGAGGCGCCGCCGTCGACCGGGATCTCGGCGCCGGTGACGTAGGACGCGGCGTCGCTCAGCAGGAACGCGATCACCGCGGCGACCTCGTCCGGCGTGCCGGCGCGGCCCAGCGGCGACTCGGCGATGCTCGCGGCGCGGAAGGCCGGCGACGCCGACGCGGTCATCGGCGTGTCGATGAAGCCGGGATGCACGATGTTGACCCGGATGCCGCGGGGGCCGAGCTCGAGCGCGGCCGCCCGGGTGACGCCGCGCAGCGACCATTTGCTGGCCGTGTACGCGACCGGGTAGTGCCCCTGCAGCGCGGCCACCGAGCCGACGTTGACGATCGACGCGCCCGGGGCCATCAGCGGGGCGAGGGCCTGGATGCCGAGCAGCGGGCCGAGCACGTTGACGGCCTGCACCCGCTCGAAGTCGGCCACGGTCACCGCCCCGACGCGCGCCCGCCACGTCACCCCGGCGCAGTTCACGAGCCCGTGCGGCGGAGAGTCCCGCAGGGATCGGGCAAGATCTGACCACGACGCTTCATCCCGTACGTCGAAAGCGGTTTTTGATACGTCAAAGCCCTCGTGGTGCAGCAGCGAGGCCACGGCCGCGCCGATGCCGGACTCCGACCCCGTGACCACGACCCGCCGCATGGCATCCACCCTGCGGGAGGCGGCGTCCATAACGGAAGGCCGAGGTGCTGATGCGGGCCATCAGCGAGGCTTATGCGTGGTCGACCGGACGACCAGGTGGGTGGCCAGCTCGATGTGATGGACCTCGGGCGCGATCCCGGCGGCCATCCCGTGCAGCGTCCGCACGGCGGTGCGGCCCATCTCGCGCAGCGGCTGATGCACGGTGGTCAGCGGCGGGCTCGACCACGCGGCCGCGTACGTGTCGTCGAAACCCACCACGCTCAGGTCCTCCGGCACCCGCAGCCCCCGGGTGCGCGCCACCTCGATGACCCCGAACGCGATCGGGTCGGCCCCGGCGAAGACGGCCGTCGGCGGATCACCGGAACCGAGCAGCCGCGTCGCCTCCCGCACCCCGTACTCGAAGGTGAAGGCGCCGTGCGAGATCAGCGGCGGCAGGCCGGCGTTCTCCATCGCGGCGCGGTAGCCGAAGAGCCGCGCCTGCCCGCACGAGATCGTCTCGGGGCCGCCCGCGAACGCGATCCGCCGGTGGCCGAGCTCGATCAGGTGGTGCGTGGCGGCGACCGCGCCGGCCCAGTTGGTGGCGCCGACGCTGACCACGCCCGGGCTGGGCAGGTTGATCGGGTCGATCACCACCATCGGCAGCCCGGCCAGCTCGAACGCCGCCGCCTGCGCGCCGGTTACCGCCGCGGTCAGCACCAGCACGCCCTCGCGCCCGCGGGTGACCAGGCGGCGCGCCCAGGACTCGGCGTCGTCGTCGCCCCGGCTGCCGACCACGACGTCGATGCCGCACTCGAGCCCGGCGGCCACGGCGCCGTCGAGGACCTCGCCGAAGTACGGGTTCCGGTGCTCGGAGAAGACCAGCTCCACCGACCGGATGCCCGGCTTGGGCCGCCCGGTGCCGCGCGGCACGTACTTGAAGTCGCGCAGCACCTTCTCGACGCGCTCGCGGGTCCGGGAGCCGACGTCCTCGCGGTTGTTGAGCACCTTCGAGACGGTCGGCAGCGAGACGCCGGCGACCCGGGCCACCTCGGCCAGGGTCGGTCGCTGGTCGCCCATCTGCCGCACCCTCCGAAACTTTCGAGACCGTCTGTTACATGCTCATACTTGCGGGTTGTTGGCTGATGGGCAACCCGAACTTTCGAAACATTTCGGAGTCTCGTACGCCACACTCCGGCCCGAAATATCGAGGCCGGCGGATCGGTTCTAGTGGTCGATCACCCTGGAGGTCAGCCATGAAGAGCGGAATCCACCCCGAGTACCACAGCGTCGTCTACCGCGACCGGAACGCCGACTACGCGTTCCTGACCCGCTCGACGGCCACGAGCACCAGGACGATCGAGTGGGCGGACGGCAACACGTACCCGGTCATCGACGTCCAGATCTCGGCCGCGAGCCACCCGTTCTGGACCGGTCGCAGCCGCGTCCTCGACGAGGCCGGGCGGATCGAGAAGTTCCGGGCCAAGTACGCGCGTTTCGCCAAGTAAAGCCTTTGCGCCGGCCGTCCTCGCACCGAGGGCGGCCGGCTCTTTTTTCTCCAGCGGGCCGACGACGCCGTGGGGGCGTGGCGGAATACGCGGCGAGCCTGCTCGGAGAACGTGAGGCGGACCCGTGACGAGCGTCTACGACATTGCGCGACTGGCGGCCGCCCACGCGTTCGACCGTCCGCCGGTCCACCAAGAGATCCTGCGATCGGCCCACCTCGAGGGCCGCGCCCGGCGGGGGCTCGATGTCGGGTGCGGGGTTCGTCGTGGGGGCGGCCGAGCGGCTGCCGTTCGGGAGCGGGATGTCCTAGCGGCCGAGCCGCGGGAGCAGGGCGGGTACGCGGCGCATGTGATCGGCGTACGCGGGCCGCCGTTGCAGTGATCTCCGGTCCATCAGCGGGACGCTCACGAACGTGAAGAGCAGGACCATCACGACCGGGCCCAGCACGGTCCACCACCATGCCGGGTCGGCGGCCAGGGCGAACAGCCACAGGCCCCACCAGAAGCCGATCTCGCCCAGGTAGTTCGGGTGCCGCGAGCGCCGCCACAGGCCGATGTCGAGGATGCGGCCGTGGTTGGCGGGGTCGCGGGCGAACCGGTGCATCTGCCGGTCGGCGGTCGCCTCGATCAGGATGGCGGCGGCCGTGACCGCGATCGCGGCGGCGTCGAGCACATTGAGGCCCCGGCCGGTCACGGTCACCGCGGGCCAGGCGGCGAGCATGCCGGCGAAGACCACGAGCGTCGGCATCAGCTGGATGCCGGCCAGGCTCACGATCCACCACGGCGCCCACGCCGGCCGGTCCGCGCGCAACCGCACGTAGCGCCAATCCTCGTGCCGCAGGCCTCGCCAGGTGAGCGCCCAGTTCGCGGTGAGCCGCACGGACCAAATCAAGATCAGCGTTAGTACGGCGATCTGCCGGCCCGACAGCGAGAAGCCACCACACCAGGCGACGACGATCACGGCGGGCGCGACGCTCCAGTACGGGTCGTAGAGGCTCGCGTTGCCGACCAGCTGGCTGATCGCGAAGACCACCACGGTCGCGACCACGTCCGCGCCGAGGGTCACCGCGAGAGGATGGCCGCCACCGGCGCCGGCGACGAAGGCCCACGCGGCGACGCCGGCCGCGGCGTAGGCGGCCAGCACGACGGCGAACCCCGCGACCCGGGACCCGTCCTGATCCGCACCCATGGCCGCGTCAGTCGCCGGCACAGCGCGGCGAGGTCGGCGACAGCAGGTCCGTGACCAGGGCGCCGCGGGAGCGGCGGGCGACCCCGGCCAGCAGGTCGGCCAACTGGACCCGGGGATCGTCGCGGGAGTCGACCATGACCAGGCCGGCGAGCGGGGACACGCCGGAGTCGCCGGTCAGGGCTCGCTGCAGGCGGGTCAGGCGGTCGGCGGTCAGGGCGCTCTGTTCATCGTGGACGACCAGGACCCGGCGCTCGCCGTCGCTCCAGTGCAGCACCGTCTCGGCCAGGGCCGGGAGCAGCGGCTCGAGCGGCGGCGGGATCGACCGGTCGTCGTCGTCGAGACGCCGCAGGACGGCGCGCACGCGGGACGGGTCGAGATCGGGCGGGGTGGGGAGGGCACCGGCGGCCCGCAGGAAGCGCTCGATGGCGGGGCCGGACGGGTAGCGGCGCTTCGGGCGGACCATGTCCACGAACGCGGCCAGGAACTCCGCCCAGGCGGCGGGGGCGTCAAGCCGGGAGCGGTACAGCGCCGGTGCGGCCGGGCGCTGCGACACCAGGCGGGTGCCGGACGCGTAGGAGGGCGTCGCCACCAGGAAGTCGATGACCCGGGTCGCCAGGAAGAACTCCTTGTCGACCAGGTGCACGTACGCCCGGCCCCGCAGTCGGTCGAGGAACCAGTCGAGCGCGTGCGCCCGCCGCAGGAACTGTCCCGATTTCAGCTCGTGCGGCGAGAAACGGAAGCCCGACCGCAGCTCCCCGATCAGCGCGGCCGCCTCGCCGACGCCCAGGTCGACGCTCGCGTGCGTGATCACCGGCGTGGCCGGGTCGAGCAGGTTGGTGCCGGAGAAGCCGGACTCGTCGCACGCGATCTCCACGACGGCCCCGCGCACCGCGCCCGTCGGCGGAAGGCCGCCCTGAAGCGGCGTTCGCAGCGCCATGCCGACCATGGTCGCCGGTGCGGCTCGATCGAACAACCACAATTGCGGGCGTGCACATCGACCTGGTTGCCCTGATCGTCGACGACTACGACCCGGCCATCGCGTTCTTCACCGGCGTGCTCGGCTTCGAGCTCGTCGAGGACTCCCCGTCCCGGACCACCGACGGCCGCCCGAAGCGCTGGGTCGTGGTCCGCCCACCCGGCGCCCGCACCGGCCTCCTGCTGGCCCGCGCCGACGGCGACGCCCAGCGCGCCGCCACCGGCCATCAGGCCGCCGGCCGGGTCGGCTTCTTCCTGCACGTCGACGACTTCGACGCGAGCTACCGCCGGATGGCCGACGCCGGCGTCACCTTCGTGCGCGGGCCACGCTCGGAGCCGTACGGGCGGGTCGCCGTCTTCCTAGACATCGCCGGCAACCGCTGGGATCTCCTGGAGGGACAGCGCTGACGCCTGGCGGCGGGTGGTCACGTGCAGGTAGCGGGCGTGCGGCGCGTGGGTGCGGACCAGCGACACCACGCGTGGCCTCATGCGGCGGCGGTACGTCAGCACGTACCGGATGAAGGAGAAGTTGATGCGGTTGGGCTCGCCGCGCCGGAAGCGGGCCGCTATGCCCCACAGGCAGGCCCAGGCCGGCAGGTCGAGGAAGATGACCGTGTCGGCCCGGGCCAGGCGCAGCGGGAGCGTCGACGCGTAGTTGCCGTCGATGATCCAGCGGTCGGCGGCGACCACGGCGCGCTGCGCCGCCTCGAACGGCACCGCCCGGTCGCCGTAATAGAGGTCGTCCAGGTGGGTCAGCGGCAGGCCGAGGTGGGCGGCCAGGCGGCGGGCGAGGACGGTCTTGCCCGCCCCGCCGCAGCCGATGATCGCTATGCGGGACGCCGTCAACGGCGGCGCTCGGACGGGTCCGTCAGGGACGGCGGCAAGTAGCCGGCGTCGGCCGGGTTGAGGTTCGTGCCGGGCGGGACGATCTCGTCGATCCGGTTCAGCACGTCGGCGGTCAGCGTCAGCTTGCCGGCGCCGAGCTGGGACTCCAGATGGTCCATCGTGCGCGGGCCGACGATGGCCGACGTGATCGTCGGGTGGGCGAGGACGAAGGCGAGCGCCAGGTGGATCAGCGAGACGCCGGCCTCGGCGGCCAGGGTGGTCAGCGCGTCGACGGCGGCCAGCTTCGCGGCGTTCGCGGCGCGGGTCGGGTCGTAGCGGTCGGGCATCCGGGACGCGCGCGGCGACACCGGCTCGGTCATGCCCGAGTGGTAGCGGCCCGACAGGTAACCGCCCGCGAGCGGGCTCCACGGGATGACGGCGAGGCCGTAGCGGGCGGCCACCGGGAGCATCTCGCGCTCGATGCCACGAACGAGCAGGGAGTACGGCGGCTGCTCGCTCACCACCCGGTCGAGACCACGCCGCGCGGCGATCCACTGGCCTTCCACGATCTCCGACGGCATGAACGTGGAAGTACCGATATAACGGATTTTTCCCGCCCGAACCAAATCGTTGAGCGCGCTCAGCGTCTCCTCGAAGTCCGTGTCCGGCGACGGCCGATGCACCTGATAGAGGTCGATCCACTCGGTGCCGAGCCGGCGCAGGCTGTTCTCGACCTCGGTCATGATCCAGCGGCGCGAGTTGCCCTGGGTGTTGCGGCCCGCGCCCATCTGGCCGTGGAACTTGGTGGCGAGGAAGACGTCGTCGCGACGCCCGCGCAGCGCCTCGCCGACGACCTCCTCGCTCTCGCCCTGGTGGTAGACGTCGGCCGTGTCGATGACGTTGATGCCCTCGTCCAGCGCCCGGTGGATGATCCGCACACCGTCGTCGCGGTTGGCGCTGCCGAAGTTCATCACGCCCAGCGTCAGGTTGCTGACCTGCACGCCGGTACGGCCGAACGGGCGGTACTCCACCATGATCAAGTCCCTCTAGGAAGACGACACGAGAGACCCATTCTCCAGCCGCAGCCGCCGATCCACACCGATCTCGGTCAGGAACCGTTCGTCGTGGCTGACCACGACGAAGGCTCCCTGGTACGCGGACAGCGCGCTCTCCAGCTGCCCGATGCTGACCAGGTCGAGGTTGTTCGTCGGCTCGTCGAGCAGGAGCAGCTGCGGCGGGGGCGACGCGCACAGCACGCACGCCAGCGTGGCCCGCAGCCGTTCGCCGCCGGAGAGCACCCGTACCGGCAGATGGGCCCGGCCGCCGCGGAACAGGAAGCGCGCCAGCAGGTTCATCCGCTCGGCGTCGGGGATCTCGGGCGCGAACGCGGCCATGTTCCCGGCCACCGTCCGATCCGGATCGAGAAGATCAAGGCGTTGCGAGAGGTACGCGACCCGCCCCTCCGCGGTCTTGACGGAACCGGCCGACGGCGCCAGGTCGCCCGCGATCAGGCGCAGCACCGTGGACTTCCCGGCGCCGTTGGGCCCGGTCAGCGCGATCCGCTCGGGCCCCCGGATGCTCAGGTCGAGCCCGTCGAACAGGTCGCGCACGCGCAGGCCCGTGCCGGTGAACAGGGTCCGCCCCGCGGGCACGGCCGTCCCCGGCAGATCGACCACGATCCGGTCGTCCTCGCGCAGCTCCCGCTCGGCCGCGTCGAGCCGGGCCTTGGCGCCGGCGACCCGGGACGCGTGCGTCTGCCCGGCCCGGCCCGCGGACTCCTGGGCGCCGCGCTTCATGTTGCCGGCGAAGATCCGGGGCAGGCCGGCGCTGTCCAGGTTGCGGGCCGCGGTCGAGGCGCGGCGGGCGGCCCGCTCCCGGGCCTGCTGGAGCTCGCGCTTCTCCCGCTTGACCTCCTGCTCGGCGCTGCGGACGTTCTTCTCGGCCACCTCCTGCGCGGCGGTGCGGGCCTGCTCGTACGCGGAGAAGTTGCCCCCGAAGAGCGCGACGGCGCCCCGCTCGAGCGACGCGATCCGGTTCATCCGGTCCAGCAGCTCGCGATCGTGGCTGACCACGAGCAGGCAGCCGGTGAAGTCGTCGAGCACGTCGTAGAGCCGCAGCCGGGCGTCGTGGTCGAGGTTGTTGGTGGGTTCGTCGAGCAGCAGCACGTCGGGCCGCTTGAGCAGTTGCGCCGCGAGCCCGAGGGACACGATCTGGCCGCCGCTGAGCGTGGCCAGGGTCCGGTCGAGGGTGACGCCGGTGAGGCCGAGCCGATCGAGCACCATCCGGCTGCGCTCCTCGACGTCCCAGTCGTTGCCGATGAGCGTGAAGTGCTCCTCGTCGGCCTCGCCGGACTCGATCGCGTGCAGCGCGCGCACCTGGTCGTCGACGCCGAGCACCGCGGCGACGGTGCGGCCGGCGGTCAGCGGCAGGTCCTGCGGGAGGTAGCCGAGCAGGCCGTCGACGGTGATCGTGCCGTCGGAGGGCTTCAGCTCGCCGGCGATCAGGCGCAGCAGCGTGCTCTTGCCGGCGCCGTTGGCGGCGACCAGCCCGGTGCGGCCCGCGGGAACGGTGAAGGAGAGGCCGGCGAAGACGGGAGTGTCGTCCGGCCAGGAAAAGGACACGTGGGAGCCCACGATGGACATGGGTGAACACACCTCAGGGAGTTTGGGACGGACTGATGACGACAGGACAGAGGGCACTTCACCCTGAGATGTCGTCGTCTCCCTGGATCACGCGATCAACAGTAACCGGTTTTCAGGAATCCGCCACCAGCTGCGAGATCTCCGAGCAGGTGTCGAGCACGACCGGCTTGAGCTCGCGGACGATCCGCTGGGCCGACCAGTCGCGGGCCTGGACGGCGAGGTTCACGCCGGCGACGACCCGGCCGCCGGGGCCGGTGATCGGGCCGGCGACGCTTCTCAGCCCGTACGCCAGCTCCTCGTCCTGCACCGCCCAGCCCTGCTCGCGGATCCGGGCCAGCTCCTCCCCCAGCTCGTCGAGGGAGACCTTGGCGTTGGGGCCGTGCTGGCTCGGGAACGACGCCTCGGTCACCCGCGCGCTCAGGTCCTGCGGCTCGAGGTGGGCCAGCAGCAACTTGCCGATCGAGGTGTGCACCGCCGGCAGCGTGGAGCCGACCTGGATGTTCGCGGTCACAAGATCGGAATTCCGCAGCCGTACGAGGTAAAGGACGCGATCGCCGGTCAGGACCGCGAGGTTCACCGTCTCGCCGGTCTGCTCGGCCAGCCGCTGCAGGCGCGGGGTGGCCAGCTCGACCAGATCGAGGCTGCGCAGCGCGGCGCTGCCCAGGGTCAGCACGCGCACGCCCGGGCGGTAGTCGCCGTTCGGCAGGTGGTCGAGGTAGCCCTCGGCGGTGAGCGTCTGCACCACCCGGTAGGCGGTCGGCATCGGCAGGCCCGCGGTCTCGGCCAGGTCGGTGACCCGCCAGGTCGGCCGCTGCTCGGTGAACAGGCCGAGCAGGCGCAACCCCTTCGCCAGGGCCTCGACCCGGTACTCCGGCTTCGTGTCCGCCATCGGTTGCCCCGCTTTCGCGTTAGGTGTTGCGCCAGCTTAAGTCCCTGCGCAAAGGCAGCCTGGACAGGCCTGGGCACCTCGTCTACGGTATCGGATAGTCGCTTTCACAATGCGAGAACTACGATTCCTGGGGTGCTTCATGCGTGACTGGCTAGCGCTCAGCGGCCGGCCGGCCCTCGTGGCCGGCGCGGGTGGTCTCGGCGGGGCGAGCGCGGTGAGCCTCGCCGCGCAGGGCGCCCGGGTCCTGCTGGCCGACGTCAGCGAGCAGAACCTCGAGGCGGTCGCGGAGGCGGCGAAGGAGGCCGGCGGCGTCATCGACACGATCGCCTGCGACCTGCGCGATCCCGGCCGGTGCCGGCAGATGGTCGACGAGGCCGTCGCGCGGATCGGCGTGCCGCAGGTGTTCCTGCACGCGGTGGGCCGCAACGTGCGCCGTCCCGTGCTCGACCTGACCGACGCCGACTGGCAGCAGCTCGTCGAGCTCAACCTCTCCACCGCGTACTGGCTGGGCCAGCACGTCGGCCGCCAGATGGTCGGCGCCGGCTACGGCCGGATGATCTTCGTGTCGTCCGTGTCCGGCCTGCTCGCCCACGCCGACCACGCGCCCTACGCCGCGACGAAGGGCGGGCTCAACCAGCTCGTACGGGTCATGGCGCGCGAGTGGGCGGCGAAGGGCGTGACGGTCAACGCCGTCGCCCCCGGTTACATCGAAACCGACCTCACCAAGGACCACCTCGACAAGGATGGCAACCGGGAGGCGCTGGAACGGCTCGTGCCGGCGCGGCGGCTCGGCGTGCCCGAGGAGGTCGCCGACGCGGTCACCTTCCTCGCCTCCGACCGCGCGGGGTTCATCACCGGCCAGGTCCTCTACGTCGACGGCGGGCGCGTGCTCGTCTGAAAGGGTCTTTCATGCCTCTCTCCCCTGTCCCCATGCCCCGCCGTTTCGAGGGCCGCTCGGTCGTGGTGACCGGCGCCGGCACCGGCTTCGGCGCCGAGATCGCCGTCCGCGCCGCCCAGGAGGGCGCCCGTGTGGTCGGCGTGCACTACCGCTCGTCCAAGTCCGGCGCCGAGGAGACCGCCGCCCGGGTCACCGCCGCCGGCGCCGAGGCCGTGCTGCTGCAGGCCGACATCGCCGACTGGTCCGCGGTGTCCGCCCTGGCCTCGGCCGCTTTTGCCCAGCTCGGCACCGTCGACGTCCTGATCAACAACGTCGGCGACGTGGCCCGCGAGCAGATGTCCTGGCGCGACATCACCGAGGAGTCGGTGGACCACGTCCTGGCCGTCGACATCAAGGGCACGATGGCCTGCGTGCACGAGTTCGGCGCGAAGATGCTCGACCAGGGCCACGGCGCGATCGTCAACATCGGCTCCACCGTGATCGTCCGGGGCAGCGCCCGGGCCCCCCAGTACGCCGCCGCGAAGTACGGCCTGCTCGGCCTGACCAAGTCGTACGCCCACGCGTTCGCGCCGGTGGTCCGGGTCAACGTGTTCGCGCCCGGTTTCATCGAGACACCGGCGACGCTGGGCCGCGAGGACTGGAAGTCGGGCCGCGGCGACCAGCTCCGCAAGATGACGCCGATGGGCCGCATCCCGGGGCCGGCCGAGCTGGCGGGGACGGCTCTGTTCCTGGCTACCGACGACGCCTTTCACATGACCGGCGGGTACATGGTCGCGGACGGCGGCTACAACATGGTCGGCGCGTGAACGGCTCGCGTCCGGCACCGCTGTGGATGAGCGCCGGAAAATGTCGTAGGCGGGCGGTAGCGTCGCCCCACCCAGTTACGGGTGGGGTTGGCATCGGCGAGCGGGCGCGAACCAGCATCGGCGAGCGGGCGCAAACCAGCATCGGCGAGCGGGCCGAGACGCGTCACCCTGCGACCGGCGGTGTGCGATGACCGCCGTCCACCCCACCGACATCTCCCTCGAGTACGCCCGCGCCCTCATCCGGCGCGCCACCGACAAAGCCGAGCAGCTCGGGCTTCGCGGCGCCATCGCGGTTGTCGGGGCCAGCGGGGCGCTCGTGTCCGCGTCCCGGCTCGATCACGGCGGGCCCGGGGGCATGGCGCGCGCCCGGTCCAAGGCGTGGATCTCGGCGACGCAGCAGATTCCCAGCTCGGAGCACCTGCAGCGGATGACCACGCTGCCCGCCCCGATCAGCGCCGGGTTTGTCGCGGCCTCGCCCGAGGCGCTCTTCCCGGGGGCGGGTGGGCTGCCGATCCGGGACGACAAAAGCGTCATCGGCGGGATCTCGGCATCCGGCGCTACGGTCAGCCCCTTCCTGCCGACCGGGGTGGCGCCCGAGGTGGTCAGCGCCGACGGCGAACCGGCCAACCCCGAAGACCTGCTCATCGCGTACGCGATGGGAATACCCTATGCCGGCCAGCACGGGAACGACCGGGCCCGGTGGCAGGACCGGTTCGGCGACCTCACGGTGCCGCCCGAGGACAGTCTCGGCATGAAACCGGCGCCGCCGGCCTCGGGGCAGCCCGAGCTGGACTGGGCCCTCGGGCTCGCCGACCGGGTGATTCTGCTGGCCCGCGAGCAGGGGCTGCGGCTCAGCGTGGCGATCGTGGACCGCGGCGGCGACCCCATCCAGCAGGATCGGATGGACGACGCCCCGGCCGGCAGCGTCGACGTGGCATGGGGGACGGCGAGCGCGGCGGCCCGGTTCGGCGTGCCGAGCGAGCAGCTCGCGCACTGGTACCCGGTGGCGCAGCTGGCCGCCCTGCACCCGGCGCCGCTGCTGTCGGCGCAGGGCGGGCTGCCGGTCGTCGTGGGCAACCGCGTGGTGGCCGGCCTCGGCGTCGCCGGCGTCGACCCGGCCACGTGCGCGGCCCTCGCCTGGACCGCGCTGTCCGCCCCGCCGGCGCCGGCCGGCCCGCCGGCATGGCCGGCACCATGAGCATCACCAGGATCGCCGTCCTCGGGTGCGGGGCCATCGGCAGCCTCTACGCCGCGCACGTCACCCGGGCGCCGGACACCGAGGTCTGGGCGGTCGACCCCTGGGCCGAGCACATGACGGCGATCGACGAGCACGGGCTGCGGGTGACCGGCCTGGCCGAGTTCACCGCGCCGGTCCGCGCGATCACCGACGCCGCCGATCTGCCGCCGTGCGCGCTCGCCGTCGTGGCCACCAAGGCGCTGCACACGAAAAGCGCGATCGCCGCGGCGGCGCACGCCCTCGGGGACGCCGGCGTCGTCAGCGTGCAGAACGGCGTCGGCAACGAGGAGGTCATCGCCGGGCACGTCCCCCGGGTCATGCGCGGCACCATCGTCACCGCGGGCGCGGTCACCGAGCCGGGGACGGTCCGCTACGACGCGCCCGGCGACTCGTGGATCGGGCCGTTCGAGCCGAGCCCGGCCCGCGCCGGCGAGATCGAGCTGCTGGCCCGCAAGCTCAACGAGGGCGGCCTCACCACGCACGCCGTCGGCGACGCGCGCGGGCCACAGTGGACGAAGGTCGTGTTCAACGCGGCCACCAGCCCGATCGCGGCGCTGACCGGGCTCACGGTGGGACGGGTCTGCACCGATCCGGGGCTGCGCCGCGAGGTGGACCGGCTGATCGACGAGGCCCTCGAGGTGTGTGCGACGGCCGGGATCCGGCTGACCCGAGATCCGCGAGCCTCGGTGGACGAGGCGATCCGGGAGGCGTACGACCACAAGCCGTCGATGTTGCAGGACGTGCTCGCCCGCCGGACCACCGAGATCGATGTCCTCAATGGCGGCATCGCCGCCGAGGGGCGCCGCCACGGCGTGCCCACCCCCGCGCACGACGCCATGGTCGCGCTCGTCCGCGGCCTGGAAACCTCCTGGTGACACGCAGCCCCGTCACAGGTTCGAAATCGTCCGGTCAAGCCATGGACATCCCGCAGGCGCTCACCTATGTTTCTCACAACAAAAAGAAATCCACTTTCGCGATGTGAAAGTTACCTTGATACAGACCGAAGGAGTTCGACCATGACCGTGCTCCGCGCCGCCCTGGCCGCCGTGCTCGCCACCCCCCTCCTGCTGACCGCGGCCTGCGGCGACTCGTCGAGCGGCAGCTCGTCGGACTCGGCCTCCTCGGCCAGCAAGCTCCCCAAGACCCTGGTGTTCTCGCCGCTCTCGCTCGCCCCGCCGGCCCTCAAGGGCCTCTCCGAGGGCGTCAAGGGCATGGCCAAGGCGCAGGGCTGGGAGGTCATCGTGCAGGACCCCAACTTCGACGCCACCAAGCAGACCCAGCAGCTCAACGAGGTGATCAGCTCGGGCCGGGCGGGCGCCGCGTGGGTGCTCGCGGTCGCGCCCAAGTCGATGAGCCCGATCCTCAAGGCCGCCCAGAGCAAGGGCGTGCCGATCCTGGTCAACGGCAAGCCCGACGAGTACGGCTTCACCGGGGCCCAGCCGGGCATCACGTTCGACTACATCGACTACACCGCCGGCGGCAAGGAGCTCGGCTCCCAGCTCGGCAAGTGCATCACCGAGAAGCTCGGCGGCACCGCCAAGGTCCTCTACACCGCCAGCCAGGAGGGCTCGGCCGGCAAGGAGGAGTTCGACAAGGCCGCGCTCGACGCGCTGAAGGCGGCCGCGCCGAACGCGACCGTCGTGCAGACGCTGAACGTCGTCGACCGGGCCAAGGGCCAGACCGACATCGGCAACGTGCTGCAGGGCAACCCGGACCTGTCCGCGGTGATGGCGGCCAACGACGAGGGCTCCCTCGGCGCGATCGGCGCGGCCGGCGCGGCGGGCAAGGAGCTCAAGTGCGTGACCGACTTCGGCGGCAACGACGAGGTGCTCAAGAACGTCAAGGACGGCAAGATCTACGCCTCGGTGGCGCTGCAGTTCGACGCCGACACCGCGCAGTCGTTCAACACGCTGGTCAAGATGCAGGCCGACCCGAAGGCGAACGGCGAGATCCTGATCGTGCCGCAGAAGACCACGACGGCCGGAAGCTGAGGAGAGAATGGCCGTGACGATCGCATCCGCCAAGACGGCCGGCGCCGGGAAAGAGGCCGGTGACCCGCCGATCATCCGCACGCTCATCTTCGTACGGGATCGCGGGATCTTTGTTCTGTGGGCGCTGCTGCTGATCGCCTTCAGCATCTGGGCCAGCCCGTACTTCGCCAGCGTCGACAACGGGATCCTGATCGCCAACGCCGCGGCGATGACCGCCATCTTCGCGGCCGGGATCGCGGTCGGCATCATCTGCGGCGCCCTGGACCTCTCGATCCCGGGCACCGCGGCGCTGGCCGGCTGCGTCTGCGGATGGCTGATCACGCACGGCACGCCGACCTGGGTGTCGATCGTCGCGGCCCTGTTCCTCGGCGCCGTGGTCGGGCTGATCAACGGCCTGATCACGTTGCGCGGCTTCAACCCGATCGTGGTCACGATCGGCACCCTGTCGGCGATGTCCGGGCTCGCCTCGGCCCTGGTCGGCGGCTACACGGTGCCGGGGCTGGACTCGCTCACCTTCATGGGCACCCAGCGCTACCTCGGCGTCCCGGCGCCGGTCTGGATCGTGGCGGCGCTGTTCCTGGCCGGCACGGTCTTCCTGACCCGCACCCGGGACGGCATCCGGATGATGGCGGTCGGCGGCAACCCCGAGGCGGTCCGCCGCTCCGGCATCCACGCCGACCGCTACAAGGTGCTCGGCTTCGTGATCAGCGGCTTCTGCGCGGCGCTCGGCGGCCTGATCACCACGGCGCTGGTCACCGAGGCCAACCCGGCCGCCAACCCGGGCATCATCTTCAACGCGCTGACCGCGGTGGCGCTCGCCGGCGTCTCGCTCGCCGGCGGCCGGGGCTCACTCCCCCGGGTGCTGGTGGGCGCCCTGATCCTCGGCACGATCTCGAACGCGCTGACGCTCAAGGGCATCCAGCCGTACTGGGCGACGGCCGTCACCGGCGTCCTGCTGCTCGGTTCGCTCGCCGTGGAGAAGTGGGTGTCGACCACCGTCTCGAAGCGGCTCGTGCAGTCCGCGAACGCGTCCGTCCACACCGGAACCAGGTGAGGTCTCATGTCTTCGGCGATGGCTCTGGAACTCAAGAACATCGACATGCATTACGGGTACGTACGGGCGCTCGATGCCGTTGATCTGCAGGTGCGCCAGGGCGAGGTCGTCGGCCTGCTCGGCGACAACGGCGCCGGGAAGTCGACCCTGCTGAAGGTGATGTCCGGCGTGCACCAGCCGACCGGCGGCGAGATCCGGGTGCACGGTTCGGTGGCGTCGTTCGCGTCCCCGGCCGAGTCGACCCACGCCGGCATCCAGATGGTCTACCAGGACCTGGCGCTGGTCGACGCCCAGGACATCGCGACGAACCTCAACCTCGGCCGCGAGATCCTGCGCAAGGGCCCACTCGGCTGGCTCGGCTTCGTCGACCACAAGGCCCAGCGACGGCGCTCGACCGCGGAGCTCGAGAGACTGGGCGTACGCACGACGGCCGTCACCCGCCCGGTGGAGATGCTCTCCGGCGGCCAGCGCCAGGTCGTGGCCCTGGCCCGGGGCGCGACCCGGGTGACCGGCGAGAAGAGCGGCATCCTGCTGCTGGACGAGCCGACGGCCGCGCTCGGCTACGAGCAGACCCAGCAGGTGCAGGCCCTGATCCGGCGGCTGGCCGACCAGGGCGTGGCCTGCGTGCTGGTGACGCACAACCTGCCGCTGGCGATGGAGGTCTGCGACCGCATCGCGGTGCTGAACCGCGGCCGCAAGGTCGCCGACGTGGCGGTGGCCGAGACCGACAACGACCAGCTGGTCGGCTGGATAACCGGGGCCCGGCCGTCGATGTTCGCGTGAGGATCGCCGGTCCGGGCGCCACTCCCTACGACAGTTCCGTCGCCACCCCGCGGGCCAGACGGCGGACCACCCCGGCCGGCCCGAACGCCTCGAGCATCCCGTAGTACTTCCCCGGGTCGACGGTCTCGCCCTCGTGCATCGGCACCGCGACCCGCGGCCCGACCGCCCGCACATAATCGACCGCCTCGGAGAGTTTCAGCCACGGCCCGTCCACCGCCACCGCCAGCGCGTCGACGTCGGCGGGCGGCACGAAGAAGGAGTCGCCCGGGTGGAAGAAACCGTCGATCAGGTAGGCGGCGTTGGCGCAGCCGGGCACGTCGCCGTAGACGGCCGCGTGCCGGCCGCCGAAGACGTCCAGGTCGGTGTCGCCGAAGGCCAGCCCGTCGCCCGGCCGGACGACGGCGTGGTCGGGCAGCGGGACGACCGCCGCCGTGTCTTCGTCGACGACCAGCCGCGCGCCCGGGTTGGCGGCCAGCAGAGCGCCGAGCCGGTCCGCGTCGACGTGGTCGGGGTGCTGGTGGGTGACGAGCACGGCGTCGAGCTCGGTGACACCGGAGAAATCGGACAGGACGCCGGGGTCGATCAGCAGGCGGGCGGAAGCCGTCTCCACCAGGAGGCAGGCGTGGCCAAGATGAGTGAGCAGCACGAGGCCTATCATGACGGAACGAAAATGCCTTTCAAAGAGCGAAAACATGTGATCATCGCCGGGGGCGGCCTGTCGGGGCTGGCGCTGGCGCAGGGCCTGCGCCGGCGCGGCCACACCGCGACCGTCTTCGAGCGCGACGCCGACCTCGACCGGAAGCAGGGCTACTACCTGCACATGAACCCGTACGGCGGGGACGCGCTGCGCGACCTGCTGCCGGCCGACCTGTACGCGCTCTACCAGGCCACGTCCCGCCGCACCCAGAGGATGGCGTCGATCGTCCTCGACGAGCAGCTCCGCGAGCTCAGCTCCCAGCCGCACCTGGGCCCGGCCGACCACGAGGACCCGCCGCACACCGGGGTGCACCGCCGCACGCTGCGGCAGATCCTGGCGGCCCGGCTCGGCGACGCGCTGCGCACCGGCGTCGCGGTCACCGGCTACACCGAGGACGCGGACGGCGTGCGCGTCGAGCTTTCCGACGGCACCACGCAACGAGCAGACGTCCTGGTCGGGGCGGACGGCATCCGGTCGGCGGTCCGGGCCCGGAAACTGCCCGAGACAAAGGTCATCCTCGCCGGCATCGAGGGCATCGGCGTGTACGGCCGCACGCCGCTCACCGACGACCTGCGGGCGGCGCTGCCGAAGGTCTTGCTCGAGGGCGTGATCATCGTCGTCGACCGGGCCGGCTCGCGGCTGCTGGTGGGCGCGTTCGATCCGCGGCGACCGGTCGGCGAGGCGGCCCGGGAGCTGGCGCCGGACGTCGCCCTCGACCCCGTCGGCCCGTACGTGATGGTCAGTTGCAGTGTCGCGCCCGGCACCGTGGTCCCGCCCGCCGCCGAGTGGACCGGCGACACCCCGGCCCTGCTGCGCGACTCGATGCTGCGGGCGGTCGACGGCTGGCACCCGGCGGCCGGCCGGCTGGTCGGCGGCATGGACCTCGACTCGATCTTCATGATCCCGTTCGGCTACCTGGACGTGGCGGACGACTGGCCACCGTCGCGGGTGACGCTGCTCGGCGACGCCGCCCACGCGATGCTGCCGACGCTGGGGATGGGCGCGAACCTGGCCCTGCACGACGCCCGGCTGCTCGCGAACCGGCTCGACGAGGCCGGTCCGGACGTGGTCGCGGCGATCGGCGCGTACGAGCGGGAGATGCGCGCGGTGGCCTATCCCTTCCACCGGATGACCCTCGACCACGACCGCAACTTCGGGGGCGGCGCACTGAAGGAGCTGGACAGGTGAACGGACTGTTCCTGCGCGGCGAGGACGGCTACGAGCAGGCCCGGGTCGACCGGGTCTTCAACCGGCGGCGGCCCGGGCGCTACCCCGACGCGGTTCTGATCGCCGAGGACGCGCGGGCGGTCGCCGACGGGGTGCGACTGGCGAACGAGCGCGGCTGGACGGTCGCGGTGCGGGCCGGCGGCCATTCCTGGGCGGCCTGGAGCGTCCGCGACGGCGGCCTGCTCATCGACCTGCAAAAGCTCGGCACGATGTCGTACGACGAGACGACCGGCATCGCGGTGGCGGGGCCGGCCGTGCGTGGGGGCAAGGAGCTGGCGCCGTTCCTGGCCGGCAAGGGCCGCTACTTCCCGGGCGGCCACTGCCCGACCGTCGGCATCGGCGGCTTCCTGCTTCAGGGCGGTCAGGGCTGGAACAGCCGGTCGGTCGGGTGGGCGTGCGAGAGCGTCGTGGCGGTCGACGTGGTGACCGCGGACGGCGAGCTGATCCGCGCCGACGCCGACCACCACAGCGACCTGTACTGGGCCGCCCGCGGGGCGGGGCCGGGGTTTCCGGCGATCGTCACCGCCTTCCATCTGCGGACCTACCCGAAGTTCGCGCACCTGTGGCACGACACCTGGGTGTTCGACCTCGACGACGGCGAGACGCTGCTGGCCTGGATGCACGACCTGCTGCCGAAGCTCGACCGCCGGGTCGAGCCGGTGATCGCCGCGACCCGCCTGCCGCTGCCCGACCGCACCGTCCTGCTGCTGCACACCACGGTCATGGCCGCCTCCCCGGCCGAGGCCGAGGAGCTGCTGGCGGTCTTCGGCACCGGACCGCTGGCCGGCCGGGCGCTCGACCACATCCGCGGCGAGACCAGCCTCGACGACGAGGGCCGGGCCCAGGAGGAGCAGAGCCCGGAGGGCTACCGGTACGCGGTCGACTGCACCTGGACCGACGCGCCGGCCGGGGTCCTCGCCGGGCCGCTGCTGCGGTTGTGGCGCGAGCTGGACACCCGGCACTCGTTCTCGATCTGGTACGGCTGGCAGCCGCACCGCCCGCTGCCGGACATGGCGTTCTCGGTCGAGGGCAACGTCTACATCGCCACCTACGCGATCTACGAGGACGCGGCCGACGACGAGAAGTACCGCACCTGGGTGCACGACCGCACGGCCGCGATCGCCGTCGCCCAGGGCGCCGGGGTCTACCTCGGCGACACCGACTTCACCGGGCGGCAGGACCGGTTCCTGTCCGACGCGAACTTCGCCCGGCTCGCCGAGGTGCGGGCGCGGCGGGACCCGGACGGGCGGTTCGCGTCCTACCTGACGGCGTCGGCCGAGGGGCTGAACGTTCATGGCTGAGTGCCGCCTCGACCACGTCGGCCTGGCCGTGCACGACCTCGACGCGGCCGCCGAGTGGTACTGCGCGGCCTTCGGCTACCGGCGCGAGCTGGCGCTGCGGGTCGACGCGATCGAGCTCGACATCGTGATGCTGCTGCATCCGGGCCACGGCGACCGGCTCGAGCTGCTGCACCGGCCCGGCTCGGACGCCGGTCCGCGCCCGGCGAACCCGGCCGCGGCGGCGCTGACGGAGGCGTACGGGCACATCGCCTTTGACGTCGAAGGTCTGGACGCGACGTTCGCGCGGGTGGTCGGCCTGGGCGCGCGCCCGGTCATGCCGCCGCAGCCGTCGCCGGAAGCGGGCGTGCGGATGGCCTTCGTGGCCGATCCGGAAGGAAACCTCGTCGAGTTGCTGGAGCGGCCATGACCACCATCCTCGGCCTGAGCGCCGGAGCGCCGGGCGGGAGCGCGGAGATCCTGCTGCGCACGGCGCTGGCCGCGGCGGGGACGGCGACCATCGATCTGGTACGCCTCGCCGACCTCGACCTGGACGACCGGGACCACCTGGACTGGCTGTGGGACCGCCTCGTCGAGTGCGACGGCCTGATCGTCAGCACGCCGATCATGAGCCGGACCGTGGCGGCCTCGCTGAAGCTGCTCGTCGACCGGCTGCTCGGGCCGAACGCGGACGCGGCGATCATCGAGCAGCTGGTGGCGCTGCGCCACGCCGGCACCGAGCCCGCCGTGCCGTTCCGGGTCGACGAGCGGGTGCTCAAGCCGCGGGTCGCCGGGTTCCTCGCGGTCGGTGGCTCGCTCACCCCGCAGTGGAAGACCCTCGCGCTGCCACTGCTGCACACGGTCACGTTCTCGATGCACATCGCCGTGGTCGACCAGGTGGTGTTCGAGGGGGCGGGCACGCCGAAGTCGATCCTGCTCGACCGGCCGGCGCTGGAGCGGGCCGCGACGCTGGGCGCCAACGTGGCCGGGCAGATCGGGGTCTCGCCGCCCGCCTACCTCGGCCCGCCGGGGCTCTGCCCGATGTGCCACCTCGACGTGATCACGCTGGCCGGGACCGACGTGGCCTGCGCGACCTGCGGCTGCCGCGGCGTGCTGCGCGACGGCGGGGCGATCGAGTGGACCGACCGGGACACGTCGGTGCTGTCGATGGCGGAGAAGCGGGCGCACGCGGTGGAGATCCAGGAGACGGCGGCCCGGCATCGCGCGCAGGCGTCGGCGATCGCGTCGCGGGAAGCGGCGGTGCCCGTCTTCGTCCCGAGCACGCCGAAGTGAGCGGGGTCGCGCACGACCTGCGGGTCGAGCACCTCACCGAGCCGATCGGCATCCTCGACCCGGCGCCGCGGCTGTCCTGGAAGCTGCCGGCCGGGGTCGCGCGGCAGGTCGGGTACCGGCTGCGGGCGGACAACGGGTGGGACACCGGCCGGGTCGACGGGGATACCTCGGTTCTCGTGCCCTACGACGGGCCGGCGTTCGAGCGGGTCACCTGGCGGGTCAAGGTGTGGACCGACCGGGGCGAGCACGACTGGTCGGCGGCGTCCTTCTTCGAGCGCGGCATCGACTCGTGGACGGCTCGGTGGATCGCGCCGGTCGACGCCGGCTCGTCACGGCCGGGCTTTCTGCTGCGCGGGACCTTCGAGGCGGCGGCGCGGCCGGTCAGCGCCCGGCTCTACATCACGGCGCACGGCATCTACGAGGCGTTCCTCAACGGGGAGCGGGTCGGGGACCAGGAGCTGACGCCGGGGTTCACGCAGTACCGCAGCCGGGTGCAGGTGCAGGCGTACGACGTGACGGATCTCGTGCGGGCCGGGCGGAACGCGCTCGGGGTGATCCTCGCCGACGGGTGGTACCGAGGGCAGACGGGGGCGCTGCACTCGGCCGATCAGTGGGGAGATTCGGTCGCGCTTCTGGCCGAGTTGCGGGTGCGCCTGGCGGACGGGTCGTCGCTGACCTTCGGGACCGGGCCGTCCTGGTCCTTCGCCACCGGCCACATCCTCGGCGCCGACCTGATCGCCGGCGAGCACGTCGACCTGCGCCTGCTCCCCGCCCGCTGGACCTCGCCCAACTTTTCCGGATTTGTCGGGCGTCAGGTGGCGTTGCCTGACATCGGTTTAAGGTCGCTGACCGACTCGCCCGCTCCGCCCGTACGGCAAATTTCGCATATTTCGCCTTTGTCGGTTAAGACGCTCGCGCCGGGGAAGCAGGTCATCGACCTCGGGCAGAACATCAACGGGTGGATCCGGCTGAACCGCCTCGGGCCGGCGGGGGTGCCGATCACCCTGACCCACGGCGAGAGCCTGGACGCGTCCGGCGACGTGACGACGGACCATCTCCGGCCCGACTTCCCGTTCCTGCCGGGCCCGCTGCCGGCCGGGATGGTCGACGTCGTGGTGCCGGCCGGTCCGGGCGACACCTTCGAGCCGCGGCGCACCACGCACGGGTTTCGCTACGTGCGCGTCGAGGGCCTTGCCGACGAGCTGACCCCGTCCGACGTACGCGGCGTCGTCGTCCACACCGACATGCGGCGGACCGGCTGGTTCTCGTGCAGCGACCCGCGGATCGACGCCCTGCACGAGGCGGCCGTGTGGAGCCTGCGCGACAACGCCTGCGACATCCCGACCGACTGCCCGCAGCGGGAGCGCGCCGGCTGGACGGGGGACTGGCAGGTCTTCGCCGGCACCGCCGCGTTCCTCTACGACGTGGCCGGCTTCAGCACGAAGTGGCTGCGCGACGTCGTCGCCGACCAGTGGGCCGACGGCACGATCGCGAACATGAGCCCCTGCCCGCCGGCCGAGGGGTTCGGCTCGCCGATGGCCCACCTCAACGGCTCGGCCGGGTGGGGCGACGCGATCGTCGTGGTGCCGTGGCGGCTCTTCCGGGCGTACGGCGACACGCGCATCCTGGCCGAGACCTGGCCCGCGATGGAGGCCTGGACGGCGCGGGCCGCCACCATGGCGCGGGCGAACCGGCATCCGGACCGGGTGGCCGCCCGGCCGGTGGCGGCGGCGCACGAGGCGTACCTCTGGGACTCGGGTTTCTATTGGGGTGAGTGGCTCGCGCCGGGCGAGGAGCCCGGAGATTTCCCCGCGTTCGTGGCCGCCGACAAGAGTGACGTGGCGACGGCCTATCTCGCGTACTCGGCCGGGCTGATGGCCCGGATCGCCGCCGTGCTCGGGAAGCCGGCGGCGCACTACGAGGAGCTGGCCGCCGGGGCCCGCGACGCCTGGCAGCGGGAGTTCCTCGGCACGGACGGGCGGCTGACGCCGGACACGCAGGCCAACCACGTGCGGGCGCTGACCTTCGATCTGGTGCCGGTGGAGATGCGGCCCGCGGTGGCCGCGCGCCTGGCGACCCTGGTCAAGGAGGCCGGCAACCACCTGACGACCGGCTTCCTGGCCACGCCCGACCTGCTGCCGGCGCTGGCCGACGCCGGTCACCTGGACGCCGCCTACGCGCTGCTGACGCAGGACACCGAGCCGTCGTGGCTGCTGATGATCGACCGCGGGGCCACGACGATGTGGGAGCGGTGGGACGGGGTCGACGCCGCCGGGGTGGCGCACGAGTCGCTCAACCATTACGCCAAGGGCGCGGTCGTCTCGTTCCTGCACCGGTACGTCGCCGGACTGTCGCCGCTCTTGCCCGCCTACCGGACATTTCGGGTGCGGCCGCGCCCCGGTGGCGGGCTGACCTGGGCGTCCGCGGCGCACGAGTCGCCGTACGGCCGGATCGAGGTGCGGTGGTCGCTGACCGGCGGGCGCTTCGACCTGTCGGTGTCGGTGCCGCCGGGGACGACGGCCGAAGCGGTCCTCCCCGACGGGTCCACGCGGGATCTCGGGCCCGGCGAGCATCACCTTCGTTCTTGACGCCTCGCGATCCACACGTCCCGGGTGGCGCGGACGGTGAGGTCGTCGCGCTCGGGCAGCGTGGCGACGACGCGCTCGAGCGCGGCCCGGTCGTCGGCGCCGAGCTGATCGGCGAGGCCGTGCTGTGCGCGCTGCAGGGTCACCTGGGCGTAGCGGACCGCCTGCTCGGACAGCGGGCGGCGCAGCTCGATGTCGAAGCGGCGCTCTCCCTCGAGCGCGAAGCCGGCGTCCTTGATCCCGGCGCCCCAGTCCAGGCCCATGTGCAGTCCGGCATCGTGCCGGCGGCGGGCCGCGGCCTCGTGGATCCGGTCCTCCAGGGCGGCGGCCTCCGTTTCACCCAGGAAGCGCGGGAACGAGTCCAACTCGGTGATCACGAAGACGCCGCCGGGCCGCAGGACGTCGCGCACCTGGGTCAGCGTGCGGGCCGGGTCGGCCAGGTGGTGCAGCGACGCCGACGCCCAGACCAGGTCGGCCGGGCCGAGCGCGGGCCAGTCGCCGTCGAGGTCGGCGCGGACCGTGCGGACCCGGTCGGCCACACCCGCCTCGGCCGCGCGGCGGCGCAGGTGGTCGAGCATCTCCTGGTCGACGTCGACGGCAGTGACCTCGGCCGTGGGCAGCAGCCGGGCCAGCGAGAGCGTGCCGGCGCCGGTGCCCGCGCCGAGATCGACGATGCGGGGGCGGTCCGGGACGAGGGAGCCGGCCCAGCCGATCACCTCGCGGTGGTAGTCGTGGAGGACGTCGACATCGAGGTCGAGCATGTCGGCCAGGTGCTCATGTGCCATGTCACCGACGCTAGCGGCCTTTTGCGCGTACGGCATAAGGTCTTGCGTATGACGCAAGACGGTGAGCTCGACGCCCTGGTCCGGCAGCGCATCCGGAGCCTGCGGGTGGCGCGCGGCTGGTCGCTCGACGAGCTGGCCGCCCGCAGCTACCTGAGCCCCTCCACGCTGAGCCGCATCGAGACCGGCCACCGCCGCATCGCGCTCGACCAGCTGGCCCCGATCGCCCGCGCGCTGGGCACGACGCTCGACCAGCTGGTGGAGTCGGGCCGCGACGAGGACGTGGTGATCCGCCCGCACCGCGACGAGGAACGCGGCATCACCACGTGGCTGCTGTCCCGCGAGGGCAACCCGGCCGGCATGCGGGTCGCCAAGATGCGGCTGACCCGCCCCGCCCACCCCGCGCTGCGCGTGCACCCCGGCCGCGACTGGTTCACCGTCCTGTCCGGCACCGCCGTGCTGCGGCTGGGCGACCGCACGGTCCTGGTCCGCGCGGGCGAGGCCGCCGAGTTCTCGACGATGGTCCCGCACGCGTTCGGCGCCGCCGGCGGCCCCGCCGAGATCCTGTGCATCCTCGACCACGACGGCGAACGCACCCACCTGGGCCCGCCACCGGTCACGGACTGACGCTCGGCGCTCAGGGTGGGTGCGCTCGCCCCCTGGGCGCCGCCGCCGGTCACGGGCTGACGCTCAGCGCTCAGGGTGGGTGCGCTCGCCCCCTGGGCGCCGCCGCCGGTCACGGACTGATGCTCAGCGCTCAGGGTGGGTGCGCTCGCCCCCTGGGCGCCGCCGCCGGTCACGGACTGACGATCAACGGCCCGCCCGCCCTCGTCCGCAGGGCGGGCCCGCCCGGGTCGAGGCTGCGGCGGGCGGCGTTGACGAAGTCCAGCTGCGCCGCCGCAAGCTCTTCGAGCAGGGCGCGCCAACCGTCGTCTTCCCCGTCGCCCGCGTGCACCGCCCGGTCCATCCGCACCAGCACGCCGGCCAGCTCGGAGGCCGCGTCCGTCACCCCTTCGTCGGCGACCAGGCTCAGCTCCGCGAGCGCCGCACCCCAGCGCGGCCAGTCCAGCGCCGTGAGGTCGAGCTGCCCGAGATGGGCCCGGCGCACATCGAACTCGATCCGCGTGTACTCCCGCAGCAGAGCCCGATAGGCCGACGCCTTCCCGTCCCGAACCCATTGCCGATCCTGACTGCGCCGCGCGAGGAGTCCCCCGACAACCACCCCGGCCAGCGCCGTGACCGCGCTGCTGACAATCGTCGCGATGACCGTCCAGGACACGCACCCACCCTGCCCGCCGCGCCGCTCCCTGTCCACCGGCCCGGATCTTGCCCCGCCGCTCGGTCGTTGCATGGGTATGCACCGTTTCGCACTCGTAGGCTTGGCGTCCGTGGTTCCGGTCGCGCTCGCCGCCGCTCCGGCCGGGGCCTCCATCGTCTCCCGCCCGCCGGCCGCCTTGACCGTCTCCCGCCCGCCGGCCGCCTTGACCGTCGCCCGCCCGCCGGCCCCGGTCCCGGCCCCAGCCGCCCGGACGATCACGCTGACCGCCGCCGACAACGGGCGCGCCGTCCGGGTGCGCCGGGGTGAGTACGTGCTGGTGCGTCTCCGGGTCGACCCGAGCGCGAACCCCGACCCCGCCACGTGGTGGCGGGCGATCGGCGAATCCGGCCACCAGCTGAAGGCCTTGCCGCAGACCGCGATCAGCATCCGCGGCACGACGCGCGGCCGTTACCGTGCGGTCGCCCGCGGCGAGGCGACGCTCTCGTCGTCCCGCTCGGTGTGCCCGCCGCACGGCACCGGCCCGACCTGCCACAGCATGCAGGGCTGGACCGTCACGGTCGACGTGCGTTAGCGCAGCGCCCGACTCCCCCATGGGCGCGAGTTCGCGCCCACGACTGCCGTCCCGCGTCCCGGCGAGTCGAAGCCGCACCATGCCAGGGAGGCGCCTCACCGCCGGGTCAGCGCATCGCGAAGGGCCTCGGCGCTGCTCGATTCGGGCCGGCGGCCGCGTCCCGCCGGCACCCACATTGCCGCGGGCAGGCCACGTGCCCAGCCGAATCCGGCCCAGCCGAATCCCGCCCAGCCGAATCCCGCCCACCCAGAAGGGGGAGCCCCCGCAGCCATTATCGCGGAAACGACGTGCGCGGGCCTACAGGCGCTCGGTTCACTGTGGACAACTTGCCACTGTGGACAACCCCGAACCGTCGGCGAACGTGCTACAGCCGCAGGTTGTGCAACCCGAGCACGCGATCCAGCAACCGCCACCGATAGGTCAGGCTCAGCACCGCGAACCACACGATCAACATCACCAGCACGATCACGAAGACCGGCTTCGACGGGCCGGCCAGGCCGAAATATGTGTACAGGGCCGGCACGAAGAGGACCGCGCCGAATGCCACCGCCAAACCGCACACCAGGTATGTCGGGCGGCGGTCCGGCGTCGGGGTTCGCCACGCGGCGAAGAGCTTGTTCGGGGGCGCCAGGAACAGGATCAGCACGAACGAGGCCAGGCAGAAGAACGTCGACAAGCCGGTCTGGGAGGCGATGGTCGCGGCCGCGGCGGTGAAGTCGGTGTCACTCCCGTACGTCAGGCCGGTGTATTTCTCGAATTCCCCGATGACCTCGGCGGGGGTACGGCCGGAGCTGAACCCGATCATGACGGCCTCGTAGAGGCCCGCGTAGATCGCCGTGCCGAAGCCGGCCGTGATCACGGCGGCGGGGATGACGAAGCCGGCCAGGCCGCCGAACATGTTGGTGTCCGGGGGCAGCGGCTTGGCCCACATGGTCAGGAAGAACGTGGGCACGCCGACCGTGAACAGGGTCAGGCCGACCTGCGTGGGCGAGTACGGGAACCCGAGCCCGAGCATCGTGACGGTCAGGATCACGAGTCCCTGCGTGGCGACGCGGGACAGGAACACGTACAGGGACATCGCAATGCCGTTGACGATGCGGCGGCCCTCCTGCTGGGCCGGGCGCAGCGCCGCGAACGAGTCGTCGACCAGCACGATGTCGGCCACGTCGCGGGTCACCGCGCTCCCGCTGCGCATCGCCACGCCGACCTGGGCGCCCTTCAGCGCGCGGGCGTCGTTCACGCCGTCGCCGATCATCGCGACGTAGTGGTCCTGCCGGCGCAGCGACCGGACGATCCGCTCCTTGTGCTCGGGCGCCACCCGGCCGAAGACCGTGGTGCGCCCCACGAGCCGGTCCAGCGCGTCGTCGTCGAGCCCGTCGAGCACCGCCCCGGCAACCGGCTCCCCGGCGTCCATGCCGGCCCGCGTCGCGATCGCCGCCACCGTCAGCGGATCGTCGCCGGAGAGAACCTTCAGCGCCACCCCGTCCCGGTGCAGCCGCCGGACGGTGTCCCCGACGTCGGGCCGCAACTCGTCGGCGAGCGCCACGAAACCGACGGGGGTGAGCGCCGGCAGGGCGGGGCGTCCGGCCTCGTCGCGCAGTCGCGCTTCGTCGTTCGAGGGCCGGGCCAGCAGGAGTACGCGGAGACCGAGCCCCGCCAGCCGCATGACCACCTCGTCGACGAACCCGAGCGCGTCCGGCGCGCCGAGCACCCAGGTCCCCTCCTCGGCCACCACGCCCGACCAGCGCAGCGACGACACGAACGGCACCTCGTCGCGGACGTGCCACGGGTGACCGGGCATCTCCAGCGCGAGCGCCTGGGAGGTCAGGTTCGGCGTGCCGGCGCTGCGGGCCAGCGATCCGAGGAGGAGCTCGAGCTCGTGCCGCTCGACGGCGCCGACCGGGTGCAGGGACTCGACGGTGAGCCGGCCGGTGGTGAGCGTGCCGGTCTTGTCGGTGCAGACCACGTCCACATTGCTCACCGACTCGACGGCGTTGACCTGCTGCACGAGGGCGCCGCTGCGGGCGATCGCGGCGGCCCCGGCGGTGTAGGCGACGGCGATCAGGAAGAACAGCCCATAGGGTACGAGTCCGGAGAGCACCGCGGTCATCTGCACGACCCGCAGCAGCGAGAACCCCTCGATCGCGGCCTGGCCCAGGATCGCGCCGCTCATCAGGGCGGTCAGCGCCATCACGAGCCGGACGAGGAACTCCACCCGCCGCTGCAGGGGCGTCTTGTCGGTGCTCGCCCGCCGCGCCTCGGCCGTGAGCCGGCCCGCATAGCTGGCCGCCCCGACGTCGCGGGCCACCATCAGGCCGTCCCCGGCGACGCAGAGACTGCCCGACCGCAGGTCGTCCCCGGGCGCCTTGGCCACCGGATCGGACTCCCCGGTCAGCAGCGACTCGTCGGCCTCGACCGGGCCGCCGCCGAGCAACGGGCCGTCGACGACGATCTGGTCACCGGCCCGCACCCGGAGCACGTCACCGCGTACGACCAGCTCGGGTTGGATCTCGATCTCCCGGCCGTCACGCAGGGCCGTCACCGGCGCCCGGTCGAGCAGCTGAAGCCGGTCGAGCTTGCGCTTGGCCCGGATCTCCTGGGCCGCGCTGATCACCGCGTTGATCAGGCCGAGCCCGACGCTGATCAGGGCGTCGCTGAACCGGCCCATCGCCAGCAGCACGGCGCCGATGACGAACAGGATGATGTTGAAGAACGAGAACACGTTGGTGCGCAGGATGTCCGCGTAACCGCGCGACCCGCCCTTGACCCGCGCGTTCGACTCCCCGCGGCGGCGGCGCCGCTCGGCCTCGGCGGTGGTCAACCCCTCGACGGCGGTCTGCACTGTCAGCACCTTACATCCCGATGAGTGACGTTTTCGGCGTTTTCCTCGCGGACCTCGCCGCGACGCGCCGGCCGACCCATGACATATGTCCGGGCGCGCGCACGACGAACGGGCCGATGATTGCTGGCGTACGGATGCGAACGTGAAGGGCGTGACGATGACGGTAGATGTGGTGCGGCTGCGCCCACCGATGCACCGGGTCAGCCCCCGTGCCCTGTGGTACTGGGCGGCGAAGGCGGCGGTGCTGTGGATCGTGCTGCTCGTGCCGCAGGTGATCTGGTGGTTCGCCGACGGCGACGGCTCGCGGGTCCCGCACCTGCTCGTGGGCGCGGCGTGGCTGGTGCTGGCGGCCGTGCACCTGGTGGTGATGCCGCAGTGGCGCTACCGGGTGCACCGCTGGGAGGCCACCGGCACCGCGGTCTACACCCAGACCGGCTGGCTCAGCCAGGAGCGGCGGATCGCGCCGATCTCCCGGGTGCAGACCGTCGACAGCGAGCGCGGCCCGATCGAGCAGATCTTCAAGCTGGCGAACGTGACCGTGACGACCGCGTCGGCGGCCGGTCCTATCAAGATCGACGGATTGGCCGCGAAGGTCGCCGACCAGCTGGTCGCCGATCTGACCGCCCGGGTCGGCGAGACCACCGGGGACGCGACATGACCACCGCGGTCGACCCCGCCGAGGACGTGGTGCGCGATGCCGGGGAGTCCTGGCGGCGGCTGAGCCCCCGGATGCTCGCCGTGCACCCCGTGATGGAGCTGCGGCGGCTCATCTTCCCGCTGGTCGCGGTGCTGATCGGGGTGCGCAACGGCAATGGCGGCGAGGGCGGCTGGTGGGCCCTGGGCATCGGCGCCATCGGCATCGTGATCGGTTTCCTGCGCTACTTCACCACCTCGTTCCGGATCACCCCGACCCACGTGCAGGTACGCCGGGGACTGCTCCGCCGCCGGACGCTGACCGTGCCCCGGGACCGCATCCGCACGGTCGACGTCACGTCGAACGTCCTGCACCGCATCTTCGGCCTGGCCCGGGTCACGGTCGGCACCGGCCAGACCGACAAGAAGAACGACGGCGTGAAGCTGGACGGGCTGAGCGCCGCCGCCGCCGAGAACCTGCATCGCGAGCTGCTGCACCGCCCGGTCGCCACCCCGATCGCCGCCACCAACACCGCCACCAACACCGCCACCGGCACCGACACCGCCGCCGACACCGCGCCGCCGGAGACCGTGCTCGCCGCCCTCGACCCGGCCTGGGTCCGGTACGGCCCGTTCACCCTCTCCGGCCTGGTCGCGATCGGCGTGCTGTTCGGCATCGGCTCCCGGCTGGTGAACGAGAGCCATGTCGACCTCACCAAGATCGGCCCGGTGCACGACTCGATCGGCTACGTGCGGGACCGGCCGCTGCCCCTGGCCATCCTGCTGGTGGCGGCCGCGGTGATGGTGTTCACGACGATCGCGTCGACCATCGGGTACGTCCTGACGTTCTGGAACTTCCGGCTGAGCCGGCACCCCAGCGGCACCCTGCACGTGCGGCGCGGCCTGCTCACCACCCGCAACACCACCATCGAGGAACGCCGGCTGCGTGGCGTGGAGCTGAGCGAGCCCTTGCTCTTGCGGTCGGTGCGCGGCGCCCGGGTCCTGGCCATCGCCACCGGCCTGCGGGTCGGCCGGGGCAGCGACCGCGGCGGCTCGGTCCTGCTGCCGCCCGCGCCCCGGGCCGTCGCGGCCGACGTGGCCGGCACCGTCATCGGCGACCCGGAGCCGCTGACCGTGGCCCTGACCCCGCACGGCCCCCGGGCCCGCCGCCGCCGGTTCACCCGGGCCGCCACGGTCAGCACGATCGTGATCCTGATCGTGCTGGGTCTCGTGCGGTGGGCCGGGGCACCCTGGTCGGCGTTCTGGATGGCGCTGGCGCTGCTCCCGATCGGCGCGCTGCTGGCCGTCGACCGGGCCGCGTCCCTCGGCCACGCCCTCACCGGCGACTGGCTGGTCACCCGGCACGGCAGCCTGATCCGGCGCCGGTACGTGCTGCGGGCCGACGCCGTGATCGGCTGGAACATGACCACGTCCCTGTTCCAGCGCCGCGCCGGCTTGACCACGCTGGTCGCCACCACGGCCGGCGGCCGGCAGCACTACGCCATCCCCGACGTCCCCGACGCCGAGGCGCTGCGCGTGGCCCGCACCGCCGTACCCGGCCTGCTGGAGCAGTTCCTGGCCGGCTGAGGCGTCCGGTCAGGCGTCGATCTGGGCGGCCAGGAACTTCGGGGCCATCTCGCGGTAGCTGTCGATGACCAGCTCGGCGATCTCGGTCCAGTCGGTGTGGTCCCCGAGAACGGCGGCGGCGACGTTGCTGCCCCACGGCGCGCGGAAGAACGGGAAGCCCCCGGCGGTCAGGCCGGCCAGGTCGTCGAGGGGCACCCGGAACGTCATCACGGTCGGCGGCTCCCCGGCGACGACATGCGCGGCGTAGACCGGCAACCGTTCCGGGTCGGGCGTGTAGACGTGCGCGACGGTCCGGGCGCGGATCCGCCAGCGGACGCCGATCCAGGCGGGTTCCTCGTACGTGTCGGGCAACCGCCGGCAGATCGGTCGCAGCCGATCGAGAATCTCCGGTGGCACGTCTCCAGGGCCGGACATGGACCGACAATAACCCCTGGCCCTAACGACGCCGGTTGCGCGGGTGGTTCTTGCCCGCCCGCTCGTTGCCGTGCTTGTAGTTGCCGGTGACGCGCGCCATCAGCTCCTGCGGGTCGCCGCCCTCCACGTCGATGAGAAACCGAGCGGCCGCGGCCCCGCGCAGCACGACCGCCGCCCGGTCATGATGCAGCACTTCCACGTCCCCGTTCTTGCGGACGCGATAGCTGAACCCCTCAGGCACACCGGACATGGCGGTAGCTTCCCGGGACGCCGCGCCGGACGCCACCGATTTACGCCGCTTGCCGACCCGTGCGCGAGACGCCCGCCCCGGGCCGCCACCCGGCCCGTCCGCCTCAGGAAACCTTCCAGGCCTCCACCGCCACCCGCGTGTCCTCGGCAACCAGGTCCGCATTGATGTGCGCGCCGGCCAGAGCCCCCGCCGCCGCCGCGGCGCCGACCTGGGCGGACAGATCGGTGACGTTCCCCGCGACCCACACGCCGGGGACATCGGTGCGGCCGGTCGGGTCGGCCGGGATGTGCTCACCCATGCCCGAGACGTGCGGGACCGCCTTCAGGCCCAGATCGGACAGGAAACCGGCCCGGGCGACCATCCGGGTGGCCACCGCCACGACCGCCCGCGGGATCACGGCGCCGGACTTCAGGCGTACGGCCGCAATTTTGTCGTCCTTGATCTCCAGGCCCTCCACGGCGCCGGTCACCAGGGTGATGCCCCGGGCGGCCAGCTGCTCCGCCTGCTCCTCGGGGAGGTCGGGCTGGCGGTCCTGGAAGAACATCAGGTCGTCGGTGAGCTGGCGGAACAGCAGCGCGTGGTGGATCGAGGCGGGGCCGGTCGCGAGCACGCCGATCGGCTCGTCGCGCACCTCCCAGCCGTGGCAGTACGGGCAGTGCACGACGTCGCGGCCCCAGCGCGAGCGCAGGCCGGGCACGTCGGGGAGCTCGTCGACGAGGCCGGTGGTGATCAGGAGGCGCTTGGCGCGGATGTGGCGGCCGTCGGCCAGCTCCACGTCGAAATCGGACTCGTTCCGCAGAGCCCTGACCACCTCGGCCTTGATCACCTGGCCGCCGTATCCGCGTACCTCCGCCCGGCCCCTCTCCACCAGCTCCAGCGGCGGCATGCCCTCGCGGGCCAGCAGGCCGTGCACACCGTCGGCGGGCGCGTTGCGCGGCTCGCCCGCATCGATCACCAGCACGCCGCGGCGCGAGCGGGCCAGCATGAGGGCGCCGTTGAGGCCGGCCGCTCCCCCGCCGACGACCACTACCTCGTATGCGTCTTTCACCTGTTCAGACATCGTGTCCACCTCCGGCCACGACCATGCCCCGGCGCGCCGCGAACCGACAAGCTCCTTTGCCGGAATGGCAACATCAGGCCACCGTGGGCGCACGTGCGCCGCTCAACCGGCTTCCCGGGCCGCTGACGGCTCGCCGGCCAGCGGGCTCTCGTCGTGGTAGCGGACCTCGTAGACGCGCTCGGCGAAGCGCCAGCCGTCCGCGGTCCGGCGGTAGCGGTCGTGGTAGACGGCGTAGTTCTGCTCCCCGCGGCCGTCGCGCAGGCGGCCGATCTCGTGCATGTAGGCGCGCCCGGTGGCGGTGTCGCCGTCGAGCGTGATGACGCCGGGGTGGGTGGTCTGCAGCAGGAACTCCACGAAGCCGGGGACCCGCGCGCCCCACTCCCGGATCTGCCCGGGACCCGACAGCTCCACCGGGATGTTCGGCATGCGCAGCGCGCCGTCGTCGGTGAACAGCGACGCGATGCGGTCGTAGTCGCGCATCCACACGGCGTCGGAGTACTCGCCCCGCAGCGCCTCGATCTCCACCCGGTCGGCGATGACCTGCAAGTCGGTCATGATCTCCCCATTCCGAAACAACGATCTTTACTGGTACGACGAGATGGCCCCGTGGATCGTGAGGCGCGTACCCTCGTGCGGTGCTGATGCGAGTGGCGACCGCGGCGGATCTGCCGTTCCTGGAGCGGGTCCTGCTGGAGGCCTTCAACTGGTCGGAGCCGCGGTTCACGCTCGACTGGGTCCGGACCGACCCGGCCGCCCAGCGCTACCTGGCGGGGTTCCCGGGCGCGGGCGACCTCGGGGTGATCGCGCTGGACGGCGACGAGCCGGTCGGCGCGGTCTGGGGGCGGGCGCTGCCGGCCGAGCGGGCGGGCTACGGGTTCGTCGCCGGCGACATCCCGGAGCTGACGATCGGCGTGCTGGCGGCGGCGCGGGGCCGGGGCGTGGCGTCGGCGCTGCTCGACGAGATCGTGCGGCTCGCCGCGGAACGCGGGTTCCGGGGGCTCAGCCTCAGCGTGGAGGACGGGAACGCGGCCCGGCGGCTCTACGAGCGGGCCGGGTTCGAAGTGGTCGGGCGCAGCGGCGACTCGGACACCATGCTGCGGACGACCGGGCCACGAGCCTAGGCGTCAGGCCGCCCGCAACTCCACGACCTGCTCGAGGGACTCCTGCCAGGCCGCCCAGCGGGTGCGCGGCGCCTGCTTCTTGGCGCGGTACATCGCCAGGTCGGCGCGGTGCACGATCTCGTCGTGGGTGAGCTCGCCGGGCCCGGACACGGCCACCCCGATGCTCGCCGCCATCTCGATCAGCTTGCCGTCGATGATCACCGGCGCCAGCTCGGCGGCGATCCGGCCGGCCACCTCGTACGCCCGCTCGGGCTTGTCGAGGTCGGGCAGGACCACCGCGAACTCGTCCCCGCCCAGCCGGCACGGCAACCCGGGCCCGGGCACACAGCGGCGCAGCAGCTCCGCGAACTCGACCAGCACGAGGTCGCCGGACTTGTGGCCGAGCGTGTCGTTGACCTCCTTGAAGCCGTTCATGTCGATCACCAGGACGGCGCTGTGCCGGCCGGTGCGGGCGGCGCGGGCCAGCGAGCGGGTGTCGGTGGCGCGGAACCGGCTGCGGTTGGCGAGCCCGGTGAGGTGGTCGGTGACGGCCTGGTCGTCGCTCTCCCGCTGCACGAGCGTCTGCCGCCACAGCACCAGCGCGCTGAGCAGCGCCCCGCCGGCGGCCAGGCCGCCCCACGGGAAGAACGTTCCCTCGGAGACCGCGGCGCCCAGCATCAACAGGTGGGCGACGGCCACCGCGGCGTACGGGAGATAGCGTGCCGAACGCAGACCCCGCCGCACCTCACGGGTGAACCGCACGGTGCGCCGGCACTGCTCGAGCGCCCCGGCCGCGAGCAGGGCGTCGGCCGTGATCCAGCAGATGAACTGCCACGGCGAGTGCAGCTGGATCTGGCCGTGCCCGTCGAGGTAGCCGTGCACGGCGTCGCCCGCGAACAGCACCATCGAGCCCGCCGCCAGCCAGCGCAGCGGCCGCTGGGCCGAGTCGTCGGCGCCCCGCAGCAGCACCCGGGCCACGCTGAACAGCAACGCCAGGTCGCACATCGGGTACAGACCGGCCGAGACCACCACGGTGACCGAGAAACCATGCCGTTCGACGTACGGGCCGAAGGACGTGTACCAGAGCACCATGGAGCCGCCGACCAGCACCGTCAGGGCGTCGATCGCCGACTTCCAGCGTTCGCGCCGGGTGGTGCGGGCGAGCGGGAACATCTGCAACGCCCCCAGCAGGGCCAGCACGAACGCCAGGTGGGTGACGTCGTCGGCGGCCTCGATGCCGACCCGGTGCAGGCCGAAGCGCAGCAGCGGCGCGGCCACCAGGACGGCGAAGCTGAGCGCGACGAGCAGCCAGGCCCGGTGCGCGCGGACGGTGAGCCCCGGCCCGCGCGCGGCCCGGACGGCGGCCACCAGGCCGATCAGCCCGAACAGCACGCGCGCGAGCTCGGCCACGTCCGGGCGCAGCGAACCGGTCGCGAGCACCAGCAGCACGGCGTAGAGCAGGCCGAGCAGCAGGTGCGCGACGGGCACTCGGGCGGTCCGCAGGCGCATGACCGCACTGATCGGCGGTCACGCGCGCGACCTGAGGGGCTAGCGCTTGGCCTCGGCGACGGCGGCCCGGACCTTCTCGGCGCTCGCCGGGACGCCGGCCGGGTCCTCGAAGCTGCCGTAGGGCGGGCCGTACGCGGGCTGGCCGGGCTCGACGCGCCAGCTGTCGGCGAGCGTGCCCACGTCGACCGTGTCGTAGCCGATCGCGTCGAGGAACGCGGTCGCCGCCTTCTTCGCCTCGCTGTCGTCGCCGGCGATCGTCAGCGCCGTACGGTCGGATGCGCCCACCGGCCGGGCGAGCGAGCCGAGGTGCCGGTAGTAGATGTTGTTGAAGACCTTCACGACCTTGGCCGTGCCCAGGTGCCGCTGCTCCAGCTCGGCGCTGGTGAGCAGGCCCTCGTCGAGCTCGGCCACGTGCCCGTCGCGGGCCGCGTAGTAGTTGTCGGTGTCCAGCACGACCTTGCCGGCCAGCGCGCCGGCCGGCAGCTGGGCGTGGGCGTGGAACGGGACGCTCACCACCACGATGTCGCCGGCCGCCGCCGCCTGCTCGGCCGTCGCCGCCCGGGCGTTGCCGCCGAGCTCCGCGACCAGCCCCGCGAGCGTCTCCGGCCCGCGCGAGTTGCTCACCACCACGTCGTAGCCGGCCGCCACCGCCAGCCGCGCCACGGTGCCGCCGATCATCCCGCTCCCGATGAATCCCACAGTCGTCATGTCGCTCCCAACACGGCTGACCCGCCCGCGTTTCCCGGTTCCGGGTGTGACGAACGGCCTATGGTCCTCGGGTGGGGTCGCGGGCGGTCACGATTTCCGGGCTGGTGGTGCTGGTCAGCGGCGCCCTGCCGTGGTGGGTGGTGCGCCTCACGGTGGCCGGTGGGGCCGGCCTTCACCCGCAGAGCTATGCCGGTACGGCGTGGAGCATGTCCTCCCGCTGGACCGGCGCCCTGGTCCTGGTCGTCCTCGCGGTCGCCCTCTGGCTGGCGTCCCGGCTGATGCGCGGCTGGGTCTCCGGGGCGCTGTGGCTGACGTCCCTGGCGGCCGTGGTGCTGTCCGTCTTCCTCACCCTCGACCAGCGCGACGCGGCCCGCTCCCCCACCGCCGCCGACAGCCGGGCCGGCGCCGTCGGTGTCCCCGCCGAGGTGGCCGACGGGCTGGCGGCGTCGCTGATGCGGCGCGATCACCCGGTGATGGTGCCGGGCGTCTCCGCGGCCGGCCTCGGCTTCTGGATCGGCCTGACCGGCATGATCCTCACCGGGATGTCGCTGGCGGCGGCCGGCCCCGCGCGCCCCCGGCGTGAGCCCCGGGCCGCGGTGTAGGTTCGGCTGATGCGTCTTCCCACGGCGGCGATCACGGCGGGCTCTCTCATCGGCGGCTGGCAGCTGGCCCGGCGCACGGGCATCCGCCCGCTGGGCGGCGTGGTGCTGGCCGCCGGCGGCGTGCTGGCCGGCCGCGAGTGGGCCCGCACCACCAGCCCCGCGGTCACCGGCGCGCTGGTCGCGACCTACGTCGGGGCGTTCGGCCTGTCGCATCCGCTGGCCAAGCGCATCGGTTCCTGGCCGTCGGTGCTGGCGGTGTCCGCGTTGACGGCGGCGGCGTCCTACGCGGCGTCCGACCGCCACGCCCGCCGCTAGCTCACTCCGGCTCGACCGACGGCCTCGGCCAGGGCGGCGACGGCCTCCCCGATCAGCGAGTCGCTGACGTTCCCGTAGCCGAGCATCAGCGCCGGCGTGAGGTTGGCCGGGTCGATGGTCATGGCGGTGGTGTCGCACAGGTCGAGGTCGTGGCGGTGAGCCTCGGCGACGACCGCGGCCGTGTCGCTGCCCGGCGGCAACTCCAGCAACACATGCAGGCCGGCCTCGGCGCCCAGCACCGGGAACTGCGGCATGGCCGCGTGCAGGGCGGCCACCAACGCGTTCCGGCGCGCGCGGAAGCGGGGCCGGGACGCGCGCAGGTGACGGTCGTATCCGCCGGACTCCATCAGGGTGGCCAGCGCGACCTGATTCAGCATCGGCGGGTGCAGCTCGATCTCCTGGGCCGAGCGCACGGCCGGCACCCAGCGTCCGGGGGCGACCACCCAGCCGATGCCGACGGCCGGGCCCAGGGACTTGCTCATCGAGCCGAGCAGGGCGACGCGGGCGGGGTCGGCGCCCTGCAGGACGGCGGGGGCGGCACGGTCGTACGCGAACTCGGCGTCGTAGTCGTCCTCGACGATCAGGGCGTCGGTACGGCGGGCCCAGTCCAGCAGCTCGGCCCGGCGGCGCGGGGACAGGACGCAGCCGGTCACCGGGTGGTGGGCGGCGCTGACGCAGACCGCGCGCACGTCCGGCAACGCCGCGACGATCAGGCCGTCCGCGTCGACCGGCACCGGGGCCACCTCGAGACCGGCGCCGCGTACGGCCTGATGATGCCGCGGTGAACCGGGGTCCTCGACGCCGATCGCGGTGTGGCCCCCGGCCGCCAGCGCGCGGCAGACCTGCAGCAGCGACTGGCCGGCGCCCGCGTAGACGGAGACGTCGGACGGCTTGGCGACGGCGCCGCGGCTGCGATTCAGGTGGTCGGCCAGGACGGTGCGCAACCGCGGGTGGCCGCCCGAGCCGGAATGATTGAGCTGGTCGTACGGCGTGGTCTCGGCCGCCTCGCGAACGGCGCGCACCCATGCCCGCCGGGGGAACGCGCGCAGGTCGGGCTGGCCCGGGCGCAGATCGAAGCGGGCCGGTTTCTCGGCGACCGCCGGTTCATCGGCGACGGACGGCGCCTTCCAGCTGACCCGGGTCGCCGAGCCGGTGCGGCCGGCGAGGTAGCCCTCGGTGATGAGCTGGGCGTAGGCGCGGGTCACCGTCCACCGCGACACCCGCAGGCCGGCCGCCAGCGTGCGGCTCGGGGGCAGCGCCGCACCGTACGGCAGAAGGCCGCTTTTGATCGCCTCCCGGATCGACGCGGCCAGGCGCAGATGCAACGGCCCGCCGGATCGCGCCGGCAGGTCGAGCAACGTCTCCCAGGCGAGATCGAGGTGGCCCACGCACCGATCGTAGGCCGTGAATCGGTCTGCTCCGGCGACGCGCGATCGGTCCGGGCCGGGCCGCTTCCCGCCCCTAGCGTCGAGGGCATGAACAGCGACCTCTTCGCCCTCCTCGCCGGGACCGCGGCACGGCCCGGCATCCCGCCCGCGCTGTGGACCGGCAAGCCGGAACGCCGCACCCGCCACCTCCGGTGGCGACCCCGGCGGCGCTGACCCGGCCGCGAGCTTCGGCCCGCTGCGGGCGGGCGCGAGCTCCGGCCGGCTACGGGCGGGCGGGCTCCGGCCCGCTGCGGGCGGCCGGGCTCCGGCCCGCTGCGGGCGGGCGCGAGCGACCCTACGATGACGCGGTGTCGGCCGAGATCGGGACGAGCAACGCGCGCTGGGTGGTGCAGCTCGTGGTGCTGTGGGGCGTCCAGCTGGTGGACGTTCTCGTGGTCACCAGCGTCATCCCGGCGATTCCGGCGATGCTGGCCGCCACCGACGCGCCCCCGGGCGCGGCCACCCTCCTGGCCGCGGCGGCGGCGATGGCCTTCGCCGGGCTGCTCCTGCTGAGCGCACGGCTCGGTGACCGATTCGGACATCGCCGGATGCTCGAGGCGGGCCTGGTCCTCTTCGGTCTCGCCGCGGTGACCGGCGGCACGGCGCACTCCATCGGCCAGCTCGTCGCCGCCCGGATCGGGCAGGGCGCCGCCGCCGCGCTGTGCGTGCCGGCCGCCATGTGGGCGCTGCTGCGCCTGAACCCGGAGCCCGGCCGCCGCCGGACGGCCCTGGCCGGGTGGAGCGCGGCCGGCGCCGCGGCCGGCGTCCTCGGCTACGTGGTCGGCGGCGGGCTGACCCAGCTGCTGAGCTGGCAGTGGGTGTTCTGGGTCAACGTGCCGATCACCATCGCCCTGATCTGCGGCGCCGTGCTGCTGGTGCCGGCCGACGCGCCCGACGGCGCCGTACGCCTGGACGTAGCGGGCGCGGCGCTGCTGACCGCCGCGGTCATGGCCGTCGTGGGCGCCGCCGCCGTTCTGCAGGACGGCGGCCTCGTCCCCTGGGGCGCGGCGGGGCTGATCGTCGGGGCCGTCCTGGCCGGGTTGTTCGCCGTGCAGCAGCAGCGCGCGGCCGATCCGCTAATCGCCCGGACGAGCCGCGGCGACCCCCGCCTGCGCGCCGGCGTCGGCGCGTCCTTCGTGAACACGGCAACCACCAGCGGCATCGCGATCGTGGTCGTCCTGCTCCTGCAGAACGACATGGGCCTCTCCCCCGCCACCGCCGCCGTCGTGATGATGCCGTTCAGCGCGGCGGTGGTCATCGGATCGCTGGCCTCCCGCCTGCCCGCGCTGGCCACCGGCTCGATTCGGCCCACGGTGCTGGGCCTGCTCGCCATCGCCGCCGGCGGCCTGATCCTGGCGATCCGGCACAACCAGGTGCCCGCCATCGTGGTCGCCATCTCGATCGCCGGCCTGGGCCTGGGCCTCGCCTCGGTCGGCGCGACCTCACTCGGCACCTCCAGGCCGGCCACAGGCGGCGGCCGCGCCAATGCCCCGGGCACCGGCCGCGCCAACGCCCCGGGCACCGGCCGCGCCAACGCCGCCGGCGGCCATGCGGACAGCGCCGGCGGGGAAAACGCCGGCGGGGACAGCGCCGCGGTCGGCCTGCTCAACACCGCCGCTCAGCTCGGGAATGCCCTCGGCGTGGCCGCCCTGCTCGCCGTCCTGGCGCTGCCGAAGGGCGGGGCCAGTGCGGCGTTCCTCCTGGTCGCCGCGGCCGGGCTGGGCACGGCGCTCGCGGTGCGGCGCACGTCAAGGCGCTTCTGACTCCCCCAGCGCAGGCCGGAGCCGCCTGGGTGCCGCGACTCCCGCTCGCCGCGCCGCGCCCCAGCAGGCTCTCATCGGCGAGCCGCGCCCCGAGCCGCTCGACGAGACGCGGAAGGTCGCCGACGAGGATCACCATCGAGCAGCGCGAGCATCCCAATCAGGGCCGCGAGATCCCGATCCGCCCGCGCCGTCATCGGGCGGCCGCCCATGCCTCGTGAGCGCTCACCAGCCGCCGCCACAGGTCGTCGCGCTCGGCGGCGGTGACATCCGCCAGCACTAATCCGTAAATATCGGCCAAGGCCGTGAAATAGTCGGCTGGCGATTCCAGCACACGCGCCGAGCTGGACGACGTCAACCGGGTCAGCGTCAACCCACGCACCATGTCCACCCCGCCCGCATCGCGGCGAAATGCCGTACAAGTCCGAACAAATCCGGAGTCGGGCGACGTTTCCAAATGGTTGTGCATTTCGGAAAACGCCGCCATGTCGGTCGCGGAACCACGGAAGTCGAACCCCTCGAACCCGCCCCGCGAATCGTGCTCGAACCGCCACCCACCGGGCGCGACGTCGGACGCTCTCAGCGCGTACGAGAAGGGTCCCTGCCGAAACTCACCCACCGTGAGCGGCGTGGGTTCGTGGATGCCGTCACCCATCCCGAGATCGACGAGCCACCGCCTCGAGTCCCCGAGCCCGGAAACGGTCAGCACCAGGTGGTTCCCGGTCACCGCCGCCGCTTCCCCGCGGCTCTGCACCCCGCCCACGTGCCGCGTCACCCGGTAACCGAGCGCGACCAGCAACGCCGAGAACGCGCCGTTGAGGTGGAAACAGTAGCCGCCGCGCCCGCGCACGATCCGCGCCACCGACTCGGCCGGGGACACCGTCGTGCGACGCCCGAGCCAGATCTCCAGATTCTCGTACGGCACGATTTCCGTGTGCGCCCGATGCAGCGCGAACAGTCCTTCGACGCTGGGCGCCGCGCCTTCGAGGGAGGCCAGCCGCAGGCGCCGCAGATAACCGGTAACGTCGATCATGAAGCCATTATCGGAATTCGGCGCGCGGGTCAGTACCATCGCCCGGTGCGGATTCGAGCGGCCCTTGCCATTGCCACGTTGACCCTGCTCAGCGCGTGCCACTCCGGCTCTTCGAACGATTCGGGCAGTTCGGACGCCGGCCCTCAGCTGATCGACCCGGCATCGCCCGCCGTGTCCGTTTTGCCCCCATCGAGTTCGGCGGCGACCCCCTCAGCGTCGGCGTCCACGTCGGCGAAGCCGTCGGCATCGGCCACCGTCAAACCCCAGACCCTGCCGAAACCCGGCAATCCGGGTGGGCACGCGTCGATTCCGGCCGCGGCCAAGGCGGTGGACACGAGCAAGCCCAGCCGTACGGTCGGGACCGGCACGCCCGCGAGCTGCACCTCGGCGGCGGTGGTCAAGGCGGTGGCGGCCGGCGGCATCATCACGTTCGACTGCGGTCCCGCCCCGGTCACCATCACGATGACGGCCACGGCCAAGGTCAAGAACGCGCACTCGCCGGTGGTGCTCGACGGCGGCGGCCGGGTCACCCTCAGCGGCGGCGGCAAGCGCCGCATCCTCTACGTGAACGCCTGCGACCAGGCGCTGGGCTGGACCACCTCGCACTGCAACGACCAGGAGACACCGAAGGTGACGGTGCAGAACCTGGTGTTCACGAAGGGCAACAGCACCGGCGACACGACCGAGGGCGGCGGTGGCGGCGCGATCTTCCAGCGCGGCGGCCACCTCAAGATCGTCAACTCGCGGTTCACCGGCAACCGGTGCGACGGCACCGGTCCCGACCTCGGCGGCGCCGCGGTCCGGGTGCTCGACCAGGGCAGCGACAGCCCGGTCTACGTCGTGGGCAGCACCTTCACCGGCGGGGTCTGCTCCAACGGGTCGGCGCTGAGCAGCATCGGCGTCTCGTGGACGGTGCTGAACAGCCTCTTCTCCGGCAACTCGGCGATCGGCAACGGCGCGAACCCGGCCCGCTCGGGCACCCCCGGCGGCGGCAGCGGCGGCGCGATCTACCTCGACGGCGACAAGTTCACGCTGACTCTCGACGGCACGCTGATCGAGAAGAACCACGCCAACGAGGGCGGCAGCGCCGTCTTCTTCGTGAGCAACGACCGCACCGGCACGCTGGTCATCCGCAACTCCACCCTGCGCAGCAACAAGGGCGACAAGTTCTCGACCTTCCCCGGCGTCTTCTACCTGGGCTCCGGCGACCCGAGGATCACCAATTCAAAGATCAGCTAAGACCCGGCCCAGGTACGCGTGGGAGCCCTCGATCGCGGCCAGATCGACCACGTGGTTGAGATGCCCGTGCGGCACGCCCCGCGCGAGGAAGCCGTCCACCGGCACGCCCCGCGCGCGCAGCTGCCGCGCGAGCAGCTCGCCCGAGGGGCGCAGATCGTCGTACTCGGCGTGCACGAGATGCACCGGCGGCAGCCCGCCCAGATTCCCGGCGCCGGGCAGCGCGTCGGCCGGCAGGTCGTCGATCCGGCCGACGTAGTTGCGGACCATGTCCTCGATCGCCTCCGCGGTGAACCGCGCCGCGTCCGGCAACTCCGCGAGGACGGCCGCGGTGGCGGGATCGGGCGCCGGGTTCGGGAAATGCGCGAAGGGGTACGCGAGCAGCAGCGCATCGGGCATCGGGGTGCCCGTGTCGCGGGCCCGCATGGTCGCGGCCAGCGCCAGGGCGGCCCCGGCGCTCGCCCCGCCGATCGCCGCCCGCTCCCCCGCCGGCACGGTGCCGCGCAGCCACGACCAGGCCGCGTAGACGTCGTCGACCGGAACCGGGTGCAGCAGATCCTTGCCGTCAGCGAGCCGGTAGCCGACCGACACCACGAGCGCGGCCGCGCGTACCGAAAGCTCGGCACTCAGCGTGTGGGCCTCGGGCATGTCGAGGTCGCCGTACCGGAAGCCGCCGCCGTGACACCACAGCAGCGCCCGTGCCGCCGGCTGCCGCCCGGGCCGGTAGGTGCGCACCGGGATCGGCCCGTGCGGGCCGGGAATCTCCGCGTCGCCGATCACCACCCCGGCCGGCACGACGGCGACCGGCTCCCGACGTTCCGGCGCGGCGAACTGCTCGGCGAAGTAGCGCTCCAGGGCCATGCGGGCACCGTACCGGTCTAGGGGTTGCCGGCGTCCGCGTGCGGGAGGGGGTCGTCGTAGACGCCGGAGCGGCCGGCATAAAGCCGGTGGCCGTTCGGGTAGGGCCACGGGTTGGGGCGGCAGCCGTGCAGGCCGAGCGTCTGCTGCTGCATGACCGGGGCCGGCCGGCCCGGGCCCGGGCAGAGCTGGTGGCCGTTGCCGAGCTTGTGGCCCACCTCGTGGTTCACCATGTACTCCCGGTAGGTGGCGAGCGCGTACTTCGGCACCCCCTTGACCCACCGCGCGACGTTGAGCACGACGTTGCCCCCGTTGCGGCACGACGTGTAGCCGTCCCGCCCCTCGCCGCAGAGCGTGTCCCGGGTGCCCGGCGTGGCCAGGTAGACGGTGAAGTCGGCGTGCTCGCCCGGCCCCACCCGGCGGAAGCTCCACGTGCCGCCGGCGGTCCAGCCGTGCGGATCGCCGAGCGTGGCCGACACCACCTCCGCGAACGCGGCCGGGTTGATCCCCTTGATGTCCTTCTCGACCGCCACCCGGTAGCTCAGCAGCTTCCCCTCGTCCCCGGCGGTGCGCCCGCCCGGCGCGACGGCCCAGTTCTCCTGCCCGTGCGCCGGATAGGTGATCCGCACCGCCGGCGGCCGCGGCTTGGTGGTCGCCCGGGCGGCCGGCGTGCGCCCGGGTGGCGGCGGCCCGGCGTCACCCCCGGCCGCCGCGGACGTCGGCGCGGTGTTGCAGGCCGCCACGCCCAGGCACAGAACCAGTGCGGCGACACTCCGCTTGAGCCGGTCGGCCATCGGTGACACCTCCTCACGTTCCTGAGCCCATGACGGATGGGCAGCACGCGAGGTTGGCTCACGAGAACTGGATCACTGCGATCTCACACCGCGAACAACAGGCCGGCGCTGATCAGGACGGTCACCGCGGTGGCGAAGTGGATGCCGAAGGCGGTGGCCCTGGTGCCGCCGTGGCGCAGCACGATCACCGTGTCGCCCAGCGGCGCCAGGGCGACGACGAGCATGAACCAGGCCTCCGCCGGCGCGCCGACGAAGGCCAGCAGGGCCAGGCCGACCAGGCCGTACGTGAGGTCGCGGACACCCTTGACCGCCAGGTAGGCGCCGGGGCCGGCGGGCACGCCGTAACCCGCCGCGGCCGCACGCGGCGTCAGCAGGAACCGGACGCCGATGAAGACGATGAAGAGGTTGAGCACGATCGCGAGCCCGTAGGCGATGAAGCCGAGCATGACCACTCCTTGCTAGCGCCGCTAGATTTTCAAGCAACACTAACATGGCGTCGGCAGGACATCTAGTGGCGCTAGGATCCCTGTCGGATGGACTCGAGGGCGGGCGCGTGGCCGAGAGTGATCACCTGGTCGACCGCGGCGGCGATGCCGGGCCGGTGGGTGATCAGCAGGACGGTGCGGTCGCCGGCCGCGGCCAGCAGGTCCCGGGTCAGGGCGGCCGCCGTCTCGTCGTCGAGGTGCTCGGTGGGCTCGTCGAGGATCAGGATCTGGAAGCCGGCGAGCAGGGCGCGGGCCAGGGCCAGCCGCCGTCGCTGGCCGCCGGACAGGGCCATGCCGTGCTCCCCCACCAGGGTTTCGAGGCCGTCCGGCAGGGCGGTCACCCAGTCGAGCAGGCGGGCCGAGGCCAGGGCGGCCAGCAACGCGTCATCGGTCGCGGCGGGGGCGGCGATCCGCAGGTTGGCGGCGATCGTGGTGTCGAAGAGGTACGCGTCCTCGGGCAGGTAGCCGACGATCTCGCGCACCCGGTCCGGCGCCAGCGTGCGCAGGTCGATGCCGTCCAGGGTGATGCGACCGGCGACCGGGTCGAGGAAGCGGACCATCAGCGCCGCCAGGGTGCTCTTGCCGGAGCCGCTCGGGCCGACCAGCGCGGCGCGGTCGCCGGGCCGCAGCGTGAACGACACGTCGCTGACCACCGGCGGGCCGGGGACCCAGGCCGCGCCGACCCCGGTGAGGCGGAGCGTGTGCGGGCCGGGCGGCAGCGACCCCGGCGACGCGGGCACGGCGACCGGCGACGGCGCCGCGAGAACGGCCCGCAGGCGGCGGACCGAGGCGCGGCCCGCGGCGAGACGCTGGGCGGCGGCGGGCAGGCCGGCGGCGACCTCGAAGACGGCGAGCGGGGTCAGGACGATCACGGCCAGCAGCTCGCCGGACAGGGCGCCCGAGCGCACCGCGACACCACCGGCGGCGAGGCCCACGATCAGGCACATGCCGGTGGCGACGGCCGTGGTCGCGGCCGCGAGACCGGCCATCCGGCTGGACCTGCGCTCGGCGCGGCGCAGGGCGGCGCCGGTCTCGGCCAGCGACGCGAGGCGGGACGGCACGGCGCCGTACGCGATCAGGTCCGGCAGCCCGTGCATCAGGTCGGTGGCCGAGGTCGCGAGGGCGCCGCGCAGCGGGGCGAGCCGGCCGTCGGCGTCGCGCGCCGCCCGTAGTTGCAGCAGCGGCACGCCGGCGCCGACCAGCAGCAGCCCGCCCAGCAGGGTCAGCCCGGCGGCCGGCGACAGCGCGAAGACCAGCAGCACCGAGGCCCCGCCCACGATCAGCGCCACCGCGTAGGGCAGCACCACGCGGGTGAGCAGGTCGAGCACGGCGTCCACGTCGGCGGCCAGGCGGGTGGCGAGGTCGGCCCGGCGGAAACGGGCGAGGCCGGCGGGGGCGATCTCGGCGAGATGGGCGAAGACCTTTTCCCGGGTACGCCCGAGGGCCCGCAGCGCGGCGTCGTGGCCGGCCAGCCGCTCGGCGTAGCGGAACACGCCCCGCCCGATGCCGATCGCGCGCACCGCCACGATCGCCACCATCAGGTGCAGCACCGGCGGATGCAGGGCGGCCCGCGAGATGAGCCAGGCCGAGACGGCCATCAGCCCGACCGCACACCCCGCGGCGCCGGCCCCCGCCACGACGGCAAGAAGGAAGCGGGATCTCATCGCGCACCTGCCCTCGGGGTCGCCGGCACAGCGGCGCCGCATCTCATCGCGCACCCGCCGGGCACCATGGCGCGGGGCCTCATCGGGCGCCGGCCGGACTGGGCGTGAGGTCGACGACGGTCCCGGCCAGCGCGATCAGCTCGGGCCGGTGCGCGGCCATGATGACCGTGCGGCCGCCGGCGAGGCGGCGGATCGCGTCCATGACCGGCGCCGCGGTCGCGGCGTCGAGGTTGGCGGTCGGCTCGTCGAGCAGCACGAGCGGCGCGTCCCGCAGGAAGGCCCGGGCGAGCGCGATCCGCTGCCGCTGCCCGGCCGAGAGCCCGGCGCCGTCGTCGCCGACCCGTGCGTCGAAGTCGGTGATGAAGTCGCACCCGGCCCGGCGTGCGGCGCGCTCGACGTCGGCGAGGGACGAGTCCGGCGCGCCCAGCGCGATGTTGGCGCGGAGGGAACCGGCGAACAGATAAGGCCGTTGCGGCACCCAGGCGATCTGCGACCGCCATGACGCGGGGTCGATGGTGGACAGATCGGCGCCACCGACGGTCACCCGGCCGCCGGCAGAGCGCGCGAACCCGAGCAGGAGGTTCAGCGCCGTCGACTTGCCGCACCCGCTCGGCCCGGTGAGAGCGACGAACGCCCCGGGCGCGACCGAGAAGGACAGCGGCACCGGGTCGCGGGCGGGGTAGCGGACGACCACGCCATCAAAGACGATCTTGCGGGCGCCGAACGGCGGGGCCGCGGACCCGGCCACCGGCGGCGCCACGTCGAGGATCTCGAACGCGGCCGAGGCGGCGGCCACCCCGGCGGCCGACGCGTGGAAGTGCACGCCGAGCTGCCGCAGCGGCAGGTACGCCTCGGGCGCGAGGATCAGCACGAGCAGGGCGGTCGGCAGGGACAGATGCCCCGAGACGAGCCGCAGCCCGATCCCGACCGCGACCAGGGCCACCGACAGCGTGGCGAGCAGTTCGAGCACGAGCGACGAGAGGAAGGCGATCCGCAGCGTACGCATGGTGACGCGCCGCTGGGCGACGCTGACCTGGCGGATGTTGGCGACCTGGGCGCCGGCCCGGCCGAAGATCTTCAGCGTGGACAGGCCGGCGACCACGTCGAGGAAGTGGTGGTGGAGGCGGGCCAGCAGCTTGAACTGCCGGGCGTTGGCCGCGCTCGTGTGCATGCCCACGAGCGCCATGAAGACCGGGATGAGCGGCAGGGTGAGCGCGATCGTCAGGGTGGCGACGAGGTCGGCGGGAAGCAGCCGCGCGAGCACGACGACGGGCACGATGGCGGCGAGCACGAGTTGCGGCAGGTACTTCGAGAAGTAGGCGTCGAGGTCGTCCAAACCCTTGGTCGCCAGCGCGGTGACCTCGCCGGTCGCGACGCCACCGGCGGGGCCGAGCCCGGCGACGCGGGCGAAGATCTGGCCGCGCAGCTCCTGCTTCACGGCCGCCGCCGAGCGGGCCGAGACCACCTCCTGCGCCCAGGCGACGGCGGCCCGGCCGGCGACCACCACGGCCAGCCACACCAGCGTCGAGGTGACCGGCGCATGGTCCAGGAAGACCCGGCTGATCCCGTACGCGAGAAGGGTCGCCTGCCCGACGATGAGCCCGGCGGAAAGCACCCCCAGCCCCACCGTCGCCGCGAGATGCCACCGGCTCGCTCGCGCGTAGCGCAGCAGCCGCGGGTCGAGCGGCCTCATGCCGGGATCTTGTCGACGGAGAGGCGCTTGCGGAACACCCAGTACGTCCAGCCCTGGTAGAGGACCACGATCGGCGTGAAGAACACCGCCACCCACGTCATCACCGTGAGCGTGTACGGCGTGGAGGACGCGTTGTGCACGGTCAGGCTGTTCGCGTCGGCGATCGTGGACGGCATCACGTCCGGGAACAGGGTCACGAACAACCCGAACACGGCGATCACCAGGGTGGCGCCGGTCGCCAGGAACGCCCAGCCCTCGCGCCGCAGGCGGGTCGCCACCACCGCGCCGAGCAGGCACAGCGCCGCGACCACGAACAGCACGGCGCCGATCGCGTCGCGGTGGGCGAGGCCGGTCCACAGCAGGAACGCGCCGGCCACGACCACCGCCGCCGGGGCGAGCCGGGCCGCGAGGGCGCCCGCGCGCTGCCGCATCTCGCCGTCGGTCTTGAGCGCGAGGAACACGGCGCCGTGCAACACGAACAGCACGAGGGTGGTCAGGCCACCGACGAGGGCGTACGGGTTGAGCAGGTCGCCGAACGAGCCCACGTACTCGTGGCGCGCGTCCAGGCGTACCCCGCGGACGATGTTGCCGAAAGCCACGCCCCAGAGCACCGCCGGCAGCAGCGAGCCGACGATGATGCACCAGTCCCAGCGGCGCCGCCAGCGGTCGTCGTCGCGCTTGCCGCGGTACTCGAAGGCGACGCCCCGGACGATCAGCGCGACCAGGATGATCAGCAGCGGCAGGTAGAAGCCGGAGAACAGCGTCGCGTACCACTCGGGGAACGCGGCGAAGGTCGCCCCGCCGGCGACGATCAGCCACACCTCGTTGCCGTCCCAGACCGGTCCGATCGTGTTGATCAGCAGGCGGCGCTCGCGGTTGTCCCGGCCGAGCACCGGCAGCAGGATGCCGACGCCGAAGTCGAAGCCCTCGAGCAGGAAGTAGCCGGCCCACAGCAGCGCGATGAGCGCGAACCAGACGGTGGTCAGTTCCATGGTCAACTCCCGGAAAGCGGAGACGGGAAGGCTCAGTACGCGAAGGCGAGCGGGCGGTCCCCGGACGAGTCGTCGGAGTCGGGTGGTATCTCCGGGGCGCCCTGCCGCGCGTACCGGACGAAGAGGCCGACCTCGACGACCGCGAGGATTCCGTAGAGGACGGTGAGCACGATGAGCGACGTGGCCGCGTTGGCGGTGCCGACCGACGGCGAGACGCTGTTCGCGGTCTTGAGCACGCCGAACACGGTCCACGGCTGGCGGCCCATCTCGGTGAAGATCCAGCCGAACGAGTTGGCGGCCAGCGGCATGCCGATCGACGCGATCGCGGCCGCCCACAGCCAGCGCTGCCGAGGCGTGCGACCGCCGCGCGTGAACCACAGGGCCGTGAGCGCGACCAGAGCGGCCAACCCGCCGAAGCCCATCATGAGCCGGAACGACCAGTACGTGACCGGGATGTTGGGCTTGTAGTCACCGGGGCCGTACGTCCGCTCGTACGAACTCTGAATGTTGTCGATCCCCTCGACCTCGCCGTCGAAGGACGCCGTCGCCAGCAGGGAGAGCACGGTGGGGATCCGGATCGAGAAGACCTCCGCGTCCCCGTCGAGCGACCCGATCGTGAAGATCGAGAAGCTGGCCGGCTTCGAGTCCCGCCAGAGCGCCTCGGCCGCGGCCATCTTCATCGGCTGCTGCTCGGTCATGACCCGGGCCTGCGCGTCGCCGGAGAGGAAGACGCCGACGAACGAGACGAGCACCACCCAGGCGCCGAGCTTGAGGGCGGGGCGGAAGACGTCGGTCTGGTGGCCGCGCTTGAGGTGCCAGGCGCTCACCGCGATCAGCACCGCCCCGGCGGTGAGGAAGCAGGCGGTGATCGTGTGCGGGAAGGTCACCAGCGTCGTCGGGTTGGTGAAGACGGCGCCGATGCTCTTCAGCTCGGCCCGGCCCGACGCCGGGTTGAGCTGGTAGCCGACCGGGTGCTGCATCCACGAGTTGGCGGCGAGGATGAAGTACGCCGACAGCATCGTCCCGATCGACGCGATCCAGATCGTGGCCAGGTGGACGCGCCGCGGCAGCCGGTCCCAGCCGAAGATCCACAGTCCGAGGAACGTGGACTCCAGGAAGAACGCGAGCAGGCCCTCGATCGCGAGCGGGGCGCCGAAGACGTCGCCGACGAAGCGGGAGTAGTCGCTCCAGTTCATGCCGAACTGGAACTCCTGGACGAGGCCGGTGACCACGCCCATCGCGAAGTTGATCAGGAACAGCTTGCCCCAGAACTTCGTCGCCCGCAGGTAGTGCTCCTTGCCGGTCCGGACCCAGGCCGTCTGCAGGCCGGCGACCAGGGCCGACATGCCGATCGTGATCGGCACGAAGAAGAAGTGGTAGACGGTGGTGATCCCGAACTGCCACCGGGCAAGGTCGAGCGTGTCCACGGGCGGGGTCCTTTCGGCCGGTTCCCGCCCATCTTTCGATCACGCCCGGTCCGGGGGCAGGGCCTAAAGTCCCGGCTTCTTCTCCCCGAGCAGACGGGTCGCCAGGATCGCGGCCTGGGTGCGGCGCTCGAGGCCGAGCTTGGCCAGCAGGCTCGAGACGTAGTTCTTCACCGTCTTCTCGGCCAGGAACATCCGCCCGGCGATCTCCCGGTTGGTCAGCCCCTCCGCGATCAGCTCGAGGATGCGGCGCTCCTGATCGGTCAACCCGGCCAGCTCCCGCGGCTGCTCGACGCCGTTGCGGATGCGCTCGAGCACCCGCTGGGTGACCGCCGGGTCGAGCAGCGACTGCCCCTCGGCGACCCGCCGGACCGCGTCCACCAGGTCGGTGCCACGGATCTGCTTCAACACGTACCCCGAGGCCCCCGCCATGATCGCCGCGAACAGGGCCTCGTCGTCCTCGTACGAGGTGAGGATGAGGCCCTTGATCGTCGAGTCGATGGCCCGCACGTCCCGGCAGACGTCGATGCCGTTGCCGTCGGGCAGCCGGGCGTCGAGGACCGCCACGTCGGGGCGCAGCGCCGGGATGCGCCGGGCCGCCTCCTGGGCCGAGCCCGACTCCCCCACGACCTCGATGTCGCCGGCGGCCTGGAGAAGGTCGACCAGGCCACGACGGACGACCTCGTGGTCGTCGAGCAGGAATACACGGATCATCGGGCCATCCTTCCGTCACCCGCGCCCGTCACCAAGGGACCAAAGTCCCGTGTCGCACACACCCGGTGACATGGCGGCCGCCGCTTCGGGACCTTCGGCCCTGAACCCGAGGGCCGTCCGCCGGTCATGGTGGTCTCATGACTGCGCTCGAAGAAGCCGCCCGGGCGGCCCAGCACGCACCCTCGGTCTTCAACACCCAGCCGTGGTCGTGGCGGATCACCGGCGACAGCATGTCGCTGTTCGCGGACTCGTCGCGCCGCCTCGACACGGTCGACAAGGAGGGGCGGCTGCTGTACCTGAGCTGCGGCGCCGCCCTGCACCACGCCCGGGTCGCGCTCGCCGCCTCGGGCCATGCCGCCTCGGTCGCCCTGCTCCCCGATCCCGCGCGGCCGTCGTTGCTCGCGACCGTGCGCCTCGCCGGGCCGGCTCCCTCGCACGATTCCGACAAGTCGCTTTTCTCGGCGATCAGCCGCCGGCGCACCGACCGGCGGGCGTTCGGCGACAAGCCGGTGCCGGAGGAGGAGCTGACGGTCCTGCGCAAGCTGGTCGAGGAGACCGGGGCCTACCTTCATGTCGTACGCCCGGAGCAGGTCGTCGACCTCGCGATCAGTGCCGAGCGGGCGGGCATCGCCGAGCGGGACGACCCGGCCTATCAGAAGGAGCTCGAGCGCTGGACGAACCGGCCCGACTTCGCCGGCGACGGCGTCCCACCCGCGTCGGCCGTCTCCTCCGGACTGCGCCGGGTGCCGATCCGCGACTTCGACCCGTCCGGCGAGCAGGGCCAGCCGATCGGCGAGGCGCACGACGCCGGCACCGCCTATGTCGTGCTCTTCGGTCGCACCGAGGAGCCGGCCGACCTGCTGCGCGGCGGCGAGGCGATGTCCGCGCTGCTGTTGCGGGCCACCGCCGACGGCCTGTCCAGCTCGCTGATCAGCGACGCCATCGAGGTGGAGTGGCCCCGGCACTTGATCCGCGGCCTGATCGCCGGCATCGGCGAGCCCTACGTGGTGGTGCGCCTCGGCTACCTGCCGGACGCCCCGCCCCCGCCCCCCACCCCACGCCGCGACCCGCGCGACGTCATCACGATCGTCGAGTAGTCATGTCCACCCATCCGGCCGCGGAGCCGCCCGGCGACTCCGGCTATCAGGCGGCGGATCTCGAGCGGGCGGCCGCGGCCGGCATCCGGGCGCCGTCGCTGCACAACAGCCAGCCGTGGCTGTTCCGGCTGCGCGATGGCGCGGTGGAGATCCTCGCCGATCCCGAGCGCCGGCTGTCCGCCGCGGACCCGCGCGGGTGGGCCATGCGCATCGCGTGCGGCGCCGCCACGTACAACGCCCGGCTCGCCCTCGCCGCCACCGGGCGGCCGGCGTCCGTACGGCTGCATCCGTCGCCGGACGTGATCGCCCGCCTGACCCCCGCCGTGCCGCGCCCGCCCACCTATGCCGAGCAGGAGTTGCACGAGGCCATCCCGCGCCGCCACAGCAACCGGGCACCCTTCTGGCCCGACCCCGTCCCCGCCGAGGTGCGCGTGCGCCTGATCTCGGCCGCGCGCGACGAGGGCTGCTGGCTCGACCTGCTGGTCGGCACCACCGCCGTGAACGGCTTCGCCGAGATCGCCCGGAGCGCCGACCGCGTGCTGCGCCGGGATCCGGCCTACCAGCAGGCCCTGGCCACCTGGCGGGAGGCCGTGCCGGCGAGCGCCGGCGCGCCGCCCGCCGAGCCCCAGGACCTGCTGCCGCAACGGCTGTTCAACGAGCACCGCCGCGCCCCCGGCCGCGACTACGAGCCCGAGCCGCTGATCGGCATCCTCGGCGTGCCCGGCGACCTGCCGGCCGACCAGACCACCGCCGGCCAGGGCCTCGAGAAGGTCCTGCTGACCGCCGTGGTCTGCGGCCTGGACACCTCGATGATCACCCAGCCGATCGAGGTGCCGCCCGCCCGCGACCAGCTACGCCGAGCCCTCGGCCGCTCCGGCTACCCCCAGCTCGTGATCCGCTTCGGCTACGGCACACCCGGCCACCCGGCCCCGCGCCGGCCGGTCACCGAGGTCATCTAGCGCGGTCAGGACCTCGTCCAGGGACAGGTCGGCGGCGCTGGCCAGGTGAAGGTCGGCGGCCGCGAAGCGGGCGTGATCGGCGTGCGGGTTCGGCACGGCCACGCAGCGCAGGCCGGCCCGGTGCGCCGCGGTCACGCCGTGCGCGGCGTCCTCGAACGCGACCGCGTCCCGCGCCGGTAGGCCGAGCCGGTCCAGCGCCAGCCGGTAGACCGCCGGATCCGGCTTGTGCGCGGCCACTTCGTCCCCGGTCGCCAGCACCTCGAACCGCGAGCGCAGCCCGACCCGATCCAGCAACCCGCCCACGTGCGAGATCGCGGAACTGCTCGACACCGCCAGCCGAAGCCCCCGCTCCGCGGCCCGGTCCAGCCAGTCGACGATGCCCGGCGCCGGGTCCAGCGCCGCGTTCAGCTCCGCCCGGTACGCCATCCGTAGCGTGTGGCTGGAGCCGCGGTCGTAGGCCGGTCCCACCGCGGCCGCCAGCGCCACGTATCGCGGCTCGTTCGCATCGCCGCCGTGGTCGGCGAAGAAGCCGGCCGGGTCGAGCTCGAGACCGTGCCGCCGCCACTCCCAGCGCCAGCTCTCCAGCAGCGTGCTCTCCGTGTCCATGAGCAGACCGTCGAAGTCGAAGATCAGCGCCTTGATCGCCACAGCGAGCAGTATCCGGTAGCGCACCACCGGCGGTCGCGGCCCCCGCGCCCGCCGGTACCTTGGCGCGATGGAGACGGCTGGCGCGACCCGCGTCGGAGTGCGGCGCGTGACGGTGGTGTCGGCCGCGGTCGTGCTCGGGGTGCTGGCTTTCCTGGCCGACGCCGTCGGTGGCGCGGCCGGGCAGATCATGGTGGCCGTGGTCAGCAGCGGCCTCGCCTGGGGACTGGCGGCGCTGCTGGCCGGCTGGACGGCTCCCGGTCGCCGCGGCGCGGTGATCGGCGCGACCGTGCTGCTGGTGGCCGCCACCCTCGTCTACTACCTGCTGATCCTCGTGGTCAGCCGGCGGTGGAGCGGCGGCACCCTGCAGGACGGGTCGTCGGCGGACGGGTACGCGCTGCGCTCGCTGGCCGTCACGACCGCGGCCTGGCTGCTGATATCGATGGTCGCCGGCCCGGTTCTGGGTCTGCTCGGTCACGTGGCCAGGACCCGGCCGGCGCGCGACGCGGCGCCGGCCGCCGGCGCCGCGTGCGGTCTGTTGTCCGGTCAGGGCTGGCAGGAGATCGCGGCGATCGGCCGCCCGGACCTCGGCCATTTCAACGGGTTCATCGCCGCGGAACTGGTCGAGGTCCTTCTCCCGCTCGCCGTCCTCGCGTGGCTGGCCACGAACCGGGGCCTCGGGCGAGCCTGGCCGATCCTGCTCGCCGCGACGATCGCCACCGCCACCCTCGGCGCCCTGTTCTGGCAGTTGCTTCGCACCGTCGCCGACCAGCTGGGCTGAACCCGGATCAGGCCGTCGTGGACTCGACCCGCACCAGGTCCAGGCGGCGCACGTTCAGGGTGACCACGTCGGACACGTCCTCGATCTGGTCGCCGCCGGCGTAGGCGTCGTTGGCCAGGTGCCCGGCGCCGTCGATGAGCACGTAGCCGGTGCTGACCAGGTCCTCCGCGATGCCGAGGGGCGCCTCGGGCAGGACCTCGGTGCCCGCGAACTGGACGCCGCCGACCGTGCCGGCCTGCTCGCCGTCGACGTCGAGAACGGCCATGCCCGGAGTGACGCGGGCGAGGACGGCGTCGCCTGACTCCTCCGTGGTGGTGCTGGTGTCGTCGCTCATGATCTGCACCCTACTCGCCGGGATCGCGAGCTCAAGGACCTGGCCGTGAGCGCTCACAGCGGGCGTGCGGGCAGGACGACGGGACCGCCTCAGGCCGAGTCGCGGCGGACCAGCGTGGTCGGCAGGACGCGGGACGAGGCGGCGCGCCCGGCCGCGAGGTGGAGCAGCACCTCGACCAGCTCGGCGGCGACCTGGCCGAGCGGCTGGCGCACGGTGGTCAGCGGCGGCGTGGTCGCGGCCGCGATCGCCGAGTCGTCGAAGCCGCCGACCAGCACGTCGGCGGGGACGCGGCGGCCGGCCGCGGCCAGCGCCTGCAGCGCGCCCGCGGCCAGCAGGTCGGACGCCACGAAGACGGCGTCCAGCTCGGGGTACGCGGCCAGCAGCTGCTCCATCGCCGAGCGGCCGGCGGCGATCGTGTACTCGCTCGCGCGGGCCACCACCCGGCCGGACGCGCGCCGGCCCAGCACGTCGCGGAAGCCGGCCAGACGCTCGGCGCCGCCGGGTGTGTCGGGCGGCCCGGCCACGGTGGCGAGCCGGCGGGCGCCGCGGTCCAGCAGGTACTGCGTCATCAGGCGCGCTCCCCCGCGGTCGTCGGCGGCCACGTACGGCATGGACGGTCCGTCGGACGGCGGCCGCCCGCACACGACGACCGGCACCCCGGTGCCGAGCAGCTCGGCCGCCAGCGGGTCGCCGCCGTGCATCGACACGAGCAGCACCCCGTCGACGTGGCCGGCGCGGGCGAAGACCAGCACCCGCTCGCGCTCGGCCGGCGTGCCCGCGAGCATGAGCATCAGGCTGCGGCCCTGCTCGCCCAGCAGTGAAGTGCACGAGCGCAGCAGCGACCCCAGCACCGGGTCCTCGAACAGCCGGTCCGGCGGCTCGGACAGCACGAACGCGATGGCCCCGGAGCTGCGGGTCACCAGGCTCCGGGCGCTCTGGTTCACCACGTACCCGGTGTGTTCCATCGCCCGCCGGACCGCCTCGAGCGCCGCCGGGCTCACGTGGTTCGCCCCGTTGAGCACGCGCGACACCGTGCCCCGGGAGACGCCGGCCAGCTCGGCCACGTCCTCCATGGTCGGCCCGCGCCGCTGCGCCCGGCGGGCCGCGCCGCGCGACTTGGGGTGGACCGGCGCGTCGTCCGCCGTCACATCGGTGTCCTTCCGGATCGGGAGCCTGTGCACGATAGCCCTCCCTTGACATTCACCCTACGGCAGAGAACCGTGAGCGCTCACAAGCTCCGACCCACCGGAGGACTTCGATGCCACCCACCATCAGCCGCCGCGGCCTGCTCGCCGGGGCCGGCGGAATAGCCCTGTCCACCGTCGTCCCCACGGCGGCGACAGCGGCCCCGAGAACCAGCACGACGCTCAGCGTCCGCGGCGCCGACATGTCGTTCCTCCCCCAGCTCGAGGAGGCCGGCGTCCGCTTCCGCGACCTGGCCGGCAAGGTCCGCCCGGCCGAGCAGATCCTGGCTCGGGAAGGCGCCACCCACCTGCGCCTGCGCGTCTGGATCGACCCGCCGCCCGGCTACAGCGACAAGGCGCGCGCCCTCGCCCTCGCGCGACGGGCCCATCGGGCCGGCCTGAAGATCCTGCTCGACCCGCACTACAGCGACTTCTGGGCCGACCCCGGCAAGCAGCCGATCCCGGCGAGCTGGCCCACCGACCTGCCGAGCCTGCTCAAGAAGATCAAGAGCTACACCCATTCCCTGGTACGCGACTTCGCCGCCCAGGGCACGCCGGTGGACATCATCCAGATCGGCAACGAGGTCACCAACGGGATCCTGTGGCCGGCCGGGCAGCTCTACCTCCCCGACGGGACGCAGCAGTGGCAGGCCTTCACCGACCTGCTCAAGGCCGGCACCGAGGGCGCGCTCGAGGGCTGCGGCAGCCACCGCCTCAAGACGATGCTGCACATCGACAAGGGCGGGAAGATGGGCGACACCCGCTGGTTCTTCGACAACATCACGAGCTACGGCGTCCCGTACGACATCATCGGCCAGTCCTACTACCCGATGTGGCACGGCTCGATCGCCGAGCTCGAGGCCAACCTGGTCGACTCGGTGGCCCGTTACGACAAGCCCGTGCTGCTGGCGGAGGTGGCGTACCCGTGGACCTTCGAGGACGGTGACGGTCGCGGCAACATCGTCGGCCCCGACGCGTACCTGCCGGACGTCGCGCAATATCCGGCGACGCCGGCCGGTCAGGCTGCCTTCTACGAGGGCGTCCGGGGTGTGCTGTCGCGGGTGCCGGACGGACGGGGACTCGGCTTCATGGCCTGGGAGCCGGAGTGGGTGCCCGGGGTCGGCTGGCAGCCGGGCGCCGAGGCGTCGAACGACAACCTGACCCAGTTCGACTTCACCGGCCGCGCGCTGCCATCGATACGGGCTTACCGAAGGCCGTGACCCGGCCCGCCGGCCAGGGAGTTCGCCTGGCTTCGCCCAGGCGGACCGTCTCCAGAAACGAAAGGCTAAGGAAGGTCGATGTCGGCGTAGATGGCGGCATGGTCGGAGCCGGCGTGCACGGCCGCCGTCATGGTCGGGTAGATCGGCCACAGCGTGCCCCGCCTGCCGCCCCACACGCCCTGCCGGAAGATGCCGCCACCGCGGGCGGCGGCGAACATCGCGGGCGACAGCAACACGTAATCCAGCTTGTTGCGGGCGGTGCAATAGCCGTACGTCCCGGGTCGTCCGTTGTCCTCGAAGGCCGGATGCGCCGAGATGTCGCGCAGGTCGGTTCCGGTGAGCAGCGGCTCGAGCGGCTCGCTGTCGGGGGTGTCGTTCAGGTCGCCGACCACCGCCACGTGCGCGACACCCTCGTCGACCAGCCCCCGGTAGATCGACGCCACCCGCTCGGCCTGGCGGCGGCGGATCGCGTCGGAGGCGACCTTCCCGCCGTACCCCTTGCTCTTGAAGTGGTTGACCAGCACCGCGACCCGGGCGCCGGCGGGAGTGCGGAAGTGGTACTCGGCGCAGTCCCGGCTGAAGACGCGTCCCACGTGGTCGGCGTCGTCGACGTGGGTGCGCTGGCCGACCAGCGGGAAACCGGTCGCGGCCAGCACGCCCACGTCGATCCCGCGTTCGTCGTTGCCGTCGACCACCATCACGTACGGGTAGAGCGGTCTCCCCTCGACGACCACGCCCGCGTCGGCGAACCGCTTGAGCGCGAACCGGCTCTCCGCCTCGATCACCCCGACGATGTCCGCGCCGACGTCGCGCAGCACCCGGGCGGTGTGCTCGAGGGCGAGCTCGTCGCAGCGGTCGGTGGTCAGCTCGACCCAGCCGATCCAGTCCGCGCGCCCCTCGGCGATCACCCGCACCTGCCCGTCCCGCGAGCGCCGCAGCAGCCGTCCGCGGTTCTGCCGCAGCCGGGCGAACTTGGCGGTGTCGCCGTTGCGCAGCCCGAGCCGCCCCAGCTCGCGCAGGATCTCCCGCTTGACCGGGTCGGAATACAACGGCTCTTCCAGCAAGGAGCAGATCCGCTGGTACGCCTCGAGCACCGGCCGCCCCAGCGACCAGCTCCGCTGATCGAGCGCCCGGGCGCGGTTGAAGAGGTTCTCGACGTTGAACGCGGCGATCCGCATCCTCAGCGGGCCGCGGCGATCACGCGGGTGAGCGCCGCGTGCAGCTGCCGCAGCTCCTCGATCGGCATGCCCAGCCGCTGCACCACGGCCGGCGGGATCTTCTCGGCCTCGGCCCGCAGCGCCCGCCCCGGGGCGGTCAGCGTGATCGCCAGGCTCCGCTCGTCGCCGGGCTTGCGCTCGCGCCGCAGGTAGCCGATCGCCTCGAGCCGCTTGAGCAGCGGCGACAGCGTGCCCGGGTCGAGCTGGAGCAGCTCGCTGAGCCGGCGCACGGACAGCGGCGCGTGCTGCCAGAGGGCGAGCATCACCAGGTACTGCGGATGGGTCAGGCCCATCGGCTCGAGCAGCGGGCGATAGACGGCCACCACCCCGCGCGCGGCCACCGACAGCGCGAAGCAGACCTGCTCCTCGAGCGCGAGCGGATCCGCGATGTCGAGCGCGTCACTCATCGGCCGCCTCCCTTCAGATCAACCCCATCCTACCGATAGTTTGTACACCAACAGTTGGTGTACAAGGTGATGATCGGGAGGCAGCGATGGACGGCTTCAAGCAGTGGTGGCACCGGAACTTCGACGACTGGTTCTTCCGCTCGCTGATCGGCCCCGCCCAGACCAAGGGCGCCGTGCAGGGCTGCGACCAGAGCTCCCGCGAGCAGTGGAAGCGCGACATCGCCAACCGCAAGCGCTTCACCCGGGAGCAGCGCGAGCTCCGCCGCCCTCAGAATCACTGAGAAGTGCCTGGCCAGGGGTACGATGATTTCGGAGAGCAATTAGTCCGTCACGAATAGTCACTGACGCCATTTGGATATTGCAGAGGACTAGCCTCCGAGTACTACGCACGTGCGCACTTGAGTTGTCCGGGATTCGGACAACAATCAGGTCATGACGTACGGCAAGAAAGACCTGCCTTACCCCTACAGCCAGGACTTTTCCGGCATCGTCACCCGGGTCAAGGGTGTGCGGGAGTCGACCCGCGCCGCCTTGGTGAACTCGTTGAAAGTCGCTTCGTACCTCAAAGCGGGAGCAAATCTCGTCGAGCGGCACCTCGGCGCGCCCGCCGCGAGCACCCCGCGCAGCGACGGCCGGAAAGAGTACTGGTCGGGTTTGCACTTCTTGTCGGAGCGTGCACTATCCCGCGAGGTGGCCGACCTCGAGCCGCCGTTCCTGCGCCAGCGCGGCACCGGCCCCTACCGCTCGACCTGGGCCAGCCACGACGACTACCTGAACGATCTGCTCTCGTTCCTGTTCCACGCCATGAACTACGACCCCCAGTACGGTGCCGAGCTGGAGACCCGGGGCGACTGGCTGGCGACCGACGAGAACTTCGTCGGCGCCGTGGACCGGGCCGCGTACCACGAGATCCTCGCGGTGTGCCGGATGCCGCTGTTCCGGCTCCAGCTGATCGTCTGCGCGACGGCCGACCGCAACGACGGCATCCACGAGACGATCGCGAGCAACTACGCCGGCGCGCTCGAGCCGTGGGCCAAGGTCTACGAGCAGACGATCGCCTCCCGCGGGCTCCGCTTGCGCAAGGGCATCACCCTGGAGCAGTTCACCAACATCCTGGCCGCGATCATCGAGGGCTTCACGATCCGCCACATGGGCGATCCGGCCGCCGGCATCCTGGGTGACGGCGACAGCGAGAACCTGGTCGGCATGGCGATTCTCGGCATGATGAACAGCTACCTCGAACGGGCCGATGAACCGGAAGGCCCGCCTCTTCGTGAACTGTTCGAGAGCACAACGCCACCGACCGAGCACGGGGAGTAACAATGACCAGCACCACTGAGAGGCCCGCGTTTCCCCGCGCGGCCAAACCCCCCTCCTGGTGGGAACGCCAGGGTGACCTGCTCATGCGGCGGCCGTTCAACGAGTGGACCTTCACCCACATGAACTGGCTGATGCCGACCGAGCGGGTCGCCCGGCACGGCCGGCGCGAGCCACTCCCCTACGACCCGCACCACCTCGACCTGACGTACCGCTTCGAGGGCCGCGACCGCACGCTGGACCAGCTGCACCGCAGCACGAACACGACGGCGTTCCTGGTGCTGCACCGCGGCCGGATCATCCACGAGTACTACCCGGGCGTGTTCTCCGGACCGCGTACGAGGATGCAGCTCTTCTCCGTCTCGAAGTCGGTGACCTCGCTGCTCGTCGGCATCGCGCTGGCCGAGGGCGCGATCGGCGACATCTACGACCGCGTGGTCGACTACCGGAAGGACTTCGTCGGCACGGCGTACGAGGACACGACCGTCGCCGAGTTGCTCACCATGACCAGCGGGGTCGGCGACCTCGAGGTGTGGGACGTGCCGGACAGCGGCATCAAGCGGTTCGAGCAGGCCACCATGGGAGGCGGAAGTGTCCTCGAGGTCGTGCGTCAGGCCCCGCGTACTGCGCCGGGCGGCGAGCGGTTCAACTACTCCACCTTCGACACGCAGGTACTCGGATGGGTGCTCGAGGCCGCCACCGAGATGAGCATCGCGTCGTACCTGTCGGACCGCCTGTGGCGCCACCTTGGCGCCGAGCGCGACGCCTACTACTGGCTCACCCGCGGCCGCCCGCGCACCGCGATCGGCGGCGGCTCGCTCAACGCCACCCCGCGTGACGTCGCCCGCATCGGCCTGCTGATGATCAACGACGGCGTCGCCGGCGGCCGGCAGGTGGTTCCCCGGGAGTGGGTACGCCGCAGCCGCGGCAGTGAGATGCCCCAGCTCGCGGTCGGTGCGCTCGGCCCCAGCGGCTACGGGCACTACGGCTACAGCAACCAGTGGTGGACGCTCGGCAGCGCGTGCTTCGACGCCTTCACCGCGCTCGGCGTCCACGGGCAGTACCTCTACGTCGACCCGTCGGCCGACATCGTGATCGTCAAGTGCAGCGCCTGGCCCACTCAGGACGACGAGAGCCGCGACCGCGAGACCATCACCGCGCTGCGCCGGATCGCCGACCATTTCGCCTGCACCCGCTGAGTCAGCACACCTCCACAGTTGTCCGCCGGGGTTCCACCATGCCTGACACCCGCCCGAGGAAGGGAGAAAAGGCGGCGCATCGCTCCGGCGGAGCAGCCCATCCCCACGATCACCGGCCGACGGTATCCCACGCGACGACCCCCCGCGTGGGATGCCGTCGCCACCTCGGGGAGGGCGGCGATGGTACGAGCGGCGGCCTCCGATTTGTCGTGGACCGGAGGCCGCCGCTCCCTCGATCTTCCGGCTTGCGGCCGGATTGCGGGTGCGGTCACCTGGGCCGCACCCGCTTTGACGCTTTGGCGTTCACCCGGGCGTGCCCACGAACGTGATCTCCACAATTCGCGCGCGCCCCCGGGTTAACGTGACCAAATGCTGAGGTTTCGGAATAAAACGGTCGTCTCCGCCGCCGCGCTGATGGCCGGGATCTCCCTGATCGCCCCCGCGCGCGCGAACGCCGCCCTCGTTCCCGTCGCCCCCGGCGCGCCCGCCGCCCTGCTGGCCGCGCCGGCCCCCGGCCCCGAGCAGCTCCGCGACGCCCTGCTCGGCTCGGCCGACCTGCCGCGCGGCTACGCCCCGTCGAACAGCGGCTACATGTCCGCGGTCTCGGATCTGAGCAGCGACACCAACATCTGCGACCACAAGGTCAGCTCCCAGCGCCACACGCCCACCGCCCAGGCCGTGTTCCTCCGCGGCATCCCCGGCCCGATGCTCTTCGAGACCCTCTCCGCCACCGGCCCGCGAACCGCCCGGGCCATCGTCGCCGGCATCGCCGCCGCCCCGCACCTGTGCCGCTCCTTCAACGACGGCGCCGGCACCGCCATGCAGTCGCAGCTGAAGCTGTACCCGATGCGAGTCCCCCACATCGGCGACGCCTCCTCGGGCATCCGCTTCGCGGTCCGCCCCGCCGCCACCAACCTGGTGATCCAGGGCCGCCTGATCTCGGTAGCCCGCCGCGGCGTAGCGGTAACCATCATCCTGATCAACTCAGGCCCCCGGGACCAGCGCGACCTCAACGCCATCACCACCGCCGCCATCCGCAAGCTCGACCGATCCCTCTGACCGCCCGCCAGGCCGCCCCGCAGCGGTGACCGAGGTGCGACCCGGTTGCCGGAGTGCGCCCAGCCCTCGTCGACCGGGCCCACCGGCCGCAGCCGGGTTGTCCAGCCGATCGTGTCCCCGACCCGGTGAGCCGATCCGGGCGGGCCGACCCGAAGGCCGGCTGATCGCCCGAGGTGCGGCCGAAGGGGTCGGGCAGACCACCGTCGACTCCGGCCCTGTCGCCGCACGCCGCCGTTCCCGCCGCCGCCGCGGCCCGGCCCGGCCCGGCGAAACGCCCTCCGGTCTCGGGCACGACCGGTCACCACCATGCGGGCGGGGAATGTGTATTTGGCCGGGCGGGCCGGCGGCGGCTGTGCATTCCGGTGAATTTGGCATGATCGAGTACTGATGTGGCCGGCATGTTTTCCGGGACAATGTGGGTATGCGGCAGATGCAGTTGTTCACGGCAGCGCAATTAGCTGGAATGCGTGACCGTAATGCGTCTCGGCGCTATTCACCGGAGGCTGACGAGTTTCGGCGGGTGCACGAGCGGCGTCGTGCTTGGGGGTTGGTTAGGCGGCATGCCGAGCGGCTGGTTCGTGCGCGGCCACGGGTCGGGCCGTGTCCGGCCGGCCGGTCGGAAGGCGAGCACCCGGTTGAGCGGCGCCCGACCGAGCAGCGCCCGACCGAGCAGCTGCCGGTCGGGCGTCAGGCCGGGGAGTGCCAGGGCGAGCGGCGTCGTGCCGAACAGTGGGCGGTGCCGCCTGCGCTCGGGCGGCGTCGTGTCGGGCAGCGGGCGGTGGCGGGCATCGTCGAAATGGGGCGAAGTCAGGTGGCGGCCTGCTCGGCGGTCGTCAAAGACCTCGTGGCTGATCGGAACTGGTCCTGGGCTTCCGCGGGTACGGGCAAAATTCGGCGATGCTCGGTGCGTGCCAGGATAATACGCGTCCGCAATGGTGGGGCTGTCAATTGTGTGGCTGTCAATTGTGGGGCTACCAGAAATGAGAAGCGGCCAGGAATGAGCAGCGGCCTGGATTCGGCGGGGTGGGGCTTATGTGGCGGCTCGAAATGGCACCGGCCGCATTCCAGCGGATACGGACGGAGCCGGTGAATCGGGGCTGTGGCGCTGCTCAGGCTGGTGAGGCCGGGCGCGATGCGCGGGTCGATCCGGCGGCCATGCGGGTCGTGGACCTCGCGGCGGATCAGGAACATCTGGGCGGCGGCGGGGAAACCGGTGGCGCCGGCCGGGAAGCGTCGGCACCGGTCGGCACAAGCACAAGGTCAAACGACTTTGCTCCGGCCCTTGGGAGGCCCCGCTGAACATTGTGGTGGAAAGTCGGGCGGCTGCGCTGAAGAGGCGCCACGCCTGTGGAAAACCCGCCGTTGTGGAAAACGGCGTGGGCCGCGCGGTAGCGTGCCGGCAGGGCGGACGCATCGGAGCCGACGCGAGGCGGTGAGTCGTGAGCGAGAACGAGACGGCCGGGAGCGAGACGGCCGGGAGCCAGACGGCCGGGAGCCAGACGGCCGGGAGCCAGACGGCCGGGAGCGAAACCCGGCCGGCGCCGGAGTGGCGGTCGAGTCGCAGCCGGGCCGACAGTCTGCGGTGGATGGCCGAGGGCACCACCCTTCTGCTCGGCGCTCTGGAGATGGCCTCCGACCACCAGCTGGACGGGCCCTGCGCGCTGCCCGACTGGACCGGCAAGCATCTTGTCGCGCACCTTGCGCTCAATGCCGAGGCTCTCATGAACCTGGCCAACTGGGCCCGTACGGGGGTCGAGACGCCGATGTACTCGTCGGCCGGGCAGCGGGACTCCGACATCGAGGCCGGCTCGCGGCTGGCGGCGGGCGAGCTGCGGGACCGGGTGGTGGAGACGGCCGTGGCGCTCGATGCGACGCTCGCGGGGCTCACCGGCGAGCAGTGGGGCAATCCGGTGCGTACGGCTCAGGGCCGCGCCGTGACCGGGGAGGAGATCCCCTGGATGCGGACCCGCGAGGTGATGGTGCACGCGGTCGACCTGGGCACGGGGGTCGGGTTCGCCGATCTGCCGGCGGACTTCCTGGCATCGCTGATCGACGACATCGTGGCCAAGCGGGCGGGCGAGAAGCTGGGCCTCGTGATCGTGGCCGAGGACCACCCGGGGCGGTGGGAGATTCCGGGGGCCGAGACCACCGAGCTGGTGGGGCCGCTGGGCGAGCTGGCGGCGTACCTGGCCGGTAGAGAGACCACGCTGAAAGCGCAACCGGTACTCCCCCGGTGGCTGTGAGCTGATTTCCGACATCGACCCAGGTCGAGCGGCCGGGATAGCGTGTGCCAAGTGCATGCGCCGGGCCGAGCGGCGCCTCGACGAGCTGACCCACTAGGTGGCGGGGAGGACGCCGTGACGAGCTGGGACGACGAATGGGCCGAGCTGATCGCCGCGTTGTGCGCCGACGACCCGGCCCGGATCGGGACCGTCGGTGACAAGGAGATCGATCCGGCGCACGTGCACCCGACGGTGTTCGGGTGGCTGGCCGGTTTCGACTGGTGGCCGGCCGATGAGGGCACGGGCATCGCGTTGCTCGACCTGACCGAGCCGGGCACGATGCCGCCGACGGCCTGGGAGTCGCTGTGCGGGCCGCTGGGCGAGGCCCCGGCCGCCGGCGAGGACCGCCTGCTGGTGGGGCGGCACACGCCGGCGGGATCGGCCCGGTCGGCGACGCTCACCCTGGTCACCGACCGGACCTCGCGCGTGGTGACCGTACGGGTGAGAGTGGAACCGGCCTAGGCCGGCAGCTGCGAGTCCTGACCGGGGTCGACGCGCCCGGGCAGCCGGGTGGTGACCTCCTGGAGCAGCCACTGGTTGCCGTCGGGGTCGGCGAAGGTGGCCCGCGAGACGTAGCTGCGCCGCTCCGGGTCGACGCCCTTGACCGGGCCGTCGAGCGTGCGGTGGTAGATCTCCTCGACGTCGATGCCGGCGCCGACCAGCTCGTTGCGGGTGGCTTCGATGTCGCGTACCACCAGGTACTGGCGCGCGGTGCCGGGGCGGCCGGTGCTGAGGGCGGGGCCGAACTGGACGGAACAGGCCGAGCCCTGCGGGGTGAACTGGACGATCCCGGGCGGCGTCTTGTCCTGACGCCAGCCGACGCGGAGGTAGAACTCGGTGGCCCGGTCGACGTCCGACACCGGGATGATGACAACTTCGAGCTGCATGACGGTCATGGGTCCACGGTCGCGCATGCGCCGGGTCACCGCCCCAGGGATCGTCCCTGGGAACGACGTCGGCCAGGGTCCGGGGGACCCTGGCCGACGGCAGCGAGTGGCGTTACTTCTTGCTGGCGGCGCCGAGCTGCTCGATCTCCGCGGTGTTGTCGGTGCGCACCGCGTCGAACAGGGCCTTGGCCTTGGTCTCGTCCGGCAGGACCACGCTCTGGTTGCCGATCATGCCGGTGCCCTTGCTGGGGCTGGTGTAGAAGTTCAGGTTGCCCGAGCGCAGGTGCCGCAGCTGGGTCGCCATCGACAGCATGTTGAGGTCCTTGTCGACGCTCACCGTGTTGGTCGTGGCGTTGAGGAACGCGTTGATCTTGCTGGGGCTCGACAGGGTGCCGCCCGACGCGGCCTTGTCGAGGATCGCCTTGATCACGTCCTGCTGGTGGCGGATGCGGGCGAAGTCGCCGTCCTTGAACGAGTAGCGCTCGCGGGCGTAGTCGAGGGCGGCGGGGCCGTCCAGGACCTGCGGGCCCTTCTCGAAGTGCCGCTTGCCGTCCGGGTTCAGCGAGTGGGTCGAGGTGAACGTCGCCTCGACGTTGACGGTCACGCCACCGAGCGCGTCGACGATCTCCTTGAAGCCGGCGAAGTCGACGAGCGCCACGTGGTCGATGCGGACGCCGGTGTACTTCTCCACCGTCTGGACCATGAGGGCGGGGCCACCCCACGCGTACGCCGCGTTGATCTTCGATTTGGTGTCGCCGTGCTGGCCGTTGGCCGACTTGGGGATGTAGACCCAGGTGTCCCGGGGAATCGAGATCAGCTGCGCGGACTGCTGCTTCTTGTCCAGGTGCATCACGATGATCGTGTCGCTGCGGGACCCGCCCAGGTTCTCCGGGTCGCGGGTGTCGCTGCCCAACAGCAGGAAGTTGATCGCGCCACCGGCGGCCGCGTCCTTCTGCGGGCGGCTGGCCTCGGGCACCTCCGAGAACGCGTCGACGCGCTGGACCTTGCCCTCGACGTTGCGCAGGTAGAGGCCACCGGCGATGAGACCGACACCCACCAGGATCAGCGGGACGAGCACGCAGATCAGGATGATCTTTTTCTTGTTCCGCTTGCGTTTCGGCTGTTCGGCCGGGGGGTACTGGTCGTCGCCGAGGCCGATCACTTCGGTGGCGTCGCTGTTGTACATCGGCTGTCGGGTCGGCATGCGAGAGATCGTACTGACGGGCGCAAGTCCGCACGGTCCCATGAACGGCCACGAAGTCGCAGAACGTGAAGATGTGACCAATTACATTGGCATCGGGCGTCGCACCGATTAGTCGGGATTGACGCCGATTGGCCGCAGTACCAATACCGCAAGGCGCGGGAATCGGGACAAAGCCAACATCGACCACTATCGCATCGATCGTCACTCACCGGGTGGTGCGGATCCACAGCAACCTTTAACATTCCCGCTCGATCGCGGTACATGAACCGCTTTCGTACACGGGGGAAGCTGATGGTGCAGACAGGTCCGGCGCTCCCGGGGCATTCCCCGGAGATGTCGATCGGTGGCCTGCGGTCCGTCAACGGCGGGCCGAACGGCCGCGACGACGTGCAGTATGAGGTGTTCGACTGGTGGCAACCGGCCGGTGAGGACCCGATCGACCCGCCGGCCGAGACGATCATCCCGCGGCCGCGCAAGCCCGAGAACGCCGCGCGCAAGGACGAGCCGCCGACCGAGCGGCTGATCATCGACGGCACGGCACGCTCGACGGTGGTGCTGCCGTACATCCCGTCGGAGAAGGCCAAGCGCACCCGCCCGTTGCGGGCCTGGATGCTGGCGCTGCCGATCGACCTGGCCGCACTGCTGGCGCCGATCGCGTGGAGCCAGCAGTACTGGAAGGGCAGCGTCACGCTGGCCCTGCTGACGGTGGGCGCGTTCGCGATCGGCGGCCTCTACCGGGCCCGGCGGCACCTGAGCGTGCTCGACGAGCTGCCGACCATCTACTTCCGGTTCCTGGCGGCGACCGCGATCATCGCGATCGTGGTGGCCGGCCGGCACGACTCGGTCAACTACGTCAGCGGCTTCCTGCAGCTGGCCGCCATCTCGGCGCTGCTGCTGCTCCCGGCCCGCGCGATCAGCCGGGCGGCGGTGCTGATGGCCCGCCGGCGGCGGATCGTCGAACACAGCGCGATCATCGTGGGCGGCGGCCCGATCGCCATCGAGCTGGCCCGGCTGCTGCGCCGCTACCCGCAGTACGGCCTGCGCTTCGCCGGCTTCGTCGACGTGCCCTCGACGGCGCACGACAAGCGCGAGAGCCAGCCGTACGTGGGCGAGCTCGAGCAGCTGGAGGAGCTGGTCCGCTACACCGAGTGCGACGTCGTCATCATCGCCGACATCGACTGCCCGGAGAACCGGCTGCTGCGCGCCGTCCGCGCCCCCGGCATGGTCAAGACCGACCTCTGGATGGTCCCGCGGCTGCGCGAGTTCCCCGGCTCGGTCGGCTCCCCCGACCACATCGGCGCGATCCCGGTCGTGCCGCTGCGCCAGCCGACGCTCTCCGGCCCGAAGTGGGCGGTCAAGCGCACCGCCGACGTCCTCTTCTCCTCGATCGCCCTGCTGCTGCTCAGCCCGATCCTGCTGTTCTGCGCGGTCGGCACGCGGCTCGAGGGCGGCAAGGGCATCATCTTCAAGCAGCAGCGGATCGGCCAGTTCGGCAAGCCGTTCAACGTGCTGAAGTTCCGCTCGATGCGGCCGGCCAACGACAACGAGTCGCAGACCAACTGGAACATCGGCCACGACCCGCGGGTCGGCCCGTTCGGCAAGTTCATGCGGCGCACGTCGCTGGACGAGCTGCCCCAGCTGTGGAACATCCTGCGCGGCGACATGACGGTGGTCGGCCCCCGCCCCGAGCGGCCGTACTTCGTGGACCGCTTCTCGGTCGACTACCCGGAGTACGCGATGCGTCACCGCGTGCCGGTGGGCCTGACCGGTTTGGCCCAGGTGAGTGGCCTGCGCGGCGACACCCCGATCTCCGACCGCGCCCGGTTCGACAACTACTACATCGAGAACTGGTCGCTCTGGCTCGACGTCAAGGTCATCCTCCGTACGGTCGGAGAGGTGTTCCGAGCCGGAGGGCGTTGATTTACCTAGCTCTTCGCCGCCCGGTCACGGATCCGTGACCGGGCGCATATCTACCCCCGTCACCGTGGGGGCATGATCAGATTCGCGGCGCTGGGCGACTCGGTCACCAGCGGGTACGGCGATCCCGTGCCGGGCGGCGGCCGGCGCGGCTGGGCCGCCATCCTGAGCGACGCCATCGAGCCGGTCGCCTTCCACAATCTGGCGGTCAGCGGGGCCCGGATCGGCGACGTCGCCGAGCGGCAGCTGCCGGCCGCGCTCGAGCTGCGGCCCACCCTCGCGTCGGTGGTGGTGGGCATGAACGACACGCTGCGCGGCGACTTCGACGCCGACGCGCTGGGCCGGACGCTCACCTCGACGGTGGCGCAGCTGCGCGGGAGCGGCGCCACGGTGCTGACCGCCCGGCTGCCCGACCCGGGCCGGATGTTCGGCCTGCCCGGGGCGATCGCGCGCCCGCTCGGGCGGCGGATGGCGGCGCTCAACGAGGTGCTCGACCGGATCGCCGCCGAGTACGGGACGATCCACGTGAACCTGGCCGGCGTCCCCGAGGACGCGACCGTCTATCACCGGAACAACTGGAGCGTCGACCGGCTGCACCCGAGCGAGCGCGGGCACCGGCTGCTGGCGTACCGGTTCGCGGTCGCGTTGCGCGAGGCGGGGCACCCGGTGGCGGCGCTGCCCGGGCTCGCGGCCACGTACCCGGAGCCGACGACGGGCCAGCGGGTGTGGTGGATGGCGACCCAGGGCAACAAATGGCTGCTGCGCCGTTCGACCGACCTCTTCCCCACGCTCGCCCGGATGGTGCTCGACGAGCTGCGCCGGCGGCCGCCGGAAATTGCCGCACCGGAGATTCGGAACTTGCGATAGAGTCACGGAACTTACGCTCCGGGACAATTTTAGGGGTACGCATGACAAGCACCGAGGCCACGACCGCGACCCTGACCGGGCGCGCGATCCAGAACCCGGTGCTCGCCGGCTTCCACCCCGACCCGTCGATCCTGCGCGTGGGCTCGGACTACTACATCGCCACGTCGACCTTCGAGTGGTACCCGGGCGTGCGGCTGCACCACTCCACCAACCTGGTCGACTGGCAGCCGCTGGGCGGCGCGCTCGGCGAGAAGCGCCTGCTCGACCTCACCGGCGCCGCCGACTCGGGCGGGGTCTGGGCGCCCAGCCTGACCTACGCGCACGGCCTGTTCCACCTGCTCTACACCGACGTCGCCACGTTCGCCGGCGGTTACTGGGACCCGCAGAACTACGTGGTCACCGCCCCGAGCCTGGCCGGCCCCTGGTCCGACCCGGTGGTGCTGCACGGCCGCGGCTTCGACGCCTCGCTGTTCCACGACGAGGACGGCTCGACCTGGATGCTCTCGATGGTCGCCGACGCCCGGCCCGGCAACAACCGGTTCGCCGGCATCTCGATCCAGCGCTACGACCGCGAGGCCCGGCGGCTGACCGGCGGCGAGCACATGATCTTCAAGGGCACCGCGGCCGAGGTCACCGAGGCCCCCAACCTGTACCGCAAGGACGACTGGTACTACCTGGTCACCGCCGAGGGCGGCACGAGCTGGGCGCACCAGGTCACCGTCGCCCGGTCGCGGGACATCCTCGGCCCGTACGAGGCGGATCCGGCCGGCCCGCTCCTGACCTCGAACGGCCACCCCGAGCTCGCCCTGCAGAAGGCCGGCCACGGCAGCCTGGTCGAGACCCCGGCCGGCCAGTGGTACCTCGCGCACCTCGTCGGCCGGCCCTACTCCACGCTCGGCCGCTGCGTGCTCGGCCGCGAGTCGGCGATCCAGGAGGTCACCTGGACCGAGGACGGCTGGCCGCGGATCGCCGGCGGCATCCCGGCCGACTCGGTGCCGGCCCCGCTCGGCGTGACCGTCCCCGACGTGCGCCCGGCCTCCTCCGAGGAGAGCGAGGCCGACGACTTCGACGGCGCGGAGCTGGGCGTCAACTGGTCCACGCTGCGGCGCCCGGCGACGCCCGACTGGGTCGACCTGACCAGCCGCCCCTCGTTCCTGCGCATCACCGGCGGCCAGTCCCCGATGAGCCGGCACCGGCCGAGCCTGGTGGCGCGGCGCGTGGTGGCCCGCCGCTGCGACTTCGAGACGGTGATGGAGTTCGCCCCGCGCAACTATCGGCAGCTCGCCGGAATCACCGCTTACTACAACACCAAGAACTGGTACTTCCTGAACGTGACGGCCGAGGACGACGGCACGCGGGTGCTCGGCCTGCTCGCCTGCGACAGCGGCAAGGTGCGGATCGTCGACGGCGTCCGGGTCGACCTGACCGGAATCGATCGGATCGGCCTCCGGTTGCGGCTTGACGGGGAGTCACTGACTTTCGCGTACACGACGGAGCCCGACGCCGCCGCGCCCCAGTGGCGTGATGCCGGCCCCGCGTTCGATGCGACCACGCTGTCCGACGAATACGCTGCGAAGGTGGTGGCGGGCGAGCCCGAGGCATGGGGCTTCACCGGCGCGTTCGTCGGGCTGTGGGTGCAGGACCTCGGCGCCGAGGGCGGCTACGCCGAGTTCGACCGCGCCACCTATCAGACCTCCGGGTGAAGAGGGGTGCCCGGGCTGGGCGGGGCGCGCCCGGCCCGGGCATTAAATCGGGCCTGGAACCGGTCGCCGAACACGTTCGTTACGATCGCCCGATGAGTCCTCGCCGCGACCCCGTCAGCCGCCGCGACCGGCCGGCCAAACCGCCGCTGAGCCGGGCGGGCGTGGTCGCCGTGGCGCTGCGGATCATGCGCGAGGAGGGCCTCGAGAAGGTCACCATGCGGCGGGTGGCGGCCGAGCTCGACACCGGCCCGGCGTCGCTCTACGTCTACGTCGCGAACACGGCCGAGCTGCACGGCGCGCTGCTCGACGAGCTCTTACCCGACATTTCTGGAAATGATGCGATAGAGCTGCTCGGCGCCTACACGCTGCTGCTGCGCGACTATCCCAGCCTCGCCCGCTCGGTGCTGGTGCTCCGGCCGGCGGGGCCGAACTACGTGCGCCTGATCGACACGCTGCTCGGCCTGCTGCACGAGAGCGGGGTCCCGCTGCGGCAGGCCGCGTGGGGCGTCGACCTGCTGCTCCAGGCCGCGACCGCGTCGGCCGCCGAGCACGGCGCGGCCGAGGCCGAGGACGACCACCAGCAGCGCGAGGCGGTGCGGGAGGCGAGCGCGGCCGACTTCCCGAACGTCGACCGGGCCCGCGCGGAACTGTTCTCCGGTTCCGGCCCGGACCGTCAGAGGTGGGCGTTCGCCGCCATCATCGACGGCATCCGCCGGACGCCGGCCTGACGGACGCCGGCCCGACGGACGCCGGCCCGACGGACGCCGGCCCGACGGACGCCGGCCCGACCCGCTCAGAGCGCGCCCGCCCACGCGGCGCGCAGCAGGGTGGTGACCCCTTCCCGGGTGACGGGACGAGGGTTCGGGAACGTCACCGCCGTGACGAGGTCGCTCACCCGCTCGATGTCGCCCTCGGCCATGCCGAGCTCGCGCAACGAGGTGGGCGCGCCGAGCCCGGCCGCGAGATCGCGCAAGGCGACGGCGGGCGTCCCGGTCTCCAGGGCCCGGGCGAGCCGCTCCGACCCGGCCGGGGCGTTGTAGGCGAGCACGTGCGGCAACACCACCGTGTGGGTCTCGGCGTGCGGCAGGTTGAGGGCGCCGCCGAGGGCGTGGCACAGCTTGTGGTGCAACCCCATCGTGGTGGCGCCGAGCACCGCGCCGCAGAGCCAGGCCGCGTACTGGGCCTCGGCGCGCGCCTCGACGCCGGCGGGGTGGGCGACCACCGCGGGCAGGGCGGCGGCCATCGCGCGTACGCCCTCCTCCGCCATCAGCTCGATGATCGGTGAGCGGTCCGGGGCGTACAGGCCCTCCGCCGCATGGGCGATCGCGTTGATGCCGCTCGTCACCGAAAGCCCGGCCGGCAGCGCCAGGGTGAGCTCGGGGTCGTAGACCACGCTGACCGGCAGCACCCGGGGATCGCGGCCGGTGCGCTTCACGCCGTTCTCGGTCAGGCCCCAGACCGGGGTCATCTCGGAGCCGGCGTACGTCGTGGGCACCGCGATGACCGGCAGGCCGTGCTCGAGGGCGACCGCCTTGCCCAGCCCGATCGCCGAGCCGCCGCCGACCGCCACGCACCCGTCCGCGCCCAGCTCGCGCGCCACGTCCCGGGCCTCGTGCGCGACCTCGACCGGGACGTGCATCGTCGCCCCGGCCAGGATGCCGGCGCAGCGGGCGCCCAGCGCCGCGGCGACCCGCTTGGCGACGTGCTCCTGGCGCGGCCCGCACAACACGAGCACCCGGCCGAGCCCCAGCGCACCCACCTCATCCGGAATCCTCTGGATGTTGCCGGGGCCGAACGTCACCCGCATCGGCAGCGCCTGGTACCCGAACTCCCGGGTCACCGGCGCAGGACCAGGTCGAAGGTCAGCGTACGGAACGGATTCGGCAGGCCCAGCCGCGCGGCCCGCGCCGGATCATCCACCTCGGGCACCTCGCGGATCAGGCTCTCCTTGACGCCGAAGACCGCGTCGGAGTCGAGGTAGGGACTGTCGGCGACGAAGACGTGCGTGGTCACCGGGCGATATCCGGGCGCCGACACGATGAAATGCAGATGCGCGGGCCGGTACGGGTGCCGCCCCGTCGCCGCGAGCAGCCGGCCGACCGGCCCGTCGTCCGGGATCGGGTAGTACCGCGGCACGACCGACCGGAACCAGTAGCGCCCGTCGTCGTCGGTCGTGAACAGCCCGCGCAGGTTGAGCGGCGGCTGGATGCCCGGCTGCTGCACGTCGTAGAAGCCGTCCTCGTTCGCCTGCCAGATGTCGACCTGCGCGCCCGCGATCGGCTCGCCCCCGGCGCCGGTCACCCGGCCCTCGACGAGGCAGGGCGTCCCCTTGCCGTCGAGCGCCACGTCGTCGCCCAGCTCCCGCGGCGGCGACTCGACCACGTGGAAGGGTCCGAGCACGGTCGACTCGGTCGCCGTACCCCCGGCTCGGTGGTTGATCGTCTCGACCAGCATCGACACGCCCAGCACGTCGGAGAGCAGGATGAACTCCTGCCGCGCCGCGTCGCTCTTCTGCCCGGTGCGGGTGAGGAAGTCGATCGCGGCGGCCCACTCGTCCTCGGTGAGCTCGACCTCCTTGACGAACGCGTGCAGGTGCTCGACCAGTTTCGTCAGCACCGTCCGGAGCCGCGTGTCCGGCGTCCCGGCGAAGCTCGCCGCCACCACCTCCGCCGACCCTTCCTCGGTGAACAGCAGACCCGTACCCATCCCGACACCTCCGGCCACGTTGCGCTCCCCCTCACCGTAGATCCCGCGGGTTACCGTGACGCCGGTGAACCCCGGACTCTGGCCCCTGCCGCTCGCGCTCGTCACGATCTGGTCGCTCTCGTGGTGGCGCGGCACCCGCCGGTTCCGGCTGTGGTTCGCGCTGTGGGCCCCGGCCGCCTGCCTGGGCGCCGTCATCCTGGCCCTGGTGGCGGCCTTCTCCTCGGCCGGCGACCCCTGCTCGGGATCCTGCCCGGGCAGCGCCGTGCAACGCTGGGCCGGCAGCGTCGACTCCCCGTCGGCGGCGACCGCGTGGTTCGGCGCGAGCGCTCTCCTGGCGCTCGGCGTCGCGCTGGCGCTGACCGTCGTCACCCTGGTCGTCGAGTACATCCTGCTCGTGCGGCGCGACGCCGCCGACCGTCCGCAATAGACAAAGGTTCGCCGGTGGCATAGAAAGGGCGCCATGAGCGAGCCCGATCTTCAGCCCGGCATCCCGCACGCCGCCCGCATGTGGAACTACTGGATGGGCGGCACCGACAACTTCGAGGCGGATCGGGCCACCGGGGACGCCGTGGCGCAGATCTATCCGGAGATCGCGCTGATGGCGCGGTTCTCGCGGCAGTTCCTCATCCGGGTCGTGCGCCACCTCGCGGCCGAGGCCGGCATCCGGCAGTTCCTCGACGTCGGCACGGGGCTGCCCACGATGGAGAACACACACGCCGTCGCGCAGCGGGTCGCGCCCGAGTCACGCGTCGTCTACGTCGACAACGACCCGATGGTGCTGGCGCATGCGCGCACCTTGACGGCCGACGCGACGACCTACGTGCTGGCCGACTACCACGAGCCCGACCAGATCCTGGCCGCGGCGGCCGAGACGCTCGACTTCGGCGAGCCGATGGCGGTCATGTTCATGGGCGTGATGGGCTACGAGCCGTCCCTCGACGTGGTCAAGTCGATCACCGGGCGGATGATGGCGGCGGCCGCGCCGGGCAGCTACCTCGTGTTCTGGGACGGGACGAACACGACGCCGTCCGTGGTGGCCGGCGCCGCGAAACTGGCCGAGATGGGCGGCGTGCCCTACCACCTGCGCAGCCCGGCCCAGCTGGAATCCATCTTCGACGGGTTGACGCTGGTCGAGCCGGGGCTCACCCCGATCACCGCCTGGCGGGCCGACGGGGAGATCGAGCACATCGACGCGTACGGGGCGGTCGGCCGTAAGTAGGGTTGGCGCATGACCGAGGTCCGCTCCGTCGCCCGCGCGCTGGACATCCTGAGCGCGTTCAGCTCGGCCCATCCGCGGCTCACGTTGTCGGAGCTGGCCGAGGCCGTCGGGATGCCGCGGCCCAGTGTCCGGCGCATCGCCGTGACGCTGATCGAGCGCGGCTTCCTGCGGCAGGACCCGGACGGCGCCTACCTGCTGGGCGTGCGCCTGCTCGAGCTCGGCAGCCAGGTGTCGGAGAGCTCGGCCATCACCCACCGGGCCGGCGCCGCCGCCGACGAGCTGGCCCGGATGACCGGCGAGACCGTGCTGATCGCCGAGGTCGACTGGTCGTCGCTCTCCCTGCTCATCATCGGCAAGCGGCACCCCGTGCAGCCGCCCGCCGCCGCAACCTCCCCGGTCGGCCGGCGATACCCGCTGACCAGCGGCTGCATCGGCAAGGCGGTCCTGTCCGGCCTGCCGCCCGAGGGCGCCGCGTCGGTCGTGCCCCGGCTGCGGCTGACGCCCCGCACGCCGGCGACGATCGTCGACCACGACCGGCTGGCCGCCGACGTGGCGGCGTCCCGGGACCGCGGCTACGCGATCCAGTCCGGCGAGTTCCTGGTCGGCATGGCCGGCGCCGCCGTCCCCGTGCACGTCTCGGGCCGGGTGGTCGGCGCGCTGGCCCTGCTCGGCGCCGCGCTGCGCTACCCGAGCCCCAAGCTCCACCGCACCGGCCGGCTCGTCCGAAGCGTCCTGGCCCAGCACCGCCCCTGAGGCCGCCGCACCCCACGGGCGGTCATCGGCCGAGCGCGGGTGGTCACGCGTTTCGCAGGGCGGAACCGAGGCTCGTGGTGAACGGATCTTGCCCGCTAGCCTCCGCGCGTTCAGCGAGCGGAGGTCCCCCATGCCCCAAGAGCCCGACAAGACCCAGATCGAGTACGAGAAGGACGGTGGCGGCACGACGGCGACCATCGTGGTCGGTGGGCTGATCGTCCTGATGGTGGTCGCCCTGGTGGCGTTGCTCTACCTAACCTTCGCCGGCTAGCTCGATCGCGGCGGCCGGGCACACCGCGGCGGCGTTCTCCACGTCGGCGCGCAACGAGGCCTCCGGCGCGGGGTCGAGCAGCACCACGACGCCGTCCTCCTCGCGCTGGTCGAACACCTCGGGGGCGATCATCACGCACTGACCGGCCCCGCAGCACTTCTCCTGGTCGACGGTCACTCTCAAAGCCGATTCCCTTCCCGTACGCGGAGAAGCGCCGCGACCGCCTCGATCAGGTGCGCGCCGGTGCGGGCCCAGGTGTCACCGGCCGGCGCGTTGCCGTCGGCCAGCCGCTGCTCGTGGTCCGCGCACGTGTGGATGATCAGGTGCCGGACCATGCCGGCCCGGGCCACGGCGTCGGCCGGCACGCAGGCCAGCACCGCGTCCATGGCCCGGCGCATGACCGGCGTCGAGGTCGCCTCCCGGATGGCGATCGTGCGCAGGCCGGGATCGATGCTGACCTGGGCGGCGAACCGCGCGTACCAGCTCGGCACGCCCAGCTCCGCGAGGTGCCCGGTGACCGGCCGCACCAGGCACGCGATCCGGGCCCGCGGGTCGGGGTCGTCGCGTTCGAGCATCACCGCGCGCATCCGGTCCATCGGGACGGCGTGCGCGCGGATGACGGCGGCGACCAGGTCGGCCTTCGTGCCGATGTGATAGCCGACGGCCGAGTTGCTGCCCTGGCCCGCGGCCTCGGCGACCTGGCGGTTGGAGACCGCGTGCACCCCCCGCTCGGCGAACAGCCGTTCCGCCGTACGCAGCAGGAGCGCCTGGGTGGCCGCCGCGTCCGCGCGGGGCCGCCGTCGCGAGGCCGCGGTCACCATCGGACCGGCAGCGATTCGAGCCCGCCGACGACCAGGCCCTCCCGGCGGCGCAGCTCGCCGGCCGGCAGCGCCAGCTCGAGCCGGGGCAGCCGGTCGAGCAGCACCGACAGCGCCGTCTGCAGCTCGACCCGGGCGAGCGCCTGCCCCAGGCACGAGTGCGGGCCGGCGCCGAACGCGATGTGCGGGTTGGGCCGCCGGTCGAGCACCATCTCGTCGGCGCCGGCGAACGCGCAGGTGTCCCGGTTGGCGGCGGCGATGCTGGTGACGACCGTGGAGCCGGCCGGGATCGTCTCCTCCCCGACGGCGACCGGCTCGCTGACGTAACGGGGGATGCCGAAGCCCGGGTTCGCGTCGAAGCGCAGCGACTCCTCGACCGCGGTCGGGATCAGCGCGCGGTCGGCGAGCAGCCGCTCCCAGCGCGACCGGTCGGCCAGCAGCATCGCGACCATCTTGCCGATCATGTTGGCGGTGGTCTCGTGCCCGGCCACGAGCAGGCCCTTCGCGGTCGCGATCAGCTCGGGCTCGGTCATCCGGCCGTCCTGCGCGTCGACCACGGCGGCCAGCTCGCTCAGCAGGTCCTCGCCCGGGTCGGTGCGCTTCGCGCGTACGTGCTCGGCCATGAAGTTCTGGAATTCCGCCGCCGCCGCGTCCAGCTCGTCCTGCCGGTAGCGGGTCAGGTTGAGCATGGCGTCCGACCAGTACGAGAAGCGGTGCCGGTGCTCGGCCGGCACGCCGAGCAGCTCGCAGATCACGAAGACCGGCAGCGGGAAGCCGAGGCCCTGGATCAGGTCGTGCTGGTCGGTGGTGAGCATCTCGTCGACCAGGCCGTTCGCGAGCTCCTCGATCCGCGGGCGCAGCGCGTTGACCCGCTTGGCGGTGAACGAGCGGCTCATCATCCGCCGCCAGCGCGCGTGGCCCTCGCCGGCGGTCATCGTCGCGGTCGCGCCGCCCTCGTTGAAGACGCCGCCGCTCTCGGAGTCGGCGACCCGGGCCGCGCCGGGCTGGGTGAGGTTGTGCGTGAACCGCGGGTCGGCGAGCAGCCCGCGGACGTCGTCGTAGCGGGTGAGCAGCAACGCCTCGTCCCCGCTGGCCATCCGGATGGGCGAGACCGGGCACTCGGCGCGCAGCCGCTCCCACTCGGCGGGCGGCTCGAGGGCGGCGGGCGCGGCGAACGGATAGTCCATGGTGCGCTCCCCGTGTCGTGGACATCAGCGGACGTCAATGCAATCTAAGTCAGGTGACTGATCGACATCAATGCCTGTTATCCGGAACGGGCGGCCGACAGCAGGCCGCGCAGCAGTTCGCCGAGCTCGTCCGGGCGCTCCCGCCAGGGCTGGTGACCGCCGCCCGCGATCAGGTGCAGCCGGGCGCCGGGAACGGCGGCGGCCAGCGCGGCGACGGTCGCGGCCGGGCGGGTGTCCCGGTCGCCGTGCAGGAACCAGCACGGCCGGTCGAGCTGCCCGGCCCGGGCGAGAACGTCGGCGTCGGACCAGCGCCGCGCGTCGGCCATCAGCGCCCGGTTGGCGGCCCAGTTGATCGGGTGCTCGGTGCGCGCGTCCTCGAGGGCCCATCGCCAGGCGCGCCCGGGGTCGGCGAAGTCGGTGAACCAGTGCAGCGCCCGGAACTCGACCTCCTCGTCCGGGGTCCGTTCGCTCCGGTCCTCGAGCGCCGCGAGCCGGTCGGCCTGGGCGGCCGTCATGCGCCGGGTGCGCTCGGCGTGGTGCGGGCCGCGCCAGTCGCCGACGCCGACCCCGCCGAGGTAGCCGAGCGCGGCCGTCCGATCGGGATGGCGCACGGCGTAGGCGAGCGCGAGCGTGGCCCCGAACGAATGCCCGGCCACCACCCAGCGCTCGTGCCCCCAGTGCCGCCGCAGCGCCTCGACGTCGGCCACCGAACGGGCCAGGCTCTGCTCGGCGGACGCGCCGGAGCCGCCGCAGCCGCGCTGGTCGAACCGGTGAACGACGGTCAGCGGCGCCAGCATCGCGGCGACCGGCGCCAGGTAGTCCCACAGGCCCGGGCCGCCGTGCAGCAGGACGACCGGCGGGAAGTCACCCGCGGTCCCGGCCGTCCACGTCCGCAGTCGCACCCCGTCGTCGACGGCCACCATCCGCACCGGCCGACCCTACGCGCCCGCCGGGCACGCTCACCGGTACGCCGGCTGCGGCCCGGCCGGGTCGGCGCGGACGACGTCGAGGCGGGGATCGGAGGTCAGGCGGTCGACCAGCAGCTCGCGGCCGCCGATGCCGGCCCAGTGCGGATCGACGTCCAGGGCCACGCACCAGGCGTGGTCGGCCGGCCAGACGAAGGCGGGAGCGGTCTCGTCGGCCAGGGACTCCGGCATGCCCCAGACCCCGACCTCGGCGAGCGGGCCGCGGAACAGCCAGTACTCGCGGTGCGGGACGACGACCCTCGGCATCGACGGCATGCGCGGGGCCGGAGCCAGGCCGGGCACGGCGCCGGGGCGCGGGACGGCCCCGGCCGGGCCGGGCTCGGCGCCGCCGTGGCCGAAGCCCTCCCAGACCAGGAAGTAGCAGTCGCCGGGGGCGGTGGTGTACGCGGACAGGGCCGCGAACAGACGCGGTAGCTGCTCGGCCCGCCAGTCCTCGGCCTCGACGTCGAACTCGCTCTGGCCGGGATGCTCCGGGTCGGGCAGCAGTCGTAGCCGAGCGTAGGCGTCGAACCCGCCGGGACCGAAGGTCACCAGCCGCTGCCAGGGCAGATCGCTGCGCGCGATCCAGTCGGCGGCCGTCAGGTCGGGACAGAAGGTGAGCGTCACAGCTCCCGTTGTATCGTCCGCGGCCCGTTCAGGCGACCTGCCACGCCTACTCACGTTTGAGTCGGTCGGCCTCGGCGCGGGCCTCGGCCACGATCCGGGCCGCGGTGATCTTGGCCTCGGCGATGTGGTCGGCGGCCTGCTCCTCGGCGAGGGCCAGCACGCGCTCGACATGCGGGCCGAGATGCGCGAACGTGGGCTTCCCACCCTTCGGCGCGGCGCGGGCCGCCAGGGCGTCGCCGACGAGGTCGCCCTTGGCCGAGCGAGCGCCGAGAATCATCAGGAGCAGCCCCACCGTGCCGACGACCACGCCGGCCCAGACCACCCGCTCGCCGCTCTCGAAGCCGATGATCAGCCCGGCGCCGGCGCCGAACAGGAACAGGCCCCACCGCGTCATGGCGGAATCCTAGTCGTGATCCATCGCCACCGATATCTCGACGCCGTCCAGCCGGGACAGGATCATCTCCCGGAAGCGGGGGCACTGCTGGTAGTCGGCGTGCCGGCAGCGCAGCCCGTGCTCGAGCATCCTGGCCGACAGCGCCAGCCGGGCCTGCCGCTCGCGGACCTCGGCCAGCTGGACGGTCAGCACCTTGCGGCGCTGGTCGCGATCCTCCGCGGCGAACAGCTCCCGCAGCTGGTCGAGGCCGAAGCCGGCCTCCTTGCCGAGCTGGATCTCGGCGACCCGGGTCACGTGGGTCATGTCGTAGGCGCGTCGGCCGGCCACCCGCCGCGCCGGCGACAGCAGCCCCCGCTCCTCCCAGTGCCGCAGCACGTGCGTGGCCAGGCCGAACCGGGCCGCCAGCTCGCCGATCGTGAGTTCCATGGGTCACCTCGCCGTACCGTTGACTTCAGGTCGACCTTAAGTCGCATGCTCGCTTCCATGCATACCGCTCACACCGACTCCGACCGGCTCATCGCCGCCCTCGACGCGGCCGAGTCGCTGCCGGGCGCCCGCGAGCTGCGCGCCCGGAGCTACGACCTGCTGCGCCGGCCGGACGGGTCGACCGTGATCGACGTGGGGTGCGGCACCGGGCGGGCGGTGGCCGAGCTCGGCGAGCACGCGATCGGGGTGGATCTCGATCCGGTCATGCTCGCGGCCGCGATCCGGAGATTCCCGGGCGTGGACGTACGCGAGGCCGACGCGACCGCCCTGCCACTGCGCGACGGCGAGGCCCTCGGCTACCGCGCCGACAAGGTCTTCCACATCCTGCCCGACCCGGGCGCCGCGCTGGCCGAGGCCCGCCGGGTGCTCGCCCCCGGCGGCCGGATCGTGCTGCTCGGCCAGGACTGGGACACCATCGTCATCGACTCGTCGGAGCCGGAGCTGACCCGCCGCATCGTCGCCGCCCGGGCCGGCACGATCCCCCACCCCCGGATCGCCCGCGCCTACCGCAACCTGCTCCTGGACGGCGGCTTCGAGGACGTCACGCTCGAGGCGCACACCGCGATCTTCACCGAGCCCGCCACCATCTCGCCGGCGCTGCACGGTCACCTGGTCGCGGCCCGCGACACCGGCGCCGTCACCGCCGCCGAGGGCGAGACCTGGCTCGCCGACCAGGACCGCCGCGCCGCCGCCGGGCGGCTGACGGTCGCCATCTCGATCTTCGTGGCCGCCGGGACCCGCGTCTGACACCGCCTGGCATGATCGGCGCATGTCGACGTCGCGGGCCGGGCTGGTCCTCACGCTGCTGGCCGTCGCGGCGGCCGGCGGGTGCACCGGCGAGCCGGCTCCGGCCACGCCCGGACCTTCACCGGCGCCCACGAGCGCCGCGGCGCCGCCGCCCGTGACCGTGACCGCGCCGGCGGAAGTTCCGGGCGAGATCGCCCGGGTGGTGGTGTCCGGCCCGGGCGGGCACGAGGCGACCGTCCGGCGCACGCCGAAACCCCACCAGCAGTACTGGCTGCACGCCGCCTGCGCCGCGGCCACCCCCGGCACGACGCTCACCTTCGCGGTGCGCAGCGGGAAGCCGGGGGCGTCCGGCGACCCGATCGTCTCCGGCGACCTGCCGTGCGACGGCCGGAAGACGGTTAACGGCCTCGGCGAGCTGCCGCCCGAGCCGATCGTCGTCGAGCTGGGCGGTGACCCGGGTGGCGCCTCCGCGGCGTACGCGCTGATCGCCCCGCTCGCCGAAGGCGGCTGATCAGGCCCGCAGCAACCCCGGGCGGCCGGCGAGCACCGCGAACGTCGCCAGGGTCCGGATCGGCGCGCCCGGCACGCTGACCGCGTCGAGACCACGGAAGTCGGCCCGGATCTCGGAACCGGTGATCCGCGTCCGGGTGTAGCCGCGCCGGTCCGAGTAGTACTTCAGGTGCGGGTTGACGTCGGCGGTCGGGATCCTCGAGTCCGCCGTGCCGTCGCCGCGGGAGGTGAGCGACGTGCAGATGAGCTCGGCGCCGATCGTGGGTGACGCCGGATCGAGGTAGTCGGCCTTGAGATCGTTGGCCCACGCCGTGTGGATGTCGCCGGTGAGCACGACCGGGTTGCGCACGCCCCGCTCGACCCATCCCCGCTGCAGCCGGTCGCGCGAGGCGCGGTAGCCGTCCCAGGCGTCCATGTTGCCCGCGCCGAACGCGTTGATCTGCCGCGCGAAGAAGACCTGCTGGCCGATCACGTCCCAGACGGCGCGGCGCTGGGCCAGGCCGTCGAGCAGCCACGCCTCCTGCGCGAAGCCGGGCAGGCTGCGACCGGGCCGATCGGCGTCGGGGCAGACCTTCCAGTGGCCGCCGCACGCCTGCGGGTCGCGGAACTGCCGGGTGTCGAGCATGTGGAACGTGGCCAGCCGCCCCCACGGGACGCGCCGGTGCAGCGGCACGCCGGGCCGCAGCGGGAGGTGCTCACGGTAGGCGCGGTAGGCGGCGTCGCGGCGGGTCACCCACTGCGCGGGCGACAGCGGGGGCACGTCGTCGAGCCGGTGCCACCCGGCGTAGTCGTCCTCGACGTCGTGGTCGTCGGGCACCACCAGCCAGGGCGCGGCGGCGTGCGCGGCCTGGAGGTCGGGGTCGGTCTTGTACTGCCCGTAGCGCCGCCGGTAGCCGGCCAGCGTGAGAACCTCCGGCCCGAGGTGCATGCGCGCGTGACCGGGTGTGGCGCCGCCCTCGTAGATGTAGTCGCCGAGATGCAGGATCAGGTCGGGGTGTTCCTCGGCCATCCGCCGGTACGCGGTGAACCAGCCCGCCTCGAAGTTGGCGCACGAGGCGAACAGCATCGTCAGGCCGCCCCCGGCCCGGTCGGGCGCCGGCGCGGTCCGGGTGCGCCCGACCGGCGAGAGGTCACCCCGCGCCCGGAATCGGTAGTAGTACTCGCCGTCCGGCGCGAGACCGCCGGCGACGACGTGCACGGTGTGGGCGTCGGCGTACCGGGCGATCGCCGTGCCGGCCGCCACCGGAACGGCGAACGACTCGGTCCTCGACACCTGCCAGTCGACGGCGACGTCGGCGCCCGGCATTCCGCCGTGGCCGTCGGCGGCGAGCGGGACGGGCGCGAGCCGGGTCCACAGCACGACGCTGTCCGGGGCGGGGTCACCGGAGGCGACACCGAGCGAGAAGGGGTACGGGAGGGCGCGTCGCGGCAGCACGGCCGTGCCGAGACTGCCGAGCACGAAGACCCGGCGGCTGATCCTGTTCACAGACCCCGACGGTAGCCCTATTTGTCCAGATTTCCGCGTGACACCCGTTCCCGGCATGATCTTCACCATGAAGAAGCTGCGCCTGGTGCTGGCCGGGATGCTGGTCTCCGCGTTCGGGGACGGTATGAGCCTGGTCGCGGTGGCGTGGCTCGCGGTGCAGATCGCGCCCGAGGGGCAGGAGGGCGTCTGGACCGGCATCTCGGTCGCGGCCTATGCGCTGCCGGCGCCGGTCGGGGCCGCGTTGCTCGCGCGGTGGATGCGCCGGCTGCCGGCGGCCCGGCTGGTCACGGCGGACGCGACGCTGCGGGCGATCGCGCTCGGCGTCGCGGCGACGCTGGCGATCACCGGGCGGCTCGACCCGATCGCGTACGCGTCGCTGCTCGCCCTTTCCTCGCTGCTGCACGCGTGGGGCATCGCCGGCGCGTACACGCTGGTCGCCGAGCACTTCCCGGCCGAGAAGCGGGTGGCCGGCAACGCGCTGGTGTCGACGTTCACCCAGGTGTCGATCGTGATCGGGCCGGCCGTGGCGGGCGGGCTGGCGGCCGTGACCGGGCCGGGATGGGTGCTCGCCGCCGACGCCGCCACCTGGGCGGTGCTGGCGCTGACGGCGTGGACGGTGCCGACCCGGCCGGTGGCACCGGCCGACCGGGGTGGCTGGCGGACGATCCGGGACCGGCCCGCGCTGTTCGGGCTGATCGCGATCACGTGCGTGTTCTTCTTCCTCTACGGGCCGGTCGAGGTGGCCCTGCCGGTGCTGGTGGCCCACGACCTGGACGGCTCGGCGGGGCTGCTCGGTCTCTACTGGACCGTCTTCGGCGTCGGCGCGACGATCGGCGCGGCCGGGGCGGCGCTGCTGCGGCGTCTGCCGCCGTGGACCGTGGTGGTGGCGATCATCATCGGGTGGGGCGCGGCGCTGCTGCCGCTCGGGCTGACCGCGGCGATCGTGCCCGGGCTGATCGGCATGGCGTTCGGCGGGCTGATCTACGGGCCGTTCTCGGCCATCACCACGGGACTGTTCCAGGCCGAGACGCCGCCCGAGGCGCTGAGCCGGGTGCTGGCGACCCGGGCCGCGATCCAGACGCCGTCCGCGTCGCTGGGCACGCTGCTCGGCGGCCCGCTCGTCAGCGCCGCCGGCGCCCGCCCGACGCTGCTGCTGTCGGCGCTGCTCACCATCGGGCTCGGCGTCGCGGCCGCGGCCGGGGCCGGGCGGCGGTCATGACGGATGTCATCCGTGCCCCCGTGCCGGTCGATACCCGTACGCGCGCTCGTCGATCCCTACCGTCGTAGGCATGGACGAAAACGAGACGCCGTTTCTGAGCAACGAATCCGGCCGGGCCTGGTACGTCAACCTGCTGGGCGGCACCAAGCGCCGCGGCCGGTGGCGGATGCCCCGGGACATGCGGGTCGTCGGCCCGCTCGGTGGCGCCAACCTCGACCTCACCGAGGCGGAGCTGCCGGAGCGGCCGGTGCTCACGAAGATCAGCCTGATCGGCGGAGTCTCGCTGCGCGTCCCGGACCACATCGACGTCGAGGTCGAGGGCTTCCGCATCTTCGGCGGCGTCCGGGTCGAGCCGGCCCGGCGCGGCGGGCCGGCCACCACGACCGTGAAGATCCGCGAGTACAGCCTGATCGGCGGCGTGCACGTCGAGCGGGGCTGACTCAGCGGTTGCGCCACCGCGGCTTGCGCTTCTGGGCGAACGCGGTGAGGCCCTCGATCGCGTCCTCGCTGACCATCAGGTCGTCGAGCGCGCGGCTGTGGTGGCGGACGGCGTCGACCACGTCGGGAATGCCGCGGGTCTCCTCCATCACCCGGAGCGAGATCCGCACCGAGGTCGGCGACGAGTCGAGGATCTCGGCGGCCAGGGCGCGGGCGCCCGCGAGCGCCTCGCCGGCCGGCGTCACCCGGTTGACCAGGCCGTGGGCCAGGCCCTCGGCGGCGGTGAGGCGGCGGCCGGTGAGGATCATCTCGTGGGCCAGCTTGGGCGGGAGCGTCCGGGGCAGCCGCACCACCCCGCCGGCGCCCGCGATCAGGCCGACCTTGACCTCGCTGAGCGCGAACTTCGCCGTCTCGTCGGCGACGACCAGGTGGCAGGCCAGGGCGATCTCGAAGCCGCCGCCCATGGCGAAGCCGTTGACCGCGGCGATGACCGGCTTGGGCATGCTGCGCCGGCTGGTCAGGCCCGCGAAACCGTTCTTCGGCACCCACATCGGCTTGCCCGACGCCGAGTAGATGAGGTCGTTGCCGGCCGAGAACGCCTTGTCGCCGGCCCCGGTGAGGATCGCGACCCACAGCTCGTCGTCGGCGAAGTACGCGTCGAACACCCGGTCGAGCTCGTCGTTCGCCATCGGGTGCAGGCTGTTGCGGGCCTCCGGGCGGTTGATGGTCACCTCCAGGAGATGGCCGTCGCGGCGTACGAGAAGGTGCTCGTAATCGTCCTTGATCGTCGCGGGCGAGACCGGGAACAGGCGGTCCATCGTGGACTCGTCGGTGGTGACCCGGTTGCCGAAGCCGAACGAGCGCACGTAGACCCGCTTGCCGATCGGCTCGTCCGTGCTCAGCAGTTCGAGCGTCGCCGCGTCGCGGTCGTCGGTGCGCGCGACGAAACGGCGTCCGTCCTCCTCCAGGCGCCCGATGACGATGCCGGTGCGCTTTCCGTCGCGCGCATGCTTGACGGTGTACGTCTCGACGGTCGCCCAGCCGTCGGCCTGGCGCGCCTCCCCCGGCGCCGGCCACGCGTCGATCTCGGCCTGCAACGAGGCGCTGCCGTCCGGCCGCCAGGGCGCGGGCGTGGTCGTGTAGACGCCGGCCGAGTACTTGCTCATGACGCCGCCGTTGGCGCCGACGAAGCCGTAGCCGCCGGGCTGCTTCCGCGCGCGCTCGACGGTCTCGGCGATGGCGTGCATCGAGTAGTTGTTGCCGGCGCCGCCGAAGAACGGCAGGCCGCCGGTGAGGGTGAGGCCGCGCGGGTTGTCCGGGGACAGGCCGAGCGCGTCGGCGACGGTGAAGACCGGCGCCGGGAAGCAGCTGTAGAGGTCGATGGTGGCGAGCTCGGCGGCGTCGATGCCGGCCTGGTCGAGCGCGTGCCGGGCGGCCATCGCCGAGGCCGGGCCGGCGGCGAGGTCGGCACGGTCCATGAGGTCGCGTTCGCGCAGGTCGGCGTGGCCGGCGAGGAACACCCAGCGCCCTTTGGCAATGCCGAGGCGGCGGGCGGCGGCGACGGAGGTGAGCAGCACCGCGGCGCCCTGGTTCACCTTTTCGCGGGCGACGACATAGCGGGTGTACGGGTCGGCGATCGGCCGGTTCGCGGCGGTCGGCGTGACCAGCTCGGCGGCGGTGCGCTCGACCGGGGCGGCGGCGTGCGGGTTGGCCGCCGCGACCCGGGTGAAGGGGGCGAACAGGGCGCCGATCCGGGCCGCGTACTCGTCGCGGGTGAGCTTGAGCCGGGCCCGCCGGGCGTTGTCGACCAGCGCGTACTGGCTGGGGGCGTCGGTCAGGCCGTGCGCGGCGTGATGCGTGTTCACCAGTCCGCGCAGCCCGAAGCCGCGGTCCTCGAGGTCGCCGCCGGGCTCCTCGGTGAAGTCGGGCTTCGCGGGGTCGCGGGCGTACTTCTCGACGGTGGAGATGGCCTCGGAGCCGAACAGGAGGACGGCCTCGGCGTCGCCCGCCGCGATGGTGGCGGCGAACTCGTTGACCAGGTGCTGGGGGCTCTGGCCGCCGGCGACCTCGAGGACGGCCCGCTTGGGGTCGGCGCCGACGCGGGCGGCGACCGACCGGGGGAAGTTGCCGGAGCGGCCCAGGAGCGCGCGGGCGCCGGGGGTGGAGTTCTCGAACTGGCGGGTGCCGGCGACGGTGTCGATCGCGGCGGCGACCGCGGCCGGGTCGGCGCCGGTGTTCTCGAGGGCGGCGCGGGCGGCGTCGGCGGCGAGCTCGACCGGCGAGCGGCGGCGGTAGCCGGGGTCGTCCAGGCGTTCCGAGGATTGGCCGACGCCCACGATGATCGGCGTGCTCGGGTCGAGGTCGTCGAGGTCGTCGAGGTTCGGTGACATCAGGTCGCTCCAAATCGTTCGCCACGGGCGGGCATTCTCACCGGGGCAGGCCGAGGCCGCGGGCGATCAACCCCCGCTGGATGTCGTTGGTGCCGCCGCCGACCACGTACATGATCGACAGCCGCAGGCCGTACTCGAAGTCGCCGGTCAGGGCAGCGTCCGGGCCGAGCAGGTCGAGCGTCGCCTCGCCGAACTGCTCGGCCAGCTCGCCGCCGAGGACGCCGGCCATCGGGGCCTCGAGCCGGGCGCCGCGGCCGCCCGCGGTGGCGCCGATCGCGGCGGCGACCAGGGCGCGGTTGGCCTGCAGCGTGACGGCGAGCTCGCCGAGGCGGGCGCGCTTGGCCGAGCCGCGCGGGCCGATCCGGGACGGCTCGGCGCGGAGGATGGCGAGCAGGTCGTCGAGCTGGCGCAACAGGCTCGCGGCGATGCCGCCCATCAGCACCCGTTCGCCGGCGAGGGCGTCGGTGATGACCTTCCAGCCGCCGTCGACCTCGCCGACCCGGCAACTGTCGGGGACGCGTACGCCGTCGTAGAAGACCGTGCAGGAGATCTCGCCGGACAAGGCCCGATGTTGATGGACGGTGATGCCGGGGGTGTCCATCGGGATCAGGAAGACGGTGATGCCGGCGTGCGGCGGGGAGGCTTCCTGGTCGGTACGCGTCGCGAGCCACACGTGGCCGGCCCGGTGGCCGCCCGTGGTCCACAGCTTCTGGCCGTTGATGACCCAGCCGTCGCCGTCGCGGTCGGCCCTGGTCTTCAGCGAGGCCAGGTCGGAGCCGGCCTCGGGCTCGCTGTAGCCGAGACAGAACCGCAGCTCGCCGGCGTGGATGAGGGGCAGGAACGCGGCCCGTTGCGCGTCGGTGCCGTGACGGCGGATCGAGCCGCCGAGCAGCATCACGGAACCGAGCTGGAGGGTGACCGGCGCCCGGGCGTACGTGCTCTCCTCGTGCAATGCGACCTGCTCGGCGAGCGAGAGTTCCCGGCCGCCGAACCACCCTCGGGTCGCCATCTCGGCGACGATGTCGTCATCGCCGGTGGCCGCGATCAGATCGCGCACCTCCCGGCGGAACGGCTCGTCGTCGAACGCGGGCAGCGACGCGCCGGTCTCGATCAGAACGTCGGCGACCGTGCCGGCGGGCGGGGACAGGTCGGCGAGGCGGGTGGTGTCGGCGTGCACCCGGCGGAACAGCCAGGGCGCCTCGTGCTCCTCGAAGTAGCCGATCGCGGCGAGCGTGTGGTGGGCGCCGAGCTGCACGCGGCGGGCGGCGGCGGCCACGAACTCGACGGCGATCTCGGCCTGCAGCGGCCAATCGGGGCGGCCCGCGGCGTACGCGTCGGCGGCCCGGTCGATCAGCTGGTTGCCGGCGCTGACGTCGATCTGGCAGGCCGCGACCCGCTGCTGGACGGCCCCGAACGAGCCGATCGCGCGGCCGAACTGGCGGCGGCTCCGGGCGTGCTCGATCGCCATCTCGTGCGCGCGCTGCGCGGCGGCGTGGGCGCGCGCGGCGAGGCCGAGCCGCAGCAGGGTGACCGCGTCGGCGCCGGCCTCGACCGTGCGGATCGCCGGGCCGGGCCGCACCCGCGACCAGGCCGGCGCCGCGAGGCCGGGCTGCTCCGAGCGCTCGGCGATCTCGTGCAGCGTCCCGCCGGGGAGCATCAGCACGTGGGTGGCGGCGTCGGCGGCGTCGAGGTGCTCGGGGACGGCCGCGACCAGCACGCGCCCGGTGACGCCGAGGCGGGCCGCGACGTACGCGTCCATGATCGGCAGCGGGCAGGCGACCCGGCCCAGCTCGCGGACGACGGCGAGCGCGGCGGCGAGGTCGTCGTCGGCGCCGATCTCGAGCCAGCCCTGCTCCCCCGCGACCGCCCACAGCTCGCCCAGCTTGCCGTCGGCCGCGGCCGTCGCGTCGCCCCAGAGACGGGCGGCGACGCCGGCGACCGACTCGCGCAGCGCTTGCAGTTCCTCGGGCGACATCGGCGCCTCCAATACTGAACGCTTTCCGTTCACTTATGGGGACTGTATCCTGACGGAAACCGTTCAGCAATAGCTCGGAGGATGGCCGCGATGAGTGGTGCGACGCCGGCGCCCGGCCGGCCCCGCGATCCCGAGGTCGATCGCCGGATCGCCCGGGCCGCCCTCGACGTGTTCGGCGACGCGGGCTGGGCCGGGTTCGCGATGGAGGCCGTGGCGCGGCGGGCCGGCGTCGGGAAGGCGTCGCTCTACCTGCGGTGGAGCGGCAAGGAGGCGCTGCTCACCGACGCGCTCTCGATGGGCCTGCCCAAGGTCAGCGACGTCGACACCGGCACCCTGCACGGCGACCTGGTCGAGCTCGCGACCCAGATGCTCGACCTCTACCTGGGCCCGTGCAGCCGGGCGGCGATGCGGCTGAACCTGGAGGCGGCCTCGATCCCGGGCGTCGCCGAGCACTACGAGGCGATGCGTACGGCGCAGGTCCTCGCGGCCCGGGCGATCGTCCGCCGGGGCATCGGCCGCGGCGAGCTGCCCGCCGCCACCTCGGTCACGCTGCTGCTGGACACCCTGATCGGCGGCGCGATGATGCACGCGCTGACGACGCCGGACGACAAGCGGGCCGCGCTGGCGAACGACACCGCCGGGTACGCCCGCAGCCTGGTCGGCTTCCTGCTCCAGCCGGTGAGCGCATGATCGCCTTTCTGTTCCAGCCGGTGAGCGCATGATCGCCTTTCTGTTCCGGCCGGTCAGCGCATGATCGCCTTTCTGTTCCAGCCGGTCAGCGCATGATCGCCTTTCTGTTCCAGCCGGTCAGCGCATGATCGTCACCGGCACGGCGCAGCGGGCGGCCTGGCAGCAACGGGTGCTGCCGCCGGTTGAGGAGGTGCGGCCCGGCGTGTGGTCGATCCCGGTGCCGATCCCGCACAACCCGCTGCGGTACACGCTGAGCTACGTGTTCCTCGACGACGCGGGCGCGGTGGTGGTCGACCCCGGCTGGAACACGGCCGAGGGCCGCGCGGCGCTCACCGCCGGGTTGTCGCTCGCCGGCGCGGCCCTCGCCGACGTCGCCGGCGTCGTGGTCACCCACGTGCACCCCGACCATCACGGGCTCAGCGGCTGGTTGCGGTCGGAGTCCGGCGCGTGGATCGGCATGCACCCGGTCGAGGCCCGCACGCTGCCCGGGCGGGTCTGGCGCGACCACCGGCCGGAGGACGACCGCGCCTGGCTGATGCGGCACGGCGTACCGGCGGCCGAGACCGACCGGCTGGTGGTGGACCCACGGCGGATGGGCGACATCCTCGGCATGGCTTCGCCGGACCGGGCGATCGAGGACGACGAGCTGTTGCCGCTGCGCCGTCACGAGGTGCGCGCGGTCTGGACGCCCGGGCACACGCCGGGTCATCTCTGCCTGCACGACGCCGGGGCCGGGATCCTGCTGACCGGCGACCACCTGCTGCCGCGCATCAGCCCGAACATCGGCGTGCACTCCGGAACGGCCGGCGACCCGCTGAGCGAGTACCTCGACTCGCTCGACCTGGTGGCCAAGTTCGACGCGGACGAGGCGCTGCCGGCCCACGAGTACCGGTTCCGGGGCATCGAGGACCGGGCCGCCGAGCTGGCCCGGCACCACAACGACCGCGGCCGCGAGATCCTGGCCCTGCTCGCGTCGCCGGCCACGGCGTGGGACGTGGCCACCCGCCTGACGTGGTCGCGAGGCTGGGACTCGCTGCACGGCATGATGCGGCGGATGGCACTCGCCGAAACGCTCGCCCACCTGCACCATCTCGCCGCGCGTCGCACGGTCCGCGCGGACGGCGAGGCGCCGCTGCGCTGGCGGCGGTAGCGCCAGCACTACCCCCGATTCGGGTGCTGGCTCGACTGACTCGCCGCCCGCCGATTCCTAGCCTCATTGACATGAGGAAATTGCTGAGTTTGAGCATCGCGGGGGCGCTCATCGCATCCTCGCTCGCGGTGGCGGCGACGCCGGCCGCGGCGGCGCCGGGCCGTCTGGTCTCGGCCACCGCCCTACGCACGTACGCCACCCGGGCCGACGTGGACGCGGCGCTGACCGCGGACAAGTTCGACCCGGGCACCGACCGCTACGGCGTGCGCACCTACCGGCTCGTCTACCGGACGACCAGCGCCACCGGTCGCCCGACCACGGCGAGCGGGCTGGTCGCGCTGCCGATCACCAACCGGAAGGAGCTGCCGACCGTGTCGTTCGGGCACGGCACCGAGATCTACAAGCCGGACGCGCCGTCCACGTCGGACGACGTCTTCCTGATCGGGCCGGCGCTCACCTTCGCGTCGGCCGGGTTCGCGGCCGTCGCGCCCGACTACCTCGGCCTCGGGGTCGGCCCGGGGCCGCACCCGTGGATGGACGTGCCGTCGGAGACGACCGCCTCGCTCGACCTGCTGCGGGCGGCCCGCTCCTTCGCCGCCGGGCAGGGGCGGCACCTGACCCGCGACGTCTACGCCTCGGGCTTCTCGCAGGGGGCCTCGGCCGCCCTCGGGCTGGCCCGGGCGCTGCAGTCGGGGGCCGACCCGTGGTTCCGGGCGGCGGCGGTCGCCCCGATCAGCGGGGCCTACGACTTCCGGCACGCGGCGATCCCGTCGCTGTTCACGCCGGAGGTGCATCCGATTCTGGCCAGCGCGTACACGACGTACCTGCTGGTCGCCTTCGACCGGTTGCACGACATCTATCCGTACCCGGGATATGTGTTCAAGCCGGCGTACGCCGGTCTGCCCGCGCTGTTCGACGGCACCCACCCCGGCGAGGAGGTGCTTCCCGCGCTGCCGCCGACGATCGACGACCTGCTGACGCCGCGCGGGAAGGCCATGCTGTTGCATCCGACCGGGCGGTTCGCCGAGGCGCTCGCCGTGCTCGACAGCGTGTGCGTCGACTGGTCGCCGCGGATGCCGGTGCGGCTCTACTACAGCCCGGGCGACGAGGAGGCGGTGAACGCCAACACCGAGCACTGCCACGCCACGCTCGGGGCGCCCACCGTCGATCTCGGGGTCGACACCGACTACAACGGCTTCGTCCACGAGGGGTCGGAGGTGCTCGGCGTGCCCCGGGTGACCCGGTGGTTCGCGGGGATGGCGGGGCTGTAGCGGGGATGGCGGGGCAGTAGCGGGGATGGCGGCTAGAGCAACGTCGTGAGCGAGGTGTCCGGGCCGGCGATCTCGAGGGCTTCCTCGAGCTCGGCCCGGACATCCTCGACGGTGTCGTCCTCGCCGAGCACCTCGGGAACGTCGTTGCTGAGCTCGAACTGGTCGAGCATGTCGTACGCCTCGCCCAGCGTCGACGCGCCGTTCTCGAGGGCCCAGCGCAGGGTGCTGCGGGCGGCGGCCGAGGGGGCGATGTCCTCATCCCATGGGTTGCTCACCGGGCCCATCCAACCACGGCGCCCGCCGGGCCGACCTCGATCTCGCCCGGCGGCACGGGCTGCCGGCTCAGACCTCGATCTCGCGCGGCGGCCCGGCCGCTGGGTCAGACCTCGATCTCGCCCTGGGACCAGCGGTCGCGGACGGTCGTGACGATGCCGCGCACCACGCGGTCGGCGTCGCGGGCGGCCAGCCAGACCAGGCCGAGCCGGAAACGCGGCGCGTCGACCAGCGGCACCAGCCGGAACGCCGGGTCGTCGAAGATCCGGGCCGAGCCGCCGGTCGCCGGGTCGAGGGTGAACGTCAGGTCGCCGGTGCGGCGCACGTGCCCGGCCAGCATCGCCGCGTCGGCGCCGGCCAGCAGGCGGAAATGCCGCAGGCCGCGGCTGACCAGGTCGTCGCGCAGGCCCTGCATGGCCAGCGGCTGGAGGGTCAGCGGATAGGTGACGATCGTGCGGTCCATGAGATCGGCCAGGGCCAGCGACGGCCGGCCGGCGAGCGGGTCGTCGCGGCGCATGGCGACCATGAAGTGGTACGACGCCAGGCCGATCGACATCATCGCGGGCTCGGCGACCGGCAGGTGCACGACCGCCGCGTCGAGCTCGCCGCGTTCGAGGCGGGGCAGCAGGTCGGCCGACGGCGCCAGGGCCACGTCGACCTCGCGGCCGGGGTTGCCCTTCTCGGCGCACTCGACCACGGCGTCGAGGATGCCGGGCGGCGACAGGTGCGAGCCGCCGAGCCGGACGACCCGTTCCTCGCCGGCGGCGACCAGCTGGACCTCGCTGCGCAGGCGGTCGAACTCGGCCAGCAGCGGCGGCACCCGGCGGGCCAGCTCGCGGCCGGCCGGGGTGAGCTGGATCTGGTGGTAGCCGCGGACGAACAGGTCGGCGCCGAGCTCGCGCTCGAGGTCCTTGACGATCCGGCTGACCGGGGACGCGGTCATGTGCAGCCGCTCGGCCGCGCGGCCGAAATGCAGCTCCTCGGCGACCGCGAGGAAGCAACGCAGCTGCGCGATGTCCATGCCGTCCAGTCTGACGTTACTGAACGATCACCGGCAAGGAAGTCGGCCGGCACGTTGCGGCCGGCGGCACGCTACGTGCGCGAAACAGTGATGTACGGCGGTCCGGCGCACGCCCATCGTGTCAGCCATGGACGATAACCTGCCGCTGATCGGCGTACGGGTCGTGGACCGCACCGACGGCCTCGGCGAGACGACCTCCCGGCTGCTCGCCGACCTGGGCGCCGACGTGATCCGGGTGGAGCCGGCCGAGGGCGCCGCGTCGCGCCGCCGGGAGGTCTACTACGCCACGCACAACGCCAACAAGCGGGCCGTGGTGGTGGACGGCGACGATTTCCTGCGCTTGATCGACACCGCCGACATCCTGGTCACGAGCGCGGCCGGCGACCTGCCTTCGTTGCGCGCCCGCCGGCCGGGGCTCGTCGTCGTGGCGATCACCGACTTCGGGTTGACCGGGCCCTACCGGGACTGGCGGGCGACCGAGTCGACGCATCTCGCCCTCGGCGGCGTGCTCTCCCGCTCGGGGCTGCCCGGACGCGAACCGCTGATGCCACCCGGTTCGCCGGCGTCCGAGTCGGCGGCCGTCCAGGCGGCGTGGGCGGCCCTGGTCGCGTACTTCGCCGGCGGCGGCGACCTGGTCGACGTCTCGGTCTACGAGGCCACCGCCCAGGTGCTCGACCCCGGCTTCGGCATCGGCGGCAGCGCCACCGGCGGCGTTCCGGCCGCGAACGGGCCGCGCGGGCGCCCCGACGCCCGGCACCTCTACCCGATCTTCCGCTGCGCCGACGGCTGGGTGCGCATCTGCGTGCTCGCGCCGCGGCAATGGCAGGGCATGTTCGCGTGGCTGGGCGAGCCCGCCGAGTTCGCCGACCCGGAGCTGGCCCAACTCGGCAAGCGGTTCGCGGCGGCCGGGCGGATCCATCCGGCGATCGGGCGGCTCTTCGCGAACCGCACCCGCGAGGAGATCGTCGGTCAGGGCCAGGCGCACGGGGTGCCGACCGCGGCCCTGCTCTCCCCCGCCGAGGTGCGCGTGGCCGACCAGTTCGTCGCGCGGGAGGCCTTCGTCGAGGTGGCCGGCGTGGTCATGCCCAACGGGTGCGTCGAGGTCGATGGGCGCCGGGCCGGGGTTCGCTTCGCCGCCCCCGCGCACGGCCAGCACACGGACGCCGTTCTTAAGTCGCTAAATCGCGATAAATCCGGCAAGGGAGTGGAGGCGGCGCCGGGCGGGGAGGCAGGGGCAACGCTGGGCGCGGTGGCCGGGGCTGGGGCTGGGGCTGGGGCTGGGGCTGGGGCTGGGGCTGGGGCTGGGGCTGGGGCTGGGGCTGGGGCTGGGGCTGGGGCTGGGGCTGGGGC